>NZ_JAVBXS010000020.1 GCF_030824435.1 Rheinheimera sp.
GCGTCTTTTTATCGACATTTTCAACTTATTTCAAACTCACCCGGCTTGCTGCTTTCGCACCACCCCGTCGGCATGGCGCGCATTATAGGGCGTTTTTGAAATGGCGCAAGCGGGAATTTATAGTTTTTTGCAGTTTCCAGCTCAACCGCTCATTAAAGCTCCGATCTGTGCATTTTTGATGCAAAAGTCTTTGGTTTTTCTCTGTTTTATCTGTTGGCGAAGCGGTAGTGACTGGTTAATATAGCTTTTGACTACTATAAGTAGTTTGTTTTTCTCAGTGTCTTTTACTCTCATGTATCTAGGAATAGCTTATGTCATCAAGTTTACGTAGTTCTTTACCCTTTACTCTGGCTCTGGCCATTCTGGTTTATCTGATCACTTATTTCCTTCCTGCCGACTTATTGCCGTCAGCCGGCATTGCTATGACTATCGGTGTAATTGTTGCCGGTATTCTGGTTCCCATTCTGGTTGAAACCAAAGCTTTACCTTCTGCAACCGAAGGCAAGGCAACAAAATCATCAGCTGTTGTTGCTTCCTCTGGCGACACCGCCACTTTATATGTGGGTAACTTACCTTACCGCGCCAATGAGGACGCTGTTCGTGAATTGTTTCAGCAATCAGGCAATGTGGTAAATGTGCGGCTGATGAAAGACAGACAAACTGGTCGCCGCCGTGGTTTTGGTTTTGTCGAAGTGGCGTCAAAAGACGCCAACAAGATGATTCAGAAACTGAATGATTTTGAGTTTGAAGGCCGCACGCTGAAAGTGCGTGAAGCCAAAGAACGTCAGGATAACGAAGACGGCGAAGAATAAGTTATGAAGCAATCGGCATTGGCCAGCATTGATGCTGGTCAAAGCCGAGTTGTATTAATCTGTTCGTCTGCACTTCATTCAGCTCTCTGGTACTGATAAAACAATGCTGGTACTGCTTTTTATATATAAGCTTCTCACCCACCAGTTGTCTCACCCTGCGCGCTATAGCGTCCCCCGTTTCCAGCAATACTGTTGCCGCTGGTAAAGCGCACTTTATTTCCTCAGCCAGAAAGGGGAAATGAGTGCACCCCAATACAACGATATGTGAATGATGTTCTGCTAGCGGGCTGACAGAAAGAATGTCGCTGACTTGTTGCTGCACGTCTTGCTGATACCAAACCTTATCTTCAGCTAAACGCACCAGCTCGCTGCTGCCAAACTTAATCACCTGGTCATTAGGTGCAAACTGACGGATAAGACCGGCAATATAATCACCGTTTGCCGTTGCAGGTGTCGCCAGTACGGCAAAACCATGACCCAAGCTTAAAGCCGCCGCTGGTTTAATTGCCGGAACCACCCCAACAAAAGGAATAGCAAAGTGTTGTCGCAGGTATTCAACAGCCTGAGTAGTGGCCGTATTGCAGGCAATCACTATCAAATCAGCGCCAAGATCTAGCAGATGTTCAGACAGCTGATAGAGTCGTTGTTGAATAAAACTTTCGCTTTTTTCACCATAAGGCAGATATTTATTATCCATCAGGTAGATATAGTCGGCAGCAACCTGCTGCTGCACTTGCTGGTACACACTTAACCCACCTACACCACTGTCAATAAATCCTATCCGCATTTGCTTCTCCCCGGCAACAGGCCATTATTCTGCCAGAAGCAGCAGCGCCCGGCAGCAAATTAAATACCTGCGGCACAAGCCACAACTACATATATATAGTGGCGCTTCATTGGATCTTGCAGCAAAACCTCTTAGAATGGCCGCCTTTTTAAGCAAGGGGGCATTCAAGATGCAATTAGGACAGGTTTTTCCGGAACAATATCAGACTTTACTAACAGAAAAAGTCGACGCCATGCAAAAGCTGTTTGCCCCTTTTGGCGTGGAGAAGGCTGAGGTTTATCCTTCAGCCCCGGCACATTACCGGTTAAGAGCTGAGTTTCGGATTTGGCATGAAGGGGATGACATGTTCCACATTATGTTTGACCCAGAGACCAAAACCAAACAGCGTATTGATTATTTCCCTGTAGCTTGTAAAACCATTGCTGACTTTATGCCGGTGCTTATTCAGGCGCTAAAACAACGGCCTTTATTACGCAATCGTTTATACCAGATTGACTATCTTGCCACTTTAAGTGGTGAGCTGGTGGTATCGCTGATTTATAAAAAACCAATACCAGCGGAATGGGCTGCCGAAGCTGCTGCACTCAGGGCAGAATTTGCTGCTTTATATAAGGTGGATTTTATTGGCCGCGCCCGTAAACAAAAAATACTGGTTGAACGCGATTTTGTGGTTGAACAACTGCAGGTGCAACAGCAGCAGTTAAAGTACCAGCAAATTGAAAACAGCTTTACCCAACCAAACGGTGAAGTGAATCAAAAAATGCTGGGCTGGGCCTGCGACATCGCCAAAAACTTAAGCGGCGATTTACTCGAGCTGTATTGTGGCAATGGCAACTTTTCGCTGGCGCTGGCCCCTTATTTTAACCAGGTGGTGGCAACTGAAATTGCCCGCTCGTCCATTCGTTGTGCCGAATACAATATTGCGTTGAATCAAATCAATAATGTGCGGGTTCTGCAGATGTCAGCTGAAGATGTCAGTGCGGCGCTTTTGCAAGGTCAACAGTTAAAAACAATAGATTTAGCAGGTTTGCAGCTGAATACCATTTTGGTTGACCCGCCAAGAGCAGGTTTGGATCCGGCCACCGAACAGCTGGTCAGCCGCTTTGACGATATTCTGTATATCTCCTGCAACCCGGAGACGCTGGCGCATAATCTGCAAACCTTGTGTAAAACCCATCAGGTGCAGACATTTGCGCTTTTTGACCAGTTCCCTTACACCCACCACATTGAATGTGGCGTCTGGCTGAAGAAAATTATTCTTTAGGTCTGCGACCATAACCGGCAGCACCATGCGCCAGCCAGCGTAATTGTGTGATGGTCTTGTGCGTAATTTGCAAACGTAAGTCCGGGCTGGCGTCTAAAGCGTCGGCCCCGGCATGAAATACCAAAGTGACCATGGCTTCCGCCTGCACCTGAGCAAACTCATCCGGACAAGCCGTTTCTTTTCGCAGGTAATCGGCAAGTTCAGCACAAAAATGTTGAATTTCGCGGGCTACTGCACGGCGAAATGGCGCTGAAGTACCGGAACGCTCCCTTAATAACAACCTGAATACGTTACTGTTTCCCACCACAAACTCCATAAAAGTTTCGATGGAAGTGCGAATAACACTGCCGTTTTTTTCAATACGGTGTCTGGCCTGACGTAATAACTGCCTTAACATTAAACCTGCTTCATCCACCAGGGTTAAACCCAGCTCGTCCATATCGGCAAAATGCCGGTAAAAGGAGGTTGGTGCTATACCAGCTTCACGCGCCACTTCACGTAAACTCAGACTGGAAAAACCTTTATCCGGACTTAACTGCGCAAAAGCAGCATCAATAATAGCGCGGCGGGTACGTTCTTTTTGTTGGGCTCTGGTCACAATGCCTCCCTGTCTTTAATCTCTGGCATTTTATACCTTGACCCGCCGCAATTGCACAGTAAAATTAGCTTACAGATGTAAGCTATATGTACCTAAAAATGCAAAAACCACCTATTATCTGGACCAACGTCCTGCTGTTTAGTATCACTTTTCTGATTGCAGCTATTGCTGTGCCTTATTATGCCCTGACGGTTGGTTTTACCGCAGTTGAAATTATCGCCACTATTTTGTGCCTGGGTTATTGCGGTATGTCTATTACCGCTGGTTATCACAGATTATGGGCGCATAAAACTTACGAAGCCCATCCGCTGTTGCAGTGGTTTTTTGCCATTGGTGGAGCTTTTGCATTGCAAAACAGTGCCTTACATTGGTCATCTGATCACAGGGTGCATCACAAGTTTGTTGATCAAAACGATAAAGACCCCTATTCAGCACAACGTGGTTTCTGGTTTAGTCATATTGGCTGGATGCTGCGTGAATACCAAAGCCAGCGTTACAGCGACTACAGCAACGTGCGTGATTTACAAAACAACGCCATTGTGATGTTTCAACACAAACATTATTTATTACTGACTGTTGCCACCAACTTTGGTATTCCGTTGTTTTTAGGTTTTTTAACCGGCAGCTACCTCGGCATGTTGCTCAGTGTAGGTGTACTGCGTCTGGTACTGAGTCATCACTTCACGTTTTTTATCAACTCTTTAGCCCATATCTGGGGCAACCAGCCTTATACAGATGAAAACAGTGCCCGTGACAATGGTGTTTTGGCATTTTTAACTTATGGCGAGGGTTACCATAACTTTCATCATATTTTTGAATATGACTATCGCAACGGCATTCGCTGGTGGCAATTTGACCCAACCAAGTGGCTGATCAAAACCTGCTCCTGGCTGGGTTTAACCCGCAATCTGAAAGTGTGCCCTGAAGACCGCATTATGAAAGCTAAAGCGCTGATGCAACTTAAAAGAGCTCAGGCCAAAGCAAAAATGTTACCAGACGCGGAGTTATTGCTGGCGCGGATGGAACAAGAATACGCCTTGTTACTGGAACGGATGCAGGCTTATTACGCTGTACAAAAGCAACTGTTACAGCAGAAAAAAGACCAGTTACAACTGAAAAAAGCGCAGCTGATGCAACAATACAATGATTTTGATATACGTTTGCAATACAACGAAATGAAGCAAAATTGGCACCACCAACAACGCCAATGGCAGAGTTTTATTCAGCAATATGCATAAGTCGGCCATTGTGCTGATTTTCCTGATGAAAAGGCAACGCAAGTTGTCTTTTCTGCTTCAACATATTCAAATGATACTGCTATCATCAAAGTTCAGATAATTAGACCAGAATAGGGATCTGCTGTGCCTGCCAAATCAAGTTCTGCCACACCACAAGCACATTATCAGTATGACGCCATCATTATCGGCACTGGCCCTGGTGGTGAAGGCGCAGCCATGAACCTTGCTAAAAGCGGTAAAAGAGTGGCCGTTGTTGAGCGCCATGAACAGGTCGGCGGCGGCTGTACCCATTGGGGGACTATCCCTTCCAAAGCACTACGCCATTCGGTCAGCCGTTTTATTGAATACAATGAAAACCCATTGTTTCAGATGGAAAATCAGTCTGCCAATCTCACTTTCCCACAAATTTTAAAACATGCAGCTGGTGTTATTCGTAAACAGGTGCGACTTCGCAGCAGTTTTTATGATCGCAACAGAGTCGAAATTTTTGCCGGTGAAGCTTCATTTATCGATACTCACACTATTAACGTAAAACCGGCCAATGGCCCTGATCGGCAAATCACCGCTGAAACCATCATACTGGCCACCGGCTCCAGACCCTATCGCCCAGCTAATGTCGATTTTAACCATCCACATATTTTTGACAGTGATACCATTTTGTCGCTGAAAGACGACCCACGTCACATTATTATTTTTGGTGCTGGTGTTATTGGTTGTGAATACGCTTCTATTTTCCGTGGTTTAGGGGTTAGGGTTGATTTAGTGAATACCCGTGACCGTTTGTTGTCTTTTATGGATGCCGAAATTTCAGATGCGCTGAGTTACCACTTCTGGAACTCGGGTGTGACCATCCGTCATGGTGAAGAGTTTGAAGCTATTGAAGGTTTAGAAGACGGTGTGATTTTGCATCTGCAATCGGGCAAAAAGATGAAAGCCGACTGTATTCTGTTTGCTAATGGCCGCACCGGTAATACCGACACTCTGAACCTGGCAGCTGTTGGTTTAAAGGCAGACAGCCGTGGTCAACTCAAGGTAAATCACAATTACCAGACTGAAGTGCCGAACATCTATGCAGTAGGTGATGTGATTGGTTATCCAAGTTTGGCCAGCGCTGCTTATGATCAGGGCCGTATTGCAGGTAACGCTATTATTCATGGCCACTGCCCAATGCAGCTGATAGAAGACATTCCGGTGGGCATTTACACCATACCTGAAATGAGTTCAGTCGGAAAAACCGAACAACAACTGACAGCGGCCAGAATTCCATATGAAGTCGGCCGGGCACAATTTAAACATCTGGCACGGGCACAAATTGCCAATACCAATGTGGGCAGTCTTAAATTGTTGTTTCACCGCGATACCAAAGAAATTCTGGGTATTCACTGTTTTGGCGAAAGGGCAGCAGAAATTGTCCACATCGGCCAGGCCATTATGATGCAAAGTAATGGTGGAAATAATGTGGAGTATTTTGTTCACACCACCTTTAACTACCCGACCATGGCAGAGGCTTATCGGGTTGCAGCCATGAACGGTTTAAACCGTTTGTTTTAAAATCATCAGTTTTCATTAACACAATGCTGAAAATGGCGCAATTTTGCGCCGTTTTTGTTTTGTTTTGTTTTGTCGAATAAACCGTTGTACACTCGAAAAAAACACCATAAAAAATTCCAGGGAGTTCGGGCATGTTTCTGATGCGTTTATGCTGTTATCTGCTTGCAGTCGGGTTCAGTAGTTCAGCCCTTGCCGATTTTGGCAGCGCGTACAAACTGTTCCAGGATAAAAACTACGAACAGGCAATGCCACAGCTGCAGATTTTAGCTCAGCTTGGCCATCCACAAGCACAACTGATGCTGTCACAATGTTATGAAGAAGGTTTAGGCACTGCAGCAGATTTAAATAAAGCGTATGCCTGGGCGCTGACGGCAAAAGGTTTGTCGCAGCCTGGTGCCGCGGAAAAGTATGTGGAGCTGCGCGCCAAGCTGGAATCTCGTCGGGCAGGTAAACAGGCGTTTACCGAAATCAACGGCCAGTATGGCGCCCTGGCATTAAAAAGTAACCTTTATCCAACCATTCATCAGGTATATAACCAGCCGTCTATGGTTAAACCGCTTAAACAGGATAAACCAGATTACCCCAGCCACTTCCCACGCAGTGGTGTTGCTGCCTGGTCAGTAGTGACCTATGACATCAATGAAAATGGCCGGGTTGAAAACGCCAAAGTGGCGCTGTCTTTCCCGGCAGGTGCTCTTAATAAGTTTGTGCTGGAGGCAATGGAAAACTGGACCTTTACACCACCACGTAATTCATACGGCGATGCTATCAGGCTTGACCATCAAATTCATGTGTTTAACCTGGATAAAGTGGTCACAGCATCACGTAAATTCGAAAGGGAAAACAGCGAGTACATTGACGCTATCCGTGCAGCTGCAGAAGCTAACTCGGCAGCGAACCAATATAAGTTTGGTCTGATAGCGCAAGCTGGATTGGTCAAAGGCCAGAAGGCACTACCCTGGTACTTAAAAGCTGCCATTAACGGTTATGCGCCAGCGCAGTTTACCGTGGCACAATGCCTGCTGACCGGCAGCCTTTGTGATAAAGACAGTAACAAAGCTATTAACTGGTTAACTTATGCTGCTGCAGACGGAGACCCACAAGCCAGCTATCTGTTGTCACATCAATTACTCGACAGTGACAATATTCAGTTTGATCCTGAGCGTGCTGCTCAATATCTGGAACGAGCCGCTGCCAAAAATTATGTGCCGGCCATAGTGGAATATGCTTCATTGCTGGCCATGTCGGATAATCCAAAATTGCGGAACGCCGACCGGGCCATCGCACTTGCAGAACAAGGGCTGGAACAAGACGAAAACAATCCTAAGTTATTGTCAACCATAGGTATTGCATTGATTGAACAAGGGAAGCAGGAGCGTGGTGAAGAAATGCTGGAGCAAGCTGTTGCTGCTGCTGCAGACCGCAATTGGGCAACTGAAAACTACCGCGATTTATTAAACGACTACCGTGGACAAGTGCAGGCTGAAACCGAATAAAACAACCTGCCATCAAACAACAAAGGCGCCTATGGCGCCTTTGTTGTTTTTGTCTGACCCATCCTGAACAACGTTGACACTTGTTTCAGAACCAGTCAGCTTTTATAAAATGTCGGTATTCATATGATAAGTGCGGCTAAATGACTGTACCGCATCAATAAAAATACCGGCTTTTTCCGGATCAACGTCAGGGGTAATACCATGACCCAGGTTAAAGACATGACCTGAACCCTGACCATAACCATCCAGAATAGCCTGAACTTCCAGACGAATGCGTTCAGGTGAACCTAGCAGGACAGCCGGATCCATATTGCCCTGTAGGGCAACCTTATCGCCGATACGGGCTCGGGCATGGCGGATGTCAATAGTCCAGTCCAGACCTACCGCATCACAACCCGTTGCAGCAATTTCTTCCAGCCACAAACCACCATTTTTGGTGAACAAAGTCACAGGCACAGGCCGGCCATCGGCGTGGCGGGTTAAACCTTCCACAATTTGCTGCATATAACTTAATGAATATTCACGATAGGCATTGGGTGTTAACACGCCACCCCAGGTATCAAAAATCATCACCGACTGAGCACCGGCGGCAATTTGAGCGTTCAGATAAAGCACCACACTCTGCGCCAGTTTATCCAGCAAAATATGAATAACTTCAGGCTCGCTATACATCATTTTTTTGATTTTCGAGAAGGTTTTGCTGCTGCCACCTTCAATCATGTAAGTGGCTAAAGTCCATGGACTGCCGGAAAAACCAATCAGCGGCACTTCACCTTTTAATTCACGGCGAATGGTGCGCACAGCGTCCATCACATACTTTAATTCAACTTCCGGATCAGGCACCGGCAACTGTACCACGTCCATAAAGTCATTGAGTTGTTTCTGGAATTTAGGACCTTCGCCTTCACCAAAATACAGGCCCATGCCCATAGCATCCGGAATGGTCAGAATGTCACTGAACAAAATGGCAGCGTCCAAAGGATAACGACGCAATGGTTGCAAGGTGACTTCACAAGCCAGCTCCGGATTTTTACACAAAGACATAAAATCGCCAGCCTTGGCTCTGATCTCCCGGTATTCAGGCAAATAACGACCAGCCTGACGCATCATCCATATAGGTGTGCGATCAACAGGTTGTTTTAACAGGGCGCGCAGGTAACGATCGTTTTTTAATTCCATCTTGGCTCTACCATTAAGCTGTGTTGAGTTATTTTAACAGCATAGTGGTTATGACACTATGTTTGCTGTTTAATGAATTTTTCTGCATTTATCTGCAAATTGACTCTTGCGGCGCGAAAAAGCTTCTGTTATAAAATCTCCGCGCTAGTGAAGAAATCTAAAAATAAGAGCTCGCACCTACGGGCCCATAAATAAATACTTAAGCCACTTTTGTGGCTTTTTTATTTGCTGTTTTTCTGAGCTGAATTGCGGTCAAGTCGCAGCGGATGTCAAATCCGGCATGAGCAACGGCACGCATGCTTATGCAGCTGTTGAAGTCTCGTGCTGCAGCTGGCGAATCATTCGGCCAGACAAAGTTTGTATTGGCGGGATCTCCGGCAAATCGTCAAAATGAAACCACCCCGCTTCTTCTATTTCATCTTCCTGACAAACAATATCCCCACTTTGATAATCTGCCAGAAAACCGGCCATCAGCGAATGTGGGAAAGGCCAGGGCTGACTGCCAACATAACGCAGATTCTGAATACGCACCCCAACCTCTTCATACACTTCTCTGGCAGCAGCCTGCTCCAGCGTTTCGCCCGATTCCACAAAACCGGCCAGAATAGAGAAGAAACCCGGTTTATGACGTTTGGAACGTGCCAGCAGAATTTGTTGATCCTTTTTGATGGCGACCAAAACACAAGGTGAAATCCGCGGGTAACAACGATGTCCACATTTATGGCATAACATAGCGAGCTCCCAGCTCACCAGCTGCATTTTGTTGCCACACTGGCCACAATACCTGTGCGACTGTAAAAACAGCGCCAGCTGACAGGCACGGGCCGCCAGCTCAAACCAGACAGGTTCCGTTTTTTCGAGCAAAGTCCGGGCGCTGTACCATTCATCAGCTTGTTGTTGATCATTACTTACCACAAGATAACAGGGCTGTTGCTGCCATTCACCAATATGGCAAATCATCTCAGGGTCGTTGATCTGTTGTTGTTGCCAGGCACCAAAAGGAATACTCAGTGATTCGGCCGTTAATTTAAGTTTGCCTCTGTTCACCACAAACCAATAACCCTGATCTTGATGATTTAACTGCAGACTATGACTCTTCATGGTACTTTTACCGATACAACTTCTGGATGCAGACAAGCATCATAAAGGCAAATACTGAGCCGACCAATCAAAAAGTAGTTGATCTTTAGTGCAGAATTCTTTTAATTAGCGGTATAAGCCGAATTTAATCAAGCAAGGATATGGTTATGTACACCCGTCTGCAAACAGCACGACAACAATGGGGCGGCACTTCGACCGCTATTGATAACTGGCTGGAAGAGCGGCAACAACTGATCGTATCTTATTGCAAACTGGCTGCATTACCCCCTTTTGATAAACAGCAGGACAATCAACTGCCTTCACAGGACGCTATTCTCAGTTTTTGTCAGTTGCTGATGGATTACCTGTCAGCGGGCCATTTTGAAGTGTATGACCAGATAGTTTCGCAATGTCAGGTCAACGGCAGCGACAGCAAATCTCTGGCGGAAGCTTTGTATCCTAAAATCTCAGCGTCCACAGACTTGGCTTTGGAATTTAACGATAAATATGCCGATGCTGAATCGGGCAGCAACTTCGGTGGTTTTGACGCTGATCTGTCAACTTTAGGGCAGGCACTGGAAGAACGTTTTGGTCTGGAAGATGAATTAATTCAAACCTTGCACAACAAACACGTGAAAGGTTCTGTTTCTGCCTGAAGCTTTTAACAACAGACAAGAATGAAACCACTCAAGACTAAATAAAAAAACCGCCAATCAAGGCGGTTTTTTTATTGTCCACTAATCCGTTTTATAGGGTGTGGCAATTATTACTTTTTTGCAGCTTCGCCAGCAGGAGCAGCTTCTTCAGCCACAATACCTAACAGCTCAACTTCAAATTGCAGCACGCTGTTTGCCGGGATAGGGCCAACATCACGGTCACCGTAACCTAAAGCTGATGGGATAGTGAATTTGAACTTAGAACCAACGCCCATTAACTGTACGCCTTCAGTCCAGCCCGGAATGACCTGGTTTAACTGGAACTCAACCGGCTCGCCGCCGTTTGATTTGTCAGTGCTGTCAAATTCAGCGCCATCAATAAAAGTACCTTTGTATTTCACACGTACTTTTTCTTCAGCTTTTGGTTTTGGACCGTCAGCTGCAGTGATTACTTCATACTGCAGACCAGATTCAGTCACTTTTACGCCTTCTTTTTTGGCGTTTTCAGTCAGGAAAGCTTCGCCTTTAGCGATAGTTTCAGCAGCTTTTGCTTTAGCAGCTTCAGCTTGTTTAGCACGGAACTGTTCGTCTAAAGCTGTCATGATTTTCTGCACTTCTTCTTCAGTCAGTGCAGCTTTACCAGCCAGAGAATCCTGCACACCACGAACCATGGTTTCAGAAGCTAATGGCAGGCCTAATTTTTTGTGTTCTTCTACGGCGCTGTTCAGGTATTTACCTACAGAAACACCCATAGCATAAGATTGTTTTGCAGCGTCTGTATCCAGTACTGGTGCAGCTGGCGCAGCAGCTTCTTTCTGACAGGCAGACAATGAAATCACGGCGGCGGCAATCAGCGACACCTTGGTCAATAAGCGCATTTGTTTCTCCAATAAACTGCAGACTTCGCTGCAAAAGTGTGTTGTTATAGTAATAAAGGACTAACCTTTAACCATGCCTATACTACAGATTTGTGCTGATGACGTTAACACATAGAATGAAATATCTAGGCATTTTTCTCAGCCTTTGGCTGGTAGCCTGCTCAGAAGTTCAAAACAAAGCCATTTCAAGCTTAGAACATGCATCTCATGGCACTGTAGCTGCCGCTATCTCAACCTCAGCTGAACTGGCCGCAGTTTCCAGCCTGACGTCCGGTGTTGTGGTGTGGGACTTAAAAACCCAAACTGCCAAATACCGCTTAAGCCAGCAAAATCCAACCGAAAACTTTATCAGTTATCTGGCTTTTAGCCCCGATGGCCAACATCTGCTCACGGCCGACGACAAAAGTTTGTCGTTATGGCAAATGACAGATGGCAAAAACATCGGCTTCTGGTCTTTGCCCACATCCATAGTGCGTGATATTGCCGTTTCCCAGGGCGGCACTCAGCTGCTGATAGCACAAAGCGACAGCAAAGTGCAGCACATCACTTTAAAAACCGGCCGCAGGCTGGAGTTTTTAGGCCATAGCGAAAAAGTAAATACTGTGGCTTTGTCGCCAAACGGCCGTTATGCCCTGACCGGTGGTAATGATTTAAAAGCTTATTTGTGGGATACCCAAACAGCGCAAATTTTGCAGACTTTTGTGCATCCAACCCGCGTGACCAAAGTGGCGCTGGACGCACAAGGTAAACTGGCTTTTACCGCTGATAGCCAGCAACAAGCCAGTATCTGGGATTTAACCACCGGAAAACTCAAACAAAAACTCGAACTTGGCCGCGGCAGGGTCTTTACCACTGCACGTTTTAGTGAGGATGGACAATATCTGATCACAGGCTCTGCATCACGCCGTGTCACTGTTTTTTCAGTTGCCACAGGTAAGGTGGTGAAAGATTGGCAGGTAAAACCTTTTCCTGATAGCAAACCACCCAGCGCCGTGGTGTATGATGCCGCTTTTATAGCACCAGACCGGATCCTGACCGAAAGCTCCAGTGGTCTGGCAGAAATATGGGAGTTTAAGCCATGAGTGCACTGACACCTGCAGAACAACAACTGCAAACACAAATTTTTGATTTAGAAAGCAAACTGGCTTTTCAGGACGATGCTTTGCTGCAATTACACAGCGAATTGATAGAACACCAAAAACGCATCGAAAAGCTGCAACGTCAGGTGCTGATGTTGGCGGAAAAACTACAAGGCGGTGGTGACAGTGGTATTTTACGCAGCCACGAAGAGCCGCCACCACCCCATTATTAATTGATGTTTTTAACATTGCTGAATGCTGATAAGTTGGAAATTCAACGATACCAGCAGGATCGCAGCCCTGAGGCGGCAGCCCAAAATACACCGGAGTAACAGCTTACTCCGGTTTAAACACGCCAATCACAGTTTCATTTTCCCGCGCCAGCCGCTCAACCTGCGACTCTGGCTGCGCCATCTGATAACCACAGCTGACACATTCGACTTTTTCCACATTGTGCTCAAGAAACAGCGACATAGTGTCAACAGCCTTACATTTTGGGCAAGTTGCCCCTGCAATAAAACGTTTTTTCTTCCGGGTGCTCATGCTTTAAATATCCTCGAAACAGGCAAAAATCAGCGAAACTCTTGGTTTGTGAGGCCGATCCTATTACATTAGCAACCCAAATCGTATGGCCTGATGTCCGGGCCACACTGCTACAGGTATTGCTACAAATGATCCAACTGCAACAAGTCGAATTACGCCGCGGCATTTTATGTTTGCTGCAACAGGCCGATCTTACCGTATTCCCCGGCCAAAAGGTCGGAATTATCGGCGCCAACGGTTGTGGCAAATCGACTTTATTTGCGTTGTTACAAGGCAAACTGCAGGCCGACGCCGGTACTGTCAGTATTCCCAATAGCTGGACTATAGCCACTGTTGCCCAGGAAACCCCTGCCGTTGAATGCAGCGCCATGGATTACGTGTTACAAGGCGACGAAGCTTTATACCCGTTATTAATGCAGGTGCGTCAGGCCCATGAAGACACCGACCTGATTGCCGTACATCACCAGATAGAAACCCTGGACGGTTACCGCGCTGAAGCCAAAGCCGGCACTTTGCTCGATGGCCTGGGTTTTACCGGCGCTATGCAGCAGCAACAGGTCAAATCATTTTCCGGTGGTTGGCGCATGCGGCTGAATCTGGCCCGCGCTTTAATGCAACGCGCTGAATTGCTGCTACTCGATGAACCCACCAACCACTTAGATTTAGACGCTGTATTGTGGCTGGAAAAATACCTCGCCAACTTCGAAGGCACTATGTTGCTGATTAGCCACGACCGCGATTTTCTCGATGCCGTGGTCGACAACATAGCCCATATCGACAATCAGCAACTGACGTTATACCGCGGCAACTACAGCCAGTTTGAACGCCAGCGTGCTGAACAAATGGCGCAACAACAATCTACTTTTGAAAAACAACAACGTCAGGTTGCCCACCTGCAAAAATTTATCGACAGGTTCCGCGCTCAGGCCACCAAGGCCAAACAAGCACAAAGCCGCATTAAAGCGCTGGAACGTATGACGTTGTTAGCGCCGGCACACGTTGACTCGCCTTTTCAGTTTGAGTTTCTTGACCCACGTTCGTTACCAAACCCATTACTGAAGATGGAAAACGTGCGTGCAGGTTATGGCGATCACAGTATTCTGCAACAAATTAATTTTCAGCTGTTGCCTGGCAGCCGCATTGGTTTATTAGGCCGTAATGGTGCAGGTAAATCCACGCTGATTAAAATGTTGTCTGGTAGCATGCAGCCACAAAGTGGCACTGTCTGGTATGCCAATGGGGTCAGCATTGGTTATTTTGCCCAGCATCAGCTGGAAACTTTAAGGCCGGAAGATTCACCGCTGCAACATATGGTGCGGCTGGCACCACAAGCGACTGAACAAAGCCTGCGCGACTTTTTAGGTGGTTTTGGTTTTCATGGTGACAAAGCTTTAGCTGCCTGTGCGCCTTTTTCCGGTGGTGAAAAAGCCCGGCTGGTATTGGCCTTGTTGGTGTATCAACGTCCTAACCTGCTGCTGCTGGATGAACCCACTAACCACCTGGATTTAGATATGCGCGAAGCCATAGTGATGGCGCTGCAAGGTTTTGAAGGCGCTATTGTGGTGGTGTCGCACGACAGGCATTTATTGGCCAGCACCACAGATGAATTTTATCTGGTAGCCCATGGCAAAGTGGCGCCTTTTGCCGGTGACCTGAACGATTATTATCAGTGGCTGCAAAACGACACTAAAGCACAACAGGTCGTGGCTGAACCCGCCAGCAACGGCGCAGTACAACGCAAAGACCAAAAACGCTTGGAAGCGGATTTACGTAATTTAACCCGCAAGTTAAAACAAAACATCGAAAAGCTGGAACAACAACAACATCAGCTGGAAGCCAAACTGGCACTGTTGGAAGAAAAGCTGACTGATACCGGTTTATATGAGCAAAACCGCAAAGCCGAACTGACGCAGGTGCTGACAGAACAAACTAAATTAAAAGCCGAACTCTCGACAGTGGAAGAGCATTGGTTTGAAGCACAGGAACAGCTGGAACAACAAACCAACGATTTTTGGCAGAAAAATGGTGGCTGAGTATAACTCAGGCTCAAGTTCTGGCTCAGCGCTACCGCAGCAACCGGCAAACACAACTTTGCCGGATAAAGCTGAACTCTGGCGCTGGAGTTTGTTGTTCTACCCGGAAGTCAAAAATACCTGCCTTGTATGGCAGGACCAATATGGCCTTAACGTGAACCTGTTGTTGTTGCTGTTGTATTTGCAGCGGCAGCAGCTGTTATGCAGTAGCGAAAACATAAAATTGCTGCATCAAAGTTTAACGGCACAACAACAATTTACCTTACCACTGCGTCAATTAAGAAGAAGTTTGCCTGCAGATCTGAATGACCAGGCGGCACAACAAATGAAACAAGCTTTGTTGCAGGCAGAGTTATGTTCAGAGCAGCTGGAGCAACAACAGCTGCTGGCCACTTTAGCCCTTTGTACTCTTGATCATGCCGCTCCCGCTGATCCTGCGACTGCTTCTGCGCCGGCGGCAACAACAGTGGTGAGTCTGACTGAGCTGTATCTGCAATGGCTGGGCGCTGCAATAAGCCCCATCCTGCAACAGCAAATTTTTGATCTGGATCAACATGCCATACAGCTGGATTTTCAGACGCCAAAAAGCTTGATCTAAGTCAGGATCTGCGTCCATTGGCGCACCTACACTGCCTTTATCAATCTGATGGAGGTAACACCATGAACCTGTGGCAAGAATTCTTAAACGACCCGGTGATTTTTATTTCTTTTACTGGCCTCGCCATCGTTATTGGCTTGTGCCTGTTTTACGCTGTGTACTTTTTTTACAAAATTGGTCACGACGACGTAAAAAACTAAAGGATCCCTGTCCTCGTTGCAGCTGCAGGGTAAACCGCGTTGTGGCAGTAACGATTTTGCTGTAAAAGTGCCTGCTGATACCGTTTTGGTATACCACGCCGGAAGCCTCTGCGACCGGCGTTTTTTATGTTCACGACGAACGGTATACCGGCGTTGCAGGAGCAAAAAGCCGGTAATGTTCACGACGAACGGTATACCGGCGCTGCGGAGCAAAAAGCCGGTAATGTTCTGGGAGCTGACACCTTTGTCGCTCAGCCCTTCACCGACCTGCAGATTAACCCCTGAGCCGCTGCACCAGTTGTTCAGTATTGCGCCATGCCAGCGCATAAATGGTCAGTTGTGGATTGGCACCCAGGCTACTGGGTAATACTGACCCATCAATCACAGATAAGTTATTGAGTTGATGATGATTGCCAAAAGCATCGACCACGCCTTTGGCGGCATCCACACTCATATTACAACCACCCATCACATGGGCTGAAGCCAGCGCTGCTCTATAGGTTTTTAGTGGTAAATCGGCAATAGCGGTTTTGGCTTGCTGCCAGCTACTGTAAAGCATGGCATCCTGATGCACCGGCATTACCGCTTCGGCGCCAGCGGCAAACTGCAACTCAGCCATAGCTAAATAAGCTTGTTGTACCCCACGCCATAAATAATCTGTGACCTGATAATCCAGCACCGGCTCGCCGTCAGCATCGAGTTGTACCTGCCCCCCTTGTGCCTGTGGGTGAAAACCGTCACGCAACAAAGCAATCATCACCTGCAAATGATTAAATTTTTGCATCATGCCGGCATGCAGCTCGGCCATACCGGTCAGTTTGGACGCCATCAGTACCGGATGAACCGGCGGCACTTCCAGTTTAAAACCAGCTTCGTTGCCCGCTGGCCAGACAAACTGATCGGAATAAATAGATTGTGGCGCACCGGCATGACCGGAAATAGCGTCATGAAACAAAGCGCCGGAAATTACACTGGGGTGCAAATAAGTATGTTTGCCTAAACGACCGGAAGGGTCGGCAATACCGGAGCGCAATAACAAAGCAGGTGAATTAATAGCACCACCTGCCAGCACATAATGCCTGGCTTTAAACTTCAGTTTCACTCTGGCTGTTGGCTGATAATGCTGGTCAACGGCTACAGCATCAAGCTGCTGAATTTTATCGCCTTTAAACTGAAACTGCCGTGCTGACACTTTGCTGATTAATAAAGCGCCGCCAGCAAGAGCCGCTGGAATAGTGGTCACCAGCATCGATTGTTTGGCATTAAGCGGACAACCCATACCGCAATAACCTAAATTGGCACAACCATGCACATTGCGTTCAATCACTGTGTATTGCCAGCCGAGGTTTTCACAACCACGTTGTAACGCCGCATTATTCGGGTTGGGCGGCACCTGCCACTTCGAAATATCCAAACGCCCGGCAGCCTTGGCAAAATAAGGCTCAAGACTTTGCTCACCACTAAAATCCAGGCCAAATTCACTGCGCCAATAATCCAGCGTTGGCTGTGGCGTGCGGATAGAAGTGGTCCAGTTGACAGTTGTAGAGCCGCCCACAGTGCGGCCCTGCAAAATGGCAATGGCCTGATCTTTGGTTTTACGGCCAGCACCATCCTGATACAAATGTGGATAAGCCCAACGTTCCTGCTGGCGAAAATCGCTGCTGCTCCACAGCGCACCATGTTCTAACATAATTACCGACAAACCGGCCTGGGTCAGAATTTCCGCCGCCATACCGCCACCGGCGCCGGTGCCGATAATCACCACGTCCGCTTCAAATTGCTGATCTTCAGTTAAAGTCGCAGCATCAATATGCCGCCAGCCGTTGGCAAGGCCTTGTTTAATTGGATCATTCATAAGCACGAAACTCCGGTGCCTGATACGCCAGTGCCTGCCAGTGTTGTGGCTGACCATAATAAGCCGCCAACAGCAGCTCACGCAGGCCGCTATAAGCCTGTTGCAACAAGGTCAGGTAACTATCGCGCCAGCTGGTTAGTAGCTGCAAACGCAGCTCAAGCGATAACTCCGCCAGCGCCATACTGTGTCCTGTTAACGCCAGCCGGGTGAGCTGTTGTGATAACAAAAAAAATAACTGATGTAATTCAGCTTGTTGGCGTTTGGGCAAAAAAGGTAAAAAGTCCAGCACCGCCTTGCGGGTATTAAATAAGGCTTGCTGTTGTGCAGCTGGATCGCCAGGTAATGCGCCCAGCAGAATGGCCGGTAACAAAGCATCTAATACCAAAATGGCGTCTTGCTGCTTTTGTTCTTCTTGCCGATCAAACAGCGGATACAAAGTGACACCAGTGGCTAAAGTAGCGCCAGCAGCCAGACCAAGCATGATAAACTGTCGTCGTTGCATCTTCAAAAGGCCCCGCCTTATCTGTTGTTGTTATTTTTTACTGAGCGCAACAGTCTGTGATTAGACCAGTGTTAAAAAATCATTGTTCATGAGGAATCTCTAAATTGCAAGCATGGCAAAAATCAGAGCAAATTGCTGATTTATCGGAATTTAAACCAGCCTGGTGGCTGAAAAACTGCCATTTGCAGACCATTCTGGCCAAATACCTGGCACCACGCCAACCACTGTTTTACCGGCCTGAATTATTCAATTTACCTGATGGCGACGAGCTGATGTTGAGCTGGGGCGAAAAAAGCCCACAAAACAGCAAAGCGCTGGTGGTGATTTTGCATGGCCTGGAAGGCAATATTCACAGCCATTATGTGCGCGGTATGCTCGCCAGCTTGCAACAACAGGGTTTTGCCGTGGTGCTGATGCATTTTCGTGGTTGCCATGGTGAGGCGAATAAATTGCCACGGGCTTATCATTCCGGTGATACCGCAGATTTTGCTTTTGTATTGCAACAACTTGGCGAGCGTTACCCCGGCCTGCCACTGGCTGGCGTTGGTTTTTCGCTGGGTGGTAATGTACTGATGAAATACCTGGGTGAAACCGCTGAACATTGCCCGTTAAAGGCAGCAGCGGCTGTTTCAGCACCTTTGCAATTGTCGGCCAGTGCGGATCGGATAAATCAGGGTTTTAGCAAATTTTATCAGCGGTATTTGCTTAAACGCCTGAAAGGCACAATGCAGCGTAAACTAAAACGCCACCACAATTTCCCGTTGCCTGTCACTTATACGGATATTCAGCGGCTTGGCACTATCCGCGACTTTGATCAGCAGCTCACCGCCCCGTTACACGGTTTTCTCGATGCTGAAGATTATTACCAAAAGGCCAGTGCCAAACCTTATTTGCGCCATATCAAGCGCCCGACTTTGCTGATCCACGCCAAAGACGACCCATTTTTAGCAGCAGATGTGATACCCACAGCTGCTGAGCTGAGCCCACACAGCCGATTGCTGGTCAGTGAATATGGTGGCCATGTTGGTTTTGTTTGTGGAGGTTTACCCTGGAAACCTGTGTATTGGCTGGATCAGGTGGTGCCGGCTTTTCTACAACAACATCTACTTTAAGGACTTTGTATGCTTATCCCATTTCAACAACTCAACCCCGATACCTTAACTGCGCTGATTGAAGCTTTTGTATTGCGCGAAGGCACAGACTACGGCGATTTTGATGTCAGCCTGCAAAACAAAGTGCAGATGGTGCTGCAACAACTGCAACAAGGCAAAGTGGTGATAGTGTATTCAGAGCTGGAAGAGTCGGTAGACTTAATGACAGTGCAGGATTACCGCCAATTGCTGGCAGCAGACGAGCAGCAATAAGCGTTGTTATAACCCAGGCAGCACACGACCTGAATGATGCGCCTGAATCAGCTGTGGCCAGCCGACACTGGACTGCCCAATCACCATAAAGTCGGGGTTGGCCAGAGTTTCACGCTGATTGTAACTGAGCGGAAAAAACTGGCTGTCGAGTATTTTACCACCGGCTTCTTCAACAATAATATGCACAGCGCCGGTGTCCCACTCGCCGGTAGGGCCAAGGCGTAAATAACAGTCGGCGCCACCTTCGGCCACTAAACAGCTTTTTAAACTGCAGCTGCCAAGTGGCACAAATTCCACATCCTGCCCTGTTGCCAGCAACGCGTGAATACGTTCCAGCGGCTGGCGACGGCTGACCGCAATACGCAGCGGCAAACCGGCGTGATGCTGGCGCACCTTAATATGGTTAATTAAATTACGTTGTTGTTTAAAAGCACCATGACCGCGGGTAGCGTAATAACAAATTTGTTCTTTTGGCCAATAAATCACCCCAAGCGCCGGCCAGCCATGCTCCACCAGCGCTATGCTGACGGCAAAATCACCACTACGGGCGACAAATTCCTGAGTGCCGTCCATAGGGTCAATCAGCCAATAACGTGGCCAATGCTGACGCTGCGCTAAAGGTACTAAATTACTTTCTTCAGAAATAATAGGAATATCCGGCGTCAGGCTGCTGAGCCGGTCGATAATAAGTTGGTTGGCGGCATAATCTGCGCTGGTGACAGGGCTGTTGTCGTCTTTGGCGGTGTGTTCGTAGTCGCCACTTTGATACATCTGCCAGAGCACTGCGCCGGCTTCAACAGCTGCAGCTTTTACCGGTTCTAACAGTCTACTTAAAAACATCCTGATGGGTATCCAGATACTTTCGCGCCAGAAATAAAGCGGCAATACTGCGCGCTTCGGTAAAATCGGCTTGTTGTAACAATTCGTCGAAATCTTGCCAGCGCCACTTTACCAGTTCCAGCGGTTCCGGCTCGTCGCCGGGCAACTGCTCAGGGTAAAGTCCCGTAGCAAGAACTATCTGCATTGTAGCATTAAAATATCCCGGAGCCAGCGTGACACTTTTCAGCGGCACTAAAGTATTAGCACCAAAACCAACTTCTTCTTTTAATTCACGATTGGCGGCCACCAGCACTTCTTCACCAGGGTCTATCAGGCCTTTGGGGAAACCCAGCTGGTAATCGTGGGTACCGGCGCTGTATTCACGAATCAGGTAAAAATGTTCGGCATCAGGGCAAGCCACCACCATCACAGCACCCCGGCCAGAACCACGCATGCGTTCAAATAAACGTTGTTCACCATTACTAAATTGCAGCTGGATTTGTTCAATTTTAAACAAGCGGCTTTGCGCCACTATTTCCTGACTGAGAATTTGCGGTTTTTGTTTGTCTTCCTGACGTTCAGCCATACCACTGCCTCTGCTACAATGCATTTTTCTGCGCTCTACTATAAATCGAACAGATGGAAAAACCTATGCTGGACTGGGCGAATATCGACACTGTTTTACTGGATATGGACGGCACCCTGCTGGACTTACACTTTGACAACTATTTCTGGCTGGAACATTTACCGAAACGCTGGAGTGAAATCAGCGGTATTAGTGTGAGTGACGCCAAAGCACAACTGAAAGCCGAATATGACGTGCTGCAAGGCAAACTGGAATGGTATTGCCTGGACTACTGGGGCAAAAGGCTGCAACTGCCTATTACCGAATTAAAACGCGAAGTAATGCACAAAATTGCCATGCGCGCTGACGTGCCCGACTTCTTAAATGCGCTGAAAAAAAGCGGCCGCAACATTGTGTTGGTGACCAACGCCCACCCGGGTAGTTTGTCATTAAAAATTGAGCGCACTGAACTTAGTAATTACATTAACGAGCTGATTTCTACCCATGAATTTGGCGTGACTAAAGAAAGTCAGGCGCTGTGGCATAAACTGCAAGCCCGCTTAGGTTTTGACCCCAAACGCACTTTGTTTGTCGATGACAGCCTGCCAATTTTGCATGCCGCCAAAGAGTTTGGTATTGGCCACTTGCTGGCAGTAGCCAACCCCGACAGCCAACTGCCGGTGCGTCAAATTACTGAATTTGCGGCTATTACCGACTACACCGTATTGCTGGATGAGATTTTGTTATCTACCCGTCTGGCCTAAGTAAGCCGTGACAGGCAAATAACCAGCGCTTATCGGGTTTGTTTTCACGACAGCCCAACAAAAGCCTGCACCTTTTATGTTGCAGGCTTTTTTATGCCCACTTACATATGCTGTTTTAAAACGCCCAGCACTTTGCGGGTAAGTAGCGCCACTGCCATAGCCAACATGGCTGCTGCGGGCACTATCCACCACCCCATCACCTCGGGCGTAGCCATGGGCGGCACCGACACAAACCCCACCACTATGCTGTTGCCGTGCGCCGTCGACCAGACCCCCACAGATTCTGGCAGCAGGAACTTGGCACCAGCGACAAACAACAAACACAAGGCAGTGCTAAAACCAAACACCGCCATGGCAAAATACATCGTTGCAGTAACGCTTTTTTTCATGTTTTGAATAGCTTTAAAACCGCGTGGCGGCGGCGCGCCTTCTTCAATATGGGCAATATATTGCGCAGCCAGCTGCCGGGGTTCACCAAAACCACGCAGAATAACCGCAACATCAACGCTGTTGCCGGCGGCTTCCTGCTGCTCTATCACATCAAACAAATGGCTTTCAATTTCGCGGATCACTTCCTGGCTTTCATGGGGGGCGAGACGTGCCAGATAACGGCGTAAATCATTGAGATAACGATGGATAAAGTCGTTGTTAGTTAATTCTGCCTGTTGCATATCAGACTCCTGTTATTTGCAGCGGTTGTGGGCCTGGGTTGGCCAGCAAAAATTCAATGTCGGCAACAGACTGGCGCCAGAGCCGGGTTAAATCTGTCAGTTTTTGCGCACCAAGCGCCGTAAGCCGGTAATACTTACGCGGCCGGCTGTCACCTTGCTGCAACCATTGTGCGTCCACCAGTTCGTCACGTTTGAGCCGGTCCATCAGCGGATACAGCGTACCTTCGGTAATGGTGGTCGACGGCAGGCTTTGTAATAACTTCAGCAGTTCCAGCCCATATAAAGTGCGCTGCTGCAAAGCCGCCAGAATGGCCAGTTCCAGCGTGCCTTTACGCAGCTGTACTTCCCATTTTTCCATCAGAGCTTCGTTCGGGTTCATCTGTCACCTTGTTTGGCCAGGAGGCTGGTCTTGCTATGTATTGAACTATACCTTGCATTACAAGGTATAGTGTTGAGCATAGTGATGGGGGGTTGAAAGATCAAGTTTATTTTTTAAGCAATGGTGCTTTTTGGGGCTTTGAATTTCAGCTTGCAGCTGATGGGGCTGTACCGGGGGCGGTTCACGCTTATGGGTGACACTTTTGTGCAATCACATAGGTAACAGTTTTTTTGGTTTGTGTTCTGTTTGGCTTGGTTTTTTTGGTTGATGCCTGCGGCTTGGCGCGCTTTGGTTTTCAGCTTGCAGCTGAGGGTGTTATGCCGGGTTTCGCCCCGGCAGGCGAGTCCCTTTCTTTGCTGACAAAGAAAGGGACGCAAAGAAATCACCCCGAGATCGTTCGAAAGCCCGCTGTTTTGACTCGCTTTTGAGGCACCGCCAAAACTCGCGGAGTGCTAACGTCACCCCGCTCAGACAGTTGGCGGCTTAAAACCTCAAAACCGGCCAAAACAACGGCTCACTAAACGGGGGAGAAAAGCGCTGGCTTGGTGAGTTGTTTTTTTTGGTTTGTGCCAAAAGCCGGCTAATGCCGAACGGTTGTGCTTTAAATCTCCTGCATAAGGCTTCAAAAACAACAGATGAAACTTCCAGTAAGCAATCATGCGTTAAATTTCGGACAAATAGCACACACGAAACCCAAATTTTGTCAGGAATTTTTTTAACCAATCGGAAAAAACGTTTGCAAAATAGGTATTTGAGTCTTACGGTGGGATAAATAAAAATCAGGATAGAAGGCATAAAAATTTCCCACTTGCGGGTGTTTTTCCTTCTATTAAGTTGTCAGCTAAATAAGGGGATATGACTTATACCATGGAGAGAGGGCAAGCACTTCATCTACTAAGAGGGGCTCTAGCCGAGATATCGGATAGTCGAGGTTTCGCTAGAACTAACGACTTCTCTGGACTTCGCGAGGTGGATGCAAAGGTTCGAGAGGCACGCATGGTTCTGGAAGGTATCGACGGATTGCCTGAGTCGTTGCTCGAGTCGATGTCTAACGACCTAAACTTCCAAGCAAACAGTCGACGTGTCCGGCTAGAAGCGTTGGCTGGCTATATCAAAAGCGCCATAAAATTCACTGACACGGGTGCTTTCGAAAAACCTAAAAAGGTTATCCATTCACCCCCTGATTTCTCAGCACTGACTTCGTCAATGCCTGGGCTCACTGAAGAAATAAATCGACGCTGGCGCGAAGCTCAGAAGTGCGTTCACGTTGAGGCGTTTACGTCTGCTGTAATTTTGATGGGCAGTATACTTGAAGGCTTATTGCTCGCTCGAGCTCAGCTCTCTGCTTCTGTTGCTTACCAATCTCGCCGCGCTCCAAAAGACAAGAATGGTAAAGCCGTTGCAATCCCGGATTGGACGCTCAACTCGCTTATTGATGTTGCGACTGACGCGGGTTGGATCAAAACGGATAGGGGCAAGTTTGGTCATGCGCTGCGAGAGTCCCGAAACATCGTCCATCCATGGCAAGCAGTGTCGATTCGCGCAGACTTTGATGGAGCAACTTGCCGCACATCATGGCAAGTGCTAGATGCATCTGTGTCTGACTTGTTGAGGTCATTGTGAGTAGAGCCAACAAGCCGTAGCAGTTCGCACCTTTCGCCGCGAGACTCGCTACGCTTGCCGTTATACAGGAGCGTTATGTGCTACCCAATTTATGAGCGCAATTTGGAGATAATTATAAAGAATGGATATTAATGATTTTAGAGAGAAATTAGATGCTGATGAAGGGCTTATTTCTAAACCTAGAATACTAGTTAGTCTGTCTGTGATATTTATCGCTTTAAACATCTCAGGAGCATCGTTGCAAGAAGCTAATACATTAATATTTAAAATAAAATTTACACGGCACAAGAACCTTATTTATCTATTTTTTATATCAATATCTTTCATGCTTCTTAGATATTATGCCTACGCGAAATCCTATCACGATTTGCTATTTTCATTTTGGTCAAAAAGAATGATTAGTGACTACAAAATATTTCAATATACACCTAAAGAAGAAGCTATTTCAGGACTACTTAGCAAGCGTATTGATGTTTGGCCTGGTGATGAACCTGGCATACAAGATCTTAAATATGAGGTGGCAAGAATCTTTAAAAGGAATCTGGTTTATCAATGCTCTGGGCATGATGAAATTCATG
The DNA here is from genome assembly GCF_030824435.1 of Rheinheimera sp. Classification (GTDB taxonomy): domain Bacteria; phylum Pseudomonadota; class Gammaproteobacteria; order Enterobacterales; family Alteromonadaceae; genus Pararheinheimera. The sequence goes on from NZ_JAVBXS010000020.1 coordinate 25,113, forward strand.
GTGATTATTATTATGATTCTAACATCGAACTTAATAAGTACAGTGAAACATGGCAACGTAAAGACTTTCTTATTTTATTAAAATTTGAAGCGCGCTACCAATTAGAAGCCATTTTAAAGTACAGAGAGTCTTTGGACATTCTGTTTCCCTATGTATTAGGGTTTGTCGCATTGTTTAGCTTCTTTATTAGGGACATTTAGGGGCCAAGCACATAACACACGGTTCAAGCGGTAATGCTTCAAAACAAACATTCCCAACTAACCCCCAAACCAACACCGGGAGCTGCGGAGTGAGCATTCAAGAGTGAGCGCGGGAGGCGCGAACGGGCGAACGTAGTAGTTGCCGGTGGTGGTTCGCGCCCTGCCGGTTTAACCTTAGCTGTGCCAGTAAACTTCAACTGCCAACTTCAGCAGGCAGAACTGCAGAACGAGAGAATTTTAGTTACTGCCGAAAGTGATGCGTGCAATACCCGCTTTATCGCAGCCACTAACGCCTACCAGCGCCACACCAACCAAAAGCAACAACACCAAAGCGCTGCCCTTATCCGGCAGCGCCTGCTGCAAAACCTACTGCCCTATCCGGCCTTGCAGCTTTAACGGGAAACGGCCTTCGGCGTCGGCTTGGCCGACAAACTGCATGGCCTGGTGCACTTCTTTTGGCATGGAGGCCGCTGGTTTCAGCGTGCCGGCAATCTGGTAACTGCCTTGTAAAATATCGGCTTTTACCAATAAACCCAGCGGGTTATCTGCTGTGGTTTGCAAACTGATATTGCCGTTGTCACAGTTAAGCACCGCGTCTATTGCCTGCAAATCAATCCAGCCGGTTGGTGTTTTAAATTTAGCCTGTTGCCAGCTGGCCTTGCCATCCAGCGCGGCACAATAAGGTTGGCCTAACACAAAATCTTTTAAGTTCAGCACTATAGCGCCGCTGGCATCCACCGGCATTGGCAACTGTAATTGCGGTATTATTGGGGCAACCGGCAACCTGATGGTTGAGTTGTTTAACAACAGCTGACCAACACCCAACTCTGCCTGCACCGCCAGATAAGGCAAATTGCTGTCACGCAGGTTACCACCTTGCATCTTCAGGCCTAATTTACCGCGCCATAATAACGACGGCTGTAACTGCCAGCTGAGTTGTGGCAGATAAAACGGCGCTTTTTGTACGCCGGCAATCTGCCCGCTCCACAAGGTGCCTGTCACAGGGCCAAGCTGCACATCTGCAGGTAAAGTCACTAGTTTTAGCCAGACATTGGCCGGTGTCAGCACCAGCGCAAATAGCAGATAGGCGGTAATACCCAAAGCCCATAACATCGATTTTTTCATCTGTACTAACTTTTCCCAGCTGTTGTTATCTGTGTTTGTATGTTGTGAGCAGACGTCGTGAAGCGGCTGTTGGCTATTGCGCCTGAATGCAACAAAGCACACACAAAGGTCATTATTCCAGCACCATACGACGCACCCGCACCTGCCCCGGCACTTCGCTTTGCGCTATATCCAGCTGCACCAGCGTCACACCCTGCTGATATTGCAAGTCATGCAGCCAACGTAACAACTGATCAAAAGGCAAATCCTCCAGCGACAATTGCAACTGCTCATTTTGCGGCTGCATCCGGCTGACCTGCACCTGGTATGTATTGGCGGTTTGTGACACCACATCGGTCAGACTGCCCTGAGGTTTGCTGCTTGTGGTTGCCACCGACAATTTTGGTAACTGGCTTTGTAACCATTGCAGCTGTTCGGCCGCACCTTTGGCCGCCAGTTGCTGGTCAATTCTGGCCTGATGCAAAGGTTGCCAAATCAGCGCATAAAAGATGGCAATACCAAGCACAACTGCAGCACCTGTCAGCAGCTGCTGCTCGCGTTGTTGCAAAGACGCCCACCAGAGTTGAAATTGTTTCATGTTTTACTCCGCATCGTGATGGTGCCTTGCACTTTGCCGGCAATATTACTTAAAGCGCCTTGCTCCACAGTAAAACCCTGTTGTTGTAACTGGGTTTTTAACTGCTCAAAACTCTGAAAACCATCGGCAGTGGCCTGAAACCTCAGTTCAGCTTTTTTGCTGTCATAACGCAGATTGTCCAGATTTAAGCCTTGTTGTTGTGCTAACAGCGGTTGCAGCTGTGACAACAAACCCACCAGACTCTGGTTAGGGTCGACACCGCCATTGGCCGCAAGTTTACGTTCCACCTGCCGTTTCAGGTTCACAATACGCTCATTGGGGTATTTGCTTTTATAAAGTTCGGTTGCCGCACTTCTGGCCTGTGTGGCCTGGCGCTGATATAACCAGCTTTCAAGGCCAACACTGCTTAAATACAACAGCAGCACAGCAGCTGCCAATGAAATACTCAGCCGCCACTGTTGCCAATGTTTGTTTTGTGGTTTTTTCGGTGCGTAGTCGCCCTGCAACAAGCTAAACGAAGTTTTGTTTAACTGCCTTGCCAACAAAGCCAGCGGCAACTCGGCCGGCGCCAGCTGATGTTGTTGTAATACCGCTTCTGGCCAGGGGCTGTAACTTAATACCAGCGGTAACGCCAGCAGCGCCAGATAATCCGGCCACCAGCTCTCGTCTATACAACTGACTTGCCATGGCCCTTGTTTTAACAACCACTGACCCGACAATTCAATCACCAGCGGTAGTTCAGCATCGGGCAACAATAAAGCGTCGGGCACCATCCGCTGCACGCTAAAACCTGCTTGTTGTAACCAGGCCAGCCACTGCTCCATCATGGCACGGCGCACTACGGCCACTTGCTGACTGTATTGACCGTCCTGCTGCAAGGTCTGGCCTTGTAACAACAACAGCTGCTCAATATCTTCGGCCTGATCTTCTTCCAGCATAAAAGGCAGCGCCTGCAGCAGCTGACGATTAGGTTTGCCTGGCAAAGGCACAGTTTTCAGCACCACATCACAGGCCGGCACTAAGGCCACCACAGGGCGTTGGCCAAGACGCTGCGCCAACGCAGGCAAATCATCGGCGCCGGCTAAACGGCCACTGGCAATTATTTCTTCATTCAGTGCCGACCAGACCAGCCAGTCGACCGGCGCATTGGCCACACTGCCAAGCCGGATTATCAGTTGTTCATTCACCCTGGGCCTCCAAAGCGCCGAGCGACCACTTGTACTGCTTGATTGTCATCAACTTTAAATACCGAGGTCAATTTAAAACTGCTGTCTGCTAACTGTACCGTCAGCTCAGCCTGGAAATAACGCGACTTTACACTAAACATGGTTTTAACTTCTTCTGGTATCGCCAGACCACTCAACTGGCTGCTGGCCCAGAACTGCTCCAGACTATCAAAACCTTTTTCCGGCCGGCCATTAATTAACGACTGGGCGTCATCAATAGCCAGGCCTGGTATCATGCCAGCCAACACTGCAGCCTGGGCTTCAGTCACTGTATTTACATTCAGCTGCAACAACGACTGCTGAGGTATCACACAGACCAAAGGCGCCACCAGCGCATAATCAGCTGGTGTGACATCCAGAATTTGCCGCAGCTCCGACTTACTGACCATCAGACTGTTCGCACTGTAATAAGGAAACTCAAGTGCCGCATAGTCGTTTTCTTCCGCACCACCGGCACTTTGCAGCTGATTGTCTGCATCCAGCCAGTCGGTCAGACGCGCCACCAGATATTCAGCTGGCATCGATAAATCGGCGGCTGATTGTTCCAGCAATCTTTGCATGGCTTGCTGCGCCGGTGTTTGCACCAAGCCTGTTCTGTTGTTATTCGGCCTTGGCTGTTGTGGTTTATTCTGTTCGTCGGTTTTATCCGCGCCAGCGACCTCTCCCTCCGGGCTGCGATTTTGCTCAGCATCACTGTTAGGTGCGCCAGCTGTTTTCGGCGGCAGCTGCAAGGAATTTAAGTTAAAACAACCTTGTAAATCAGTAATTTTTCCGCTGATACTGCCTTGCTCCACCGGGAAAGTGGCGCCTTCGGCCGCCCATGGCTGACTCAGATTAACGCTGTCTTTGCCCGCAGCTGAACTTCTGATCAACTGCCGGCTAAATTCTTCAGCACCAAGCGCCAGCCATAACGCCTGTTGCCTTTCCATCAGGTTCAATTGGCGCTGCAACTGCAGCTGCAGGCGACCGCTCATGCTGACCGCAATCACTACCACCAGCGCCACCACCATCATCACTGCAATCAGCGCTACTCCGCGCTGTTGCCGTTTGGCTGTGATCAGCTGTGGCCGTGGCATAATCATCGGCAGTAATCTGGTTTTCATTGGGTTAGCCCGGCAGGTAAAGTAAAAATACGCTCAAACTCACCGGTGTTTTGTTGGGTAATCACCATTTTTAAAGCCTTTGGCATCTTCTCCTGTACCCAGCTGTCTTGCCAGGCGCCTTCCTGATCCAGATAGGTGATTTTAAAACTGTCGATATCTTCAAGCAGCAGCTGGATTTGTGGTTCAGTGCCGGTCACGGCATCAGGAAATAAATAAAACAGCCGCTCCAGTTTATTTTCTTTTAAACGATAACCAACCAGCTGCACTTCACTGCGTGGCAATATCATGCCGGGATTGGTCCAGCCGGCATGACTAAATGACACACCATCATCGTCACTTTCCAGCCAATTTGGCACACCGGCCAACATCACTTTATTGGGTGCTTCACCACTCACCCGGATTTGCCTTGGCGCTATTTGCCACAGGTCCCGCTCCAGCAACATCATCACTTGCTGCAACTTTTGTAACCGTGCCAGCGCCGCCTGTGAAGCTGTGTCACTGCGGGTCACACTATCCAGCACAGCCACAGATGCCAGCCCAACCAAAGCAAAAATGGCGGTTGCCAGCAACATTTCAATAAAAGTAAAACCTCTTTGGCCTGGCGCTGCCATTTGCAGTTGGCTCATTCTTTGTCGCGCTCAGGTTTGCCAACAAAAGTCTGCAGGCTATAAATCACCCTTGCCGGCTCTTCCAGCGGACTGACCGTTACTTTGATCTGACGAAAATTCGGATCTGCGGTTTCCAGACTGCTTTGTTGCCATAACCACATGCGGTTAGCCATTTTTACTTCACCCTGCTTTTTTGCTTCAGGCGGCCATTTTTGCTCCAACCGGTTCAGCTGCAACTGATTTTCGGCAATAAAACTGGCAAAAGTCATTTCTTCCAGCTGAGTGACAGCCCGAATATGTTCAGTAGTAGCGCGCATTACTGCCACGCCGGCGATGGCAAAAATAGCCATGGCCACCAGGAGTTCAATCAGGGTAAAACCACTTTGGCCAGACTTAGCGGCTAATTTTTGTGGTGATTTAGCGGTCAAGTTCCACCTCGCCCCGCTCCAGCGGAATACTAAATACAGCCTTCAGCTGCTGTTTCCATGCCGGATTTTCGCTACTTTCTTTTAAAGTTAATAAAAAGGGGGTAATTTCACCTGAAGATAAAATAAAAATCTGCGGTTGTGCCGGGTCACCTTTTTTGCGCGGTTCGGTAACAAAACCGGTTTTTAGCGGTGCAGTGGCTTTTTTGTTTGGGTCTTTGCTGTCTTCCAGTTGTTTTTCACGTGCTTTGGCAGCGTCAATTTCATCAAAACTGTTTTCTTCAAACAGTTTGTCTTCTTCCTGCCATTCAACCTGACTGAGCAAATTGCCTTCACTCCACTCCAGGCCTTCGAGCTCCAGCTCAAACTCAATACCCTCAGCAAATTTGTAACTGCGTAATGCTTTAGGTTCACGGATGCTGTGCCACTTTTCGTCTTTAAACAGCATAAACCTGTAGCCTTCGTCATCCAGATACAAACCCAGTTCCTGCTGTTTTAGCATGGCTGTTTCAGAAGCCAGCTGAATCAGCAGCTGTAGTTGTTCTGTTTGTTTTGCCAGCTTTTTATCGCGGCTTTCACCGGTAAAACTAATGACTACTGAAGCCGCCAGCAGTCCAATTAACAAAATAACCAGCAGAATTTCCACCAGAGTGAAACCCTGCGCCGGCGGCCGTAATTTCATTAGTTTTGCTGATCGGCGTTGTCGCCGTCCAGATTCCAGTTGCCGATATCATCTTCGGTACCGGCTGTACGATCCGGGCCCATTGAATAGACGTCAATTTTGCCCATTTCACCCGGGCTTGCCAGCTGGTATTCACCGTCCCACGGATCTTTTGGCAGACGTTTGACAAAACCACCTTCAGGAAAAGAACGTGGCACTGGTTCAGTGGTAACTTGGGTCACTAACGCCTGCAAACCTTGTTCAGTGGTTGGGTAAAAACCGTTGTTGAGTTTGTATAAATCCAGCGCGTTTTCCAGCTGCTGAATATCCACCACCACTTTTTGCTGGTCGGCTTTTTCTTTATTGCCCATCAGGTTAGGCACTACCATACTGGCAATAATGCCCAGAATAACAATCACCACCATTACTTCTAACAGGGTAAAACCACGTTGCTGTTGCATCTTGCTAACCTCCTCCGACTAAATTATTCAAGGCTAAAATTGGCTGTAAAATCGCCAACACAATAAAAAGCACCATGCCGGCCATCACCGACACCAGCACAGGTTCAAATATCTTCAGCGACACTGTCACCAAAGTTTCAAATTCACGATCCTGGGTATTGGCCGCCCGCTCCAGCATACCGTCGAGCTGACCACTTTTTTCACCACTGGCAATCATATGCAACATCATGGGTGGAAAAAGTTTGGTTTGATCCAAAGCACCACGTAAAGAAGTACCTTCACGCACCCGCAAAGTGGCTTCGCCAATGGCTTGTTTCATAAAGGTATTATCAAGCACGTCAGCGCTGATACGCATAGCCTCCAATAAAGGCACGGCACTGGCGTTTAAGATACTTAAAGTGCGGGCAAAACGGGCGGTATTCAGGCCTCTGCTGACTTTACCCAGCATGCCGGCTTTGAGTAACAATCTGTCGTATTTCAGCCGCAGCGCTGGTTTTTTTAACGCCTTTTTCAGCGCCATCACCGCCAGCATCAAGGCCAGCAACACAAAAATGCCATAAGAGCGGATAAAGTCACTGGCCGCTATTAAAAACAAAGTGGCGCCAGGCAAACTCTGGCCCATATGTTCAAACTGCTCGACAATTTTGGGCACCACGGCCGCCAGCAAAATGCTGATCACTGCCACGGCAAAAAAGGTCAGAATGGCCGGGTACAGCAGCGCCTGCATAATCTGGCTACGCATATGCTGACGTTGTTCGGTGTAATCGGCTAAGCGGTTGAGTACAGCATCCAGATGACCGGATTTTTCACCGGCCGCCACCATAGAGCGGTACAGATGGTCAAATACATGCGGAAATTCTGCCAGGCCTTCAGCCAGACTGTAACCTTCCACCACTTTGGAACGCACCATCATCATCATGCTTTGCAAACGCGGTTTTTCACATTGTTCCGCTACCGCCTGCAAGGCATTTTCAATAGGTAAAGCAGCTTCCACTAAAGTGGCGATTTGACGGGTAATAAGCGCTAAATCACTGGCGCTGATGCCACTTTGAAACCACTTTTTGCCGCTGGCCAGCATTTTTTCCTGCTGTGACGCCAGCTCCAGACTGAGCGGAGTTAACTTTTGCTCGCGCAATAACTGCCTGGCGTGACGGGCGTTATCGGCCTCCATCACCCCCTTGCTTTTGCGGCCTTTTGCATCAAGTGCCTGATATTCAAATGCCGCCACTATGCATCCTCACGGGTTACCCGCAGCACTTCTTCCAGCGTGGTAAAACCTAACAACACTTTGGAAAAACCGTCCTGACGGATACTGGGGCTTTGGCTTCTGACATATTTTTCAATGGACTGTTCACCTTTGCCGTTGTGAATCAGCTCACGGCAATGTTCATCCACCACTATCAGTTCATGAATACCGGTCCGGCCACGGTAGCCGGTCTGGTTACATTGTTCACAACCAACAGCACGGAAAATCTGCTGACCGTCTTTTTTGGTGATGCCCAGCAAAGCCCGTTCTTCTTTGTCCGGTTCGTGTGCTTCTTTACAATGCACACACAAGGTACGCACCAGTCGCTGCGCTAATACTCCCAGCAAACTGGAAGATAATAAAAAGGGTTCAACACCCATATCTTCAAGCCTTGTAATAGCGCCTGAAGCTGTGTTGGTGTGTAAAGTGCTGAGTACTAAGTGACCGGTGAGACTTGCCTGCACTGCAATTTGCGCGGTTTCTAAATCGCGGATTTCACCGACCATCACCACGTCAGGGTCCTGGCGCAAAATTGCCCGCAAACCACGGGCGAAGGTCATATTCACCTTGGTATTGACCTGGGTCTGACCTATACCTTCGAGCTCATATTCAATAGGGTCTTCGACGGTCAGAATATTCCGATCTTTGGTATTAATGTCGGTTAAACCGGCATACAAAGTGGTGGATTTACCCGAGCCTGTTGGGCCAGTGACCAGAATAATGCCGTGTGGTTTTAAAATCAGTTTGGCAAAACTGTCCTGCACTGATGGCGTCATGCCTAAATCAGCCAGGTTCAGGTGTGAATTGTTTTTATCGAGTAAACGTAATACCACCCGCTCGCCGTGGCTTGACGGCATGGTAGAAACCCGCACGTCCACAGCACGACCGGCAATGCGCAGACTAATACGGCCATCCTGCGGCACCCGTTTTTCGGCGATGTCGAGTTTGGCCATCACCTTAATACGCGACACCAGCAAACTGGATAACTTGCGGTTTGGCCTGAGCATTTCACGCAAAATGCCGTCGATGCGAAACCGCACCACCAGCGCTTTTTCAAAAGTTTCGACGTGAATATCGGAAGCACCCAGTTTTATCGCTTCACCCAACATGGCATTGATCAGTTTAATAATGGGCGCGTCGTCTTCGTTTTCTAATAAATCTTCGGTTTCCGGAATTTCATCGGCCAAAGAAGCCAGATTCACTTCGTTGCCAATGTCCTGCATGATTTGTTGCGCTTCGCTGGAATCGCGCTGATAAGCCGCTTCCAGCATGGCTTCAAATTCTACCGCGCTGAGTTTTTGCACCACAAAAGGCAACGACAACACCCGCCGTACTTCCAGCATGGCGGCGGCATTGGTGTTGGGGTTAATCAACAACAGCCAATTGTCGCCCTGCGGCTGTAACAACACACCATGACGTTTGGCAAAACCAAAAGGCAGCCTGATCCGGCCTGTGCTGACTGCTTCCAGTTCAACATCAGCCATTTAGTTTTGCTCCTGCGGTTTTTCATCCTGCTTCAGCGGATCTATAGCATCGAGTTTTTGCTGAATTTCCGGTGGCAGGGTACGGTCCTGGCCCCATACCGGCATTTCAGGTTTGTCGGTATTTGGCATTAACTTAATGCCATCATCCTGTGCGCTGAGTTGCTGTGCTCTCATATAGTTGTATTTACGCTGGCTGACTTCGTTCATCACACCACCTTCACGCATAATGGTTGGGCGGATAAATACCATCAGGTTACGTTTTTTCTTTTCCGATTTAGTAGAGCGGAATAACTGGCCTATCAGCGGAATATCACCCAGCAGCGGCACCTTGGATTCACTTTCCTGCACGTCTTCGTCAATTAAACCACCCAGCACCACAGTAGCGCCATCTTCGGCCATCACTGTGGTTTTAATTTCTCTTTTACTGACAATAGGGTTGCCTTCAATTTCACCGGCACGGCCCGACACTTCCTGCTCTATCGTCAGCTTAACGGCGTTGCCTTCGTTAATTTGTGGGGTGACTTTAAGCTTGATACCAATTTCCAGCCGGTCCAGGGTGGTAAAGGGGTTGGTGCCGCCTTGACCCGGGCTGGTGGTGGTTTTAATTGGAATTTCTTCACCCACAATAAAATACGATTCCTGGTTATCCAGCGTAGTGAGGTGTGGTGTGGCCAGAATATTGGAATTACTGTCGCTGGTAACGGCTTGTAAAATAGCGCCCCAGTCGTTTTTAACAATACCAAGCAAAGCGCCGTTTACACCGGAAAGCGCCTGGCCAATAGTGGTGTAATCAGGTTCTTGATCTGGTGTTTTAGTGGTGGTTTTGGTGCCGTCAGGCGCCACTACTGTTGTTTCAGTACCTTTTTGCGTACGGCCAACAGCTGCTGCGCCGGCAGCCACTGTCGAAATTGGCATACCGGCATTGGTAAACTGCTGCATACCACCGGTTTCGCTAATCCATTGCACCCCCAGGTTAATACCTGAAGTTTCACCAATTTCCACAATAATGGCTTCAACCAGCACCTGAGCACGGCGTACGTCAATCTGGCGAATCACATCTTCCAGACTTCGAAGCATATCGGGCTGGGCTGTGACGACCACAGAGTTACTTTCGGCATGGCTTTCAATACTGACATCACCACGGCTGTTGCTGCGTGAAGCAGTCTGACCGGCCGCCTGACCTGCACTTTGACCTGCAGCTGCCGCCACCATAGAATTACTGACACCCTGTAACACTTTGACTAAGTCTTCTGCTTTGGCGTATTTCAGGTAATACACTCTGGTGTTGCCCTGATTTTCCTGCTCAGCGTCCAGTCGTTTAACAATTTCAGCCACCCGCTGGCGCGCCTGTAACTCACCGGACACTATCACGCTGTTGGTGCGCTCATCGGCCACAATTTTGGGAATTAAAAATTCCGGCTGGTCGCCTTGCCCTTGTTTTTTATAGATATTGTCCAGTATGCGCACCACTTCGCCGGCGGAGGCAAAACTAAGCTTAATAATTTCAATATCCTGGTTACCGGCTTTATCCACCCGCTGGATAATGTCGACCAGCCGGTTTACCACTTCGGCCTGGCCCGTCATCATAATAACGTTGGACGGGTCGTAGTTCACCACATGGCCACCACCGGCCTGATCGGTAAACTGACGTAATAAAGGTGCCAGTTCACGCACTGAAACGTTTTTTACCTGCACCACCCGGGTGACCATTTCGTCACCGATGCCACCATTGCCGTCACCCACTACCGGGATATTCGACATTTTGGCGTCTTTTTGCCGCACTACTTTGAGCACACCACTTTTCATCTCAACCACTGAGAAGTCGTACACTTCCAATACGTTCAGGAAAAACTGGTAATACTGCGCTTCGTTCAGCATTTCATAAGAACGCACATTAATACGGCCACGCACTTGCGGGTCGACAATAATGGTTTTATTCAGGTTTTTGCCAACGATGTTAATAAATTCATTAATTTCAGTGCCTTTAAAATTTGGTTGATATTCAACAGCAGCACTGAAAAAACTAAGCAGGGCCAGAGCACCTGCGCCCAGCCACGACAACAACGCCGGACGACGGATAGACTTTAAATTCATTAGGAGTGAACCATTATTAGCTGATTGTTATTGTGACAGACTAAACAAAACATCTTTAATCTCACCGTCACGTTCCACTTTAATCGAGGCTTCTTTGGCCTCACGTAATTCATTGATCAGGCCATAAGCCTGTTGCATGTCGTTCAGCCGCACACCGTTAATCTCAATAGCAACGTCATTTGGCATCAGCCCCATGCGGGCAAATAATTCCGGATCTTTGCCTGGTGTCAGCGCATAACCATACATCTGGCCGTTGCGATGACGCGGCGTAATACGAATGTAATCAAAGAGTTTGGCGGGTTCTGCCAGCATTTCACGGCGCATAGCGGCAATGTCCTGCTGCGCCGGGCTGTATTCCATAGGTTCAGGCACGGCCTGCACTTCTTGTAGTTCACCTTCGTTATAAGCGCTGTTTTCCGCACTCAGCTGCTGATATTCAAGACCGTCCAGCATCAGGGTTTCAAATCGGCCCGACACGTTTAACAACACCCGATCTTCCAGCACTTGTTTTAAACTGGCGCTGGTACCTTCAATCTGTTCATCCACCCCATACACTTGCTCTACTCCATTACTTTCAATAATGGCAGTGCCTTGTTCCGGTTTCTTTTTAGTGGCAACTACACCTGTCAGTTTTAAGTTCAGGCTGGTTTTGGGTGCATCGGTAGGGTTAGGCGCCGGCGTGGGGGCGGCTTCAGCTTTGGCCTGATATTCACCAAAAAGGTGAGCTGCCAACAAAGCATCAATGGCTGGCGACTGCTGCGAAGCTGCGGTGTGACTACTGAGTGGCTGCACTGCCGTAACCACAGGCGCAGGCCACAACATCCAGCTGAGTCGGGCTGCCAGCCAGGCCAGCAACAACACCAGACCGACAGAAAACAGCATATTCAGCTGTTTCACCGGCACCCGCTGGTAAAGACGCATCAGCTCGGCAGGAAGTTCATGTCGGGAGATAGAGGGCCAATTCATCGTTTTCTAATTCTTTTTTTTAACCAAAATTCATCTTACTCAGTTGCTCAGGTATCAACAAGAGCAGCCTGAAAATTTACCAAATGATAACAAGTCACAACTGGAGGCAAGCTAAGCTTTATGCTAAGGTCGCGCCAGTTTTTTCGGGAGACTCTGATGTCACACTCTACCGCAAATCCGCACAATACCACAGCCGTATTACGTTTAGATAAATGGTTGTGGGCCTGTCGTTTTTATAAAACCCGCAGTCTGGCAAAAGACATGATTGATGGTGGTAAAGTTCAGTATAATGGCCAACGTTGTAAGGCCAGCAAAGCTGTGGAACTTGGCGCCACTATTAAACTGGCACAGGGTACAGATGAAAAAACCGTGATAGTGCGGGCTTTATCTGAACAACGTCTGGCCGCGCCGCTGGCACAGCAGCTCTATGAAGAAACCGCTGAAAGTGTACAACTCAGAGCAGAGCGTGCCGAACTTCGCAAACTGAATTTGTTGTTTGCGCCCCATCCGGACAGCAAACCAGACAAAAAAATGCGGCGGCAATTATTGCTGCTCAAATCGCAACAATGAGGGTGTTATGAGTCAATCTGATCAACTGGTCCGTTTTTTATTCCGCGAAAAAGATGTGCGTGGAGAAATTGTGCAGGTGGCTGCCAGCCTGGATCTGATGCTGCAAAATCACCAATATGCCCATCCGGTGAAACAACTGCTGGCCGAACTGGTCGCGGCCACCAGTTTATTAACCGCCACCTTAAAATTTGAAGGCCAGATTGCGGTACAGATTCAGGGTGATGGTCCGGTGAAATTTGCTGCGGTGAATGGCAATAACAAACAGCAATTCCGCGGTGTGGTGCGGATGCAAAGTGAAGTTACAGGCGACAGTTTCCATGAACTGATAGGCCAGGGCTTTTTATTGGTCACTGTCACTCCGGAGCAGGGTGAACGTTATCAGGGTGTGATTCCTATTACCGGCACCAGCCTTTCTGAAACTCTGGAAGCTTATTTTAACCAGTCGGAACAACTGCCAACCCGCATTTATCTGCACACCGACATCACTGAAGCCCACAATAAAGCGGCCGGTTTATTGTTACAGGTGTTGCCGGTGGATCAGGACAAAGCCAAGCTGGATTTTGCGGAGCTGGAGCAACTGACCGACACCATCACAGCAACAGAACTGCTGGAACTGGCACCGGAAGATATGTTGTACCGGTTGTTCCATCAGGAAGTGGTGGAATTGTTCCCGGCACAAAAAGTGGAATTTGTCTGTGGTTGTTCACGCGACAAATGTGAAGCAGCCATTATCAGCCTGGGCCAGGCCGCCATTGAAGAACATATTGCCGAAGGTAAACTGGATATCAGCTGCGAATATTGCAACACCACTTATCATTTTGATGCCAATGCGCTGGTGCAGCTGGCACGTAATTTTTAATAAATGCGGCTGACGGTGTTTCCTGCACCGTCAGTCATCAAAGCCGGTGGCCAGACCGGCTTTTGATCTCAAATTTCATTTTAACTGCTCCGACCTGAAAGCAACTTCGTAACCCTCAATGCAGAGCAACAGATATCCAGACAGCTAAATTGCATATTCATGCAATTTATCGCCTGAGATTTTGCATACCGCGCTTTTTTTAGGCTTTTTCTACAATATCCTGTCGCCGTTTTTCTGCTTTTGCAGTAGAATGCGCTGAAATCATTTACCGCCTACAACACAAACTCTGTACCCCCAAGGAGTCAGCTGATAATGACCGCTCAAACTGTTCGTCACGTCGATTTAACTGTGGCCGATCTGGTCGAACACGCCATTCGCCGTCAGGAAGGAATTTTGGCCGATAACGGCGCTTTAGTCGTGAAAACAGGTGTTCGCACCGGTCGTTCACCAAAAGATCGTTATATCGTGAAGGAAGCGACCACTGAACAAGATATTCAGTGGGGTAACGTGAATCAGCCAGTTGCAGCTGAAGTATTTAACGCTTTGTGGGACAAAGCAGCACATTATATTTCCGACCGTGAACACTTTGTGTCTCACCTGGAAGTTGGTGCAGATCCGGAACATTACCTGCCAGTAGTAGTAACCACTGAAACTGCATGGCAACACGTGTTTGCCAAAAACCTGTTTATTACGCCAGCCCACTGGAATGCCGCCAACAAAGCCCAATGGCAAATTCTGAACGTACCAGGTTTTGTTTGTGATCCGGCCCGTGACGGTACCAACTCAGACGGTACTGTGATGATCAACTTTGCTGACCGCAAAGTGCTGTTAGCAGGCATGCGTTATGCCGGTGAAATGAAAAAAGCCATGTTCTCTGTGCAGAACTTCCTGTTACCGGCCAAAGGTGTATTACCAATGCACTGTTCAGCCAACGTCGGTGACGATGGCGATACCACTTTATTCTTTGGTTTGTCAGGCACTGGTAAAACAACTTTATCTGCAGATCCAAAACGCAACCTGATTGGCGACGACGAACATGGTTGGGCACCAGGCAGCGTATTTAATATCGAAGGTGGTTGTTACGCTAAATGTATCGACCTGTCGAAGAAAAACGAACCTGTAATTTGGGATGCCATCCGTTTTGGCACCATTCTGGAAAACGTGGTACTGGACGCTAACCGCACGCCAGACTACAAAGACGCCAGCCTGACACAAAACAGCCGCGCCGCTTACCCGTTAGCCCATGTGGAAAAACGTGTGCTGGCTAACCGCGCCGGTGAACCCCGTGCTGTGGTGTTCCTGACTTGTGACGTTTCTGGTGTATTACCACCGGTTTCTGTGTTGTCAGAAGAAGCAGCAGCTTATCACTTCTTAAGTGGTTACACTGCCAAAGTAGGTTCAACTGAAATTGGTTCTACTGCTGCCATTGAATCCACCTTCTCTACTTGTTTTGGTGCCCCATTCTTCCCACGTCCGGCCGGCGTTTACGCTGAGCTTTTAATCAAACGTGTCCGTGAATTTGGCAGTAAAGTGTACCTGGTAAACACTGGCTGGACCGGCGGTCCACACGGTGTAGGTAAACGTTTTGACATCCCGACCACCCGCGCCATTATTGACGCTATCGTATCGGGCGAGCTGGCGACAGTGGAAACTATCCACCTGCCACAGCTGAACCTGAACGTACCTGTTGCTATTCCTGGTGTTGACAGCAAGCTGTTAAATCCACGTGATACCTGGGCTGACAAAACACAATACGACCAATTCGCTGCCAAACTGGCCGCTGAATTTGCCAATAACTTCAAGAAATACGACGTTTCTGAAGCCATTCGCAATGCAGGTCCAAAAGCTTAATAAGCTTGTAAAGCCGGGTAACCGGCTTTAATAAAAAAATCCGCCAATTGGCGGATTTTTTTATGTCTGTAATTCAGCAATATCAGTTTTTAGTGCTGCCGGCTTTGTTTTTCAGCGGCAAATACACAGTCGCCACTAAACCACCAAAAGCATGGTTATGTAAGGTGATTTCACCTCTGTGCATATCCACAATTTTTTTGATAATAGCCAAACCCAAACCAGACCCTGCGCTGCCCCGGGCGCTGTCGCCCTGAGTAAAAGGCTCAAACATCTGCGCCATTTGTGCTTCCGGAATGCCTGGGCCGTGGTCGCGCACCTGCACATAAACCCGCTGGCTCCCTTTTTCAAAACCGGTACGAACTTCAATGGCGCCGTCGGAATATTTAAAAGCGTTTTCAATCAGGTTGGTCAGCACCCTTTTAATGGCAATACGCCTAAGCGGTACCAGCGGTAAATTCACCGCCAGTTCGGTTTGAATATCCCGTTGCTGCAAACGTTCGGCACTGATTTGTTCACTGACCAGCAGATTTAAATCTTCTTCAGTGAGCGACTCTTCTTTGTGGTGGCGGATGTAATCAATAAACTGGTCGATAATGGCGTTCATATCGTCGATGTCATTGGCGATGCCATCCCTAATCCAACTGTCCGGTTCACTCATCATTTCACTGGCAAGCCGGATGCGGGTCAGCGGTGTGCGTAAATCGTGGGAAACCCCGGCCATTAATAAAGCCCGGTCTTTTTCCAGCTGTTTAATGCCTTTGGCCATGTGATTAAAAGCGCGGGTTACCGCAATAATTTCGCTGGAACCCACTTCAGGCAAAGGCTCTGGAATATCACCACGACCCACTCTGAGCGCCGCTTGTTGTAAACCCTGCAAAGGCCTGTTCAGCTGCCGCGCAAACCACCAGCCGCCGGCCACACTTAAAAAGCCAATCAACAGAATATAAATCTGCAGCGGTTTAAAGTCGGTTTCATTGAGGCCACTCAGCGGAATGCGTACCCAATAGTCCGGTGCCTGAGGCGGACGCACCCAAAAAGCAAAACTTAAACTTTGTTCAATGCGTACTTCGGCCGGGCCACCCAGTTCACGTGACATTTGATCCGAGATGTACTGGTAATAAGTGGCGTCGGCAAGGCCATGCAACATGGCCTCATGCTGCCGATAAACCTCAATGCCGGTGGCTTGCTGGAAACGTTCGGTAATTTCAGCCGACAAGGTTGGATTAGTGTGACCCACATCGATAAAAACCACTTTAATTTGCTTGGCAATTAAATGGTTAGTTTGTTGCAGGCTGGGTTGAATTACATAAACAGCCACCAGAAAATACGACACCAGCTGATTGATCAACAATAAAAAACCAATCAAAAATACCGTTTTACCAAAGGCACTGCGCGGCAACAGTCTCATTTAGCTGGCAACACCATCTGGCACAAACACATAACCCAAACCCCAGACCGTCTGGATATAACGTGGATTGGTCGGATCGTCTTCAATCATACGACGCAGTCTGGACACCTGCACATCAATACTCCGCTCCATCGCCGAATAATCACGACCACGCGCCATATTCATCAGCTTGTCGCGCGACAAAGGTTCGCGGGCATGACTGACCAGCACTTTAAGCACCGCAAATTCACCGCTGGTCAGCGGCATCAGCTCGTCACCACGGCGCATTTCACGAGTCGCCAGGTTAAAGCTAAAAGGTCCGAACTTGACCATGGTTTCTTCCTGAGTGGGTGCGCCAGGCAGTTCTTTTGATTTACGGCGCAGCACAGCGCGGATACGTGCCAGCAATTCACGTGGGTTAAAAGGTTTGGGCAGATAATCATCAGCGCCCATTTCAAGGCCAATAATGCGATCCACTTCGTCGCCTTTGGCGGTCAGCATAATGATAGGAATTTCGTTTTCCTGTTGGCGCAATTTACGGCAAATCGACAAACCGTCTTCGCCAGGCAACATTAAATCCAGCACCAATAAATGGAAATTTTCCCTTTCCATCAACCGGGTCATTTGTTCAAAATTGGCTGAAGTGCGGACGATATAACCTTGTTCCACCAGATAACGTTCCAATAAAGAACGTAATCTCATGTCATCATCAACCACCAGAATTTTGGTCGTTTCCTGAGTCTGCATAGTGAGTTACCTTGGATGCGGTTTTTTCTCACTATAAACGAAAAACCCGCAAGGTCGAAAACACATTGCGGGTTTTGGTGTTACAAATCGTTTCTGATAAGGCCGGAGCCGTCAGGGTTTTGGCAGATCGGCACTGCTGACTTTTTTCAGCGGTGGATTCACCCACACCACATGCGCTACCTGGCGATGCTGACGTTGTGAATTTTCCGCTTTGTTTACCTGTTCCTGGTCAACGACATAAGCATAATTTTGATCAAGCGTGCTGCAACCGGTAAGCAAAAGTGCCAAAGTCGCCACGCCAACTAACAGTGTATTTTTCTTCATCTTGCTACCCTCTGGCTTGGTCTGTGTTCTGACTATAGCCAACTGCCCGGCAAATCAGCTAGCAGATTTTTGTTACACGTAGATGACAACAAATAAAATCTGACAAAATTTTATTAAGCACATGATTTAAAATAAATTTTATTTTCTGAAATTATGTTGATTGGCACAGGCATGCACTACATCCGGCACCACTTCTGCCAGCTCCACCGCGGGTAAATGCTGCAACACACATTGATGAAAGGCTTTTTTGTCGGGCATCACCACCAATTCACGGTGCAGCTGATGACAGGATTTTTTTACCCAGTGCCACACTTCGGGCAGCTGGGCTTTAGCTGCATGTTGTAACAGACATTGTTGATATACCTCTTCCCGGTCTGCTGCCTTGGCCGCTATCGGCAGCAATAACATCATAAACAGCAGTTTTTTCATCACAGGCTCCATTTGAGTTTGTGTGTTGAATCTAGCTGTTATTGCTGAAAATCGGCTGAACAAGCTGCCCACAGCGGTATTTTAACAGCAGATTTAAGCTGGTATTTTTGCTAAGGTAACGACAGTTTTCTGCTTTTTGAATGACACCTGATAATGAACTTCTTCGACAAACTTTGGCAAAACACTCAGGGCTTTTTGTCCCAACCTAATTTTCTGCTGCAACTTGGCATTATCGCAGTGCTGACCGCCTGCGGCTGGTGGCTGAATCATTTGCTACAACAACGGCTGATTGACGATGGCCGCAGTCATTTGCGCCATGTCGCCATCCGCAGTTCACAACGGATTTTTTTCCCGTTTTTTATGGCGTTTTTTTTGTGGCTGGCCGCTGAAGTGATGCTGAATTTTGACTTTAAGGCCGCAGTTTTACAGTTGCTGCAACCTTTTGCGTTGGCACTTGGTGCTATCAGGCTACTGGTGTATATGCTGCGTAAAGCTTTTTTGTCGAGCCCTTTGCTAAAAACGCTGGAACCTCTTATTTCCACTCTGATCTGGCTGGTGCTGGTGTTGCATTTAGTCGGCTGGTTGCCCGCCACCCGCGCTTTAATCGATCAGATAGCCCTGACCATAGGTTCTACCCGCATTTCTTTATTGATGGTGCTGGAACTGATCATGTTGGTTACAGCCGCCTTTACCATTTCGTTGTGGTTGGCGGAAATTATTAATCAGAGGGTAAAAAAGTCGCGCAACATCAGCCCCAGCATGCAGGTGGGTTTAGTCAAATTCAGTAAGTTTTTTCTGGTGACAGTGGCCTTTTTAGTGGCGCTAAACGCCGCCGGCATCAGTATGAGTTCGCTGGCCGTGTTTGGTGGTGCTTTGGGTGTTGGTCTGGGGTTGGGTTTACAGCGTATAGCGTCGAATTTTATCAGTGGTTTTATTCTGGTACTGGACCGCAGCGTAAAGCCGGGAGATCTTATTACAGTGGGGGAAAATTTTGGCCGGGTGGAACAACTGAATGCCCGTTATGTGGTACTCAGGAACCGTCAGGGTGTGGATTCGCTTATTCCAAATGAACATTTGATTATTAACGAAGTGACTAACTGGAGTTACGCCGACCCCAATGTGCGGCTGGATATCGACGTACAAGTGAGTTACAACGACGATCCGGAACAAGCCATGGCGTTCATGCTGGAATGTGCTTTTGCTTCGCCCCGTGTACTGAAAGATCCTGAACCCACCATCCGCCTGCTGAACTTTGCTGACAACGGTATTCATTTGCAGCTCAGAGTCTGGATAGCCGATTTAGAAAATGGCCGCGGCGCCGTCAAATCCGATATTAACAGAGCCATCTGGCATCAATTTAAAAAACATGGCATCAGCTTCCCTTATCCACAACGGGATTTACATCTGAAAACCGGCTGGCCGCTGCCCGTCACTCCATCAGCACCACAGCAGCCGGAGTCTTAAAATGACGGCCATAAAAGATATTCTGATCCTTGGTTGCGCCCGCACCGCCATTGGCAGTTTTGGCGGCAGCCTGTCCGGTTTGAGCCCGGCCGAACTTGGCACTTTTGCTGCCAAAGCCGCTATCGATAAAGCAGGAGTGGACGCTACCGCTATCGACCACGCTGTGTTTGGCCATATTATTACCACTGCACCACAGGATGCTTATCTGGCACGCCATATAGCGTTAAATGCCGGTTTAGCCCAAAGTTCAGCCGCGATGAACGTGAACCGGCTTTGTGGCTCGGCCGTGCAGTCGGTGATTTCAGCAGCTCAGATGTTAATGCTGGGCGACAGTCAGCTGGCACTGGCCGGTGGCGCCGAGTCGATGAGCCGTGGTGCTTATCTGCTGCCTGGCATTCGTACTGGTTTACGCATGGGCGCTGCGCCCCTGACCGATTTAACTTTAGGCATTCTGACTGACCCTTTTGGCAGTGGTCATATGGGTTTAACGGCAGAACATATTGCAGCTCAGTATCAAATCAGCCGGCAAGAACTGGATGAATTTGCGCTGCAAAGCCAACAGCGTGCCACTGCGGCAATTAATGCCGGTTATTTTGCCAGTCAAATCGAACCTGTGACTGTCACAAGCGGTAAATCCAGTTTTGTATTTGATCAGGACGAACATCCGCGCTCTGATACCTGCCTTTTGAGTCTGGCGGCGCTCAAACCGGCTTTTGCTAAAGAAGGTGTGGTGACAGCAGGCAACAGCTCTGGTCTGAACGATGGAGCTGCCGCTTTGGTACTCAGTACCCGTCAGTTTGCCGACAGTCATGGCCTGAAAGCCAGAGCCAGGCTCAGAGGTTATAAATTTGCCGGTGTAGCACCGGAGCTGATGGGGCTTGGCCCTATACCAGCAGTACAACAACTGCTGCAAAAAACCGGTTTGTCGGTGGCAGATTTAGACGTCATTGAATCGAACGAAGCTTTTGCCGCCCAGGCGATAGCGGTCAGTCGTACTTTGGGTTTTGATAACAGCAAAGTGAACCCCAATGGCGGTGCTATTGCATTGGGGCATCCGGTGGGTGCCACAGGTTCTATTTTAATTATCAAGGCATTACATGAACTGGAGCGTATCAACGGCCAGTTTGCGCTGGTAACTATGTGTATTGGCGGTGGTCAGGGCATTGCCTTGTTGCTGGAGCGGCTAAATTAAGCTGCATTTGCTTTTTGTAATCTGTCTGGCAAACAACAGCAGCTCAGCTGATAGGCCTGGGCTGCTGTTTGTCTGATGTATGTCTGGTGTTCACAAAACACTATTCGGGCGCTGCCTCTTCTTCATCATCAAGCTCTGATGCTTCCAGTTCGTCCAGCGAACGACCGGCCCAATCCGGTAACACTTCACTACCCGCTTTGGGGTAAAAAATATGGCTTACAGTCCACTCTTTGGCACCAGCCGGTGTTTGCACCACAAAAGCATCATCCACCTGTTTTTTTAACAAAGCACGGGCCATTGGCGCGTCAATCGAGATGTAATCTTTGCGGCCATAAATTTCATCAGGCCCGACAATCCGAAATTTCAGGCTGGCACCTGTGTCATCTTCAATTTCAACCCAGGCGCCAAAAAACACTTTGCCTTCTTGTTCAGGCGCAAAATCGACTATTTTTAAATCATCCAGACGCTTACGTAAATACCTGATTCGACTATCTATTTGCCGAAGCAGCCTTTTGTTAAAGGTATAATCTGCGTTCTCTGAGCGGTCGCCCAAACTGGCTGCCCAGCTGACAATACGGGTCACTTCAGGCCGTTTTTTTAACCAAAGATGATCATGCTCCGCTTTTAATGCGTTGTAACCCTCGCGGGTGACCAGCTTGGTTTTTACCTGATGAATCACTTGTGCTCTTGCCACTTGCTGCTCTTATCTGTTGTTAACCGGAAAAATTGTCAGCTCTGCCTCAGTGCAGGCAACAACATTGGATTTTTTGTCGCTGAAGATAGACAATACCCGCCATCTGCGTTGTTATCCAGCCGACTGGCATTAATTGCCGCTGCAGGCTTTGAGGAATATAAGAATATGTCATTGATTGTCAAACAAATCGCTCTGGAAATTTCCGCACGTGCTGAACAGGTTGCCGCTGCTATTGCCTTGTTAGATGAAGGCGCAACTGTGCCTTTTATTGCCCGTTACCGTAAAGAAGTGACAGGCGGGCTGGATGATACCCAATTACGTTTGCTGGATCAGCGGTTAACTTATTTGCGTGAGCTGGAAGAGCGTCGTCTGGTGATTTTAAAAACCATTCAGGAACAAGGCAAACTAACACCAGAGCTGGAAAAAGACATTCTGGCCGCCGACAACAAAACCCGTTTAGAAGATTTGTACCTGCCTTATAAAGCCAAACGCCGCACCAAAGGGCAAATTGCGATTGAAGCAGGTTTGTTGCCTCTGGCTGATGCCTTGTTAGCCGACCCAAATCTGGCACCTGAATCTGCAGCGCAAGCTTATATCAACAGCGAAGCCGGTTTTGCCGACATTAAAGCTGTGCTGGATGGCGCTAAATATATTCTGATGGAACGTTTTGCTGAAGATGCTGATTTGCTTGCCAAATTACGCCGTCATTTAGCACAACATGCAGTGCTGAAAAGCAGCATGGTGCCTGGTAAAGAAACTGAAGGCGCAAAATTCCGCGATTATTTTTCTCACAATGAAGCCTGGAAAAACGTACCTTCCCACCGCGCTCTGGCGATGTTCCGCGGCCGCAACGAAGGTGTGCTGAACCTGCAATTGCAACCCGACGCTGATGAAGAAAACGCGCACGCTAATTGCGAACAAATGATTGCCAGCCATTTTAACCTGCGCCAGCAAAACCGGGCCGGTGACGCTTTTATGCGTACCGTGGTGCAGTGGACCTGGAAGGTGAAGTTACATCTGCAACTGGAAAATGACTTGCTGGGTGAATTACGCGAAAAAGCCGAAGTTGAAGCTATCGCCGTTTTTGCCCGTAATATGAAAGACCTATTAATGGCAGCCCCTGCTGGTATGCGTGCAACTCTGGGCCTGGACCCTGGTCTTCGTACCGGCGTAAAAGTGATAGTAGTGGATGAAACCGGCAAGCTGGTGGCCAACAGCACTGTATTCCCGCATGCACCACAAAACTTGTGGGACAAGTCGGTGAAAACCCTGGCCGCTTATTGCAAACAATTTAAAGTTGAACTGATTGCCATTGGCAACGGCACAGCTTCACGCGAAACCGACAAGCTGGCCGGCGACGTGATAAAAATGCTGCCGGAAATGCGCCTGACTAAAGTGATGGTGTCGGAAGCCGGTGCTTCTGTGTATTCCGCTTCTGAGCTGGCTGCGCTGGAATTCCCTGATTTAGACGTGTCGTTACGTGGCGCCGTTTCAATTGGCCGCCGTTTACAGGACCCATTGGCTGAGCTGGTAAAAATTGAACCTAAAGCTATTGGTGTTGGCCAATATCAGCACGATGTGAACCAGAGCCTGCTGACTAAATCACTGGATGCTGTGGTGGAAGACTGTGTAAACGCCGTTGGGGTAGATTTAAATACCGCCTCGGTGCCGCTGCTGGCAAGGGTTGCAGGGCTCAATAAAACACTGGCACAAAATATTGTGTTGTACCGCGACAGCAATGGCCGTTTTATGCAGCGTAAAGATTTATTAAAAGTGCCGCGTCTTGGTCCTAAAGCCTATGAACAGGCCGCTGGTTTTTTACGCATCAGCAATGGTGTGAACCCGCTGGATGCTTCCTCTGTGCATCCGGAAGCTTATCCTCTGGTGGAAAAAATTGTCAGCAAACACCAAAAATCAGTGCCTGAAATTATTGGCAACAGCAGTTTCTTAAAAAGCATTAACCCAGCCGAATTTGCCGATGAACATTTTGGTATTCCAACCATCAGCGATATTTTAAAAGAACTGGATAAACCTGGCCGCGACCCGCGCCCTGAGTTTAAAACCGCCAACTTTAAAGATGGGGTGGAAAAACTGTCAGATTTAACACCGGGCATGTTACTGGAAGGTGTGATTACCAACGTCACTAACTTTGGTGCTTTTGTGGATATCGGTGTACATCAGGACGGTTTGGTGCATATTTCCTCTTTAACCGACAAATTTGTCAGCGACCCACATCAGGTGGTTAAAGCCGGTGACATTGTGAAGGTAAAAGTGCTGGAAGTAGAAGCTGACCGTAAACGTATTGCTTTGACTATGCGGATGGATGAACAACCACAAGCCCGTGGTATGGCCAAAGACAACAGCAAAGCTAATGGCTCTGGCGGTTCTCACAAAGCAGCACCAAAAGCTGCCAAAACTGTGGATAACGGCAATGCCGCTATGGGCAACGCTTTTGCCGCTGCCCTTGCCAAGCTGAAAAAATAATAATGGTTTTGGGTTGATTCAGATGCTGCTAAGACTGTGATTAAATTTCACATTTTTAGACTAACCAGCGTCTACATCAGGTAAAAAAACTACCTGCTCTGGCAGAGGTTTTAAACCGACAATAAAAACGCCGTCTTGCTGACGGCGTTTTTATTTTTGGAATTGTCCTTTGGCGGCTGAACAGTCAAAGGTGATTATCAGATGCTTTGTAACAAAGGTCTTTCGGCAGGCATAGTGGCGCGGGCATAAAAACCGGCAATCACATCACTACGCAACTGCATCACAGGGTCTCTGGTAAAAGAGCGGGTTTCCGGTGCTGTGTAGCGGCTGAATTTTTCCTCTTTGTCTTGTTCTGCTGCTGCGTCGCCTTGTTGCTGCTTGCTGGTTGTATTGAAGTTATCGTCAGACACTAAACCAGCAGTTGCCTCTTCGTCTTTGAAATCTACCCGGCCAGTCATTTCGGCAAAAGCCGCTGTAGCATCATAATCACCGTCAGAAGCCGGCGGGTCGTTTAGCGGCAACAGCTCCTGGGCAAGTTCAATCTGGGCTTCAACAATCCGCCTGCTGGCTTCAGCGGCAATTTGCTGATCGGCACCTGAAGGGTCAGCTGGCGCCAGAGCCGCAGCTTTCACTTGCTGCATTTTAATAATGGTCGCTTGTGGGTCGCCAGGCACTTCGGCTAAATCGATATTAACTTCGCCGCCTACAGCATATTTTTGACCATCGGGGCCTGTCTGATAACTGTAACTTGGGCTGCCGGCCAATTGACCGCCGACAGAAGCATGGGCTTGTTCGTGTGCTTTAACTTCAGCGTCACGCTTTTTCAGTTCGGCAATTTCACGTTGTTCGGCGGCTTGTTGACGTTTTTCCTCAGCTGAGCCGTCTTGTGAATTACCCTGGCTATTGTTTTGGTTATTACCACCGCCTTCACCATTTTGTTCACGACCTGAACTTTCTTCACCCCGGCCTTCAATAGCTTGTTTGAGCTCAGTGCCACGGTTTTTAATTTCATCGCTGTAGGTGTGACCATTTGTTGTGTTGTGATTACGGCTTTTATCTTCAGAAATAACACCTTTTTCGGCGGCACCACGTTCGGCCTGAGTCACAGGCTCGATGATGTCGCGTTTTAAGTTCTCCCGGCGCGCCAAATCTACGGCAGGATTGCCGGGATAAGGATTAATGTTGGTAAAAGCCGGAGGGGTGATAATCATCTTGTATTACTCAGACCCGGATGTCGATAACAGAACCAAGCACTTCATCAGCCGTCTGAATAGAACGTACATTGGCTTCTGCATTAATTTGTTCTGTATTCAGTTGCACCAGACTTTGGGTCAGGCTTGGCACTTGCGATTCAGAACTTAAAGTGACACGGTCTGCAC
This sequence comes from Rheinheimera sp., assembly GCF_030824435.1. Lineage (GTDB taxonomy): Bacteria > Pseudomonadota > Gammaproteobacteria > Enterobacterales > Alteromonadaceae > Pararheinheimera. The sequence goes on from NZ_JAVBXS010000020.1 coordinate 50,669, forward strand.
TGGCCTGTTGCACAGCAACATCTTCACGGGCATTTAACAGCCGTTGTTGGTTGGTGGTTTCACGGTTGATATTCACTGTGGCTTCGGTTATGCCATAAGACGCACTCTGCAGACCTTGTGTGCCTGAAGCAAAAGCAGATTGTATGTCCATGGTAGATCTCCGGCATTTAGCGAATTTGATTAAATTCTAATCAAGTTAAGCTTGATACTCAAGCTTAAGCCGGAAAAAGCGGCAAATATTTGCCGCCAGCGCGGATGCCTGTGTTGCTCAATGCTGACAACTGCTGTTGAAACTTTGTTTTATGCTGCTTTTTCGGCCCAGTGTTGCAACCATTGCACAAACTCGGTTTGATGCGAAATAAAAGGTGCATGCGACGCTTTTGGCAATACCGTTATGTCTGCTGCCGGGCACAACTGCCGGAATAACTCCAGCATAGATACAGGCACCAGCGAATCAAGCCGCCCAAAACAACCAGCCAGCGGCATACGCAGTTCTGCCAGCTCAGCTCTTAAATCATGATGAGCCAGCAACTGCAGACCACCGGCCAACGCTTCAGCCTGTGGTAATGGCAGGCTTAATACGGCCTGTTTTAATGTTTTGATATCCTGTCGTGCTGTTTCGCTGCCAAGCGCCTGGATCGCCAAAAAACGCTCGACTGTCAGCGCCAGATCTTTGGACAAGGATGTGGCAAATTGACTTAATACCCGCTCTTCCATGCCTGGCCAGCCAGCCTTGGCCAAAAAGCATGGGGAGCTGGCCACCAGTGCCAGGGCTTTTACTTTGTCAGGGAAATCAAGCGCCAGCCGGGTAGCAATAAGCCCGCCCAAAGACCAGCCAAGCACCAGGCTTTGCGACGGAATTTGTGGTGCCAACTGAGCTGCTACAGCACTCAGGGTATAAGGGCTGGGGCACTGTTGATTCAGACCAAAACCCGGCAGATCAGGCGTCAGCACCTGATAATTCTGCTGGAAAAAAGGAATGATCTGCTGCCAGACGGCATGATTTAAACCCCAGCCGTGCAGCAGCACCAGGGTGGGTTTGCCTCTTTGTGGCTGAACTGCCATAGTGATACCAAATGTTTATTTTTTGTGAATTTATGCCGAATTTTGTGCCTTTATTGCATCAGTGTCTGCATTTTCTGCTGCCCAACAGCTGCCTTTGGTGTCAGCTGCCGGTACAACAAGCGCAGGCACAGATCTGCCAGTATTGTAACCCGGCGTTGCCTCGCTTGTCGCCTGCAGTGCCTTTGGACAACGCTTTGTTGTTACCGCAAGTGTCCCGCGGCCTCAAACCACGCTATTTTGATGCTTTATACAGCCTGAGCTGGTATCAGAACCCCTGGTCACACTGGATTGTTGCCTGGAAGTTTAACCAGGATCTGGCTTGTGGCGCTTTGCTCTGCCAGCAACTGGCGGCAGCGGCTGCAGGTTATCTGCCGCCGCCCGATGCCGCTGTTTGTTATGTGCCCATCAGCAAAACAAGGTTAAAAGAGCGTGGATTTAATCAGGCTGAACAACTGGCACACGCTTTGGCTGCTGCATTACAACTGCCGTTATTAGCGCTTTTTGCCAGCAAAAAAGGCATTAAACATCAGGTGGGTTTAAGCCGCGCGCAGCGTAATGCCAATCTGCGCCGCCAGTTTAGTTTGCTGCCAAACAACAGGCTACCACAACATCTGCTACTGGTGGATGATGTGATCACCACTGGCGCCACTGTCAATCAGCTGACTTTGTTGTTAAAAAAACAGGGAGTCCAGACCGTGGATGTCTGGACTCTGGCTGTGACTTCCGCCAAAAGACAACGTCGTTATTCAGCTGCGCCGTCATCGTCGCCGGATGCCGAATCAAAAGCTTTAGCAAAATAAAGCGCATTAACCAGAATACGGCTGGAGCCGGTAAAATAACCACGGAACACCGGATTATCCACCATAGAGATCACCCGGCCTTTACCCAGAGTCTGAGCCAGCAAGGCCGGACTTTCACTGATTTGCCCCGCAAGTTCCGGCGCAACAAAACCCGCCAGCTGTTTGCCACTGCGGTAAGTGCCTACAGTGACAAATTCTTTGCCGGCCGCTTTTAACAACATCAAATCATTTTTAAACACCGGCAATTCAGCTCTGGGTAAACCAAAACTCAGCGGATGGCTTAAATCGAGTTCCAGCTGAAAAATGGCTCCGGCAATCCGTTGTTGCCCGGCCAGTTTTTCTTTGTCGTTGTAACGAAGCTCATCAAGTTTCACCAGTTGTTTCAGTTCATCTTTATTGGCAACTGTAGTGGCAAGCCAACCCTGTTTGGCAACAAACTCCAAAGCCGATTTTTGCGCCCATAACACCCCACCGGCTTTGATCCAACTTTCCAGTTTGGCAATGTCGGTTTCTTTCCAGCTTTGATATTTGCCATCAGGCAATAAAATATGGCTATAGCGGCTTAAATCTATCTGGCCAAGCCTTGTTGGTTCCACCAGACTTGGCGATACCCCTGCCAGCCGCTCCAGATTAAACCACAGCTCCCCTGCTTCACTGGAGTTAATGCCAGGCCCTGCCATCACTAACACTTTAGGTAACTGCAGTGGCACCATCTGATTACTGCCCAAATCCTGCCCCATAGGCGTCAGGCCTGATCCAATAGTCTCCAACTGCAAGCCCTGCTGTTGCTGTGCCTGTTGCAACAGGCTGAACCAGTCACCTTGTTGCAAACCGGCCGGTACCAGCACTGTTCCTGCCGCAAACTGCTGAACACCAGTTGCGGTTTGCGCGCTGAAGGCTTTGGTGGCAGCTCTGAGCTGTAAACCTTTTGCCAATAACTGCTGTACCAGTACAGGAGCACGTTGATCCTGCCAGCGGATTGCATAAGCGTAAGCTCCGGCCGTGACAGGTGCAGCGGCAGCTTCTGTGCGCTGCCAAGCTGTTTTGCTTAATGCTGAAGGCACTTTACGACTGCTGGCAAAGCTGATGTTATAGGCATAAGGCAAAGTCCAGGCCGACACATCATAAAAGGTATTGTCCCGGAAATTAGTTTCGGTACTGAATGCCGCTTTTAACAACCTGTATTGGCTTTGTTTTAATGGCACAAAATAACTCTGGCCTGCCGGAAATTGTTGTTCGCCCTGACTGACATCTTCGGTTAAGGCATAAGCTTTAATTTGGTGTTGCGCCAACAGCGCCAATAAATCCTGCAACCTGCTCTGGTCGGCGCTTTCAGTCAGCAAATACCCCTGCACGGCGTCGTCCGCCGCCAAAGCTTGGCTATCACGGAAAAACTGCTGCTGCCATTGTTGTAACTCTGCTTTGTGGGCAACAGCACCTCTTAACGTTGATAAAGACGTCAAAAATTGATTTTCAATGGTCGTGGCAAAACTTAAAGGACCGTTAATGCTGTCCTGTAAATGGCCGCGGCTACTGGCTTGTTCAAACAAAATGCCGACTGAACCATGTACATCCGGGTAAGTAGAACCTTTACCGATATAAAAGTCGTCAAAACTCTCTTCGGTGTAATACAACTTGCCTTTATCATCAAAGGCTTTGGCGTGGTACTGCGCCAGCAAAGCTGTCAGTTTATAGTTTTCATCCGGAGTTGCCGGGTTGTTGCGGCTTGGAATACCAGGCTGGAAAAAATAACTGCTGTTGGTACCCATTTCATGGAAATCTCCCAGCACCTGTGGCAACCAATGGTGGAACTGGGCAATTCGGGCCCGGCTTTCCGGGTGCTGCAGCGGCAGCCAGTCACGGTTTAAGTCAAACCAATAATGATTGGGCCTGCCGTTGGGCCAGGGTTCGACATGCTCACGGTGTTGTGGATCGGCCACCGCATTTAAACCCTGATGCATATTAGCCCAGTTGGCAAAACGGTCATGACCGTCCGGATTTAAACTGGGCTGGATCAAAATAACAGCCTGCGCCAGCCATTGTTTTACTTCGGCGCTGTCACTGCTCAGCAGGTAATGCGCCAGCTGCATAGCGGCATTGGCGCCACTTGGCTCATTACCGTGAATGCTGTAACCAAGCCAGATCACCAGGGGTAGCTTTGGATCTGCTTTCTGTTCACCTTTGGCCACGGCCAGATGTTGACGTCTGATGTCTTCCAGCTTTGCCATATTGGCTTCAGAGCTCACCACCAGCTGTAACAACGGCCTTTGTTCATGGGTGCGGCCAATTTCCTGCAACTGCGCCCGTTGTGGCTGGCTTGCCGCCAGTTCACGGAAATAACGTTCAATTTGGTCATGGCGGGCATGCCACTGACCGGGCGCAAAACCCAAAACCTGCGCCGGTGCCGGTGCCGGCACCATGTTGTCTGCATGAGACGGGTTATTTGCAGCAAAGCCGGTTGCTACGCTACCACCGGTTAAAGTTAAGGCTGCAGCCAATAAGGTGAATTTATTCATCACAACTCCTGTTACTTAAGCTCCACCTTAACAATAAAGATTGGGATTGCTCAAGCGGGGTTGGCAGGGCTGCGGCCAAGGAGTATCATAGCCATTAACCTAGTAATTTAGTCAGGTACTAAGCAATGATTCATATTTCAGAAGCTGCGCAAGCGCACTTTGTTAAGTTGTTGGAAAAGCAGGCAGCCGGCACCAATATCCGGGTGTTTGTTGTCAATCCTGGCACGGCGCAGGCGGAATGTGGTGTGTCTTATTGCCCTGTTGATGCAGTGGAAGAATCCGATTTAAAAGTCGCTTTTAGCGGTTTTTCTGCGGTGATTGATGCTGACAGCAAACCTTTTTTAGTGGACGCTGAAATTGATTTTGTCACCGATCAGATGGGTTCACAGCTGACGTTAAAAGCGCCGAACGCCAAAGTACGCAAGGTCAATGACAACGCGCCGCTCAAAGAAAGAGTGCAATACGTCATCGACGCTGAGATTAACCCGCAGTTGGCCAACCATGGCGGCAGGGTATCTGTTGTTGAATTGACCGAAGAAGGTGTGGCAGTGCTGCAATTTGGCGGTGGCTGTAACGGTTGTTCTCAGGTGGATTTAACCTTAAAAGAAGGTATCGAAAAAGAGCTGCTGAACCGTTTTAGCGGTGAGCTGGCAGGCGTTAGGGATGTCACAGACCACCAGCGTGGCGAACATTCTTATTATTAAGCGCCGCCCATGAGCGTGCGGTTAAAACTACCAACGGCTGCCCAGTGCGGCCGTTGTTTTATCTGGGGAATGGCCAGTTTTTGGCTGCTTTTCCTGATATTTCTGCTGTTACCGGCTGAACCACTCTGGTTATTGCAAACTGTGATTCTGTTGTGGTTATGCAGTTTTATCATTACTTTTGTGTGTTATTTACTGCTGATGCTGCGTCGTATGGGCATTTTGCCCGCGGACTAATAGTTTTAAGGATCTGTTGATGCGTTTTTTGTCTGCCTTGAGTTTTATACTCACCACAGTGCTCACCATCACAGCACTTACCAGCACAACAGCGCAGGCCGCTATTATTCTGCAATACCATCATGTGGCCAGCAACACACCAAAAACCACCAGCGTGACACCCGCTGAATTCCGCCAGCAGATGCAGCTGCTGAAAGAGCAAAAAATGAAAGTGGTGAGCCTGGAGCGCTTTATCAACCAGCTTAAAGCCGGTGAACCTTTGGCCGACAATGAAGTGGCCATTACCTTTGACGATGGTTTTGAAAATGTCTTCAGCAACGCCCGCCCTATTTTGCGGGAGTTTGGTTACCCCTATACCATGTTTTTAGGCCCGGCTTTAATAGACCGCAAAGAAGGTCCGGTGCTGAGCTGGCAGCAAATCCAGACCATGCATCACGAAGGGGTAATTATTGCCAACCACAGCTCTTATCACCACAGACTGGCAGTGCCCAATAAAGGCGAAAGCAAAACCCAATGGCGCCAAAGGGTAAAAACCGACATTCTTCTTGCAGAACAACAACTTGAAGAAAAACTTGGCGTACGCCGCCAATGGCTGGCTTACCCTTATGGCGATTTTAGCGCCGAGCTGGAAGCTTTAGTGACGGAGCTGGGTTTTATTGGTATTGGCCAGCAGTCTGGCGCTGTGGGCCCTGGTGTTTCTCTGACCCGTATTCCACGTTACCCCTCATCCAGTCAGTTTGCTGCGCTTAAACACTTCGGGCCTAAGTTAAAAACACTGGCTTTGCCGGTGACAGATTACAGCGGCGCCGATCCGGTCAGCAAAACCAACCCACCAAGCCTGAAGTTATCAGTGGATGCCAAAGACTTTAAAACGGCGCAGCTGAGCTGTTTTTTTAATGGTGAAGCGATACCGCTGAAGTGGCTGAACGACAGCACTTTTGTGGCCAAAGCCAACTCGCCACTGAAACTCAACCACAACAGATACAACTGCACTGCACCGAGTTTAACTAAAAAAGGTTATTTTTACTGGTTCTCCCAGCCCTGGGTCTTTATTCAGTAAAACTTTGTTTTTACTAAATAATGCTCTGCATTATTTCAGTTTTGCCAGCACCAGCGGGAAGTCAGCCAATAACATGGCCTTGCTGACCAGCGGCACCTTACCTGCTGCTAATTCAGGTTTAAACACAGCCACCAACTGTGCATCGGGGTTAATCAGCACTATAGAAGCGCTGTGATCCACCAGATAATCCGGCTCAGTGGTGCTGCTGATGGCGTACATCAGGCTTAAATCCCGTACAAAAGGAAACAGCTGATCATGGCCTGCAGTGACCCCTGTAATAGCAGGTTGCTGGAAATAGCCGACATAACTATTCAGCTGACTGATTGTGTCGCGTTGTGGATCGGCGGAAATAAACCAGATTGCCAGTTTGTGTTGCGCCGGTAACATCTGCTGTAACTGGGCATAAGCGCCGGACAAAGTGGCCATGGTCATCGGGCAAATATCAGGGCAATAAGTGTAACCGACAAAAGCCAGAGTCCACTGACCGCGTAAATCCTGGCGACCCAACGTTTTTCCCGAATGGCTGCTTAACTTAAACTCTTGTAAATCCCGGGCTTTTGGATACACCAAAGCCGAAGCCGGCTCTGCGCTTAGTTGCAAATGCCGGTAACTGAACACACCGGCCAACATCACCAGCAACAACAATAAAGCCACAACAATTTTTTGCATCTTCACCACAATTTCCCTGTCTCTGCACTACCGATGAAAAACGGTTAAAAAGCTGTCCATTTTAAATAATGGTCAACCATCAGCAGCAAGAATAACAACATCAGGTGCACAATGGAAAACCTGAATGTTTTGATGGCAGTATCTGCTTTGGCATGAAATTTCAGCTGCCAGGCCCAAGCCATAAACCATAGGTTTAATACCACAGTGCCGGCGAGATAAATCACCCCTGTCATGCCCATCAGATAAGGCAATAAACACACCAGGAATAAAATCAGCGTATAAAGGAAAATAGCGGTTTTGGTAAATTCAATGCCATGGGTCACAGGCAACATCGGCATATTTACTTTGGCATAATCGTCGCGTCTGTGAATAGCCAGCGCCCAAAAATGTGGCGGCGTCCAGGCAAAAATAATCATCACCAATAATAAAGGTTCTGCTGCTATTTCACCTGTCATGCTGGTCCAGCCAAGCAGCGGTGGCATAGCACCCGCCAGCCCGCCAATCACAATATTCTGTGGTGTTGCCCTTTTTAAATACAGGGTGTACACCACGGCATAACCAAATAGGCTGGCCAGCGTCAGCCATGCCGTCAGCGGGTTCACCATACTGTACAACAACACAAAACCACTAAACGCCAACACTCCGGAAAAAATCACCGCTTTTTCAGCGCTGATACGGCCACGCGCCACTGGCCTGTGGTGAGTGCGTGCCATTTGGGCGTCAATACGCTGATCCAGCACATGGTTCAGCGCCGCTGCTGCCGACGACAATAAACCTATACCCAAAGTGCCACACAACAACAAATCAACTGATGGCAAACCCGGTTGCGCCAGCAACATGCCCACCCAGGCCGTTAACAGCAGCAGCGCCACTACTTTGGGTTTGGTCAGCTGATAATAATCACGCCACACCAACTGCCAGCCACCCACTCTTTGCATCGTTTTTATCTGGGTCATCATGACCTCCTTTGTTGTTGTAACCGCACACAAATCAGCGTCAGCACCATCAGCAGATTGGCGGCCACAAAGTTATGCGCCACCGCATTGCCAAGTGGCAACAACCACCAGATATTGGCCAGCCCTAAACTAAATTGCAGCAGCAATAAAGCGCCAAGCAGCAACGGCATTCTGGCCATGCCAATGTGCTGGCGTTGTTGCCATAACCGCAGCGCAAACCAGCCAACAGCCAGCAGCGTCAGCACAGCGCCAATACGGTGGCTGATATGAATGGTTTGCCGCGCTTCTGCACTCATCACACCAAACTCGTAGTTGTCATGCCCCAGATGTAAATCAAAAGCTTCAGAGAAATTCAGTTGTTGTTGCCAGCCTGCGTGGCAGACAGGCAATTCCACACAAGCCATGGCGGCATAATTGGCTGAAGTCCAGCCGCCCAGCGCAATTTGCCCCACTAAAATCAGCAATACCAACCATCCAGCACGCACCAGTGTTGCAGGCGCCTGATATTCCGCCAGCACTGGCCTTAACTGTTTTGACAGCTGCCAGCGATACAACATCAACAGCGCCAACAAACTAAAACCGCCCAGTAAATGCCCCATCACCACCAGCGGGAATAAATTCAGCGTCACTGTCCACATGCCAAGGGCGGCCTGAAACACCACCAAGGCCAGTAAGGCTGTGGGTAATAGCGTAATTTTTTGTTGCAAGCGCCAGCTCAGGAAAAAAATGGTGGCAATGAACAAACCCAGGGTGCCGGCAAAATAACGATGCACCATTTCATTCCAGGCTTTATGCGCTTCCACCGGCCGCTCCGGAAATCTGGCTTCGGCCAAGGCCACATGGGTTTCGTGTTGCGGCACTTTCAGAAAACCATAACAACCTGGCCAGTCGGGGCAACCCAAGCCAGCATCGGTTAAACGGGTATAAGCACCAAGAATAATCACCAGCATGGCCAGAACTATGGCGGCACTCACCAGCATTCTTAATATTTTCATACCGGCCCCCGGTCAAATTTCATCAACTTTTGCAAATCCGCCATCACAGCTTTGCCTGTTAACGGCAGCTGTTGTAAATCCTGTGGCAAGGCATATTGCAACAAGGCCAACCCCTGATGTTCCACCAACACCAGCTGACCGGCAGCTAAAGTTTTGTTGTCACTTTGCTGAAACTGCAATGGCGACGGCAGATCAGCTGGCGCTTCTGAGCCAATCACCCACAAGGTCAACTGTTGTTGTTTACGGCCAAGCGCAGTATGAATTTGTGTCATCAGTCTGAGCGCCTGCTGACAGTCGTTTAAACAAGGCGTTGGCGCCAGATAGACCAAACGCCAGTGCGGCTCAGATGCCGGTACCGCCGGCAATAATTGCACTTCTTCCGCGAGCCACTGCCCTTTACTGTTAACACCCGCCGAAAACCAACCTTGAGTTAACAACAGTTGTGCCAGCGCAACAGGCAGCAGACAACAAAGCGCAAACAACCAGATAAACTTCTTTTTTGGCATTCAGGCATCCTTCTGATAACTGGCGGCCATTGCCACAATGACAACAGCAATAGCCAATAACAACCACTGCACTGCATAAGCCCGGTGTTTTTCCGGTGGCAGTACCACGGCTTTGTAATGATGAATAAAAGGGGTTTGTTGTTGATAAAACACACCACTGAACAGCGGATGACCAAGCTGAGCTTCCAGTGTCTGTGGCTCAATCGTTTGCAAACGCATAGGCCAGTGGCCGTTATCTTCCAGATTTTGTCCAAGCCGCAAGCTGGCCACTTTGGTGCGTAGCACACCATCCAGCACAAATTCAGAGGGCACGCTAATTTGTGGCAGCTGGCTGCGCTCTGCCGGAGCGGCAACCCAGCCGAGGTTTACCAGCAACACCGGCGTGTTGTGACTGAGCTGTACCGGTACTAACACGTCGTAACCGGCCTTGCCTTGCCAGATTTGGTTATCTATCAGCCAGACAAAAGGCGCTAACCAGTGTGCAACACCTTGCAGCGGTGCACCGTCGATTTCAGTGGAAGATTTTTGATAAGCATCAGACCAGGATAAAGGCCCTTGTTGTTGCCAGCTGGAAATTTGCTGCAGTTGTAATTCTTTTTCGGCTGATCTTTGCCATTGCCACCAGGCCAGCTTGATTAACAGCAGAAAAGCGGCCAGAGTAATCAGCACTAACCACCAACGCAGTATAAAGATCTGATTAAACAAGCGGATCTGCATCTGCATCTCCGTCAAACTGAGGTTGTATGCTGGTCAAACTGATACTCATAGCTTTACTGCTCTTTATCGTTTTTAACCTGTTCCGCGCTTTATGGCTGATGCTGAAAAATGATCCGGATAAAGTCAGCATGTCAAAATATCTTGGCCGGCGCGTGTTATTTTCCGCCATTGTGATGGCGCTGCTTATTCTGGCGCTGGCGATGGGCTGGATAAGCCCACATCAACGCCCTTATTAACTTTCCTATCTTTCCTGGGGTTCCCAAACTTCCTCAAACGAGAGAGCTGGCCACATAACGCGGCCAGCTTTTTTGCTTATAAAACGTATACAAACACAAATAAACATAACCAGACCACATCGACAAAATGCCAGTACCAGGCAGCCGCCTGAAAGGCAAAATGGTTATGGGCGGTGAAATGATTTTTCAGCAAAATACGCAGCAAAATGACTGAAAGGAAAATAGCACCTAAGGTCACATGCAAGCCGTGAAAACCGGTCAGCAGGAAAAAGGTATTACCATAAATGCCTGAATCGAGTTTTAAACCCAGGTCACGGTAAGCGTGGATATATTCATAAGCCTGACAAGCAAGAAATGCCGCGCCAAGCAATACAGTTAGTGTCAGCATTAACTTCAGCTGCACCCGCTTGCCTTGCTCAAGCCCAACATGGGCAAAGTGCAAAGTTACCGAAGAGGTCAGCAGGATCAGGGTGTTATATAACGGCAAACCTTGCCATGGCATAGCAGTGGTTTCAGTGCCACCCGGTGTTTTGGTCATAGGCCAGTGCGCGCTGAAATCCGGCCACAACAACTGTGCTGTCATCGCATTATTACTGGCACCATCCAGCCATGGCATGGCTATCATCCGGGCGTAAAACAAAGCGCCAAAAAAAGCGCCAAAAAACATCACTTCAGAAAAAATGAACCAGCTCATACCCTGCCGGAACGACCTGTCCATTTGTTTGCTGTACAAACCATGCATGGATTCATCAATGACATTGCGAAACCAGCCAACCAGCATAAACAACAACACGACCACACCGGCCAGCAGCAGATAACCACCATAACCTTCTTTGTTTTTGGTTACTTCATTCACAAAGTTGCCGGCACCAAAAGCAATCATAAAAAGCGCCACTGCGCCGACTATGGGCCATGGGCTTTGTTCAGGTACATAATATTTTTCGTAAGCGTTACTCATCATTGCCCCCTGTAGGGATCAGAGCTGCCACTGTTTCAGCAGGTGCATGTTTTGTCATGTCATACAGCGTGTAAGACAAAGTAATGGTGCTGAATTGCTCCGGCAGAGCGGGATCCACATAAAATTGTAATGGCATCAGTAGTTTCTGACCTGCAGTCAGAACCTGTTGGTTAAAGCAAAAACATTCCATCTTATTAAAGTACAAAGCGGCCTGACCAGGTGACACCGAAGGCACCGCCTGCCCTGTCATAGTGTTTGCTGTTGGGTTTTGCGCTTCGTAATACACCAGTTTGATTTCGCCGGGATGTACCACGATTTTTTGCGTTTGTGGCGCAAAAAGCCACGGCATATCGGCATTGGGCCTGGCCAGAAATTCAATAGTGACAGTCCTTTTGCCGTCTACCACTGCATTGTCAGCAGTGGCCGCCATAGTGCTGGTTTTGCCGTTGATGCCGGTTAAATCACAAAACACGTCATACAGCGGCACCAGCGCAAAACCAAAACCAAACATCAGCGCAGTTGCCAACAACAGACGTTTAATCAAAGGTTGATGATCAGGTTGCCGCTGCATCAGACTGCTCCTATTTCACTTCCGGTGGTGTGGTAAAACTGTGATAAGGCGGTGGTGACGATAAAGTCCACTCCAAACCTTCAGCGCCTTCCCACACCTGATTTGTGGCTTTTTCGCCACCTTTAATACATTTCACTAATACCCAGACAAACAACAGCTGGGACAGGCCAAAGGCAAAACCACCAATGCTGATAAAAGCATTAAAATCAGCAAATTGCAGTGCGTAGTCAGGGATCCGTCTTGGCATACCTGCCAAACCGACAAAATGCATCGGGAAAAACAACATATTGACGGAAATCAGCGAACACCAGAAATGCCATTGCCCCAGGGTTTCGTCGTACATATGGCCTGTCCATTTTGGCAACCAATAATAAGCAGCAGCCAGAATGGAAAAGATGGCACCTGTTACCAGCACATAATGGAAATGCGCCACCACAAAATAAGTGTCGTGGTACTGGAAGTCCGCCGGAGTAATAGCCAGCATCAAACCGGAAAAACCACCTATGGTAAACAGCACAATAAAGGCCAGCGCAAACATCATCGGTGTTTCAAAGGTCATGGCGCCTTTCCACATAGTGGCCACCCAGTTAAACACTTTGACCCCTGTTGGCACTGCAATCAGCATGGTGCAATACATAAAAAACAGTTCAGCGAATACCGGCATGCCGGTGGTGAACATATGGTGCGCCCAGACTAAAAACGACAACAAAGCAATACTTGAAGTGGCATACACCATAGAGGCGTAACCAAACAGCGGCTTACGGGCAAAAGTAGGCACTATGCTGGAGACAATACCAAAGGCAGGCAGAATCATGATGTACACTTCGGGATGACCAAAAAACCAGAAAATATGCTGGAATAACACAGGGTCACCGCCACCGGCGGCATCAAAAAAGCTGGTGCCAAAATATTTGTCGGTCAGCACCATAGTGACAGTGCCAGCCAGCACCGGCATCACTGCTATCAGCAAATAAGCGGTAATTAACCAGGTCCAGACAAACAACGGCATTTTCATCCAGGTCATGCCTGGAGCACGCAGGTTAAAAATGGTCACAATGACGTTAATTGCGCCCATAATCGACGAAATACCCATGATATGCACTGAAAACACAAACAAAGCCGTGCTATCACCACTGTATTTTGTTGATAAAGGTGCGTAAAAAGTCCAGCCAAAACCAGGCCCGCCGCCTTCCATAAACAAAGATGCCAGCAAAATGGCAAAAGCAAATGGCAAAATCCAGAAGCTCCAGTTGTTCATCCGTGGCAACGCCATATCAGGCGCACCAATCATCATCGGAATCAACCAGTTAGCCAAACCAGTAAAAGCTGGCATCACAGCGCCAAACACCATAATCAGGCCATGTACTGTGGTCATCTGGTTAAAAAAATCAGCCTGCACCAGCTGCAAACCCGGCTGAAATAACTCAGCACGGATCACCATTGCCATAGCGCCGCCGATAAAAAACATCGTCAGCGCAAACAGCAAATACAAGGTACCTATATCTTTGTGGTTAGTGGTATATAACCAGCGTTTTAAACCTGAAGGCGCATGATGATGGTGTTCACCATGATGCGCAGTGTCGTGATCATGAGTCACTGTGCTCATCTGCTACTCCTTTTTACCGGTTTTGGCTGCGTGGATATCAGCGGCCTGAATCAGATCGCCGGTATTGTTATCCCATGCGTTACGCTCGTAGGTGATGACTGCCGCAATTTCCTGCATCGTCAGTTGTTTACCAAAAGCCTGCATGGCAGTGCCAGCTTTGCCATTCAGTACGATGTCGATATGCGCGGCTTTACCTTCGGCAGTAGTTGCCATTTTGCTGCCTTTAAGCGCAGGGAAAGCGCCGGGTAAACCGCCGCCACCAGCCTGATGACAAGCGGCGCAATAACCAAGGTAGGTTTTTTCACCCAGTGCCATGGCTTCAGCCATGCTCATATTCATCGCCAGCAACTCTTGTTCAGCAGCTTTGGCTTTGGCCTGAATGTCGGCTTGCTCTTTGATCCATGCGTCAAATTCCGCTGGCTCTTTAGCAACCACCACAACTGGCATAAAACCATGGTCTTTGCCACAAAGCTCAGCACACTGGCCGCGATAAATGCCAGGTTCGTTTACTTTGGCCCAGGACTCATTGATAAAACCAGGGTTGGCGTCTTTTTTCACAGCAAAAGCCGGTACCCACCAGGAGTGGATCACGTCATCAGAAGTGGTCAGGAAACGCACTTTTTTGCCGGTAGGAATCACCAGCGGACGATCAACTTCCAACAGGTAGTTTTCGCCTTTGGCTATTTTGTTGTTGATTTGTTTTTGTGGTGTCGCCAGCAGTGAATAATATTCCACCGGGTAATCGAGATATTTGTAATGCCATTTCCACTGCGAACCTGTGACCAGCACAGTCACTTCGGCGTCTGTGGTATCTTCCATCGCAATCAGGGTTTTAGTGGCTGGAATAGCCATAATGATTAAGATGAACACGGGAATAGCAGTCCAGAGAATTTCAACTCTGGTGCTTTCATGGAACTGTGCTGGCTGTACTCCTTTTGCCTTGCGATGATGGAAAATGGCCCAGAACATAGCACCAAATACCACCAGGCCAATTGCACAGCAGATGTAAAATATCGTCATATGCAGGTCATAAACCTGGTGACTGATATCTGTCACACCCTGAGTCATATTCAGGGGCATTTCTGCGGCAGAAGCCATTTCGACAAACAGCAAGGATAGCAGCGAGCAGCGATAACGACTCGTTTTCGCCACGTAACGTCTCCTCTGTCATTTTGCATAATTAGCAAATTGCCAGAACCAGACACTACTACCCACTCACCGTATCTTGTTCTGCAATTTATTGTTTTTTATTATTTATTCCCAAAAGTACCCAATTTAACCAATTCTGCGGAACTATGTTTTTATCGGGCACAGGCTAAGAATTGACCACAAAGCCTGATCTGTAAACCCCAGAATGCAAAAAGCACCGGCAAACCAATCAGGTCATACCAGTGCTTTAAACAGAAACATATTGAGTTTATTTAACTTTTATCCGTTTTTATTACCAGGTTTGGTTACGGATAACACCAACGGCCAAACCTTCAATTGCAAAAAACTGCTGCGTTAAATCCACTTTTATCACATTAAAGTCGCTGTTTTCGGGGTGTAAGTACACAAATTGCCCATCACGCCTGAAACGTTTTACTGTCACTTCATCTTCCACTCTGGCAACTATCACTTCACCTTGCCTGGCTTCTGTTGTTTTGTGCACTGCCAGCAAGTCGCCGTCCATAATGCCGATGTCTTTCATGCTCATGCCAGAGACTTTTAACAGGAAATCAGCGGCCGGATGAAACAAATTGGCATCCAGCTGATAATACTGGTCTATATGTTCAGTGGCCAAAATAGGCTGGCCAGCTGCGACACGACCAATCAGTGGCAAACCACTAAACTCAGGTTCATTGGCAACTACATCATCTTCCAGCAAGCGGATGCCACGGGAAGTGCCCGGCATCATCTCAATAAAACCTTTTTTTGCCAGCGCTTTTAAATGTTCTTCAGCTGCATTGGCGGATTTAAAACCAAGCTGAGTGGCAATTTCTGCCCGGGTAGGCGGCATGCCAGAGTGCGCCTGATAATCCTTAAGTAATTGTAATATTTCGGCTTGTCTTGGAGTTAGTGGTCGCATGGTGCTGAATGCCTATACAGTGAATACTGGGAGTATATACAGTGAGTTTCAGGCTGCCAAGCGGGCAACCACAGAAAATCAGCAAATTTGTGCGAAATTGGCGGGAAATTCAATCCATGCTATCTTATCCGGCTGTTTTTGACTGCAGGTAACCTATGTTTTCGCGATTAAAGTGGTTCGCCAGCCTACTGCAATGGCCATTAAGGCCGCTGGTTCAATATAAAATCATTCCGGCACAACCGGTCAGTAGCCTCGATTTAAGCCTTGATAAGCCGCTGTTTTATATCAGCAGAGTGGCGTCCGCCAGCGATCTGGCCACACTCAAACGCGCCTGCCAGCAACTGGATTTACCTGATCCAACAGAACACGTCAGTATTGGCAATGTCACTTTGCCCCGCACCTTATTTTTGCAACAACCAACACCTTTGTGGGGCAATGCCAAAGAGTCGCTGGCTTTGCAACAAGGTCAGAAGTTATTACAGGCCCATTTAAATCAACCAGAGCAGGACGCACAACTGGTGCCTGTGGCTATCAGCTGGGGCCGTGCGCCAGGTAAAGAAGCCAGCGTTAAATCTGTGATAGGCGAAGCAGCAGCACCTGGCTGGCTGCGTAAACTTTTTGTGGTGCTGATTTCCGGCCGTCATACCTTAGTGCAGTTTTCCCGCGCCGTTTCGTTAAAAGACATGGCAGCAGAACACGGCGCCAGCGAAGAAAGCGCCCATAAACTATTGCGGGTGGCTCGTTTTCACTTTTACCGCCAGCAACTGGCGGCAACAGGGCCACGTCAGCCCAACCGCGCTGCACTTTTTAATGCGTTGTTAGGCTCAGAGGCATTAAAAAAAGCCATAGCCGATGAAGCCAAAAGCAAAAACATCAGTCCGGAACAAGCCAGGACGGAAGCGCGCAATTTGCTGGAAGAAATAGCAGCAGATTATCGCGAATCCACCTTAAGGGTGGGCGACAGACTATTAAGCTGGTTATGGCGTAAGTTATTTACCGGTATCAAAATTCACAATGCTGAAGTGATCCGGGATTTAGCGCAACGTGGCCATGAAGTGGTGTATTTACCTTGTCATCGCAGTCATATGGATTACCTGCTACTGAGTTATGTGATTTACCAACAAGGCCTGGCAGCGCCACATATTGCCGCTGGTATTAACCTGAACTTTTGGCCTGTAGGTAAGTTTTTCCGCCGCGGTGGAGCCTTTTTTATCCGCCGCAGTTTTAGTGGCAATAAACTGTATTCGGCGGTATTTCGCGAATATCTGTCGCAGTTATTCCGCAAAGGTTACAGCGTAAAATATTACAGTGAAGGCGGCCGCAGCCGCACCGGACGTTTATTGCAGCCGAAAACCGGCATGCTGGCCATGACTGTGCAGGCGCTGTTACGCGGCATAGACCGCCCTGTCACCCTGGTACCGGTTTACCTGGGTTATGAGCACGTGATGGAAGTCAGCACTTATCTGCGTGAACTCAAAGGCTCTGCCAAAACCAAAGAGTCGGCACTGGGTATTTTGCAGGCGGTACGGCAATTACGTGACTACGGTTATGGTTACGTGAATTTTGGTGAACCCATTTCACTCAATAGCTATTTGCAACAACATGCACCCGACTGGCGTCAGAGCATTAACCCTGTTGAACCCCAAAAACCGCAGTGGCTAAACCCTGTGGTAGCCAAACTGGCGCACGAAGTCATGACCAAAGTGAATCAGAGTGCGGCGCTCAATGCGATTAATCTGATAGCCACCACTTTGCTGGCAACAGAGCAGCATGCACTGACCCGCAAAGCCCTTGTGGCGCAGCTGGATTTATATCTGGCGTTGCAACAACAAGCGCCTTATCACAGCGCAGTCACTTTGCCTGAAGGCAACGGCAGCAGTCTGGTGCAACATGCACTGGATTTACACAAAATTCAGCTGCAACAGGACGAATTTGGCGATTTAATTCAGCTCAGCGCAGACGAAGCTGTGGTGATGAGTTATTACCGTAATAATATCAGCCACTTGTTTGTGATCCCTGCGCTGCTGGCAACGGCCTTGTTGCAGCACCGGCAGCTTAGCAAAATGCAGCTACTGAATATTTGTCAGCAGTTGCAGCCGTTATTACAACAAGAGTTGTTTTTGTTTGCTGACGATTTACAGCCTTATGTTGAGCAGGTGCTGGCATTTTTACAACAACAGTCGCTGATTGAGTTGAAGGATAACCAGTATCAATGCACCGGCAGTCAAAATGCAGGTTATCGTCAGTTGCAACTGCTGGCGCATAACAGTGATGGCATTTTGCAACGTTATGCCATGGTGCTGAATTTAATTGAGCTGGAAGCGCCTATAGTACGCACCGATCTTGAACAACACAGCCATCAGCTGGCACAAAGGTTGTTAAAGCTGCATGGTATTGAATCGCCTGAATATCACGACAAACAGCTGTTTGCCACTTTAGTCAATGCGCTGAAAGACGCCCACTATATTCAGCTGAATGAACAATATCAGCTCAGCAGAGGCCAGACTTTCCAGCCATTGCTGCAAACGGTCAACGCTTTGTTACAACCGGACGTTTTGCAAAGCATTCAGCAAATTACCGCAGATAAAGGCTCCAGCTAAGCTGGAGCCTCGGTTTTTATTCGTTTCTGGCTTTGTCGTAACTGCGGATAACCCCTTCCTGCATAGTAGAAGCCACCAGCACTCCGGCGCGGTTAAAAAACTGGCCGCGCACTAAACCGCGGGCGCCGGACGCGCTTGGGCTGTCAACGGCATACAACAACCAGTCATCAAACCTGAAATCCTGATGAAACCACATGGCATGGTCAATAGTGGCCACCTGCATATTGGGCGCCATAAAAGATTTACCGTGTGGCTGCAGGGCTGTTGGCAGGAAGTTAAAATCTGACGCATATGCCAGCAGGTACTTATGTACCCTTAAATCATCCGGCATAGCGCCATTGGCTTTAAACCAGACATAACGTTTGGCGCTGCTTATCTGCGGTTTAAAAGGGTTATGAAAAGCTACAGGACGCATTTCGATAGGTTTTTCACAGATAAACTTGCTGCGCAGGCTTTCCGGGATGAGATCGGCGTGTTCACGATAAAACTCCAGATCGGAAATCAGCTCTTCCGGCGGCGGTACTTGCGGCATTAAGTCCTGATGTTCAAAACCCACTTCATCGGCCTGAAAAGAGGCGGTCAGATAAAAAATAGGTTTGCCGAACTGAATAGCACTAACCCTTCTGGTACTAAAACTTTTACCATCCCTGATGTTTTCCACTTCATAAACGATAGGGCGTGATGCGTCTCCGGGGCGCAAAAAATAAGAGTGAAAAGAATGCACTTTGCGGTCTTCCGGTATGGTTTCTTTGGCGGCAGATAACGCCTGCCCCATCACCTGGCCGCCAAACACAGCTTTAAAGCCTAAGTCCTGACTTTGGCCACGGTACAACCCCAATTCAATAGTTTCTAATTTTAATAATGACAATAAATCGGCTAAAACCTGGCTCATCATTTACTCCTGTAGTGCTCGCAGAATGTTTCATTGTGCAGCAGCACCGGAAAAACTGCAAAAACACTGCATCTGCAGGCGTTACAACGCAGATTCTGTCACTTGCTGCCGGCACAACAGACATTCACTACATGAATGCCAGCGCTTCTGCCGCAAATAAACATTAATTCGCAGGAATCGTCTGGCAGCTGTAACAAAAGCACGGCATAATCGCGCCAGCTTGTTAACGGGAGTAAAGTCCATGGCATGGCTGTTTAAAACTGAACCCAATGAATGCAGCATTGACGATATAGCAGCAGCTAAAACTGGCGTGATTTGGGAAGGAGTGCGGAATTATCAGGCACGTAATTTTCTGCGGGATCAAGTACAAAACGGTGATCTCGTACTAATCCATCATTCAAGTTGTAAACAGATTGGCCTGGCAGGCCTGGCAAAAGTCACAGCAACAGCCATTGCAGACCCCAGCCAATTTCAACCCGAAAGCCCTTATTATGATGCCAAAGCCAGCGCAGAACGTTGGCCCTGGTATGCAGTAAAGGTTGAATTTGTAGAAAAATTCAAAAAAATTATAACGTTAACAGATTTAAGAAATCAAACAGCCTTGGCTGATATGCAGTTGCTACGAAAAGGGAACAGGTTATCGGTGATGCCGCTAACAAAACAAGAAATGGATCTTGTACTTTTTTTAACCAAGGCATAGAGTATAAACAATTCATGCAGCCTGCTTGCAGGTTCAGTCCTGAGAGGGAGTTAAACAGATGGCAGCATTACCTCAAGAACGTCGCGATATAGCCAAAGATGTTAATTATTTTTGGAATGAACTCAACATGGCGCAAAAGTTTTCGGTCGCAGAGTTACAGCGTTTTGGTTATGAACTGGCCTTTGTGCGTCGCAGCCCCAGTTTTAGTCTGGCAGTATTACGCGCAGGCGACCGGATTGCCGCTGTGGATCAGGATGGTCAAATTGATACTGAACCCAAAGTGATTATCCGGCATTAATCGAACTGCAAATCACAGTTCAGGCTGGTTCCGACAACGGACGGTTGGTTTTTCCAAAGTCTTTATAAGACTGTTCCCGCACCAGCATCACTCCCGATTGACATAACTGCAAATAGCCGGCAAACGAGTTTTTTTGCCATCCCTGAATCAAACGGCCATGACGGTTAATAAAAACCTCTAATTCAGCATATTCCAGCGCCAGATTGCGTTTGCAATACCTTTGCAAGGCTTGCGGTATCGACAACTGCTTTTGCACCAATTCTTTGCATATTGCAGGAATAGCCTGACACAAGGTTTCAATACAATGCACTTCACTGGGTGGCAGCCTGCTGTTAATTTTGTCGGTAAGCAGTTGTTGCAATAAAATCTGACTACATTCTTCAGCAAGTTCGTAGGTCAGATGCTGCAGATGCGACGACTCCTGATCCCTTAATTTGTATTCCATCACCATTCGTTTATGCGCTTTACTGAGGCTGTCAATTTTGACAACCAAGAGCACAATAACGACAAAAAAACCGATAAATATCAACAAAGTCCACATATACAACTCAGAATATTAAGCAGATAACCCAGCACAACAACGAACATAAGCAACGCTTCTCAAAATGGCGGCGAGTATATCACTGCACAGAAACAATAATGTGACACCGTTTTTTTAAATTCAAACGATGTCACATCAGAACACCAGATTAAGGTTTTTGTTTACGGAGGATATAGTTGTTAATTTGCTGCTCCAGAATTGGCAGCGGCAGGCTGCCGTTTTGCAGCAGCGTGTCGTGAAATTCACGGACATCAAAAGCATTGCCCAAAGCCTGTTCGGCTTGTTTGCGTAACCTTTTAATAGTAATTTCGCCAAGTTTGTACGACAGCGCTTGGGCTGGCCAGCTGATATAACGGTCAATTTCTGTGGTGACATTATGCAAGGACAAAGCACTGTTACTTGCCATAAAATCGATGGCCTGCTGCCGGCTCCAACCCATGGTATGCATGCCTGTATCCACGACTAACCTGGCAGCCCGCCACATTTCATAAGTTAAACGGCCAAAATTACTGTAGGGGTCCTGATAAAAACCTACTTCTAAACCCAGATATTCAGAATATAAACCCCAACCTTCGCCAAAGGCTGAAGTGTAAAAACTGCGGCGATAAGAAGGCAAATCAGTTTGTTCGTTGGCAAGCGCCACCTGTAAGTGGTGCCCAGGCACTGCCTCGTGCAGGGTCAGCGCTTCCAGTTCATAAAGCGGCCGTCTGTCCAGCGCATAGGTATTGACCCAATAAAAACCAGGTTCGCCGTCACCACGGCCACCGGCATAACGGCCTGTGGTGTATTTAGGCGCTATTTCAGCCGGGACAGGCTCTACGCCATAAGGGGTGCGCGGCAACTTTTTAAAGAGTTTAGGCAACTGAGCATCAATTTTTTTCGACAGATAAGCCGCTTCTTTTAGCAACTGCTCTGGAGTTGTCACGTAAAACTGTTTGTCGGTGCGTAAAAACTGAATAAATTCAGCAAAACTGCCTTTAAAGCCAGTGTCACTGATCACTTTGGTCATTTCAGCACGAATACGCGCCACTTCGTTTAAACCAATCTGATGCACTTGTGCCGGTGTCATTTTTAACGTGGTGTAATGCTCCAGCCGGTTTTGATAAAACTCAGCACCTTGTGGCAAGGCCACTGCTGCAATACTGTCACGCGCGCCTGGCAGATACTGATTCACAAAAAAGTCATGGTATTGCTGGTAAGCCGGGAAAATCCGGGTGTTGATTACAGTTTTCGCTTGCTGCTGAAACTGCCGCCACTCAGCATCATTCAAACCGGCAACAGGTTTTTGCAAGGGCCGGAAAAATACCGATTGTTCAGGGTTGTTGCTGATAAAAGAACGAATGCCTTCGGCGTAACCATTGAGCACAGCTTTGGGCTGGGTATAACCCTTTGCCAGGCCTTGTCGCATCCATTCTGTCTGCTGTTGCATGTAACTAGGCACTGACTCCAGTCGCAGCAGGTAGTTTTCCACATCTTTTTTGTTTTTCAGCACCGACCCCGACAACATAAAAGTCAGGTCGCTGTGAAATCCAGACTCTGAAGTCAGTGGCATATAATGAGCGCCGTAGCGGTATTCATCCACCTCGTTTTGTAACCGGTACACTAAGATCGCGTGATTGATCTGCTGTTGTTCCGGCAAGGTACTGACATCCACTGCAGCGAGCTGTGACAATAACTGACGCCTTTTTTTGTCTGCCTCTGCCAAAGTTTCAGCTGACATATCGGGAAGACTGGTTTCGTTGCGTGGACTGATGTCCTGTGCCTGTTGCCAGATTTTATCAGCCAAAGCTGCAAAGTCGGTCTTGGCCGGAGGTGACTGGGTGGCACATGCCGTCAGCGCTGTTGCCCAAAACAACACCAGTATTTTATGTTTCATAAAAAGATCCCAAAGATAAGTTGCCAGCTGATTGTATACAATTGTCTACGCGGCGACGAAACCTCCTGCCTGACAATTCCGCCATTTGAGCCGATTTTATAACAGCAATACGTAGAAACTCTGAGCAAAAAGCTGCAATTAGCTGATAAATTTGTAAAAAAACCACATTTTATCAAAAAAATCTTGGCGTATGGCAGCGCTGTCGTTATTTTAAAGATGCGAGAAGCTCAAGATGCGCGCTAACCCTTGCGTTCAACCAGCATTTACGTAACATAAGGGCATTCATTTGCGCTAAGTCTATGCAGTATCCATTGGAGTTTTACTTGGCATGATGTATCAGGATTCAATCGATCAAGCGGGTGAAAAAGCTGCTCTTGCAATGGCTTTTTTACAACGGCATCGTTTGGCTGCCCACCCGGTAAACTTCACCGTAGCTTACGAGTATATCAGCGGCGTCAATGCAGCCCTGTGCCAAACCATCGAACAAAAATTAACAGCACGTATCGCCTTTGACGATTTTGTGATGGTGGAGCTTTACAGCAATTTTATTGTTACCACCAGCAAAGAAAATGAACAACTGGTCACCAGAGTCAATCAGATAGTCACTAAGTTAAGTGGTACGGCCGATCTGGCCAGTGAAGCTATTGCGGAATATGTTGAAATATTAGACCAGGGCATGCAGGCACTCAACGCCGAACCAACAGTGGATGCAAAAGCAACACTGCACCTGATGATGGATGCAACCATCGAACTTCGCAGCAGCCAGGAAAAACTGCGTGATCAGCTGCAACATTCGGCAGAACAAAGCCAGATTTTACGTACTGAACTTGATCAGCTGAAAAAAAGCCGCCAGGTTGATGCCCTGACAGGTCTGTATAACAGGCTCAGCATGCAGGAACATGTGGATGACTGGCTGACTCAGGACCCACAACGCCGTATTGCAGCCATTGCCGTTGATCTGGACCATTTCCGTCAGTTTAATCACGATTATGGTTTTAGTATTGGTGATGTGATTTTGTCTAAAGTGGCGAAAAAAATCAGCGCTTATGTGCAAGAAAGTGGTTTGCCGGTGCGGGCTGGTGGTGAAGAGTTTTTAATTTTGCTGCCTGATGTTGATTTACGCACCGCCAGCGAAATTGCCGAACAAGTACGCCGTGGTGTGGAAAAACTGCGTTTTGTCTCGTCACGTAGTAAAAAAGCATTACCCAAAATTACCATTTCACTGGGTGTCACCCTGTATCAGTCAGAAGAAAACTGGCATCAATTCCTGGCCCGTACCAGCCAGGTACTGACAGTGGCGAAAAGACGCGGCCGCAATCAGGTGGCCACTGAAGCCATGTTGTAAGACCTGGGCTAATGGCTGCAGCACTGTTAAAAGATCAAATTAATAGCACTTTGCTTAGTGCCATAGCTCAAAGCTGCAGCCATTATTACCCGGCCTTTCGTGCCGAGGATTTTCTGCAACAGCTACAACCCGCGCTTGCAGAGCTTGAACTAAAACAACGTATCCGCCAAACCGCCGCCACTTTGTACCAGTCACTGGATTTACCTTTTGCTCAGGCTTGCGAAGTGCTCAAGCCAGTCAGCAGCCATTTTGGTGGTATTCCGGGTTTTATTTTCCCGGAGCTGGTGGAACAATTTGGTTTGCAACAGCCCGACATAGCGCTGGATGCTTTAGGGCATTTTACCCGTTTTTCTACCAGTGAATTTGCCATCCGGCCTTTTTTACAACTGCACCCACAGCAAACGCTGGTGCAAATGTTAGTCTGGGCAGAAGATAAAGACCATCATCTGCGCCGCCTCGCCAGTGAAGGCTGCCGGCCACGATTGCCATGGGGCCGAGCCCTGCCCGAATTTCAGCGTGATGCCAGCCCTATTCTGCCGATACTGGAAAAACTAAAAGCCGATCCTTCAGATTATGTGCGTCGCAGCGTGGCGAATAATCTCAATGACATCAGTAAAGATCAGCCTGAACTGGTGTTAGCACTGGCCGGCCGCTGGCAGGGGCAAAGTGAAGAAAGTAACTGGATCATCAAACACGCTTTACGCACTTTACTGAAAAAACGCCACCCGGATGCTTTGGCACTGTTTGGCTATCAGAAGCCACAACTGCAGGCATCGCTGCAACTGGGTCATACGCAACTGCAAATGGGTGAGCAGTTGCAATTTGAGGTGCAACTGCAAAGCCAGCAAGCACTTGGCAAGCTACGACTGGAATACGCCATAGATTTTGCAAGTAAAAGCGGCAAAAGCAGACACAAAGTTTTTCAACTGCTGGAACGCACAGTCGCAGAACCAGAATTGCAGCTGAGCCGTAGTTATCGTTTTGTCGATATGACCACCCGTAAACATTATCCGGGGCAACACCAGTTGCATCTGATCATCAATGGCCAGATTTATTGTTCTGCCCCTTTTGAGTTACAACCGACAGAAGCGGGCTAATTTGCACCATTTACCGGCTTTTGATTGGCGTAGCCGGATGGATCTTTTACACTAGCGCCAGTTTCACGCTGACAAAGGCCTTATCATGACAGAGCAGCATCAGGACGCAGCTTCAACTGCAGAACAAAACACCACCCATTTTGGTTTTAAAACAGTGGCGGCACAGGAAAAAGTTTCCATGGTTGCCAACGTCTTTCATTCGGTGGCTGCCAAATATGACGTGATGAACGACCTGATGTCTTTGGGTATTCACCGCTTGTGGAAAAGATTTACCATCGACTGCAGCGGTGTAAGACCAGGCCAAAAAGTACTGGACTTAGCCGGCGGCACCGGCGATTTAACTGCATTATTTTCCAAAAGGGTCGGTCCGACCGGCCAGGTGATTCTGGCGGATATAAACGAATCTATGTTGAATGTCGGTAAAGACAAACTGCGTGATTTAGGCCTGGTGAACAATATCAGTTATGTGCAGGCGAATGCCGAAGCTTTGCCTTTTGCCGACAACAGTTTTGACATTATTACCATCGCTTTTGGTCTGCGTAATGTCACCAATAAAGACGCTGCTTTACGCTCTATGTTCCGGGTATTAAAACCGGGCGGCCGCTTGCTGGTACTGGAGTTTTCCAAACCAACTGAAGCCTGGCTCAGCAAAGTGTACGACCTGTATTCTTTTAAACTGTTACCTGCCATGGGGCAACTGGTTGCCAATGATCGCGAGTCTTATCAATACCTTGCAGAATCCATTCGCATGCACCCTGATCAAGACACTTTAAAGCAGATGATGGATGATGCCGGTTTTAGCCAAACCAGTTATCACAACTTAACCGGCGGTATAGTGGCGTTGCACCGCGGTTACAAGTTTTAAGCTGGTTTGCCTGATGCAAAATTTCCGGTTGCCGCCTTTGTTACCACAACTGCTGCTCAGCATCGCCGAGCCGGTGCTGAACAAGATTGTCAGCCTGGACCCGGATGCAGCAGAACGCTTGCAGCAACTACAAGGCAGGCAACTGGCGGTTGAGCTGACCGATCTGCAGTTACGGCTGGTTCTGACAGTTCAACCCAATGGTATCTGGCTGAATCAACATCAGGAAAAAGTAGATTGTGCCCTGATCACCAATCTGCAAAGCCTGCGTCAGTTAACAGATCCCAGTCAGTTAACCCGGCTTATCCGTGAAAACGCGCTGGATATCGAAGGTGATTTACAGCTGCTGCAGCAATTTAATCAGTTTTTTGCCAGATTAAACCCGGCATGGGCCGAACATTTATCCGGTTATATTGGCGACGCAGCGGCGCACAAAGTCAGTCTGTTGTTGCAACAAGCTCAGCTATTGCTCAGGACAAAACTGGCAGAAGCCGACCTGGTCGTGACAGAACTGGCGCAGGATGAATTGCAGCTAAGTCCACATCCGTCTGAACTGCAACATTTTAGCCAGCAAGTCCATCAACTGGCAGCGCGCACTGAACAACTGGCACGTCAGCTTGCGCTTATCAAGGGGAAATAAGTGAGCCTGAGCCGGTTTTACCAGATCAAAAAAACCTTGTTGCAATATGGCCTGGATGAATTGATCCCGGCGCAGTGGCAACCCTGGTGGGCCAGAGCAGCCAGACTGTCGTTATTCTGGTTGCGTAATCAACATCCGGATAAAACTGTTGGGGTGCGTCTGAGATTGGCGCTGCAAAGCCTGGGCCCTGTGTGGGTGAAGTTTGGCCAGATGTTATCCACCCGACGCGATTTATTCCCGCCCGAACTTGCCGACGAACTGGCTAAGTTGCAGGACAAAGTTGCTCCTTTTGACGGGTTCGAAGCCCAAAAGCTGATTGAACAGGCTTTGGGTTTGACCGACATTCACCAGTTGTTTACCGAATTTTCAGTGACACCACTGGCTTCCGCTTCTATTGCGCAGGTGCATGCTGCCCGTTTGTCACAAGCCGATGGTTCTGTTGCTGATGTGGTGGTGAAAGTGATCCGCCCCGGCATAGAGCCACAAATTCTGGCTGATTTGGCTTTGATGGCCGATATAGCAGGGGCTGTAGCGCGGTTTTTGCCTGATGGCAAAAGACTCAGACCCCGTGAAGTGGTCGCCGAATACCGTAAAACCATTCTGGACGAACTGGACTTACAACGTGAAGCCGCCAACGCCATTCAGCTGCGGCGTAATTTTACCGGCTCAGATTCTTTATATATTCCTTTTGTTTACAGCGACCACAGCCGCCCTAATGTGATGGTGATGGAACGGATTTATGGCATTCCGGTTTCTGATATTGCAGCATTGCAGGCACAATGCACAGATATGGAACTGCTGGCTAAACGGGGTGTGGAAGTGTTTTTTACCCAGGTGTTTCGCGACAGTTTTTTCCACGCCGATATGCATCCAGGTAATATTTTTGTGTCGCGCGACACGCCACAAAACCCAAAATATATTGGCATTGACTGCGGTATAGTCGGCACCTTAAACCGCGAAGATAAAAGGTATCTGGCGGAAAATTTTGTCGCTTTTTTTAACCGGGATTATCGCAAAGTGGCTGAGCTGCATGTGGATTCCGGCTGGGTGCCTTATGACACCAGCATTGAAGAGTTTGAAAGTGCCATCCGCACTGTCTGTGAGCCTATTTTCCAGAAACCTCTGGCCGAGATTTCCTTTGGACAGGTGTTGATGAACCTGTTTAACACAGCCCGGCGTTTTAATATGCAGGTACAACCCCAACTGGTGCTGCTGCAAAAAACCCTGCTTTATATCGAAGGTTTAGGCCGGCAGTTGTATCCGCAACTGGATTTATGGAAAACCGCCAAACCCTTTTTAGAAAACTGGGTGAAAGAACAAATAGGCCCCAGAGCCATGCTCAGACAAATTAAAGAAAATTTGCCGTTCTGGGCAGAAAAGCTACCGGAAATGCCCAACCTGTTACATGGCTATCTACAGCAACAACCCAAAGCACAACAGGCACTGCTGCAACAAATGCAACAGCTGCAACAACGCCAGTTGCAACAGGGGCAAGCGTTAAAACTGGCGGTACTGGCCAGCGGCGCTGCGGTCAGCGCGGCAGTATTGCTTGCCATTGGCTGGCCAGTGCTGGCTGGCGCTTTAGGGGTTGTCGCTATGTTTTTTGCAACAAAAGCGGTATTGTCATAATTATTTCTTACAATAAACCAGACAAAGGGCCTGATAGATAGCAGTACAGCGTTCTGCAGGCGTATACTCAGTAACTCAACAAAAAAGGGTCGTTCTTATGGGTTTTGGTGGTATTAGTATTTGGCAACTGCTGATTATTCTGGTGATTATTGTGTTGTTATTCGGCACTAAAAGGCTGCGTAACATTGGCACAGATTTAGGTTCTGCTATCCGTGGTTTTCGCAGCTCCATTAAAGACAACGAAGCAGAAACTCCAGTTGATGCAGATGCCACTTTCCCTGAAGCACGCAAAGAAGTAACAGCGGCTCCAACAACGCCTGCGTCAACAGCACCGGCTGCTCCTGCCCAACCTGTCGCTCCTTCTGCACCAACTGCAACAAACAACACGGGTTCAGATAAACACTAATGAGCTTCTGGGAACTGGTTCTTTGTGGTGTAGTAGCGCTGATAGTGCTGGGACCTGAACGGTTACCCGGTGCTATCCGCAGTGTCAGTCAATTTATTAATGGCGTGCGGCAGTTCGGCCAGCAAATGAAAGCTGAGCTGGGTGACGAGCTGCGGGTGCATGAATTGCATCAGAAACTCAAAGATGCCGAAGAAAAAGGCTTATTAAACCTGACGCCAAGCGAACTGACCGCTCTGGCCGAACTGCGCCAGGCGGCGGCTGAGGTCAATAACCCTTATGCCGGCACTCAGCCAGTTACAACTTCCCCTCAGGCCGAAGCACCACCGGCTTTAACTGCAGTCACAGCTGAACCGAATGAACAAAAAAACGACAAGCCCACACAGCCCCAATAGCCTGATGGGGCACCTGATCGAACTGCGTAATCGTTTGCTGAAAAGCATTGCCGCAGTGGTGCTGGTTTTTCTGTCGTTGGCTTATTTTGCCAACGACATTTACCACCTGCTCAGTCTGCCACTGATGAAAGTCTTGCCCAAAGGCGCCAGTATGATAGCCACTGACGTGGCGGCGCCCTTTTTTGCGCCTTTTAAGCTGACTTTTATTGTCGCTTGTATACTGGCGGTACCTTATATCCTGTTTCAAATCTGGCGTTTTATTGCGCCAGCCTTGTATAGCAAAGAAAAACATCTGATAGCGCCACTGATTGCCTCCAGTACCATCTTGTTTTATGCCGGCATTGCCTTTGCTTACTTCTTTGTTTTCCCTATTATTTTTGGTTTTTTTACCAGCGTTGCCCCCGAAGGCGTCACTATTGCCACCGACATCAGCAGTTATCTGGATTTTGTGTTAAAACTGTTTTTTGCGTTTGGCCTGAGCTTTGAAATACCAGTGGCTATTTTGTTGTTGATTTGGACAGGCGCTATGACCAGGCAGGACTTGATTGAAAAGCGTCCTTATTTTATTGTCGTGGCATTTGTCATTGCGATGTTTCTGACACCACCTGACGTGTTATCACAAACCTTGCTGGCCGTACCTATGTGCATTTTGTATGAACTGGGGATCTGGATGGGGCGTTTTTATCAGCCCAAAGCAGACGACGCAGACGCTGACGAAGAAGCGGAACGCCCGCCACAATAAAACAAGGATTTTTATGAAGTTAAAGCTCATTGTGCTGCTGATGTTCAGTCTGACACCCCTGGCGTCAACTGCAGCCAGCACTGACAGCCTGGCTAACCAGGTTATGCTTTGCCAGCAACAGCAAAACGACAACAAACGTTTAGCCTGTTTTGACCAGATAAAACTGCAAAGCGTCAATGCACCAGTGTCGTTACCGCCGCCGGCCTTGACTGCGCCAACAGCATCACATCAGGTACCTGCGGTAGCGGTAAATGACAGACCAGCCATAGTTCAAACCACAGCACCAACATCAGCACCGGTTGTTGCCGACACAGAGGCAGACTTTGGCGCCGAAAAACTTAAAAAAGCCGAACCTGAACAAACCGAAGAAATCAGTAGCAAAATCACTGGTGTTAAAAAAGATGCCCTGAAAAAACTGACGCTGGAACTGGAAAATGGCCAGCAATGGAGTCAGATTGGCTCCGAGTATATCCGGATCAAAGTAGGCGACACCGCCACTGTTCGTCGGGCCGCTCTCGGTACTTTTTTGCTTGGTACAGACCAGGTAACCAAAACCATCAGGGTTCGCCGTGTCAAATAAGGATTTACGCTGGTTTGACGCCGGCGTGAACTTATTCAGCGCTCAGTTTGATACTGACAGGGCGCAAGTGCTCAGCAATGCCCGTCAGGCCGGAGTTGCCGGTCAACTGCTCATTAGCAGCGATTTAGCAGAAACTGCATTAAATCTTGCTTTGTGTCAGCAACAAAACGACTGCCTGACCAGTGCCGGTGTGCATCCGCATCAGGCTGCCGCTGTCAGCGCTGACTGGCAACAACAACTGCAACAGCTGCTGACGCAGGATAAAGTAGTGGCTGTCGGTGAATGTGGCCTGGATTTTAACCGGATGTTTTCACCGGCAGCACAACAAATTCTGGTATTTGAAGCTCAGCTCAGTCTGGCAAAAACCACAGACAAAGCAGTTTACCTGCATGAAAGAGATGCTTTTGATACTCAAATCAGTCTTTTAAAACAACACCAAATCGAACAGGGTATTGCCCATTGTTTTACCGGCAACACTTTGCAACTAAAAGCTTATCTGGATTTAGGCCTTTATATTGGCATTACCGGCTGGCTTTGTGATGAAAGGCGGGGTGAACTATTGCAACAAGCTATACGTTATCTGCCACCAGACCGGTTGATCCTGGAAACCGATGCACCTTTTTTGTTGCCGCGAAACCTGACCGATAAACCCAAATCGCGTCGTAATGAACCTGCTTTTATCGCGGCTATAGCCCAGCAGTTGTCAGTTCTGACCGGCTGGTCTCTGGCTGAGATCTCCAGACAAAGCTGCCAAAATGCCAGTCTGTTATTTCGCAGGGAGCTGGCCTGATGAACTTCGCCTACCTGACATCCCTGCTGACACCTCTGCAGCTGTATCCCTGGCATTTTGCGGCGCTGACCCTGCTTGGCGTTGTACTCGGCGCAGCACTCTTTGCTGTGTTGGTGTATCGCCGCCAACTCAAATGGCAGCAGGAAAGCACCGAACAGTTGGAAGAAAATATTCAGACCCGCACCTTTGAGCTGCAGGTGGCGTTAAATGAGCTGGCCGACAAAAACCGTATTCTGGAAGAACAAAATACCCAGGACGCTCTGACCGGCGTGCGCAACAGGGCTTATTTTGATAAAAAAATTCTGGCCGAACTTAAACGCAGCCGCCGTGAACAAAGGCCTTTGGCTTTGGTGATGCTGGACATCGACCATTTTAAACAAATTAATGACAATCACGGCCATCTGGCCGGTGATGCTGTGATTCGGGGTGTGGCACAACGTATTGCCAGTCAGCTAAAACGCAGCAGCGATTATGTCTGCCGTTATGGTGGTGAAGAGTTTGCGCTTATTCTGCCCAATACCGATGCACAGGGTGTCTGCGAACTGGCTGAACAAATCCGTTTAACCATTGCCGCCGCACCTTTTGACACCGAAATAGGCGCTTTGCAGGTGCATATCAGCGCCGGTTGTTATGCCGCACTCGTAGCACCAGACATGCTCAGTACAGATTTTATTCACGCAGCCGATCAGGCGCTTTATCAGGCCAAAAAGGCCGGCCGCAACCAGATTAAACTGGCTGTAGCTTCCGATCCAGCAGAGCCTGCTGCACCAGAAGGAAACACCGATGAACTCCTCCAGTAGCTATTTTCCGGCCAGTCGCCTGCGCCGCATGCGTCAACATGACTTCAGCCGCCGTTTAATGGCCGAGAACCAGCTGACAGTCAATGACCTGATTTACCCTATGTTTATTATTGAAGGCGACAACAGCCGCGAAGCAATTGCATCTATGCCAGGCATTGAACGTCTGACGCTGGATTTATTGCTGGAAGAAGCCAAAGAGCTGGTGGCGCTTGGTATTCCGGCTATCGCTTTGTTTCCGGTAACCCCGCTTGCTAAAAAGTCTTTAATGGCGGAAGAAGCTTATAACCCTGACGCTTTGGCACAGCGTGCCGTGCGTTTGTTAAAACAGCATGTGCCTGAACTTGGCATTATCACCGATGTAGCGCTGGACCCTTTTACCACTCATGGTCAGGACGGCATTATTGATGAAAGTGGTTATGTGCTGAACGACGTCACCACCGATATTCTGGTGAAACAGGCGTTGTCGCACGCCGAAGCAGGCGCCGACATTGTTGCGCCTTCCGATATGATGGATGGCCGTATTGGCGCTATCCGTGAAGCTTTAGAAGCTGAAGGTTTTCACAATACCCGCATTCTGGCTTATTCAGCTAAATACGCCTCGGCTTATTACGGCCCCTTCCGCGACGCCGTTGGCTCTGCCGGTAATTTAAAAGGTGGCAATAAAAAGTCTTACCAAATGGACCCGGCCAACAGTAACGAAGCCATGCGCGAAGTGGCTTTGGATCTGGAAGAAGGTGCCGACATGGTAATGGTAAAACCAGGCATGCCGTATTTAGATATAGTGCGGCGCGTCAAAGACGAATTTGGTGTGCCTACTTTTGCTTATCAGGTGAGTGGTGAATATGCCATGCATATGGCGGCCATTCAAAATGGCTGGTTGGCGGAAGAAGCGGTAGTGATGGAATCTTTATTGGCCTTTAAAAGAGCCGGCGCCGACGGCATTCTGACTTATTTTGCCAAAAAAGCAGCCATCTGGTTAAAAGGCTGACGCCGTCTTTGCCAATGCAAAAAAACTGTTGAAAAACATCAATAAAAAAGCGCCATCAGGCGCTTTTTTATTGCAACATTACTTCAGTTGCAACAACCAACCGGCTTGCTGCTGATAAGCCACTTCCTGCTCCAGCTCGGCCCGCATCAAAGGATGTTGTTCCAGCCAGCCTTTGGGCAGAGTTAAAGTCAGACTTTCGGCTTGAGCACTGATCTGCACTTCAGGCAATACTTCATGGCGGCGGCGCATCGACAAGACTACGGCAAGACGTAATAAACGGGTCAGGCGCACTGCCAGCAGCACTGAGGTCATGGTCTGGCGGGCAATAATTTCGCGGTTGATATCAGCCCTATGGTTATAAACCAACGCCATCAGCAATTGTTGCTGGGCCCGGGTAAAACCAGGTAATTCGGTGTGGCTGATAATATAAGCACCATGATGATGGTGGTTTTTGTATTCAATCAGCAGGCCGAGCTCATGCAACAAAGCGCCGGATTTGAGCATACTCAGGCCTTCAAATTTACTGAGCTGCCACTGTGTCTGTAACTGATAGGCCAGTTGCAGAGCCATATCAGCCACCCGATTGGCGTGTTGTTCATCAATGTAATAACGCACCATTAAACTGGCGATGGTTCTGTTACGCACATCTGTGTGTTGCAGTTGTGGCAACATGCCGTACAACACACCTTCACGCAGCGCACCGCCGGAAAGTGTCATGCCTGGAATATGTAATTTGCGAAATAACGCTATTAAAATGGCAAGACCTGAAGGGAACACCTGTTTACGTTCTTGTGCCAGCCCCACCAGGCTTAAATGCTCCAGCTGACCACAGACCAGCGCCTGCTGCATAATGCTTTCCAGTCTGACAAGGGTGATCACTTCATCCTGGCCTTGTGCCACCAGAATCTCCTGCATCGCCTGCACTGTGCCTGAAGCCCCAACCGAAATTTGCCAGCCAGCGGCCAGAAATGACTGGGCTATGTTATCCAGTTCCTGCTCGGCAGCTGCTATAGCAGCGTTAAAATTGTCTTCGGTTAATAAACCATCGGCAAAATAACGGTCGAGATAAGTGACACAACCCATATTCAGGCTGGCAAGCAGCAAAGGCGAAAAACCACTACCCACCACCATTTCAGTGGAAGCGCCGCCAATATCAATCACTAACCTGTTGGCTTCACAACTAGAAGTATGGGCAACGCCGAGATAAATCAGCCTGGCTTCTTCTTCCCCACTGATAATGTCGATGTGATGGCCAAGAATTTTTTCGGCTTCATTCAGGAAAGTTCTGACATTACGTGCCAGACGCAAAGTGGCGGTGCCAACAATACGGATATTTTGTGATGGGATGTCCTGCAAACGTTCGGCAAAAAGTGCCAGACACTCCCAGCCGCGGGTCATGGCTTTTTTGCTCAGCACCAGACTGTCGTTTAAGCCTGCCGCCAAACGCACTTTACGTTTCACCCGGCCTATCACCTGCACACTGCCACCCACCACTTTCACCATTAACATGTGAAAACTGTTGGAGCCAAGATCAATCACAGCATAAATATCTTCATGCTGTGATTGTGCGGGCGTGCTGACGCCTGACTTAACGTGGTCTGGCGCGCTGCGGTCTTGGTCCATTCGGATGAGGTCGTCCTGCACTGCGGGCCTGGCCAGGGCGGCGGCGAACACGTGCCTTGGGCTGGGTTAAATCCGTTAATAAAGCGGAAGGGTCATACTGGCTGACCGGGATAGTGTGTTTGATATAGTCTTCAATAGCCGTCAGATTCAGTGCATAACGTTCACAGGCAAAACTGATGGCTTTACCACTTTCACCGGCACGGCCAGTACGGCCAATCCGGTGTACATAGTCTTCACAGTCGTCCGGCAGGTCAAAGTTAAACACATGACTGACCTTCGGAATATGCAAACCACGGGCGGCAACATCTGTTGCCACCAGAATATCCAGTTTGCCAGTAGTGAAATCATCAAGGATTTTTAAACGTTTTTTCTGAATGACATCGCCGGTGAGCATGCCTACACGATGACCGTCGGCTTCCAACCAGGAAAAAATATCTTCACACCAGTGTTTGGTGTTGGCAAAAACAATGGCTTTATCCGGCCATTCTTCTTCCATCAACGTCAGCAACAACTTCATTTTATGTTCGTTGGACGGATAAAATAACTCTTCACTGATACGGCTGCCGGTCATTTGCTCTGGTGCAATATGAATGTGTTCCGGCTGATTCATTTGTTCAAACGCCAGTTCCTGTACCTTGTAAGATAAAGTGGCAGAGAACAATAAACTTAAACGCTCTGTTGCTGCGGGCATCCGGTTAAACATATAACGGATGTCTTTGATAAAGCCTAAATCGAACATACGATCGGCTTCATCCAGCACTACAACCTGAATTTGTGACAGGTCGTACAAACCTTGTTTCATGTAGTCGATCAGGCGGCCTGTGGTGCCAATTAAAATATCAGCGCCTTTTTCCAATAACTGACGTTGAGAATCGTAACCTTCGCCCCCATAAATCAGAGCAAGCTTTAAACCGGCATGTTTTGCCAGTTCAACAGCGTCCTGATGGATCTGAACTGCCAGTTCCCGCGTAGGAGCCATAATAATGGCACGCGGCTGACCTGAACCTTTTGGTTCATGCGTCAACAGGTAATGGAAGGTTGCAGTCAGAAAGGCCAGGGTTTTCCCTGTGCCGGTCTGGGCCTGACCGGCGATGTCTTTACCTGCCAATGCAAGTGGTAAACACTGAGATTGGATAGGTGTGCAATGAGTGTAACCTTGCGCATGAAGTGCGGCAAGGACCTGAGGTGCCAATGCAAAATCGGCGAATTTATGCTGAGTGAGGTGTGTTTTATTCATACCGGGCTAGCATAACCGTTACGCTTGCAATAAGGAACAGTCAGGATAAAATTGATGCCAGTTTTTTCACGGGCCATATCATCAGCGGTGCGGTGCCAGAGCAGCTTCTCTGAGCCGTTATCGCCGACACTGACCCACACAGCTGAATAATGCAGTAACCCTGCCCAGCCCTATCGGAGAGTACAATGAGCGAACATATTTTACAGGTTTCTGATGACAGCTTTGAAGCTGATGTTTTAAAAGCTGCCAGCCCTGTGTTGGTAGATTTCTGGGCTGAATGGTGTGGTCCATGCAAAATGATCGCGCCAATTCTGGACGACGTGGCCAAAGAATACGCCGGTAAAGTCACTGTTGCTAAAGTGAATATCGACCACAACCCAGGCACACCACCAAAATTTGGTATCCGTGGTATTCCAACGCTGCTGCTGTTTAAAAACGGCCAGGTTGCAGCCACTAAAGTAGGCGCTTTGTCAAAAACTCAGCTGAAAGAGTTTCTGGACAGCAATATCTGAGCTTAATCAGCACAGGCAAAATCAGGCGTATATTTTGTACGCCTTTTTTTATGGCCCTGCTGGACGGCCAAAACTTATCCTGCTATGGTGTAGCTCAGCAACTTCTCTAATAACCCGCTTGTTCGTTGACTAATTCATTTCCAAACCCAATTGCTCAGCGAAAAGCTATCTTTCTGTTTTGATACACAAGAACCCATCAATATGCATTTAACCGAACTGAAGCTGAAGCCGATTAACGAGCTGGTTGATCTGGCTGAGTCCATGGGCCTGGAAAACATGGCCCGTCTGCGTAAGCAAGATATTATTTTCGCCATCTTAAAATCACACGCGAAAAACGGTGAAGAAATTTACGGCGACGGTGTTGTCGAAATTCTGGCCGACGGATTTGGCTTTCTGCGCTCTTCAGACAGTTCTTATTTAGCAGGCCCGGATGACATTTATGTGTCGCCAAGCCAGATCCGACGCTTTAACCTGCGTACCGGTGACAGCATCTCTGGCCTTATTCGTCCGCCAAAAGAAGGCGAACGTTATTTTGCGCTGCTGAAAGTGAACGAAGTAAACTTTGGCCGCCCTGAACAAGCCCGTAACAAAATTTTGTTTGAAAACTTAACTCCGCTGCATGCCAATTCACGGCTGCGGATGGAACGTGGTAACGGCAGTAAAGAAGACATCACCGCCCGTGTACTGGATTTAGCTTCACCCATTGGTCGTGGCCAACGCGGTTTGATTGTTGCACCACCAAAAGCCGGTAAAACTATTCTGTTGCAGAACATCGCCCAGTCTATCGCCGCCAATTACCCTGAATGTGTGTTGATGGTATTGCTGATTGACGAGCGTCCGGAAGAAGTGACCGAGATGCAACGTATGGTGAAAGGTGAAGTGGTTGCTTCTACCTTCGACGAACCAGCCAGCCGTCACGTCCAGGTTGCCGAAATGGTGATTGAAAAAGCCAAACGTTTGGTTGAACACAAAAAAGACGTCATTATTCTGCTCGACTCTATCACCCGTTTAGCCCGTGCTTACAACACTGTGATCCCAAGTTCAGGCAAGGTATTAACAGGTGGTGTTGACGCCAACGCATTACACAAACCAAAACGCTTTTTTGGTGCAGCCCGTAATGTGGAAGAAGGTGGTAGCTTAACCATTATCGCCACTGCGCTGGTTGACACTGGTTCAAAAATGGACGAAGTGATTTACGAAGAATTTAAAGGTACAGGTAATATGGAACTACACCTGTCACGTAAAATTGCTGAACGCCGTGTCTTCCCTGCCATTGACTTTAACCGTTCCGGTACCCGTCGCGAAGAATTGCTGGCTTCATCGGAAGAGCTGCAAAAAATGTGGATTTTACGCAAAATCCTCAATCCGATGGATGAAACCGATTGTATGGAATTCCTGATCGATAAATTGTCGATGACTAAAACCAACGACGAATTTTTCGAATCAATGAAACGGCAAAAAAATAGCTGATCAGAAAAAACCGGCCTCGTCGCCGGTTTTTTTATGCCGTCAATCCAGTGTTATTGCTGCCGGTATCAGGTCGCAACAATACGGCATAAAAATTATAAATTGGCTGATGACAAAGTTATTTCAGGCGTATAATGCCGCGCAATTTCACTTGCCGCTCTGGCGGCTGGTCTCAGGAACCCGCTGTTGCCTACCTGGCATTAGCGCAGTTAAAAAGCCGTTCCTGCGCCTGTACCAAATTCTTTTCTAAAATTGGTAACAACACTATGGCACTTGCACGTATCGTCATTATCGGCGGCGGCGCCGGCGGTTTAGAACTGGCCACCCGCATCGGCAATAAACTTGGCCGCAAAGGCAAAGCTGACATCACGCTGGTAGACCGCAATCCCACCCATATCTGGAAACCTTTGTTACATGAAGTGGCAACAGGCACTTTGGACGTTGATATCGACCAGGTGACTTACCGCGCCCACGCTGCTGCACATGGATTTGATTTTCAGCTTGGCACTATGACAGGGCTGGATCGCGACCAGCGGCAAATTATTCTGGCGCCGCTGTTTGATGAAAATGGTGAAGAAATTTTATCTGAGCGTCGTCTGAGTTACGACTATCTGGTACTGGCGATTGGCAGTGTCTCAAACCATTTTGGCACCCCTGGTGTAGTAGAAAACTGTATTTTCCTGGACAGCCCAACCCAAGCAAAACGGTTTCACCGCCGTTTGCTGGAAGCTTATTTAAAACTCAATTCACCTGGCCACCCGAAAGACAATCTGAATATTGCCATTGTTGGTGCTGGTGCTACCGGTGTTGAACTGGCGGCAGAGCTGCACCACGCCGCCGCTGAGCTGAATTTATACGGTTTTAGCGATATGAAACGCGACCGGTTGAAAATCAGTGTCATTGAAGCAGGCCCACGTATTCTGCCGGCTTTACCAGAGCGTATTGCTGCTGCCGCCCATAAAGAGCTGCAAAAGCTGGGGGTGGATGTGCGGGTGTCCACCAAGGTCACCGCAGCCGACGAACAAGGTTTGCAGCTTGGTGATGAACATCTGGACAGCGAGTTGATGGTGTGGGCTGCCGGTATTAAAGCGCCGGACTTTTTAAAAGATTTGGCGGGGCTTGAAAATAACCGCATCAATCAGTTGTTGGTGCTGCCGACTTTGCAAACCACCCGTGACTCGCAAATTTACGTGATTGGTGATTGTGCCGGTTGCCCTTTGCCCGATAACAAATGGGTGCCACCGCGCGCTCAATCAGCGCATCAGATGGCTGAGCTGGTTGCGAAAAACCTGATTGCCGCTGTTAATGGCAAACCTCAGCAGCAATATCATTATCGGGATCACGGCTCGTTGATATCACTGAGTCGCTTTGGCACCGTTGGCAGCCTGATGGGTAATCTGGTGGGCGGCGCTATGATGATTGAAGGCCGTATTGCCCGGATGGCGTATATTTCGTTGTACCGTATGCATCAGGTAGCTTTGCATGGCTGGCTGCGCACTATCATGATTTCGGTGATAGGCCGTATTAATAAAATTATCCGGCCAAGGTTAAAACTGCACTAAACGCATTAAAACTGCACTGTCACACTGCTCCAGTAAAAAACCACCTCCATAGGAGGTGGTTATACATTTGGGGAAAAGATCAGTGCCAATAAGAAAGGCTGGTTTTGCAAACCAGCCTTTTACTGTTCAGTAGTATTGCCAGCGAAAATTAACGCCGGCGTGAAATCGCAGGTTCAGCAAAATACTGAAATTGTTCATCGGCTAAAGCAGCTTTACGTTGTTGCTGATAATCCAACCGTTCACTCAGCGCATAACCAAACACTTCCAGATGAGCGTCGGCCATCAACTGCTGTAATTCAGTTTTATCGGTCAGCTCCAATAATTCGCCGGCATATAAAAAACCTTCAGCACGGTGTTTTTCCACTGTCACATTGGTTTTGGCTTTTTTCTTTTGAAAAATATCTAAAAATTGTGCTTTTGCCTGCTATAAAAATACACTTTTATTCATTGTCACTGCCCTTAAAACTACAGATCCATGTCCGGCTTTTTTATCTTTGCCGGATTTTGCCATGCCACTGCAATCTGCACAAATTAAGCTCAGCGTC
This sequence comes from Rheinheimera sp., assembly GCF_030824435.1. Lineage (GTDB taxonomy): Bacteria > Pseudomonadota > Gammaproteobacteria > Enterobacterales > Alteromonadaceae > Pararheinheimera. Next base: position 90,454 of record NZ_JAVBXS010000020.1, read on the forward strand.
ACAGCACAGGATCAGGATCAGGATCAGGATAAAGCTTGCGCTGGAACAAAGTTTGCGCCAGTCAGTGCGACTAGAATGGCGCCGTCGATAAAGCATCTACAAGGAAATTCTGATGGCTATCAGCACCCAACATAAAGTCTATATTCCGGACACAGCTAAAGATAACCAGTACATTTTGGCCGAACTGCAACTAAGCGAAGGCTTTTTTGCTTGTTATGCCGATACCCAGAGTTGTTATCAACAACTGAGTCAGCAGTTTTTCCAACTGGCTGAAAAAGCCGGTTTACGTAATGTGCATTTTATTGCCAACGATAAACTGCCGGTGGTGCGTTTTCATACTGAAGCTTTTCATTTTCAGACTGCCGATCAGATGTTGTTTTTTTATAATCCTGCTTATCACGAAGCCCAGCACAGTTATTTCGACCCAAATTATCGCGCCCGTAAAATCAGTTTATTGTGTCTGGCAACTGGCACTGAAATACGTAATCAGGCGGCTGAATTTCACCGTCAGGTCAAAGCGGTGTTGCAGGATTTTAAAGCCGCACTGCCTGTTGCAGTGCCACTGAAAATCCGTGACCACCAGCATTTATCTTATGATTTATTTGCCCGGGCTAAAGGTTGCGACAGCAGCTTTGGTTATAAATTACGTTCTATTTCAGCCCGTTATCAGGCCCGTGATTTGCAAATCCCTACTGAACATCAAGCCATGACTTATGCGGCAGCCACTTTGCCGCTGAGTCAGCAGTTGGTCAAACAACTGCAAAGCTCCGGCCAAAGTGCACCTTACACTGAACTTTACCAGCAACTGGAACAACGTTTAATTAGTTGTGCCACGGCACAACACCTGACCCGACTGGCGTTGGTGGCTGACGGCAGTACACCGCTGGTGCGCAGCAGTCAGATTGATAAACAAAAACGCAGCCAGGAACTGCATATGCTGAGTTTTGATTTAACTTCACCAAAACCTCAGGTATTCAGTCACTGGCAAGCCGATCAGCGGGTTGAAACCGCCCATTTATTGTTGATTGCCGGCCAGGACGACAATAGCGAATTTGGTTATGGCCGTTTTATGAATCAGGTGGAGCAGGCGTTAAAAATGCTGGCACAACAGCTGAATTTAGACCCAGCCAAAGACGATTTAATAGTGCGTTTCCATCAGCACATTAGTTATCAGCTTTGATATTTTAAGGCCAACAAGCCGTCTCCTCTGTCGTGCTTAAAATGTTGTGCCAAACCGCGTATGCCAGGTCCCGGTGTACGCGGTTTTTTTTATATACAGGGCTGGCGCGGGCTTTACTCTGCAATCAAAGGCAAGCGGGCGATAGGCTGATAACAAACACCGTTGGGTGTTGATAACGAATGATATAACAACAATTCATCAGCGCTGAGCGTTAGCTCAATGGCTTCAGGCGCCGGATTGGGCCAGCTTTTTGCTTTACGCGCCAAAGTGATATGTGGTTTTAACTGATGTTGTGGCGGCGGGAAACCAGCGATAGCCGCCGCTTGTTGCAGTTGGCTATCCAGCTGAAACAAACGGCTGTCCTGGATGGCGCCGGTCAGACAAAAAACACCAGGCCCAGGCCAGAGTTCCAGTGTATTTAGCAACACCTTAAAGGCAGGCAAACTGGCTTGCGCCTGAAGCGGTTGCCAGAGCAACCGCGCCTGAGCTGCACTGCTTTGGCCTAAAAACAATAAGGTCAGATGCAGATTGTCGCATTTTACCGCTTGCAAAGGCGCAGGCAGCTGGTGCAACAGCTTGGTTAATAACGCTTTTTGTGCCAAAGTAGGGGCAACACCAATAAAAAGTCGCCGCTCTCCTTGCCAATCAAATTCAGGCCAGTCTAATTCGGGCCCATCAAGCTCAGGCAGGTCAACCTCAGTCTTCATCCGGCAACTGCTGTGCTGTGAGTCTGGACGCTTCTTCAGTTTTGCTGGAGCTTAATAACATAGTTTCCAATTCGGTCATTTCTGCGGCCGTTAACTCGCGCCATTGTCCGGCAGCCAGCCCAACCAAACGCACATTCATAATGCGCACCCTTTTTAATTTGGTGACATTAAAACCCAGATATTCGGTCATACGGCGAATTTGCCGGTTTAACCCCTGACGCAACACAATATTAAAAGTATGCCGCGATTTTTGTGTCACCTGACAAGGTAAAGTCACAGTCTCCAGAATGGGCACGCCGGCCGACATTTTGCGGATAAAATGTTCGTGAATAGGTTTGTCGACAGTCACCACATATTCTTTGTCGTGAGCGTTACCGGCACGCAGAATTTTATTCACAATATCGCCGTCATTGGTCAGGAAAATCAGCCCTTCCGATTCTTTATCCAGCCGGCCTATTGGGAAAATCCGCTCCGGATATTTCACCGCATCCACAATATTGCCTTTGATATGCAGCTCAGTGGTGCAGGTAATGCCCACAGGCTTGTGATACGCCAGATACACGCGTCTTGGTTTATTTTTCAGCGGTTTGCCTGCAACTTCAACGTTATCTGTTGCTGCCACTTTGGTGCCCACCAAAGCCAGCTGGCCATTCACTTTGACCTGACCGGACTCAATCAGTTTGTCGGCTTCGCGTCTGGAGCAAAAGCCGGTGTCGCTGATAAATTTATTTAAACGAAAAAGCTCAGTAGTTGTGGTCAACTGGGGTACGCCTGTGGCTGTAAAATGATGCAAAGTTTAAGGCTCAGCCAAGCGAAGGGCAAGCCTGCAGTGTTTTGCAGTAAAGAGTTAAGGAGTAAGAGTCAAAACAACGATGCTAATCTGACTGGTGCTAATGGCAATAACAGTTCACTGACACCAGACAGCCTGGCCATAGCGGCTATCTGCACCAAATCACCGGCGCTTTGTGGTAATAATTGCACTACAAATTCGCCGCCTGTTGCTGATAGTTGGCAGGCTCTTATGGGCCCATGGCCAAGCCTGCTTGCCCAATAAGGCATCAGTGAGCAGTGGGCCGAGCCTGTGGCTGGGTCTTCGTTGATGCCAATTTTTGGCGCAAAATACCTGAACACATAATCGCCTTGTGGCGAAGCTGCCGTCACAATCACTGCGTGCCATGACAATAAACAGATAACAGCAAAATCCGGCTGATAAGCCGCTACTTCGGCTGAAGTGGCAAACTCCAGAACCAAATCTCTGCTGCTGGCAGCCCGCATAGCGCCCTGAGTGATGGCAGCAGTTAAAGTGTCCAGAGCTTGGGCTTGCAGGGCAAAAGCGCTGAGCGTCAGGCAAAAATGGTTATCTTGTTTTGCCACTCTGATATTGCCAAAAGGGCTATAGAAGGCTAATTCATTGCTCTGGTTGGTGTTGTTCGGTTCGTTAAAAAGCACAGCCGCAGCAGCAAGCGTGCCGTGGCCACATAAATTGATTTCGGCGCTGCTGCTAAACCAGCGAATGTGATAACCGCTTTGCTGTTGGCATAACATCACAGTGACAGGCTGCAAAGTGGCAGCTGCCAGTTGTTGTAATAGCTCTGTCGGTGGAAACTCATCAAACACAACCACGGCCGCCGGGTTACCGGCACAAGTTCTACTGCTAAAAGCGTGCACCAGCTGAACGGCAAACAGCTGCGGCATTGTTATTCAGCCCAAACGGCAAGTTCGTTGCCACCGGGTTCCAGAAACTGAAAACGTCTGCCACCCGGGAAACTAAAAATAGCTTTAGTAATAGCAGCCCCGGCGGCCTCGACAGCGGCCAGGCTTTGTTCCAGATTGTCGCTTTTCAGCACCACTAAAACCCCACCTTGTGCTGTGGTGGCAACCTGAGGGGCACGATAAAAACCACCCTCCAGACCGGCATCAAAAAACGCCAGATAATCAGGGCCATAGTCGACAAAGCTCCAGCCAAACACAGCACTGAAAAATGCTTTGCTGGCCTGTGGGTTTAAGCTTGGCAGTTCCAGGTAATTAATTTTGTCGGGGCGGGTCATGGCTTTTCCTTGTTTGAATCAAACACTTTGGGCAAAAGGAAGTCTGAGGCTAACAAGGGGCACAAATTTAGGCAATCAGGGTAAAGAGGTTATGTGGTAAAAAATGCAGGCGAACACCAGAAAAACAACAGCTTAATGGAGAAATCTCAAAGCCCAAAATGCATCAGGGGCACCCTGTAAGTGCCCCTGACGATTATGTTTACGGCTGTATGCGCCTTTGCCTTTTTTCGGTTTTTCCACTTTGCAGCGGAATAACGGACTGGTGACTAAAGCCGCTAAAGCATTGTCGTGGATGTTACCACGGCCATGGGCAACTTTGCCCTTTGCTGTTTTTTTCATTGCCTTGCCCTTTTTGGTTAAAAAACGCGCACATTGTAACAACAATCACAGCGGCCACAAGCGGTTTTTTTGGCACACAATTTTGCGGCTCACCATGTCTGGCACCGCAGCTTTCTGGCATAATGCACCGCCTGTTATTTCAGTTCATTTGCCCGCGGAAAAGCCATGTTATACCACTGCATTTTATTCGACGCCGACGACACTCTGTTTCATTTTGATGCTTTTGCCGGTTTACAGCAGTTGTTCAGCCGTTATGATTTGGCTTTTGATCAAACCGAATTTGGCCGTTACCAACAACTAAATTTGCCTTTGTGGCAACAATATCAGGCCGGCACTATTAACGCCGAACAACTGCAAAACCAACGTTTTATACCTTATGCCCAACAGCTTGGCGTAGCAGCAGCCCAACTTAACCATGAGTTTTTGCTGACCATGGCCGACATCTGCACTTTATTGCCAGGCGCCAAAGAGTTGCTGCAAGCGCTTTGTGGCAAAGCGCAGCTTGGCATAATCACCAATGGTTTTACCCAAATGCAGCAACTGCGGCTGGAACGTTGTGGTGTGGCGCATTTTTTTGACACCCTGGTAATTTCCGAACAGGTTGGGGTGGCTAAACCCCATCCGGCTATTTTTGATCATGCGCTGGCAAGCCTGGGGCACCCGGCAAAAGCTAAAACCCTGATGGTGGGTGACAATATAATCGCAGACGTCAAAGGGGCGCAAAACGCCGGTCTTGCGGCTTGTTGGCTCAATCATCAACAAGCAGAGGCGCCGAATGACATCAAACCTGACTATACAGTGAGCTCTTTGCCCCAGCTGCAACAACTGCTGCTGGCCTGATTTTTAACGGCGAGCTTCGTTGTTGCCTCGGTCTGCTGCCGCGGTTTTGGCTTGTTGTTCTGCAGCCGTAGCTTCATTTTCATATTGCATCAGCAATATCGTCAGATAAATTTTGGTCGGCAACGACAAAATCAACCCAAATGCACAACAAAGCGCCACTATGATAATGCCCGGTACGCCCATGGTTTCCGGCAATTTGGCACCCACCCATAAATAATGGCCAAACAAAATCAGCGTGATACCGCACCACATCATCAGTTTTAACCAGAACATCAGCCGCGGTTGGGTGGTATCAGACACAAAGTTGCGGCTCATTCGCAGATATCCAGCTCAGTCATCATGTTCTGACTATAGAAGCATGCCAAAACTGTGGCTTGATCCAGCACAACACAACTTGTTTTTAGTGTCTGTTATTGGCAGCTACGGATTTTGATCCAGTCTTGTGGTTTGATGCCAAGATCAGTTGCCGCCTGGTAAAAGGCAGCACATTGTTTTTCTTCAGGAATTTCACTTCGAGCCAAGAGCCAGGCATAAGTTAAATCCGGGCCAACCACCAAAGCCATGCTGTAATCCGGTGTCAGTTTGGCAATATTATAAGCACCATAAAAAGGACCAAAAAACGACACCTTTAACCGGCCTTGATCTGTTGGCCCGACAAATTTGGCCACCCCTTGTGCGTCTTGCCATTGTTGTGATTTTTCGTCAAAACCACGGTTCAGTACTTTGACCGAGCCATCAGCATTCAGGCTGTAATGGGCGCTGACCTGAGTTAAACCACGTTCAAAACGGTGATCCAGCCGGGCTATTTCATGCCACTGCCCCAAATATTTGTTTAATTCAAAAGGCGTGACCACTGTGACATTTTCAGGCACGCCGGTGCAGGCACTCAGCAGCAGGCAAACGCCAAAAGCAAGCAAGACAGCCGGCTTTAACCAGAACCTGCGTATTTGTTGTTTTAGATACTGTTGTTTTAACTTCATATTTATCTCCCGGATTATTGCCAGAGTTATAGAGCTGTCTACGTAAACACATCATTTTGGTATCAGTCTGTCTGCTAAAAGACCTGGCGCAAAAATGACGATTAAAAAAACAACTGTTGCATATCGTTAATTATCGATATATATTTCTATTTATCGCGATATAAGGATATTGGGATCCCAAATGAACAACCTTGAACTTGATGAACTGATCAAAGCCCTGTCACACCCGGTCAGACGCGACATATTAAATTGGCTAAAACAGCCAGAGCTGTATTTTGCCGACCAGGAACACCCGCTGTCTTTTGGGGTTTGTGCCGGAAAAATTGATCAAAAAACCGGGCTGTCACAGTCCACAGTGTCAAACCATCTGGCTATTTTGCAAAGAGCTGGTTTTATCAGCAGCAAAAAAGTCGGCCAGTGGAATTTTTTTTCGCGTAATGAAGCTGCTATTCAGGCGTTTTTACAAGGTCTGCAACAGCAGCTTTAACCAACAAGGCTGAATTTGAATGAGCACAATAACTTTGTTTGACCCGCTGCAATTGGGCAGCCTGACATTAAAAAACCGTGTGGTAATGGCGCCTTTAACCCGCTGCCGTGCCAGTGAAGGCCGGGTACCTAATGCGCTGATGGCTGATTATTACCGCCAGCGCGCCAGTGCCGGTTTGATTTTATCTGAAGCCACTTCGGTCACGCCTATGGGTGTGGGTTACCCTGACACGCCTGGCATTTGGTCGGACGAACAGGTGCAAGGCTGGAAACTGGTGACAGATGCAGTGCACCAACAAGGCGGGCTGATTTTCCTGCAGCTGTGGCACGTAGGCCGGGTATCCGACCCTTATTATTTAAATGGTGAATTACCGGTAGCGCCAAGTGCGGTCAAGCCGGCCGGTCATGTCAGTTTATTAAGACCGATGAAAGACTTCGAAACGCCAAGAGCCTTAACACTGGACGAAATTAAAGAGGTGATTGCGGCTTACCGTCAGGGCGCTATGAACGCCAAAGCGGCCGGTTTTGATGGTGTGCATGTGCATGGTGCCAATGGTTATCTGCTGGATCAGTTCCTGCAAGACAGCACCAATTTGCGTACCGATGCATACGGTGGCTCTTTGCAAAACCGCGCCCGTTTATTGCTGGAAGTGACAGACGCCTGTATTGAGGTTTGGGGCAAAGACAGAGTGGCAGTGCATTTAGCACCCAGAATGGACGCCCATGATATGAAAGACAGCCAACCTGCTGATACTTTTGGTTATGTGGCACGTGAACTGGGTAAACGCCAGATTGCCTTTATTTCTACCCGCGAACATGCCGCCGACAACAGCTTAACGCCGATGCTCAAACAGCAGTTTGGCGGTGTAGTCATTGCCAACGAAGGCTTTAATAAAGCCCAGGCCAATGCCTGGCTGGCTGAGGGCAAAGCCGACGCTGTGGCTTTTGGTATTCCTTTTATTGCCAACCCGGATTTACCGGCACGTTTGCAACAAGACGCAGCACTGAATACCCCACGCAAAGAGCTGTTTTACGCCCAGGGTGCTGAAGGTTATACCGATTATCCGGTGTTAACACAGGCTTAAACTCAGTTGCTGTTAGTGGAGTAATGCCGCTATGACAGCACCAGAGCAACGGCTTTTGCTCTGACAACATACGTTAATTCTGAATAATAAAAAAACCACCGGCGACGGTGGTTTTTTTATTATTAAAGTCTGGCTTATCTTTCAGGCGCAGCATCACACAGATACAACTGGCCCCAGTCCCGACTTAATGATGATGGCTATGATCTTCAGTTTTTTCGCCATCATGTTTGTGTTCTTCGCCATGATCGTGCTGCTCATTATGGTCATGCTCTTTGGCCGCTGCTGCCGTTGGTTTTAAGGGTTCAAACTTTGCGGTTTGTGCACTCTGGCCCGGCATAGTGATATTGGCCACTACTTTCATCTCAGGTACTGAAGCGTACATAGCTTCACCCACCAGCGCGTTATTGCCTTCTGGTTTTAGTGTTACTTTGGCTTTTTGTTTGCCAGCTACCAGCACTAAAGTGGCAGTGGCGCCTGCTGTTGCCACTGGCGTGTTGGCGTGATCCATTACAAAAACTTTAATGGCATTGTTTTTGGTGTCTTTGCTGTTTTTCACCACTAACAGCTCAAAATGATAAGCACCAGCCATGCGCAGTTGGCCACCATTAGGGCCAACCACAGTGTCCAGATATTCATCGGTATGGGCCTGCACTGCTGTTGTTGCCAGGAAAGCCAGCAGCGCTGCTGCTTTCATCAGATGTTGTAAACTGGTTTTGAACATAAAATTCTCCAATAATTTCAATAGGTTGTTAAAACTAAAATTAATACAGTTGTTGCTGATTTTTATCCTGTAACAAACGTTGCAGCGGCGCTTTACCCCAAAGCCAGAACATCAGCGGTGTGAGCACTGTGTCCAGAATGGTGGAGCTGACCAAACCACCAAAAATCACCACTGCAACAGGGTGCAAAATTTCTTTGCCAGGGGCATCGGCCGAAAATAACAAAGGCAAGAGTGCAAAAGCCGCCACTAAAGCTGTCATCAGCACAGGCGTTAAACGCTCCAGCGAACCACGGATAATCATTTTTGTGCCAAACACTTCACCTTCAAAACGGCATAAGTTGATGTAATGGCTGATTTTCAAAATACCGTTACGGGTGGCAATACCGGCCAGGGTGATAAAACCAACCAGCGCTGCCACTGAAAGTGGCTGGTCGGCCCACCAGAGTGCCAGCACAGAGCCAATTAATGCCAGCGGAATATTCGCCATAATAATTAAGGTTAACCGCAGCGACTGATACCTGCTGTACAACACCAGCAAAATGGCCAATAAAGAACCCAGCGCCAATAAAGTAATTAAATCAGCGGCTTCTTCTTGTGCCTGGAACTGGCCTTCCAGCGCAGTGAAATACCCTTCCGGCAACTTGGTTTGTGCCAGCACAGCACGGATGTCGGTAATAGCATGGCTTAAGTCCCTGCCCTCGACATTGGCCGATAAAACGATACGGCGACGGCCATTTTCACGGCTGATTTGATTAGGGCCGTCTGACTCCAGCACCTGCGCCAGCATACTCAGCGGCACTGCGCCTTTGGGTGTTTGGATCAGCAGCTGCGCCAAAGCGGCAGGGTCGCGTGCACTGTCGGGTAAACGTAACAATAAATCAAAACGCCGTTCGTTACTGACCAGCTGACTGAGTTTTACCCCATCAATCTGCTGTTGCAGACTATGCAGCAGCGCACCTGGTGCCACACCATAAGCAGCGGCTTTTTGGTAATCCACCTGAATTTTTACCTGCGGGATCAATACCTGTTTTTCCAGGCTGATATCGGTCACCCCTGCTACTTTGCCAAGCTGTTGTTGCAGGTTATTGCCAAGGGCACGCAAGGTGGCAATATCATCACCAAAAACTTTTATGGCAATTTGCGCCCGCACGCCAGACAACAAATGGTCGAGGCGGTGCGAAATAGGTTGCCCCACACTGACACTGCCCGGCAACACAGCCAGTGAACGACGGATTTCCGCCAGTACTTCAGCTCTTGGCCTTTCCAGTACCTGTAAATCAACGTCGATTTCGGTGTAATGCACCCCCTCGGCGTGTTCATCCAGTTCAGCCCGACCGGTACGGCGGCCAACCTGCGTCACTTCCGGCACCTGCAATAACAACTGCTCGGCCAAAGCCCCTACTTTATTGGATTCACTGAGCGCTGTGCCAGGTTGTAACATCAGGTTGATAGTTAAAGTGCCTTCGTTAAAAGGCGGCAGGAAACTTTTGGCAAAAAACGGCACTGCAGCTGCCGCCAGCGTGACCGCCACAAGCGCAGCCGCCAATAAACTGCGGGCATGACCAAAAGACCAGCGCAGCAGCTGCTCGTCGCGTTTTTTCAAAAAGCGCACCAGCGCGCTGTCACCATGTTGTTGCTGCGCCAGTTTCGGCAGCAGGTAATAACACAGCACAGGGGTCACAGTTATAGCCACCAGCATACTGGCCAGAATAGAAGTGATATAAGCCACACCAAGCGGGCTGAATAACCGGCCTTCAATACCTGACAAAGCAAAGAGCGGCACAAACACCAGCACCACTATTAAAGTTGCATACACCACCCCACTTCGCACTTCACCTGAAGCGGCAGCTATCACTTCCAGCACAGGTTTTGGCGTGGCCAGTTGTTGGTTTTCTTTCAGGCGGCGTAATACGTTTTCAACATCAACCACTGCGTCGTCCACCAGCTCACCCAGGGCAATGGCAAGGCCACCCAAAGTCATAGTGTTGATCGACAAACCAAAATGACGGAATACCAGCACTGCGGCCAATAAACTCAGTGGTATCGCCAGCAAAGAAATAGCTGTGGTGCGTACATTGAGTAAAAACATAAACAGAATAAGGGTGACCATAATGGCACCATCACGCAAAGCTTCTTCGACGTTATTGATGGAATTTTCAATAAAATCAGCCTGTTTAAATAAAAACTGCGGTGGCTGCACCCCGGCAGGCAAACCTTTGCTAAGTTCGGTCACTGCAGCTTCAATCTGCCTGGTTAAAACCACACTGTCGCCTGCCGGTTGTTTTTGTACCGACAAAATCACCGCTGCTTTGCCTTTATAACCGGCATCACCCCTTTTAGTGGCGGCCACAATATTTACATTGGCCAGTTGATGTAATAACACCGGCTGACCATTTTTAACCGTCACCACCAGCTGCTGTAAATCGTCCAGCGCTGTGGTGCGGCCAATGTTGCGAATTAACCACTCGCGCCCCTGCGCTTCCAGAAAACCACCACTGGAATTTGCGCCAAAATCCGTTAAAGCTTGTTCAATCTCATTCAGGCTGACATCCAGCGCCGCCAGTTGTGAAGCTATAGGTTCGACTCTGTATTGGCGCACTTCACCGCCAATAGGGATCACCTGAGCGACACCAGGAATACTGAGTAACCTGGGCCGCACCACCCAGTCGGCAAATTCCCGCACTGCCATAGGGCTGACTTTGGCCGGATCGGCCGGAATGGCCAGCAGCAGAATTTCACCCATAATGGACGACACCGGCCCCAGCTGTGGCATCACGCCATCCGGCAACTGTTCCTGTGCCAGACTCAGCCGTTCGGCCACCATCTGGCGGTTGCGGTAAATATCTGAGCCCCAGTCAAATTCGATATAAAGCACCGACAAACCAACACCGGACACCGAACGCACCCGGCTAACACCAGGTATACCATTCATGCTGGTTTCCAGCGGGAAGCTGACCAGTTGTTCCACTTCTTCCGGCGCCATACCGCCGGCTTCAGTCATTAAAGTGACTGTAGGTTTATTTAAGTCAGGAAATACATCCACCGGTAATTGTTGCAGGCTCATGCTGCCAAACACCAGCAACAACAAAGCACAACCCAATACAAACAGCCGTTGTTTTAAACTAATGCGGATCAGTGCATCAAACATGCTTACCTCACCTGTGCCAGCAACGAAGCAGCTTGTACCACCACTCTGTCGCCGTCATGTAAACCACTGACAATCACCACTTCGTTGGCGTTCAGCGGCAGCGGGCTGACTTTTTGTGCAATAAAACGTTCCGGCGACTGATGCACCCAAACCGCGGTTTCACCGGTATCAAGTTTTTGTAAAGCGGTACGGGGCACAGCCCAGCCGGTCAGCAGCTCGCCTGTTGCCAGCATGACAGTCAGCGGCTGGCCGACACTCAGCGGCGGCAAAACACTATTGTCGTCTGTCACTGGCTTAAACCACAAAGGCCGGGCCTGTTGTTGTAACTGCAAACCCTGACCACTGAGTTGCAGCTTGAAACCAACAGCTTGTGGCTGGTTTTGTTGTGCCAGCAGCAAAGCGCTGGCCGCAGGCTGTGCCGGCAAGCTCAGGCTGTTGTCATATAAACGCGCTTCAATCAGCAGTTGGGCAGGGTCGACAATCTGAAACAAAGCGTCACGGCTTTCCACCACCTGACCACGCAATTTATACACTTTGCTGATCACACCGGACACCGGCGCTACAACCGGCAATAACTGGCCTGCGCCTTTGGCGGCAAATTCACGGCGTTTTTTCAGGCCGGCTAAATCAATGTTTAACGCGTCAAGTTCGTTGGCGGGCACCAGCGTGCCGAGTTTTTCAAAACGGCGGATGCGGTCGCGGTTCAGCGCTATCTGGGCGTCTAATTCGGCCAATAACGCCTGCTGATTGCTGCGGTCCAGGCTGGTATCCAGCGGTGCTATAGCGGCCAGCACCTGCCCTGCAGTGACCTTTTGGCCTAAAGTTGGCCAGCCATCAGGCCCGGCCTGCAATTGGCCAAGCTGTACTGCTTCTATCAGGCCACCAAAAGCCGGATCCAGCACCACTTCAGCCTGCAGTTCAATACTGCGCTGATGTTTGGCTTGTTGTACTTTGCGGGTGCGTAATTGCCATTGTTGTTGCGCTGCTTTGGGAATAAACAGGCTGCCATCTGTTAAGCGGCTTGGTTTATCACCACTGATTTGCACCACAGGTGCTTCGTCGTGAGAATGATCTTCACCACCATGGGCGGCCACCTGAGCCGGGAACACCACCGACACCAAACTAAGCAACAGCAGATTTTGCAGAACCTTTTTCATTAGTTTGCCCCCTGCGAACGACGTGACGCCAGACGCCAGAACACCAAAGCCAACGCCAGCACCCCCAGTACCAGCCACAACTGCGAGCTGTATTCGGTCCAGCTATGGTCATGCGGCACTTCAGTGCTGATTGGCGTTAAATCCAGTTCAGTGGCTAATAAATCAAGGTTGTCACCTGCTTCAATGGTGAGGGTCACAGCATGACGTTGTGGTAATAAAGCTGGCGTTTTCAGCTGATAAAAACCCGGTTGCACCATAGTGGCTTTGCCACTAAAACCTGCGGCATCCAGTTCAATCACGGCGTCTGCTACAGGGCTGTTGTCGGCAAAATAATCCAGATAAATACTGAGTTGTTGTTCAGCACTGCCGGCAGCAGGGGCAACCAGCACCAGCTCAAATAACTCAGAGCTGGCATAAGCCCGGCTGCCTGAACTGGCAGCGGCTGGTGCTGCTGGTTTTTTCTCTTCATCGCTATGGTCTTCACCACCATGCGCCCAAAGTTGTAACGGCAGACAAAAAATAATAAGCCACAGAAATTTCATGCTGATCCCAACAAAAACAATATTGATGACAGCAGTTTGTCAGAGAGCACACAACAACAGCCTGACAGCCAGATTACAAATTTGTCATCTGGGCTTTTTCTTCTGTGGTTTGGCGAGGTGTGAAGGCAGAAAAAACAGGCTGCGGTCACAACCACAGCCAAAGCGGACTGGCTGAAATTACGACCAATGAACTAACACTATTTGCCACTGACCTTTGATATTACGCAGTACCAGCGACTCCACACCGGTGCGGTCAATTTTTTTGCCTTTGATTTCGCCCTGTTGTTGGCTGCGGCTGACGGCGTAAGCAATATCGCCAACAATTTCAATTTGTTGCTCCAGCAACTTGCTACTGATTTGTTTTAAATAGTTAATATCGGCGTCCAGATGATGGGCTTTGTATTCGTCCCGTGAACGCTCGACGCCACCCCCTTCAAAAATCTGCACTTCTGGCGCCAGCTGTGCCAACGCAGCGTCGCGGTTGCCTTGTTGCAAAGCCTGATGAAACTGCTGCACCACTTGTCCGGCCGCTGTTTGGTAAACTTCAGTATTCACCGTGGCGGTGTGATTGTTTTTGCCATGTGCCCAAGCCTGAGCGCTGCAACCACCAAGCAGCACAGCGAATAAAGTAGCCATATAAATGTTCATTGTTGTTCCTTGTTTTTTGATGTGTTGTTTTGTCGTTTAAGGCTGCAGCGCATAGCCGGCAAAAAGTACCTGCAAAAATCGCAGCCAATAGCAGTGTGCTTGCTGTTGCATTGCAACACTCTGTCACAAAGATGACAATATTGTCATTTAACCATCGGCGCCAGCGCCAGGCTATGCCAGCTGCGCAGATTCGGCTAAGCTGAGCGCGGCCATCACCCTGGTCAGGCTACGGGAACTCAGATGCGTTTATTAATAGTTGAAGATGAAATTAAAACCGGTGATTACCTGAAACAGGGTTTTACTGAAGCTGGTTTTAACCCGACTTTATGCCGCAACGGGCTGGATGGCCATCATCTGGCCATGACCGAAGACTTTGAGCTGATTATTCTGGATTTAATGTTGCCAGACGTTGATGGGCTGCGCATTTTAACGGCGCTGCGTCAGGCCAGCCGCCATACCCCTGTGTTGTTACTCAGTGCGCTCGACAGTGTCGACGACCGCGTCCGTGGGCTGGAGCTTGGTGCTGACGATTATCTGGTAAAACCTTTTGCCTTTAACGAGCTGCTGGCGCGGGTACGCACTTTGCTTAGGCGTGGTCAGCTGCAGCCGCAGGCCGACCGGCTACAGGTGGCTGATTTAATTCTGGAATTTAGTAAACACAAAGCGAGCCGCAACGGCAAAAAGCTCAACCTGACCCAAAAAGAGTTTGCACTGCTGGAGCTTCTGATGCGCCGCGAAGGGGAGGTATTGCCCCGCTCTTTAATTGCCAGTCAGGTATGGGATATGAATTTTGACTCAGACACCAATGTGATAGACGTGGCAATACGGCGACTGCGCAGCAAAGTCGACGACGATTTTGCGGTAAAACTGATTCACACTGTGCGTGGCATGGGCTACAAAATAGAGGCGCCTGAGCAGCATGAATTTTAACAAAGTGCCGTTATCGCTAGCCAACAGGGTGATGCTGTTTGTAGCAGCCGCCGTGTTGTTATGCGCTATGTTGCTGGCCTCTATGTTACAAAATTCTATTGAACAACATTTTTCTGAACAGGACGCCGGTGAATTACAAGCGGTGGCACATTCGGTGTTGCACGCGCTGGAAGATGACCAGTTATCGCCACAAAACTATCAGGCGCATTTGCATCAGGTATTAACGGGCCATCACCAGAGTTATTATCTGGTGCTGGATAATAAAGCCCAGCCCGCACTCAGCACTGACGGCGCCGATTTAACCCCTTTGTTGCAACTGACTAAGCCGGTCAAGCAAATACAACCAGCAGATTTAGTCAGCTGGCAGCAGGACAACCGGCATTTTCGCGGTGCTATTTTGCAAGGCAAAAACGGCGTTGACGTGGCAGTGGCCATGGAAATGGAATTTCACCTGCATTATCTGCATTTATTACGCTGGACTTTATGGCTGACCATAGCGGCTGCTGTGGCTGTTATTTTACTGGCCGCCTGGTTTGGTGTCCGACAGGGGCTGCAACCTTTGGCCAAACTCAGCAGTGACATCCGCCATATCAGCGCCGAACATTTACATTTGCGTCTCGAAGCAGCAGAAGTGCCGGTAGAACTGCGGGAACTGGTTGGCAGTTTTAACCAGATGATTGAAAACCTGCAACAGGGTTTTGCCCGGTTATCTGAGTTTTCGGCCGACATAGCCCACGAACTGCGTACACCACTGAGTAACCTTATTACCCAAACTCAGGTGACTTTAAGCAAAGAACGTAGCCTGGAAGAATACCGTGAACTGTTGTATTCCAATCTGGAAGAGCAGGAGCGGCTGGCAAAAATGGTCAGTGATATGTTGTGGCTGGCTAAAACCGACCACGGCCTGTTAAAACTTAAACCTGAAGCTGTGGCGTTAAAGCCTTTTGTCACTCAACTTTTTGAGTTTTTTGAGTTTCTTGCTGATGACAAACAAGTACGCCTGACCTATCAGGGGCCGGGGCTGCAGCTTTCTGCCGACAAAGTGATGTTACAACGTGCTTTGTCGAATCTGTTGTCCAATGCCATCCGCCATGCAGACAGCAACAGTGAAGTGCTGGTGAAAGTGCAAAATGATGCCGATTTTATCCAGATCCATGTGCAAAACCGCGGCAAAACCATCCCAGCCGAACATTTACCTTTGTTATTTAACCGTTTTTACCGGGTTGATCCTTCGCGGCAACGCCACAGTGAAGGTGCCGGCCTTGGTCTGGCTATGGTGAAATCTATAGTTGAATTACATGGTGGTCAGGTTGCTGTCAGCTCAGAGCATGGCCTCACTTGTTTTAGTTTGTGTTGGCCAACAGCAACAAACCTCCTACACAATCAAACAGCAGGTTAAAAGCCGCTGATAGCCTGCCGCTTGTCGACACCACAGATTCTTTCTGATCGCAAAACGGCTGCTTAGCCCAGCTTTTGCTAAAGTAATACCACAGTGCATCAATAACTGCAGTTTTACCAGCAGCATCACGGCTGCTGGTGTTAGTGCAGCGGGTGAAAAGTTATGCGAGCCCTTTATATCTGTGTGCTTTTATTGCTGCTGCCCGCTTTTCAGCTCAGTGCAGCAGAACAAATGTGGTTATTACTGAATAACACCAGCGACAGCAGAGATAGTCGTGGTGATGTCGATATTCAGATCCTGGCGCTGCTGCGGCAACTGGCGCCACCTGAATTAAATATTGAACCTTTGCGGCTTGGCGACGCGCGCACCTGGAAGTTGTTGCGGGAACAGGGCAACTATTGTGCTTTAAGTAAAATCCGCACCGCTGAGCGCGAAACTTTTTTGTTGTTTTCCCAAAGGCCCACTTCGGTCTATCCACCCATTCAGCTGATCAGCAATCGCCGGCTGGCCGAAGATCCGGTTGACTTAGAGTTGTTGCTCAGCCAAAACCCCCGGCTGAAAATTGGCATGGTACAGGGGCGCAGTTATGGGGAAAAACTTGATGCGCTGATCAGCCAACACCCGAATCACTTTTATCAGCGCAGTGGTGAATATGCCGCCGAAACTTTATTACAGATGCTGGCCAAAAACCGGCTGGACGCCTTGATAGAATTTGCCGCCACAGTGCGTGGCCACCAGCCACAAGTGCCACAAAGCAGCAACTTTGTGTTGCACCAACTGTTACATCAGCCGGTGATTATGGGGTATCTGGTCTGCCCGCAAAGTACAACAGGTAAACAATTAATTCAGCTGATAGATACAAAAATGCAGTTGCCACACTACAGACAACAAGTGGTTGAACTGCACCGGCAATATTTTACCAGCGAAGATTTTTTACTGATTGAAGCGGATTTACAGCAGATTTTTTAGCACGGCAGCTTGCCTGAATTGAAGGATCAAATGCTAAACCTGAAGCTTTTACACTGACCAGGCCATCTCAATAAGAGCATCAACAGCGGCAAATACAAGCTTTGGGCTCTGATGGCTGGTTGTGATTGTCGTTCACTCCCTGACAGCAAGCTGACACTGCATCACAGTCACCCAATGGCCTTCATACCATTCGGTATGATGCAGCTGCCAGCCCAAACGCTGATAAAATGCCTGCTGATCTTCGGTAAACAGATACAAGGTGTTGATGTGCAGCAATGCGGCCTGCTGCATCAACTGTTGCACCAGCCATGTGCCTAAACCTTGTCCGCGCACCTCGGGCCGCAGATAAATATTGGCCAGCCAGGGGCTGAGTTCATGATTGGTGGCCATATCGTGCACTAATAACGAACCAGTACCAACAACCTCTCCAGCCTCATCCAGCAACAACCAGCTTTGCGGCACTGTATCTTCGGTCAGGCATAAGGCTAATTCTGCCGCAAAGTCCGCCAGGGTTCGCTCAGGAAACAAGGCGCCCCACTCGGCAAAATGCCAGGGTGCGATAAGCTTAATGTCGGCCGGCCTTTGGCGTAGATTAATCAGTTGCATAACAGTGCTCGTGTCTTCTCTAAACAATAAAAAAACCCGGCATCAACCGGGTTTTCATTAAAAACAAAGACTTAAATTATTCCACAGTGACAGATTTTGCCAGGTTACGCGGCTGATCTACGTCTGTGCCTTTAATAATGGCAACGTAGTAGCTGAGTAACTGCAGCGGAATAGTGTAGATAATGGGCGCTATCAGTGGGTGTACGTGTGGCACGTTGACAACACGTTGGGTGGCGTCTGATTTAAAGTGGGCGTTCACGTCGGCGAACACATACAAAATACCACCACGGGCGCGCACTTCTTCCACGTTGGACTGCAGTTTTTCCAGCAGTTCGTTGTTAGGTGCCACCACAATAATTGGCATCTGGGCGTCAATCAGCGCCAGCGGGCCGTGTTTTAACTCACCTGCCGCATAAGCTTCAGCGTGAATATAAGAAATTTCTTTGAGTTTCAGCGCACCTTCCATTGCAATGGGGTACTGGTCGCCACGCCCCAGGAACAAGGAGTTGTGCTTATCGGCAAATTCTTCCGCCAGCTTTTCAATGCTGCCAGCCAGTTCCAGTGTTTGTTCTAACTTGGCTGGTAATGAACGCAGCGCTTCAACCATCTCTTTTTGCTGAGTTGCGGTTAAACCATTGTATTTACCAATGGCCAGCGTCAGCATGGCTAAACCTACTAACTGGGTGGTAAAAGCTTTGGTAGAGGCAACACCAATTTCGGCACCGGCGCGGGTCATAAAGGCTAAATCTGATTCACGCACCAAGGATGAGCCAGCCACGTTACAAATAGACAAACTACCCACATAACCGGCTTCTTTGGCCAGACGCAGCGCTGCTAATGTGTCGGCCGTTTCACCGGATTGGGAAATGCTGACTAACAGGCTGTTTGGCTGCACAAAAGATTTGCGGTAACGGAATTCAGACGCAATTTCAACGTTACAGGAAATGCCACCTAAAGATTCCAGCCAATAACGCGCTACCATGCCGGAATGGTAAGAAGTACCACAAGCAACTATTTGAATATGTTTTACTTTTTTAAACAGTTCAGCAGCGCCGTTACCAAAGGTTTCGTCCAGCACTGAATCATTGCTTAAACGGCCTTCCAGCGTGTTGTTAATAGCATTTGGCTGCTCATAGATTTCTTTCAGCATAAAGTGGCGGTATTGACCTTTGTCGCCGGCATCATAACTGACGTTCGACTCATGCACAGTCCGCTCAACGGCCACACCGTTTTTATCAAAAATACGCACTGTGGTGCGGGTAATTTCCGCCACATCGCCTTCTTCTAAAAACATAAAACGACGGGTCACCGGCAATAATGCCAGCTGATCGGACGCAATAAAGTTTTCGCCAATACCTAAACCAATTACCAGCGGGCTGCCTGAACGCGCAACTACTAAACGGCTTGGGTCGGTTTTGTCCATTAATACAGTGCCATAGGCACCATTAAATTGTTTCACTGCTTTTTGCACTGCGGCTAACAAAGATTCAGCCGTTTTTAATTCTTCTTCCACTAAGTGCGCAATGACTTCAGTGTCGGTGTCTGAATTAAACACATAACCTTTGGCTTTCAGCATTTCACGCAGCGGGCCGTGGTTTTCAATAATACCGTTGTGCACCACAGAAATTTTGCCGGAAACATGAGGGTGGGCGTTACGCTCTGAAGGCTCACCGTGAGTGGCCCAACGGGTGTGGGCAATACCAGTGCCGCCTGGTGTTGGCGTCAGCTTTACCGCGTCAGCCAGTTCTTTGACTTTGCCTAAACGGCGGATACGCTGCAGCTCGCCGGTAGGGCCAACTACTGCAACACCGGCAGAGTCATAACCACGGTATTCTAAGCGGCGTAAACCTTCCACCAGAATGTCGACTACATCACGTTGCGCTACTGCGCCTACTATTCCACACATATTTACTCCGAAAATTCCGTATTGGGTTGCACAGGGGCACAAATCACTTTGACACCCTGCTGTTCTATTTGCCTTTTTGCCGTGTCGGGTAACTTGTCGTCTGTTACCAGGATTTTTATCGCCGTCCACGGCAGTTCGAGATTATGAATTTTGCGGCCGATTTTATCGGATTCGACCATCACCACCACTTCACGCGCCACTTCGGCCATCACCCGGCTTAAGCTGGTCAGTTCGTTAAAAGTGGTAGTACCACGTTGTAAATCAATGCCATCGGCACCAATAAACAGCTGATCAAAGTCGTAAGCGCGCAGCACTTGTTCCGCCAGTTGGCCCTGAAAAGACTCAGACTGAGCGTCCCAGCTGCCACCTGTCATTAATAATTTGGGTTCGTGTTCCAGCTCACGCAAGCTGTTGGCAATAAACAGCGAGTTGGTCATCACTACTAAACCCTGTTTGGCGGAAAGCTCCGGCAACAAAGCGGCAGTGGTGCTACCACTGTCAATAATAATGCGGTAGTGGTCACGGATAAGGCCAGCGGCCGCTTTGGCCAGCGCCTGTTTACGCGCAGAAATTTTACCTGCAGTTTCGGCCATCAGCTCTTGTGGCAGCGGCACTGCACCACCGTATTTACGCAACAATAAACCGTTGTCTTCCAGCGCTGTTAAATCTTTTCGAATGGTCACTTCAGAAGTTTCAAAACGTAACGCCAGTTCATCAACGCTGACTTCACCTTGTTGGTTCAGCAGTTCCAGAATGGCTCTGCGGCGTTGTTGGGTATTACGTTTATTCATCAGTTTCCGCTTAAGTTTCGATTCGAAAGATAAATAACAAACTCGAAAGTCATTTTATCCATTCGAAAGATAATTGCAAGATGAAAAGTAGCTGCTTTTATTCGGGTCGCCGCTGTAACGGCAACAAAATACGATAGTACACACCCTGACCAGTTTCACTGCTGACATAAATACTGCCACCCAGCTGCGCTGTGACCAGATTGTAGACGATATGGGCTCCCAGACCACTGTTACCTGCACTGCGTTTGGTGGTGAAAAAGGGGTCAAATAAACGTTTGAGCGTGTCGCTGTCCATACCAACACCATTGTCGCGATAATCAAACTGAATTTGCCCGCCCTGACGACTGAGTTTCAGTTCAATATTGGGTGGCAACTGCATAGCTTCAGTAAAACCATGTTGCAATGAATTCATCACCAGATGCGTCAGTAACTGCGCCAGCGAACCAGCGTCGGCATACAAAGTTAACCCCTTTTCAGCTTCAATCTGCCACTGACAATGGCACCGGTTCAGCTCTGGCTGTAACGAAGCCATGACATCCTGCAGATAGGCAGTTAAATCAAATTCTCTGGCACTACTGGCCGATTTATCCACCGCCACCTGTTTAAAACTGTTGATAAGCTGAGCAGCACGCTGAATATTGTTGCTGAGGATCTCCACTGTAGCGCTGGCTGTTTCCAGAAAACGGCTAAAAGCTAACATACCCAACTGCTGTTGCTGATGGGCTTTGTTCACCACATTCAGTTCACTGTGCAGATGACTGACGGCTGTAACACAAATACCTAAAGGGGTATTGACCTCATGCGCCACGCCCGCCACCAAGCCCCCCAAAGATGCCATTTTTTCCTGCATCACCAGTTGTTGTTGGGTTTGTTGCAGCCGCGCTACTATGTTGGCATTCGCCACTGCAATAGCAATATTGCTGGCCAGAGTGCGCACCAGGTTAATTTGTTGTGGGGTAAAGGCTTCCATCACCGGGCTTTGTAACGTCAGGCAGCCAATTTTTTCGCCATTGACTATCAGGGGTAAATACAACACCGACTGCATAGGCTCCCCCATCAGCGGTTGTGGAATTTCTGCCAGAAAATTTAAAAACTCCTGCCGCTTTTGGATATTCATTTCCCGTTGTTGATTAAAACAAACCGACGCCAGATGTAGTTCAGGTTGTAATTTCAGTTCAAAAGGCGCCATCAGCCGACCGTTTTCCAGCCAATGACTAAAATCCAGCGACTGGCGTTCCGCCCGGTAAATGCCAATAGCCAGCACATGCACATCCATAATTTCGTTCAGGCTCTGATGACATAAAAACAAAATTTCCTGCAAATCCAAAGACGCAGTAATTTGTTTGACCAACATTTGTAACAAGGTCATATCGCGGTATGAATCGGCCAGTGCCTGGTTCTGCGTCTGCAGCTCAAGAGTGCGGCTGCTGACGACCTGCTCGAGCCAGTTGCGGGTTTTGCGTTCATTCCGCAGCCGGTATTGTAAAAACAGCCAGATACTGCCAAATAACAACAGCAACGCCGCCAGCTTGCTGTACCAGGTCAACCACCAGGGTGGCAGAATGCGGATTTGTACTTTACTGACAGTCGCCTGCTGCCAGTCTTGCCCCGGACTTTTTGCCATCACTTCAAACTGATAATCATTGGGCGCCAGCCGGGTGTAAGTGGCGCGCCTGCTGTTGGCATCAGTTTCTATCCAGTCGCGGTCAAAACCAATCAACCGGTATCTGTATCGCGTTTGTTGGGGTTGCACATAATCCAGCGCTGAAAACTGCAGTGTGAACATATCCTGTTC
This sequence comes from Rheinheimera sp., assembly GCF_030824435.1. Taxonomy (GTDB): domain Bacteria; phylum Pseudomonadota; class Gammaproteobacteria; order Enterobacterales; family Alteromonadaceae; genus Pararheinheimera. The sequence goes on from NZ_JAVBXS010000020.1 coordinate 112,731, forward strand.
ATAATCAAGACGGATTTGCTCAGCGTAACCAATGGCACGTTGTAACACGGCATCAGCACTATTTTGCGGCCGTACTTTTTTATTAAACAGGTTAAAACCCGTTAATCTGGCCACCAAAGGTTGGGGAGGCGCCGGCATCAGCGCGGGCTGATAATAATCCAGCCCCTGATTACCACCACGCAGATGCATCCCCTCTTTGTTGATCAACCAGGAACCAATCCAAGTGGTTGCCATAAAACCATGGGCTTCGCCAAACTGCACCAGGTCCTGCTGCAAGCTGTTACGGTATAACCATAAAAAATGAAAAGCCTGACGCAGTTTGATGTCGGCATCTTCCGCACCCAGATATGATTTAAAACCTTCGATAATGTCAGGATTATTGTTGTCTCTGAGCACTCTGTGATTAATATTGCCGGCCCGGACCCAAAGTTCACCTGCTTCCTGATAAATCAGCTGAATGCCGTTAAAACGTAAACCTGCGCCCTTGCCATCACCCTCACGCCAGCTCTGAATTTTGCCGGTTTTATGTTGTAATCTGGAAATGCCCTGATCGGCATAACCTATCCATAAATCGTGGTAGCTGTCCGACTGCAAAGTGCTGATGGTGTTGCTGCCAAGGCCGGTGTCTGACGCCGGATCCTGCCGGTAATGCCTGATATCGCCGGGTTTAAGCAAAAATAAACCGTCACCGCGGGTACCGACCCAAAGTTGTTTTAAACCATCTAAATACAACACACCTATATTTGGCTGCTCAGGTTCCGCCGTTAAAGGGTAAGGCTGCCATTGACCACTTTGCCGGTCGAGCTGAAACAAACCTACGTCAGTGCCTATCCAGATAACACCGGCCGGATCCTGCAATACATGCCGCGCCAAAGTGGGTTTACGTTTTAAATCGGCAGCCACCAGAATAGGCCAACGCTGAACACTGGCCGTTGCCGGGTCAAATTCAGCGACACCACCGTCTCTGTTGGCCAGCCAATATTTACCTTCGGGCGCGGCGGTAATGGCAAACACATCATTATGCGCCAGCAGTTTTGGATTGCTGGGGTCTGAAGGTAAAGAACGGACTTTTTGCGCCATCGCCGACAAGGCAAAAAGTCCGGCCGGGCTTTTTAACCACAAAGAGCCCTGCACGTCCAATAACAAGCCGGTCAGATTGTTGCTTTGCAACTGATAAGGCACCATAGGGTTGGCTTTAAACTGTTGCCACTGCTGTTTTTCTGCCGGTAATAACCAAAGCCCCTGATCATAACTGCTGACCCAAAGTGCCCCATCGGCGCTAAAACCAAAATCGGTAATTAAACCTGCAGCAAGGTCTTTGGGTTGTGCCTGCACAGCCTTAAGTTTGGCCGAGCTGGGCTGATAATGATACAAACCGCCACCATAACTACTGAGCCAGATCTGACCGGCTGGGTCGGTTTTAATGGCTGTCACTGCAGCCGCTGTTAAGGCCGAATTTTGCACACTAAATAACTGTTTATCCAGGCGCTGTGGATGCCAGCGTAAAGCGCCACCTTTGGATTGTCCTCTGCTGCGAAGCGGCGCATTACCTGTGCCTATCCACAAATAACCGTCCAGATCACGGAACAGGGTATTGATGTATAAACCATCAATTTCGCTGGCCACACCAGGCAGCTGGACTGATTCCAGCTCTTTCTTTTCCACCTGCCAGCGTAACAAACCGGCACCATAGGTGCCCACCCAAATTTCGTGTTGGCCATCCTGATATAAAGCACTGATTTCAACCTGCTGTGCCACACCATTGCCCCGCGGCAACTGAATACGGCTGAATGTTTCTGTTGCAGGATCAAACAGATTAAGCCCGCCATAACGGGTACCTATCCAAATCTGACCACGACGGTCAACCAATAAACTGGAGATCCAGTCGGCTGATAAACTATTGTTGTCACCCGGATTGGCGCGGAAAGCTTCAATTTCCTGACCGTCATAACGGTATAAACCATGTTGGGTGCCAATCCAGAGGAAACCTTGTTGGTCTTGGGTCAGCGCAGTGGCCTGAGATAAACCGGGGTGTTGGCGGGATAATTGTAAAAAACGGCTGTAAACTACAACGGGTTCAGTCGCTGTATGACCATTATGAAGGTCGAAACTGCTTTGTGCCCAAAGTGGTGCGGCGCAGAACCAGCAACAACAATAAACCAGTACCCACCTTATCCACATAGCCGCAGTGTTCCGACACCCTGATGTTAACGCCTAGTATTGTTGCTTTTTGCCGGTGCCGCAATAGCCAGGCTAAGCTGTTGCAGTAGCTTTTAATAAAGAACAAAAAAACAACAACAAAGCCATCAAAACCGCCAGCAACAGAATGCGTCTGTCTACCGACTGATAAAGCAGATAATCAATACCCAGCAGTACCAAACCCGGCAACAACATAAATAACATCAGCAGCAACTGCATAGGTATCACGGTTTGCATATCCTGCATGTTTTTCTCCCTGCCACGGCTAAACGGCCCCAACCCCTGCTGCGGGCTGAAGTGAAAAATAGCATAATTTAAATGAGAATTATTTGCAATTGAGTAATCTGGCTTGTATAGTATTTTGCGTCAGGAAGACAAACTGTACTTGCACGGTTTACGGAAGGATCCGGACTCCACGGTGTTTATGCTTTTCTGCAGCTTGGGAGCTGGCCTGTACCAGCTCCCTTTTTTTATTTTCTGGAATTAGCAGCAGTGCCATGCGGTTTGTTGCCTGCAAAGCTTGATGGAGCAACGTTGTTTTACCCTGACTCTGGCTGTGCCGGGTACAACAATATTAAGCTTGTGGGTTTTGATTATTGTCGTGATATTGCAACATCAACTGCAGCGTTTGCGCCACCAGCTGAAACTCGGCGAACTGGCGGGCGCTGATGGCCCGGCCGGCAGCATCGGCATACAACAAAGCAAAAATACGTTTTTCCACTTTTAAACTGGCCACCAAACAATCACCATCATTGGGCAACAATACTTCAAGCCGGCCAAGCGGCTGACTCAGAGTATTTTGTTGTCGCCAGATCGGCTGTTGATGTAACAACAAATCATGTAATAACTCACTTTTTTGCAGTTTATCCAGTTCAATTTTTAATTGCTGGCGCCATAACAGCGTGTCACGCCCAGCCACATAACGGGGTTCAAACGACTTGCTTTTGTAGTCCATCAACATCAGGCTGACACGGGGTAACTGCGCCCCTTCGTGCAAACACAGCACCACCGAATGCAGAATTTTCGACAAATTGTCCTGCAGGGTGAACAACTTAAACAGCATGTTCAGATGACGCACCAGCTCAAAATCTGTGACTGAATATTGCGCCGTGACTTCCAGCACTTTTTGCCGGTCCGGTAACTGCGGCAAAATTTTGTCAGCACCATAACTACTGGCGACCACCGCAGCTTCGTCAGCCATCAGCAAAATTTGTTGTTGGCTTTCTTCCAGCTTTAACTGACACATCATTGCCAGTTGTTGGCAATTGCGGGTCATTTGAGGTGAGGTCAGCCCCTGCATAATGTTCTGACTGATACTGTCGGCCAAATTGATCACTGTACTGATGGCATTGGCTTTCGGTCCGGGGTTCACCACCTCCTGCAACATATCACCCAGCTTCCATTCTTTCACCAGCTCTTTGTTTAATGTGTCTATGCCAACACCCAGATATTTCATCGCTATGGCATGTTCATCGTCCGGATACAGATCCCGCTCCACAATAAACTGCTCAGCCGCAGGCTCTCCGCTCGCCAGCAAAGCCAGCTCAGCGACATGGCGCAACAAAGCAGCAATAAACACCTGCTCCCTGCGCTCGCTGTCCAGTTTGGGCACCATAGCCCTTGCCTGCACCGCCGCATGAAATGAACGGGCCAGCCGCTGCAATAACAAAGTTTTAGGTTTGCCGGTGAGGAAACTATCGATCAACACACTGGCTAAAGTGATGTTTTTTACTTCAACAAAACCAATTTGCACTATGGCACGCGACACAGTTTGGATAGGTTTGCTGGATCTGTTGTAGTGCACTGTGTTGGCAACCCGTAACACTTTCGACGTCAGGCTGGCGTCGCGCAGAATGATCTGCGCCAAATCATCGGCACTGCTTTCAGCCCTGTCATTGAGCTGACAGACTTCAAGTACAACACTTTGAATTGCTGGCAATTTCACTTGCGCCAGCAACCGCATCCATGCCGCCGGACCCCGTACATCAGCCATAATATTCTCCACAGTTCGCCGGCGACTGCAGCGCTGCCAGGCGGGTGACAATCTGATGTCAGTGTAGTGCCTGCCATCTGTTGAAAGCCAGCTTTAACAGCAGGCTGCTGGCTGGCCAAAGCAAATGCACAGTTACTGTAAAATCAGCAGCTCACCGGCTTTGTCATATTGGCTTAATGCATTTCACGTTCTGTGCTTTGTACCAATACCCAGGGGGAAATCACCACAGCCCAAAGCTCAGCTTTTTGTTCAAACCACAATTGCGCCTGCGCTGGTGCTACCCGCTCGATTAAACTTTGCGCCAACCAACTGGCAACCTGAGTTTTATCATCCACGGCAAAAGCGTAAGCCACATCAACCAAATCCAGTTGTGGACTGACCTGCAACACTGCACCTGAAGCATAAAATTTTTGCAGTTCCAGCCAACTGATGCGGGCTGTTTCAGCGGTAATTTTGGTTTTCAGGACTTCGGGTTCGACAGCAAAGTTTTCATGCATCTGTCTGACTCCTCTGATAAAAGCGCCTGGGCGCCTTGGTTATTTATTCCGGCTCATCGCCTTGTTCTGACACCTGGGCTGCACTGAGCTCATGTTTTTTCAGCAGTTTATGAAAGTCGGTTCTGTTACGTCCCGCCAATTCAGCAGCACGGGTGACATTACCTTCTGACATTTTGAGCACCCGCACCAGATATTGCCGTTCAAACTGGTCACGCGCTTCACTTAAAGTTGGCCAGAAGCTGCGGTTTTGTGCCAGCGCCTGTTCCACTAATGCCAGACTAATCACCGGACTGCTGGTTAAGGCCACACATTGTTCCACCACGTTCACCAGCTGACGCACATTGCCGGGCCACTGCGCCGTCACCAGCGCCTGCATCGCATCTTCCGAAAACCTGTTCACCTGCACATGATGGCGTTCACCACTTTGCGCCAGCACATGGCGCGCCAGCAGCGGAATATCTTCGGCCCGCTCGCGCAAAGTCGGTAACTGCAAATTCACCACATTTAAGCGGTAATACAAATCTTCGCGGAAACTTTGCTCCTGCATCGCCTGTTTTAAGTCGCGGTGGGTGGCGGAAATAATCCGCACATCAATAGGAATAGACTTGGCGCTGCCAACAGGGCGGATTTGCCGCTCCTGTAAAGCGCGCAACAACTTCACTTGCAGCGGCAGCGGCATATCGCCAATTTCATCCAGAAACAATGTGCCGCCGTCGGCTTCGCGGAATAAACCGCTATGTTCAGTCACAGCGCCGGTAAAAGCACCTTTGGTATGACCAAATAATTCAGACTCGAGCAAATGTTCCGGCAAAGCACCACAGTTAATAGCCACAAAAGGCCGGCGAGCTCTTGGACTGGCCTGATGAATCGCCTTGGCCAACAGTTCTTTACCTGTACCGCTGGCGCCAGTGATCAGCACACTGACGTCACGTTGTGCAACACGGTAAGCCTGCTCCAACAGCTGTTCCATGCCTTTGCTGCGCGTCACTATGGCCTGGCGCCACTCATCTTTACTTGGCACATGCGACTGATGCACAGCTTTTTGCAGAATATCCCTAAGCTCAACATTGTTCAGTGGTTTGGTTAAAAAACCAAAAACACCACGCTGTGTGGCGGCAACAGCCTCCGGAATAGAACCGTGGGCTGTCATCAGCACCACAGGTAAACCCGGGTTCCGTTTGGCAATTTCGTCAAACAGTGCCATACCGTCCAGACCCGGCATGCGCAGGTCACTCAGCACCACATCCACCGGGTTTTTCGCCAATAAAGTTAAAGCAGTTTCAGCACAATCTGCGCTAATCACCTGATAACCTTCACCTTCTAAGCGCAGTGTCATTAAACGCAACAAGCTTGGATCATCGTCAACCAACAATAAACGGGCGTTATTACCACTCATGGTTAACCTCCGCCATTTTGGTTGAGCTTGGCTTCAATCTGAGTCAAAGCATCAATTTTCTTTTGCAGATCGGCATTTTGTTTTTGTAAGCGGTCCAGATTGTCCTGCTGCTGACCATTCAGCCGCCCCAAAGCTTTCACCGCAGACTCTGACTCCAGCAACTTTTGGTTATAGGCGTAATCCCAGCGTAATAATTCAGCCAGGCCTTTGGGTAAAGTGGTCAACTGTTCGCCGAGCTGCATCTGGGCTTTAAAACGCACGGCATAAGGGGTATCGGGGTGAATGCGGATCAGTAACTGCTGCAAATTGCTGACGGCAGAAGGCGCCAGTTCTTTGCTTAACGCATCCCGCTGTTTGCCATTCATGGCAAGTAATTCACTGCGAAACTGTGCCCAGGCCGTTAAACTCAGAGCGTCATCGCTGATCGCCAGCACAGGTTTCACCGGCTCGGGTGCCTGACGCGGCAACTCCACTACTTTTTCCGGTGCCGGCAAGGGTTTGTGCACCACAGGCAATTGCACCGGGCCACCCTGACATCCTGCCAGCAACACAGTCCCAGCCAGCACTGACCATAACTTCATAACTCTTCCTCAACCAAAGGTAAACGGATGCGGATACACACATCGGCATAATTCACATCAACAATTTCAGCCAGACCACCCAGCAAACGGGCGCAGTCGGCCACAATAGATAAGCCTAAACCTGAACCCTGTACCGCATCAAAACGCGGCGCTGTGCCACGCTGGAAAGGTTCAAACAGTTTAGCCCGCATTTCTGCCGGAATAGGAGTACCGTTATTAGCAACATCAAGCAACATAAACTTATCGTGTTGCCTGAGCACCACCCAGACCGGACTGCCCTCCCCACCATAAGCCTGAGCGTTGTTGATCAGGTTATCAAGAATACGGCGGAACAACATGGCATCGGTATAAATACGCGGTAACTGGCAGTCTAACTCGATATATTGCTGGCGTTGTTGCAATGAAAGTGCATGGTCGTTAAAACAGCTTTGTAACAGTTGCTGACTGTCATGCCAGCCAAATTCTGGTTTGGCTTGTTGTAATAATCTGTTGTAATCCAGCAGTTGCTCTGTTAACTGACTAAGCCGGTCGGCGCTGCCATTTAATAAAGTCACCACTTCCATCTGTTGGGGATTCAGGCTGCCCACCAGCTGTTCAGAAAGCAGCGCACAACCTTCGCGGATACTGGACAAAGGGGTTTTTAACTCATGCGACGCATGGCGTAATAAAATCAGCCGCAATGCTTCCAGCTGCTGTAAACGTGATGCTAACCAGCGCAGCTGTTCCCCCAACTCAGTCAGTTCACGTGGCCCTTCCACTTTTTCATTCGGGAAATGATGGCTGGCCTGACCGACAGAGCGGATCATGGTGTCCAGTTGTTTAATAGGCGAAGCAATACGGGCAGATGCCCAGAGCACCAGAAATAATGTCAGGATCACCAGCGCCACACTTTGCCATGCCAGCTGGTTCTGGGCATCAACCACATAATTTTGCTGGGTTTGCAGCCGAAGCTCTAACAACTTCCAGGTTTGTTCGGTCAGTTGTGCCTGATTTTGCCGCAGTGCCACCAGTACAGGTGACAATTCTTCAATACTGCTTTGTGGATACACCTGTAATAACACCGCCAGCTGTCGTTGTTGTTGTTCACACAACTCTTTGGCATCGAGGCTCTGACAGACGGTATCGAGCATTTGTTGATAATTGCGCAAATGGGTGCCGGCCAGCCGCCCCAAAGCTTCAGTGCGTAAAATACTAAACTGACGTACCGCCCTTTCAATATCAATCACCAGGTTCTGCATGTTTTCCGTGACTTTAACGCTGTCGACCGAACTTTCCGCTTCAGCAACCGCATAACGGCTGACGTCTGACAAAGCGCTGTTACTTTGCCAAAGCAGCACGCCCAGTGGAATTAATGCCAGAAAAAAACTTAATAAAATAAATTGCCTGAGTGACGCAGGCTGAAATGGCATACGCATAGAAGCCAGTGCTCCGGAACAAGGGAAGCCAACAAAAGCCTATCATAACGGATTTAACGGTGCGGCCAAACCTAATCGCACATGCTGTTATAACATCAGCACATCACAAAACCAGACGAGATAAAAAAGCAGCGTAAAAAACAAGCTATTTGGGTTTGGTAAAACAACATCAACGGCTTTTGCTCCTGCAGCCCTGATACCCCCTCCTGCAGAGTGGTTGCCTTGTACATCGCCAAAAAGCTGCTCCTGCGTTCTCGGCATACCGTACATCCTGTACATCGCCAAAAAGCTGCTCCTGCGCTCTCGGCATACCGTACATCCTGTACATAAAAAAAGGCCGGTTGTTTAAACCGGCCTTTTTCAGGAATTTGCTTGTTGATGCTTTGGCATCAGCTCAGATTAAGCGCGGGCAGCAACACCAGCAGCACGGGCTTTACGGATTTTGGCAGACTGACGGGCATATGCATCAGCAAACTGCGCTTTTTCCAGTTGACGTACGGCAGTGCCGTTGACGTCGATCTTGCGTAAATAAGTAACAAACACTAAAGCATTAATCACGAAAAATACTGCTGCTGCGATTAAAAATGTGTCCATGGTGTACCTCTGTCATGTTGCCAGTCATTGGACCGGGCTTAAATTTTTTAACTACTCTGCTTGTTTCATCAGGTAAAAAACGGAAGTGGAACCTTGTGTATCACTTGCGTTATTTACCTGGACAATCTCTTCAATGCAGTCGTCGTGCCAACTTTTAAAAATAAATTTTTGTTATTAAAAATCAATTCGTTACATATGTTGTTTTTATTTTTTTCTGAAATAAACAACAATACCCTCTGTGATCTGTTGCTAATTAGCGACAGCGTTCAAGGGGTATTATTAATTTTCATATTATTCAATGACTTATCGTGTATCTTTTTTGCGACACTCAGGTGGGATTTAGGAGATATTAAATATTTTCATTATTTATCAGTAAGTTACAGCATATCTTTTTTACTTAGAACGGCAGGTGCAGACTCAGCCGGACACGCCGGCCCGCTGCGGCAGGGATAGTATTGATGGTCTGGCCAACAAATTCGGGTTGATAAATATCGACATCCAGCATATTGGCAACATAGGTTCGAAGTTCAGTACCTTCAGGTAAAGTTGCAAACCAGGGGTTTAACGCTAAACGCCAGTGTAAATCCAGACCATGATATGCAGCGGCAGGAGGATTTAGCTGTAACCTGTTGGGATTACGGACGGCAATATCGGTGGCGCTGCCGGTATAACTCCACAACAGAGTCACATTGCCATAAGGCTGCGGCAAAACCAGCTCCAGTGAAGACTTCGCCAGCCAGTTCGGCACAGTGGTAAAATCTTCAATTGTATTGACCTTATTTTGTTGATAAGTCACGGCAGTGCTGAACCTGATATGTTCAGCCCACTGTTGTTGCGCTTCAAGTTCAATGCCCTTTAATTGCATCTGACCCTGATTCACAAAATCAATCACTCTGTCGGGTGCCCGCTGCCTGCTGATCAGATCCCGCGCTTCGCTGTGAAAAAAAGTCAACGACAGATTAAACTGCGGATTTTGTAAAAACCATTGCAGATCGGTACTTTTGATTTGTTCAGCCATTAATTTCGGATTGCCGCGCAAACCGCCGGTTATTTGCCCTGCGGCATTACGAAGTACAATATTAAAGTCGGTTTCCACTGCATAAGGGTCGCGATAAGCGCTGGCCTGTAGCAGCTTAAAACCCCATTTTTCAGATACTTGCCACACCAACCCTAGTCGCGGTAACCAGTCACTGCCACTACGCTCGCTATGGTTAAACTGCAGCCCGGACGAAAGACTAAAGTTATCAAGCAACTGCCAATCCGCCTGTAAATAAGCGGTATCTCTTATATTGTGGGTATCAGCAACAGGCGCCGCGGCAAGGCCTGCTCTGGTGCCGAATTGTTGCCACCAGCGTGCGGCGCCTGCCTGCCATTTCCATCTGCTGCTGGCCTGCCAGTGCTGATCCAGCTCCAGCAACATGTCATTGGCAAAAGCATCATAGTTGTAATGGGAAAAATCCAAACGTGCCCAACTCAGGCTGCTTTGTAACCACCAGTCTTGCTGTTGTTGCCATTGATGTTGCAATGCCAGATGCTGACGACTGCTGTCCACTTCCCGCTGATCGGGAGCAATACCACCAGTCCAGCTGGTTGCAGCGCCAAAAAAGTCCTGCTGACTGCGCGTCAGGTTCCAGTCAAGCTGCCAGCTCTGATAACTGGCAGAAGCAAACAAACCCAGATTTTGCTGACCATAATCGATTTGACGCCACTGCCTGTTGTTATCAAAGGAGCGAAATGGCCAGCCATCGTCCCGCTGCAATTTTGCCGCCAGATTGACCGTCCATTCCTGCTGCTGCAAATGGCCAGCCAGCCCGACGTTTTGTTGTCCCTGCTCACCAATCCCAAGCTGTAGTTCAGCCGGAATTTGTTTCGCCGTCACCAGATTAATCACACCAACATAAGCGTTAGAACCATAAAGTACTGATCCAGGCCCACGAATAATTTCAACCCGCTCAATAGCCTGTAATGGGAATGCGTTGTAAATCGCAAAATTAATACCGCCGGAATAACTCTCGCGCATGGGCCGGCCATTTAATAATAACAACACATGATTATCGGCATGGGTTAACAGGTTGCCGCGAATAGAGGCAACATTACGCGGAAAAAAATGCGAACCTGTCATATAAAAACTGCTGACCTGCTGCAGCAATTGCTGCAGGTTTTCTGCACCCAGATTGCGGATGCGGCTGGTATCTAATACCGTCATCACAGCTGCGGCTTTAGCTAAATCCTGCTGATACTTGCCTGCAGTGACCACAGACACTTCGGCCAGTTGTTCCAATGACAAATCGAATAAATCATCAGAAGTCTGGGCTACAGCTGAAACCGGGATCAGACAGACGCCAATGACAGGAATAATTCGATTTAGTTGATGCATATTGACACTAATTGACTAAAATCTGATGTAAATAGCAGTTTAGGAATCAGTATCTTAAATGACAAGGTGGTCTGAAATAAAAGTTAAAGCACAGATCAGAGTACTTGAGCACTGGAAAGTCTTTTGCTTGCTGACCAGCTTTTGTCTGAGTTTCGCGACTCCGGCGGCAACAGAACAGGCTTTGGATCAACAAAAGTTTATTGGTGTACAGGCGGCTTATATTTTTAACTTAGCCAGGTTTGTGCAATGGCCTCAACTTAACGGCAGCAGCTTTCAGATTTGCCTGCTTGGCCAGTCGCAACCCAAACTCACCAACCAGCTGCAACAGGGCACCAAAGACAAAACCATCCAGTCATTGCCGGTACATATCCTTGCTCTGGATCCGGCAGAAATATCCTTAGCTGAAGCCGGCGAACAGCTGCAGTGGTGCCGGGTGTTGTATCTGACGGCTGATCCGTCAGATATGGGCTGGACTGAGCTGCCACAACTTAATCAACCGCATATCTTACGAATTGCCGCTCCTCAGCTTGCAGCCAACCCTTATTCGCAGGTGGATTTGGTAGTTGAGCAAGGCCGGATTTTATTGTATGTCAACAGCGACAGCTTGCAGCAGTCAGGTTTACAGGTAAATCCAGCGTTGTTGTCTATTGCCAGGCAAAGGGCAAAATTATGAAAAAAGTGTCGTTTCAGCACAAAGTATTCTGGGGTTTTGTGCTGGTTGCTTTGTTGAGTCTTTGTCTGGTTGTATTGCCGGTGCTTTGGAACATTAGTAATCAGTTTCAAATTCAGATGGAGGCATACAGTCGTTCACAATCCAAAGTGCTGGCTGATATGGGCGCTGCCGCCATGATGTTTGATCAGGAGGAAAGTGCGTCCCTGTTATTAAAATCGCTGCAACAATCACCCGATATTTTGCGGGCAGCTTTATATAAAACTGAAGGCACACAACAACGGCTATTTGCGTCATATGGTCCTGCGGCACCAGCGCAGATAAACCCGGCAGAATATCAGCAGCCCATTCATGTTCCTGGTTTTTACCGGCTGGTAACGCCTGTGACCCTGGATAACAACGTCATCGGTTATTTGTTGTTAGACAGCAACTTAGTTCCAATGGAACGCAAATTAACCCAAAGTTATGCATTAGTTTTTATGGCAGTGCTGATTGCCATAGTGCTTGCAAGCTGGCTGGCATTGCGGCTGAGCCGTTCTTTATTACAACCACTGGCCGACCTGCGGGCTGTCACCGGATCTATTGCCGATACCAAAGATTACAGCCGCAGAGCGCAGCTGTCTGATGATCCTGATCTGGCTATTTTTATCCGTTCTTTTAACAGCATGCTTGATGTCATTCAGCACATTAACCAGCTGCAACAAGACAAAGAACAACAAGTGCTTGAGCTGAATAAAACGCTGGAGCAAAAAGTTGCTGAACGTACCGCCCAATTGGAAAACAGCCTGAATGATTTAAAAAGCACCCAAAGTGCATTGGTTGAGCGCGAGCGACTGGCATCACTCGGTGGTCTGGTGGCCGGCGTAGCCCATGAAATCAATACCCCTGTTGGTGTGGCAATGACGGCCGTGACCCATTTAACCTACCTGACACAACATCTGACTGAAGAGCTGCAGGATGGCACTTTAAGCAAATCAAGTTTGTTAAAGCATATTGGTGAACTGAATGAAAGTGCGCTGATTATCCTAAAGAATCTGGAGCGCGCCGCTGAACAAATCCGCAGTTTTAAAATGGTTGCCATTGACCAGTCGACCGAAGAAGCGCGTGAGTTTTATTTATTGGAATATTTGCAAAATATTGTGTTGTCGTTGCGACCCCAACTGAAAAAAGGCGCTTATCAGGTGACACTGGATATAGACCCGGCGCTGCAGCTGTATAGCTTTCCGGGCGTTTATTCGCAGATTTTTACCAATCTGATTATGAATTCATTGATCCATGGTTTTGCCGGGCAAGCACAAGGTGAAATCCGCATTGAAGCCCGGCTGCAACCCAACTACCTGCAGCTGAATTATTACGATAACGGCAAAGGTATAGATCCAAAAATCAAACCCAAATTGTGGGATCCTTTTGTCACCAGCAACCGGCAACAAGGCGGCAGCGGTTTAGGAACCTACATTTTGTATAACTTAATTACCCAGGCGCTCAAAGGCCGTATTGACCTGGTGGAAGACGTGCCCAAAGGGGTGCATTTTGCTTTATTAATCCCGCTGACAGAGCGCAAAATTGGGGTTGATCACCATAATAATCAGGCCTGAACTGCGGTGTTTATGCCACCGCAGCTGCGCCCTCTGCAACAAAAAACCTGGAGCCAGCTGGCTCAGCAATAAAACGGCTTAATAAATAAAACCGTATTTACGCGCTACCTTGTCAAAATACTCCAGACACTGTTTGGCATATTCGCGTTTTTCCACATAACTGCCCGGGAAAAAGCTCTTTTTAAAACCATAAGCCACTATGTCTTTTAAGCGTTTCAGCGGAATATCAAAGTTATCAACAGCAAGCTGATATTCACGGCTGACCGTAGTGTTCGACACCAAACGGTTGTCAGTACAAATCACTGTTGCCATGCGGTTTTCCAGCATATCGCGGAATTTATGTTGTTTGATATCGGTAATGGCAGGGTTGGTCTGCAGGTTGGACGTCAGACAGACTTCAATGGCAATACGTTTATCGGCAATATAAGACGCCAGTTCTTTGATATAACGTTGTTTATCGGTGATATTCGGGTCTTTAATCATGTCAGGAATAAACATCGAATAACCATGACCAATACGGTCGGCGTAACATTCAGTAATAGCCTCAAACACCGACTCGGCGCCATAAGCTTCACCGGCATGCAGGGTTTTTAACAAAAAGTGTTGATGGGCATATTCATACACTTCTTTAAAATTATGTGCCGGATAACCTGACTCCTGCCCGGCTAAATCCAGCGCCACTATCGGCACACCCTCTTCATCGCGCAAACGTACACTGGCACGCACCAGTTCCATCGCCGCCAGTTTAATCACCTGCATAGGTTCAAAATCGCGCATCAGCTGGAACAAATTGGTGTAATAAGGGGAAAAACCTTTGTCGCCAAACATCCGCATGGCGCAGTTGATAATGCCATACGCAAAAGGTGGTTTGTCGCCGGCAATAACCGCAGCTTGTTGATTATATTCAGTTTGCGCACGTTTTAAGCCGTTGTTCACTGCATGCATGACTTTGTCAAAATCAATACCTGCTGGTAAATCAATCAGCAGCTGTGGCGCAAAACGCACTTCAATATAATTAACGCCTTCCTGCTGGTTATCAATGGCCAGCTCGTAAGCGGCCTGCTCCAGGTTTTCCATGTTCCGCAGCACACCACAAGTGTATTGGAAACAATGCAGGTATTCGCCAAGGTTGTTATAAGACTCTTTAAACACCAGCTCTTTTAAACCCGCCACTGTATTGGATGGCAGTGTTAACTGGCTGCGTTTGGCCATGTCGATCAAAGACTCTAAACGCAAGCTGCCATCCAGGTGCAGGTGCAAATCAGACTTTGGCATTTCTTTAATAAAATCAGCGGAATAAAACGGCATTGGCAGGCTCTTCGCAAAACAAACTTGGTTTTTAGTTATAGCAGCTGGTCGCATCGGGTGCGATAACAAAAAATGTGGTTTTGCAGGGAGTGTAAAACAACAAGAAGGAAGTAAATGGTGCCCGGGGCCGGACTTGAACCGGCACGCCCTTTCGAGCGAGGGATTTTAAATCCCTTGTGTCTACCGATTTCACCACCCGGGCAGAGTCATGTGTGCAGAAAGCACTGGCAGAACGGCGCGCATTTTAAGCCTGAGTCTGGCAAATTGTCATGTTATTTTTGCCATTTACGGCAAAAAAATGTCAGTTTGTTGCTTTTTCCAGCAAAAACGGCAAATAAACCGACACGACAAAGCTGATGATACTGCTAGAAAATTCGCCACACAGTTGCAGCTTGTACAAAATAAAACCTGCTGGTTTGGCCATCTATACTGTTGCATTTCCAAAAGTGCCGTGATATTACTAAAAGCATCAGGCATATTGCTGACGAATTAACCAGAATTTTTATGAACAGCCAAAACCGTGTAAACGCCATTATTCTCAACCTCCTCGTGCTCCTACTCAGGCCACGGGGTTTTGTGCATTGGTAACACGCGTTTACCGGAACCAGCAAAAACCCCGAGCCACAGGCCGGGGTTTTTTGTTACCTCAAGGTCTGATAACGGGATAACAAATCAGCGACAGAGGGACAAAATATGAGCGGCCAAGACAAAATCTGGATTTTCGACACCACCTTAAGAGACGGCGAACAGGCATTACGCGCCAGCTTAAGCCATAAACAAAAAATCCAGCTGGCACATGCCATTGCCAGGTTAAACGTCGACGTAATGGAAGTGGGTTTCCCTGTGTCCTCCCCCGGCGATTTTGAATCTGTGCAGGCCATAGCGCAAAGCGTAAAAGGGCCAATTATTTGTGGCCTGGCCCGCGCCGTCAGCGCCGATATTGAAGCCTGTGGCGCCGCGTTAAAAGACGCCGAACGCCGCCGTATTCATACCTTTATCGCCACCTCGCCACTGCATTTACAATACAAATTACGCCGCACCTTAGAACAAGCCACCGAACAAGCTGTTGCTGCCATTCAATTGGCTCGTCGTTTTACCGATGACGTGGAATTTTCCTGCGAAGACGCTGGCCGCACACCCATTGATGATTTATGCCGTATTGTTGAAGCCGCCATTAAAGCCGGTGCCCGCACCATTAATATTCCGGATACCGTTGGTTACACCATCCCGAATGAATTTGCGCAGATCATCACCGGCCTGCGTAACAAAGTGCCGAATATCGATCAGGCCATTATCAGTGTGCATTGCCATAACGATTTAGGTTTAGCCGTCGCCAATAGCATTAGCGCCATTCAGGCCGGTGCGCGGCAGATTGAATGTACCGTTAATGGTATTGGTGAGCGCGCAGGCAACTGTTCGCTGGAAGAAGTGGCGATGATTATTAAAACCCGCGCCGATGTATTGCCGTTTTATACCGATATTAAAAGCACCGAAATTTACCGCTCCAGCCATCTGGTCAGCCAGATTTGCCATATGCCCATTCAGCCAAACAAAGCCATTGTTGGTGAAAACGCTTTTGCCCACAGCTCGGGCATTCACCAGGATGGCATGTTAAAAGCGCAAAACACTTATGAAATTATGTCGCCGGAGCAGGTTGGTATTCGCCAGAACGAATTAAACCTGACCTCACGCTCTGGGCGCGCCGTCATTGCCCACCGTTTAGCCGAATTAGGTTATGGCAAAGAAGATTATGATTTAGAACAGATTTATACCGCTTTTATCGCGCTTGCCGACCAAAAAGGCCGGGTTTTTGATTACGACTTAGAAGCTTTGGTGTTTTTCCAGAATCTGCAGGATGACGACGAACATTACCAATTAGAGTTTTTAAGCTCCAGCACCCACACCGGCCATGTGGCCAGCGCCACTGTTGGCATTAAAGCAGGTGACGAAGTATTTACTGAAGCAGCCACAGGCAATGGCCCGGTCGAAGCCGCATTTTCGGCCATTCACCGCGTAGCCAAACTGGATGTGAAAATGGTGGATTACAACTTACAGGCCAAAGGTGAAGGTGAAAACGCCTTGGGTCAGGTCGATATCATCGCCGAATATCAGGGCCGTCGTTATCACGGTGCCGGCTTGGCTACCGACATAGTCCGTTCGTCGGTGCTGGCTTATGTGCACGTGTTAAACCTGATTGAACGCAGCAAACGCATTGATGCAGCAAAACAAGCGCGAAAACTGGCCTGAATTGGCCGGTATGAACACAGGATTCCAGGAACAGAGTTTATCCAGAGAAACATATGAAAACCTACAAAATTGCAGTATTGGCCGGTGACGGCATAGGCCCTGAAGTGATGCAACAAGCGTTAAAAGTGTTGGAAGTCGTATCCAACAAATTTGGTTTTGCTATTCAAAGCGAAGCGGCTTTAGTGGGCGGCGCCGCCATTGATGAACATGGTGAAGCCCTGCCTGAGAGCACTTTAGCTTTGTGCAAACGCAGCGACGCTATTTTATTTGGCTCAGTAGGCGGCCCGAAGTGGACCAGCTTGCCACCAGCGCAGCAGCCAGAGCGCGCTTCGTTATTACCACTGCGTAAAACCTTCGATTTATTCTGCAATTTACGCCCAGGCAAAATTTACCCGGCTTTTGCCGAATTATCACCGCTGCACCCACGCACCAGCAGTCAGGGCATGGACATTTTGTGTGTGCGTGAACTGACCGGCGGCATTTATTTTGGCGAAAAAGGCCGCTCGCAAGACAGCGCTTTTGATACCCAGACTTACAGCGTGAAAGAAATTGAACGCATTACCCGCGTAGCTTTTGAAGCCGCCACTAAACGCAATAACAAAGTGACTTCTATTGATAAGGCCAATGTGCTGGCAACTTCGGTGTTGTGGCGCGAAGTGGTTTCACGCATCGCCAAAGATTATCCGGGCGTAGAACTTGAGCATATGTATATCGACAACGCCGCAATGCAGCTGATTCGGGCACCAAAACACTTTGACGTGCTTTTGTGCGACAACCTGTTTGGCGACATTTTATCCGATGAAATTGCTGCTATTGCTGGTTCCTTGGGTTTGTTACCGTCCGCCAGCTTAAACGGCTCTAATTTTGGTTTATATGAACCAGCAGGTGGCAGCGCACCGGATATCGCGGGCCAGGGCATTGCTAACCCGGTAGCGCAGATTTTATCCGCCGCCTTATTACTGCGTTTTAGCTGTGGTGAAGAAGCCGCTGCCCGCGCCATTGAAGCAGCCGTTGAACAGACTTTAGAGCGTGGCATTGTGACGCGCGATATCAATCCACAATCCACTTACAGCACCAACGATATTGGCAACGCTATTGTTAACGCCATTCGTGCTACAGAAAAGGCAGGAGCATAAAAATGGGCCGTACCCTTTACCAAAAAATTTACCAAAGTCACGTGGTCGGTTCATTAAACGGCAGCACCGATTTATTGTTTGTCGACCGGCATCTGATCCATGAAGTCACCAGCCCGCAGGCATTTTCCGGTTTAAAACTGGCCGGTCGCAAAGTACGGCGGCCGGATTTAACCTTCGCCACTATGGATCACAATACCTCAACCCAGGTGCGCAGCTACGACGCCGCCGGTGAAACCTCGCGCAAACAGCTGGAAGCACTGGCCGCCAACTGCGCTGAAAATGGCATTGAATTGCTGGATTTATATCATCCGGATCAAGGCATAGTGCATGTGATAGGCCCAGAGCTTGGTTTAACCCAGCCTGGCATGGTGATTGTCTGTGGTGATTCGCACACCTCCACCCATGGCGCTTTTGGTGCTATTGCTTTTGGCATTGGTACCTCTGAAGTAGAGCACGTGCTGGCCACCCAAACCTTACCGCAACAAGTGGCCAAAACTTTAAAAGTGGAAGTCACAGGCCGGTTATCGCCTTTTGTCACGCCTAAAGATGTGATTCTGGCAATTATCGGTAAATTAGGCACAGCTGGTGGCAATGGTTATGTGGCGGAATTTTGTGGTGAAGCCATTCGTGGCATGACGATGGAAGGCCGCATGACGCTGTGTAATATGAGCATCGAAATGGGCGCCAAAGCCGGTTTAATTGCGCCGGATGAAACCACCTTTGCTTATTTACAAGGTAAACCACATGCGCCAAAAGCAGAACACTGGGATGCGGCCGTTGCCTACTGGCAATCGCTGTATTCCGATGATGATGCTGTGTTTGATACTGTGGTGAGCATTGACGGCAGCCAAATCCGGCCACAAATCAGCTGGGGTACCAATCCGGAACAAGTGATTGCGGTCGATCAACCAGTGCCGGCGCCTGAGTCTTTTCAAGATTTAATTAAAGCCGATGCTGCCAAACGCGCTTTAACCTATATGGGGCTGGAAGCCGGTCAGAAGCTGACTGATATTGCCGTTGATGTAGTCTTTATCGGCTCTTGCACCAATAGCCGCATTGAAGATTTACGCGCTGCTGCCGCCGTGGTTGGCAGCCAAAAAGTGGCTTCTGGTGTACGTGCTTTGGTGGTGCCGGGTTCAGGCCAGGTGAAACGTCAGGCAGAAGCTGAAGGTTTGGCCGATGTATTTAAAAACGCCGGTTTTGAATGGCGCGAACCTGGTTGCTCTATGTGTTTAGGCATGAATGACGACCGCGTTGATGCCGGTCAGCGCTGCGCCTCCACTTCCAACCGTAACTTTGAAGGCCGTCAGGGCCGAGGCAGCCGCACCCATTTAGTGAGTCCGGCGATGGCAGCTGCAGCCGCTATTGCCGGTAAGTTTGTGGATATTTCTAAGATGTCAGTCACTCAAGGAGCGCAGGCATGAGCCAGATTTTTGCAAAGGGTTTAGTCTGCCCACTGGATAAAAATAACGTTGATACCGACCAAATTATCCCAAAACAGTTTTTAACCTCAGTCAGCCGTGACGGTTTTGCCGAAGCGTTGTTCTTTGACTGGCGTTATCAGGCTGACGGCAGCGCCAATCCGGAATTTATTCTGAATGAACCGCAATACCAAGGCGCTTCCATTTTGCTGACCCGCACCAACTTTGGTTGTGGATCATCACGCGAACACGCGCCCTGGGCCATTCAGCAATATGGTTTTAACGTGGTTATTGCCGAAAGTTTTGCCGATATTTTCTTTAATAACAGCGTCAACAACGGCATGTTGCTGATTAGTTTAAGCGCGTCAAACATCGAATTTTTGTTTAACCGCTGCAAACAAGGGCCACAACAATGGCAAATTGATTTGGCAAATCAGGAAATTCTGCTGGGCAATAATGCCGCTGTAGGTTTTGCCATGGATCAGGACGTCAAACAACGGTTGTTGTCTGGGCTGGATTTTATCGGTGCCAGCGAAACCTTAAGTGCGCAGATTGACCAATACGAAAAGCAACGCCGTCAGGCGACTCCCTGGCTAGGCTAATGGGCCTGGCTGAGTTTAATGGACCTGCGGACTTTAATAGACTGAGTGGCTGCGCTGACAAAAACCCGCAGCCACCACTGAATCTGAGGTTTTCCGCATAAAAAAACGCAGGAACATCCTGCGTTTTTTGTTTTTAACTCAGAGCTCTGCGCTGTAAATCCAGGCTGTAAAGCTGAACTGTAACGTTGTGTAGGGGCGCTGGACTGGCAGCTGCGTCTGTCAACAACCCCTGCTGTTAACCACGCACCTGGCCATCACCTATGACTATATATTTTTCGGTGGTTAAAGACTCCAGCCCCATTGGACCATAAGCGTGTAACTTGCTGGTGGAAATACCAATTTCGGCACCCAACCCCAGCTCGCCGCCATCGGAAAAGCGCGACGAAGCATTTACCATCACCACAGCAGAGTTAATGGCTTTTAAAAAGCGCTGAGCGCGGCTGATATCCTGGGTACAAATGACTTCGGTATGGCCTGAGCTGTGTTGTTCAATATGCGCGACAGCAGCAGCAAAGTTGTCGACCACCTTTACCGACATGGCAAGCGCCAGATATTCAGTATCAAACTGATCGTCAGCGGCTTGTTGCGCCTGTGGCAACAAAGCTACTGTTTTGCCACAACCAAACAGCTGCACGCCTTTTTCTGTTAAAGCCTTGCCTGCTAATGTTAAAAATTCAGCGGCAATATCGGCATGCACCAACAGGGTTTCCAGTGCATTACAAACACCCGGCCTTTGGGTTTTGCCGTTGAGCAGCAGCGCCAGCGCCTTGTTAAAGTCGGCGGCTTTATCGACAAATAAATGACAAACACCTTTGTAATGCTGGATCACCGGAATACGGCTATGTTCACTGACAAAACGGATTAAACCTTCACCACCCCTTGGTATCACTAAATCCACAGTGTTGTTTTGCTGCAACAGTTGCAGCAATAAATCCCGGTCCGGATTTGGCAATACACTAATAGCAGCAGGATTAATTTGATGGGTCACCAGCACCTGTTGCAGCACTTTGGCAATGGCGAGGCTGGAATGTAAAGCCTCACGGCCACCCCGTAGAATCACCGCATTGCCCGATTTAAAACACAAAGCGCCGGCATCTGCTGTGACATTGGGCCTTGCTTCATAAATCATCGCGATGACACCAAGTGGAATACGCATGCGCCCCACCTGAATGCCATTCGGCCTTGGCGCCAACTGGCGGATTTGACCCACAGGGTCGGCCAGGCTGGCAATTTGCCGCACTGCGCCCGCCAGCGCATGAATGCGCTCCCGGGTTAATAACAACCTGTCCTGCATAGCTTCGGCTAAACCATTGGCGACAGCGTTTTGCATATCCAGCTGATTTTGTTCCAGAATACTGCTGGTTGCCGCTTCCAGTGCATCCGCCATCGCCAGCAACACCCGGTTTTTTTCCGCTTCAGATAACTGCGCCAGTTGCCGGCTGGCCGCTTTTGCTTGTTGGCATAACGCCGCTATGTCTACTGCTTGGCCAACCGCCTGGTCTACCCCTTGATCAAACTGGTTTTGCATCAGAGTTGCTCCATCAAAACTAAATCGTCGCGGTGAACCGCCACTTCACTTGGGCAATAACCCAATACAGCTTCAATTTGTGCACTGTGAATGCCTTTGATTTTATTCAGCTCAGGTGCGCTGTATTGGCAAACCCCTTTGGCAAGTTTGTCGCCTGTACTGCTGACCAGCCAGATAGCGTCACCTTTATCAAAATCACCTTTGACTGCCACCACACCTTTGGCCAACAACGAAGCGCCTTTGTGCAATAAAGCATCCACAGCACCGGCGTCTAATGTCACTTCGGCACTGGCTTTGCTGCTATGTAATAACCAGTGTTTTTTTGCACTTAAATGGCCGGTTTTAGCACAAAACAAGGTTCCTGCCGATCCCCCTTTCAGCAGCGCATCAAAACTGCTGGCCTTCTGGCCATTGATGATCAGCGTTTCAATACCCTGCGCTGCCGCTTTGGCAGCAGCCTGTAATTTAGTCACCATGCCACCTGTACCCACGGCATGATGGCTGCCACCGGCCATGGCATAAATGTCCGGCGTGATGCTTTCAACCTGCGGAATAAACTGCGCGTCTGGATTGGTTCTTGGGTTGGCGTTGTATAAACCGTCAATATCGGAGCAGATAATTAAGGCATCAGCGTCTACCACTATCGCCACCATAGCGGCCAGGTTGTCGTTGTCGCCCACTTTCAGCTCAGCTGTTGCCACAGTGTCGTTTTCATTGACCACAGGCACAGCACCATGGCTTAACAAGGTGCGTAAGGTATTGTCGATATTCAGATATCTTTTACGGTCGCGTAAATCATCATGGGTTAACAATATCTGCGCACAAGGCCAATCCAGCAGTTTGCTCCAGAGCATCATCATCTGGCTCTGACCAATAGCTGCCATGGCTTGTTTGACGTTGATGGGCAGCGGCTGATGGCTAAAGGGAATAGCAGCGCGGCCTGCAGCCACACTACCACTGGAAACTAATACCACTTCCACACCCTGTAATTTGCATTCGCTGATAAAGCGGGCAATCGCCAGCAAATAACGGGTGGAACAACCTTTGCCTTCAGGTGCAATCAAAGCACTACCCACTTTGATCACAATCCGCTTCCAACGCAGCGCGTTCATGCTGTTAAAACCCTCTGTTATTGTTTTTTAATTCAGCAGGAGCTTAACTTTTCAGACGTATATATGTCCAGCTGAATCCAGTGGCCGGACAAGCAGGTAAAACCACCACAAATTCACTGGCGTCAGCGCTGTTGTCTGACTACACTGCCGCGGCCTAACGCCTACAGATTCAGCCAAAATTCAGTTCTGCCGGACTAGGCTGCCTTTATTGCTTTTATCAAGGACTACTGATGAATACACGTCATTATTTGGTTGCCGCTTTGTGCACCAGCTTAGCTTTAAGTGGTTGTGCCACTATCACGCAAAACAACACCACTAAAGGTGCCGCTATTGGCGCTGCTGTTGGTGCTATTGCCGGTAAAGCTACCGGCAACCACAAAAACAAAAGATTAGCCATTGGCGCAGCTTTAGGTGCTTTAACCGGTGCTGCTGTTGGCCGTTATATGGACAATCAGGAACAAGCTTTGCGTGACCAGCTGTCCGGCACCGGTGTAAAGGTGTATCGCGATGGCGACATTTTGCGCCTTGATATTCCGGCTCAGGTGACTTTTGCTGTGGGTCGTAGCGATATCCGCGCCGATTTATATCCGGTACTCAACGACATCGCCAAGGTATTGGGTGAATACAACAAAACCATGCTGGTGATCACAGGCCACACCGACGACACAGGCCCAATGAACCTGAATATGCAGTTGTCGCAGTCCCGTGCTGACGCGGTAAAAAGTTACCTGATAGCCCAGCAGGTCGACCCTATCCGGCTGGAAACCCGCGGTGTAGGCCCGAATTATCCGGCAGTGCCAAATACCAATGAAGCCAACCGCGCAATGAACCGCCGGGTGGAAATTCATATCGAACCAGTGACCGAATAAGTTTGTCCCAGGGGCGGTTTATTGTTGTTTTTAAGCTGCCCTTTTTTCCTGCGAACTCTGCGCCGTATACCCAGCGTCCACTCAATACCGCCCACTCAACAAACCTGATGCTGGTTTTGAATGTCAGCACAATAGCCCGCCGCCACACTGTTTAATCTGGCGAAAAAACGTTAGTCTTGGCCGGTTTTGACATCAAGGGCAATTTTGCATGCAGTTATTAATCTGGGTGACGCTGATCTGGTCTTTTAGTTTTTCGCTGATTGGTGAATTTCTGGCGGGAAAAGTAGACCCTTATCTGGCCGTTGGTAGTCGCATGGCGTTGGCGCTGTTGTTATTTTTACCCTGGTTAATCCGTTATAAAACGCCGCCAAAACAAGCGGCAGCTCTGGCCGGCATTGGCGCTGTGCAACTTGGGTTGATGTATCTGTTTTTTTATCACAGTTTTTTATATCTGACAGTGGCTGAAGTGTTGCTGTTTACTATTCTGACGCCGGTTTATGTGGTGTTGTTTGACCGGATTTTGCAACAAAAACCCATCAGTTGGCGCTGGCTTGGCCCGGCAGCTCTGGCCGTTTCAGGTGCTTTGGTGATCCGTTTTTCACCGCCTACTACAGATTTTTGGTTAGGTCTGTTGTTGGTGCAGGCCGCCAACTTATGTTTTGCTTTTGGTCAGGTGGCTTACCGCCAGCTTGCCCTTGGCAGCAGCATGCAACAACAACAGAGTTTTGGTTGGTTTTTTGTTGGTGCATCGCTGGTTGCTGCTTTAGGCGCCTGGTTGTTTGCCGACTGGCAAAAAGCGCCACAAAGCACCAGCGAATGGGCCATTTTGGTTTGGTTGGGTTTGGTGGCATCAGGTATTGGTTATTGGTTGTGGAATGCCGGCGCCCGTCAGGTGAATGCTCACCAGCTGGCTGTAATGAACAATTTATTGATCCCCGCCGGTTTATTGGTGAATTTTGTGCTTTGGCAACAACAAGTCAACTGGCTGACTTTTAGTCTGGGGTCGGTATTGATAGTGGCGAGTTTAAGCTGGGGAAAAAGGCTCAACAATTAGCTGAGCCTGATATATCAGTTAACGGCGTATTGGCGTTGCAAAGTGCTCATTTGATGATGTAATGCCGTTAATTCCTGCTGCTGTTTTTGCTGTTGCTCAGCAAATTCCTGCCGCAATTTTTGCATTTTTTGATTTAACATCGCCAGATAGTTCGACTTGGCGCCTTTTTTCTGTGCTTCGTAATATTCATCTTCCAGCGCTGTTAACTGCTTCTTTTGCTGCTGCTCAAGTACAGACAATTGATATTCCAGATAACGGCCTTTTTTCTTCAGGCCTTCCATCTGTTGATCTGACTTTTTATTGCTGCTGAGGATCACATTGCCGGCGCTGACCTCTTGGGTTAACTCGGCACTTTCCTCACATGGGAACTGACTAAAAGTAACTTTGCCGTCCTGTTCGCATTGATATACGTTGGCTTGTGCACCAGCGGCACAAAGTAATAATAAACAAAGACTATGACATTTCATCGGCAGTTCTCCCAACTTGAACGTTAAATGTACAGAAGCATTTAAGATCAAGCAAGTACTGAACCAACAAAGTTACATATTTCTGACAGCATCACAAATTGCTAACAACCAAAACCGCTGGCACAATAAGCCTCAAAGCCTTTAATCACGCAGCTTGCGGCGCATAAAGTTAGGCCATGCCATGGCAGCCTGATGAATGTCGGCATTGTAATATTCGGTGGAAAAACCGGCATTATCGGCGTCTTCACGACGGAAGCCGTCAAAAGGCTGACCTTTGCGTGCCATAGTGCATGTCCACCAACCACTTGGGTAAACCATTTGTGGAAAATTCAAGGTTTGCAGCTGCGCAAAACCCGCGTCTTTCATCGCTTCACGCATGGCGTTCAGCAGCTCCAGATGAATAAGCGGTGACTCACTTTGTTGCACCAGAATGCCACCTGGTTTTAAAGCGTTAAAACAGCTTTGATAAAAAGCACGGTTAAATAAACCTTCACCAGGGCCAATAGGGTCAGTTGAATCAACAATCACCACATCCAGGCTTTCAGGCGCAGCTTCACGCATATATTTAATGCCATCATCAAACAGTAATTGAACGCGCGGGTCTGAATTGGAAGCACAAAGTTCAGGGAAATATTGTTCGGCCATGCGGGTGACCTGCTCATCAATATCTATCTGAGTGACAGCTTGTACTGATCGATGTTTCAGCACTTCACGTAAGGTACCGCAATCGCCGCCGCCGATGATCACCACCTGCTGCGGATTTGGATGAGTAAACAATACCGGGTGGCTTAACATCTCGTGGTAAAGGAAATTTTCCCTGCTGCTCAGCATAATAACGCCATCGATCACCATCATATTGCCGAACTCTGTGGTTTCGTAGACTTCAATATGTTGGAAAGGGGACTGAACTTCAGCTAACTTCTGGTGAATTTGCAGGGAAAACGCACTTCCGCTAGGTTGGAAAATTTCGGTAAACCATTGTTTAGAATTAAGTTCTGACATAGCTCCACTCCGGGCACTGGCAAAGGGGGCAATTATTTTGCCAGTGAAGCCGCTTTGGGACAAATTTTTCATGTTTTTTTGCTGCTATTGCACTTAAAATAGCGACCTAATTTTTTGAAGGGCACGACAATGGCAGAATGGGGTATCGACAAAGCAAGATCCATCTATAACGTAGCAGTCTGGAGCGAAGGCTATTTTGATGTCAACGCACAGGGCAATCTCGTTGCTTATCCGGATCAGGATCACAGCAAACCAGGCATTAGCTTTCCGGAGCTGACTGCACGTTTTAAAGAAGAAGGATTAACGCTGCCGGTTTTGGTACGTTTTACCGATATTCTGGAACATCGTGTTGATACGCTGATCAAGTCTTTTGCCAAAGCCAAGCAAGAGCGCGAGTATCAGGGCGAATACACAGCAGTTTACCCAATTAAGGTAAACCAGCAGTTTTCAGTGGTCAGTAAACTGGTCAGTCACCACAGTGGTAAAGTGGGTCTGGAAGCAGGCTCTAAACCAGAACTGATGGCCATTTTAGGTGTCACTGAACAACCACTGCGTATTGTTTGTAACGGTTATAAAGACAGCGAATTCCTGCGCCTGGCCACTATTGGCCAGATGATGGGCCACAGTGTTTATGTGGTTGTGGAAAAACTGTCTGAATTAAAAACCTTAATCCGCGAAATAGACAGCCTGGAAGCGGCACCTTTTATCGGTATCCGTATCAAGCTGAATTCAGTGGGTAAAGGCAAATGGCAAAACACCGGTGGTGAAAAAGGTAAGTTTGGTTTAACTGCCACTCAGGTTCTGCAAGCCATTGATATTTTAAAAGAAGCTGGCAAGTTAGATTTATTGCAACTGGTGCATTTCCATATTGGTTCACAAATTGCGAATATCCGTGATATTCACAATGCTATCCGTGAATGTGCCCGTCATTATGCTGAACTGCGCACCTTAGGTGTGCCTATCACTACAGTTGATGTCGGTGGTGGTTTAGGTGTGGATTACGAAGGTTCGAACTCACGTTCAGCTTGTTCAATGAACTACACCATGTACGAATACGCGCGCAACGTAGTGTATGGTTTAAAAGAAGTCTGTGACGAATACGATTTGCCACATCCAAACATTATCACTGAATCTGGCCGCGCTATGACAGCCCACCACGCTGTACTGGTCACAGACGCTATCGACGTGGAAAGAGCACCTGGCCTGCGTCATCTGCCGGAGCCAAGTGAAGATTCACCTCAGGTAGTCTGGGCTTTGTGGGATTCTTACCAGAACGTGACTTCACGTTCTGCGGTTGAGGCTTACCACGACGCTGTGCATTATTTTACCGACGCCCACGCCCAATATGTGCATGGTCTGCTGACGTTAAAAGACTGGTCGTTATTGGAGCAGATTTATTTTGCCACCATTAACAAAGTGAAAGACAAGCTGGACTTATCTTCACGTTCACACCGTGAAATTCACGATGAGCTGAATGAAAAACTGGCCGACAAGTTATTCGTTAACTTCTCATTGTTCCAGTCAATGCCGGATGCCTGGGGTATTGATCAGCTGTTCCCGGTAATGCCACTGGAACGGATGAACGAATCGCTGGAACAACGCGCCATTATTCAGGACATCACCTGTGATTCTGACGGTGCGCTGAAAAGTTATGCCGACGGCAACGGTATTGAATCCAGCTTGCCATTACCGGCCTATAAAGAAGATGAACAATACCTGCTGGGTATGTTTATGGTCGGTGCTTACCAGGAAATTCTGGGTGATTTGCACAACCTGTTTGGCGACACCGACTCAGTGCACGTTGAACTGAACAGTGACGGCAGTTATAAACTGACCAACGCCATTAAAGGTGACACTGTGGCTGACGTATTACGTTATGTGCAGTTTGACGCGGAAAAGCTGTTGCAGTCGTATAAAAACCAGCTGGCCACTTCGAAGTTTAATGCTGCCCAACAAGCCTCTATGCTTGATGAGCTGAAAGCCGGTGTTTATGGTTACACCTATTTCGAAGATTAAGGTACACTGACACAGGTCGGAGCAGTCGCACTCTTCATGCCACTGCAATGACCAATGAGATACAAAGAGCAGCTCCGCCTGCTCTTTTTCTTTGTGGAGGAAAACCTATGTTGCACTTTTTACCTAAGCCATTGATTGGCATCATTTCTTTTATGATGTATCTGATCAACACCCTGTTCTGGGCTTGCCCCATTTTGTTATTGGCCATCTTAAAACTGCCACCGGTGCGGTTATGGCAGGTTGGCATTACTTATCTGCTCGACACCTGCGCCAGCGCCTGGATCAGTCTGAACAATATGACCAGCCGTTTATTCAGCAAAATTCATTGGGATGTTAAAGGTTTAGATAAGCTGTCGGTAAAAGACTGGTACCTGGTGATCGCCAACCATCAATCCTGGGTGGATATTCTGGTGTTGCAAAAAGTAATGAACCAGCAAGTGCCTTTTTTAAAATTTTTCCTGAAAAAAGAGCTGATTTATGTGCCTGTGATAGGCCTGTGCTGGTGGGCGCTGGATTTTCCTTTTATGAAACGCTACAGCGCAGCTTTTTTAAAAAAATACCCAGAGCTCAAAGGCCAGGATATAAAAACCACCCGCAAGGCCTGCGAAAAATTCCGTTATAAACCAGTGTCGGTGATGAATTTTCTCGAAGGCACCCGCTTTACACCAGAAAAACAACAACAGCAACAATCGCCATTCCAACATTTATTAAAACCCAAAGCCGGTGGCATTTCTTTTGTGTTAAACGCTATGGGTGAACATCTGCATAAATTGCTGGATGTGACTATTTATTACCCGAAAGGCGCACCAACTTTCTGGGATTATATCTCTGGCAAAGTGCATGACATCAAGGTTAGAGTGCGGGTACTGCCTATTGACCAGAACCTGATAGGTGACTACGAAGATCCACAGTTTCGCGAGCGTTTTCAGTTATGGGTTAATCAGCTATGGCTGGACAAAGACCAGCAACTGATCAGGTTGCAACAGGGAGAAGTATGATGTTGATGGAGTTATTCCGGCTGTTGCGTGCGCCTTTTGCACTGGCACTTTTTACGCTGAATCTGAGCTTGTGGGGCTGTATTGTCACTCTATGTGGTGTGCTCAAACTATTGTTGCCAGTGCCGGTATTGCAAATTCAGGTGTCACGACTGGCACACTGGGCATACCGCCACTGGTCTTTACACAACCGCCAGTTGATTGGTTTATTTAACAAGGTTGAGTGGCAACTGTCTGGCCTGACAGAGCTGAAGCAAGACAGCTGGTATTTGTTAATTTCCAACCATAAAAGCTGGCTGGATATTCCGGTGTTAAGCCAGTTTGCGCTGGAGCGTATTCCGGAGCCGAAGTTTTTTTTAAAAGAAGAACTCAAATGGGTGCCTTTTATTGGTTCGGCATCCTGGGCGCTGGACATGCCTTTTATGAAAAGGTACAGCCAGGCGCAAATTCAGAAAAACCCGGCGCTGAAAGGCAAAGACATCGAAACCACAAAAAAGTCCTGCGAAAAGTTCCGCCACACGCCTACCACTATCATCAATTTTGTTGAAGGCACCCGCTTTACCAGCAGCAAACAAAAACACAAAAACAGCCCGTTCCGCCATTTATTACCAGCCAAAGCCGGTGGTATTGCTTTTACGCTGGCCAGTATGGGTTCGCAGTTTGATGCTGTATTGGATGTCACACTGATTTATCCGGATAACCCAAACCATGTACTGGTAGATATGTTGCTCGGTAAATTAAAACGGGTGGTGATTCAGGTGGAAGTGCTGCCGGTTAACGACCACATTATTGGTGATTATTTTAACGACGAAGCTTTTCGCCAGCGGTTTCAGCTATGGCTGAACCAAAGGTGGGTGCATAAAGACCAGCAAATCAGTCATTACCTGGGTACAGCGCCTGTCACTCTGACTGAGCTGGATTGTTCGTCGGTTTAACGATAAGCACTGATCAGCAGATTGCGTGGGGTCACACTGGCCTCACACAGCTGCTGTAACTGCACCTGATAACCCTGCTCCACCAGATACAAAGCCCGGTCCAGCACCAACCACAATTCCAGCGGCCGACGGAATAAATGCTGTACTAGCTCAATACGCCTTTGTAACAACAACAAGGCTTGCGCCTGCTGTAAATAACACAAACCATCTTGTTGTACCGGCCAATGCAGCTGATGCTGTGAAGCTGCCCACTTGGCAAAAGCGGCAAATTCACCACTAAACCAGTGTTTGCCAGTGGAAGCTAGTGGCTGATAAAGCTCACTGCCTGTTTGTTCGTTGTGCCATAACTGATAAGCACGGCGCCATAACACTTCGGTATGGCGCAAACGCCGCACCCGTTCACCGCCGGTATTGTGCCCCTGCACCGACAGTTTCAGTTCCTGTTTTGTCAGTTTCAACTGACTCTGCGCCGCCAGTTGCGACAGCGGCTGGTAAAGATCCCCTTGTTGCAAATGATAACAACAAGGCAGCAGATGCAGTTCAGCACAATTCGCCGCTACACCGGCCTGCAACGCCACCCGGTGTAAATCACCACATGCATGTAAAGCCACCAGTTGATCAACACCGCTAAAAACCTGTTGTTGTTCACCTTGCAGCACATTGTGTTCAATAAAGTTCTGTTTTAGTTGCAGTTTGTCGGCTTGTTGTTGCCCCTGCTGACATAACTCAGCCTGCCATTCCAGACTACGAACTTCATTGTGGTAAGCAAAACAAAGCACTTTTCCCAGATGGCCTTTACCGGCGCACCACTCCAATACAGTGCCGTCTTTTTTGCCAACAGCTTCGGCAAAAAGAGAAATTTGTTGCCACTTGCGCCCACCTATATCGGTACTAAGCCAAAAGGGCAAACTGAGGCCTTTGGCCTGAAAAAATGGCAGCTGCGGCATCAGTTGAAATAACAACGGAAAAAAACCGGCAAAATAGTGTTGTTGTAGAACCGGGTTTTGGTCAATGGCATCACATTGTTCCAAACTCAAAGACAACAACAAGGCGTTCAGTTCAGCATCGGCAAAAGGCAAAGCTTTTGCCTGCATAGGCTGTAGTCGCCACTGCGGCTGTAGTTGTAGCAGTAACTGGTCCAGCTGGAAAAACCACAACTTCAGATCATCAGTCAGCACAGGCTATCCGGTTATAAAGGGCAAATCAGGTTGTTATTATACGAAGCCAGCCGCCGACAAAGCCAGCATTGTCAGTGGACATGGCTAGCCACTACGCGGCTGTTATGCCAGACTAAAGCATCTTAGGTTGAATGCAGAGATAGCCGATGAATGATTTAGTCCGTGTGATGCATGTCGAAGATGATCAATCAATTCAGGATGTTGCCAGAGTAGCTCTGGAGATAGTCGGAGGTTTTCAGGTTTGCACCTGTAGCTCAGGCCAGGAAGCTCTGGACAAATTTACCGTATTTTCGCCGCAACTGGTGCTGCTGGATGTGATGATGCCAGGTATGGATGGCCCTACCACCCTCAAACAACTGCAACAGATGTTTGATTTACGCCAGGTGCCTGTCGTCTTTATGACAGCCAAGGTGCAGGCCAGCGAGATTGAATCTTATAAAGCGCTGGGAGCCAGTGATGTAGTGGTCAAACCTTTTGATCCTATGACGTTGTCGAGCCAAATCCGGCAGATCTGGCTCGACAGTCAGCAGCCTTAATCCTGTTCCTGACGTTCTTTGGCAGCAGCCTCAAACAGGCTGTTGCTGCTTTGGGCAAAATCTTCGGCACTGACCGCAGTGTTCAGATAAAAACTCAGGGGTAATAAACTGTGGTCAAACTGCGGTGCCAGCTGACGGGATTCATCAAACCAGAAACCCAGCCCCAGACTTTGTACACTGAGTAACAGCGCCAGACCAAAAGCCATCGCCATTTTTTTAAATACACTAATTTGCATCGCCAGATAAAAGTTGGCACCAAGCAACAAAGTTAATATCACCAGTCGGCCGGCTTCCTGCAGCCAGTTGATGGCGGCAGCACCATCAAAACTGAAGTTCATGATCACCATCAGCGCCTGCCATACCGCCATCACACTCAGACCAATAAAAGTAATACCCAACTGAGGTAAAAATCTGGCTTCGTGCTGATTGATTTTGGACCAGAGCGCCAACACTGCTGGCCATAAAGTTAATACCAGCAACAACAAAGGCAAATTCACCAGACTACGCGACCACTGTGCCTGCTGCTGCTCAGGTGCCGCCAGCCAGATATGAAATACTTCTTCGAACAGCATAAACAACAATAACAACAGGATCAGCCCCAGATGGCCACAACGCAGCAGGCGTTGTTCCAGCGGATTAAATGGCAAGGCCGGCGCCACCTGATGGGCATCGTCATAAATCCGCACCGCCTGTTCACCAAGCCAGCACAACTGGCCGGATTGCAGCTGTTGAGGTTCCGTTAACGGCTGTTTTGGCTGCAGATAACTGCCATTCATCGACGCCAGATCACG
Source organism: Rheinheimera sp. (assembly GCF_030824435.1). Classification (GTDB taxonomy): domain Bacteria; phylum Pseudomonadota; class Gammaproteobacteria; order Enterobacterales; family Alteromonadaceae; genus Pararheinheimera. The sequence goes on from NZ_JAVBXS010000020.1 coordinate 145,245, forward strand.
TAATATCCACTGGCCTTCTTCATCCAGCACCAGCTCGGCATGATGGGGACAAATATGTTTGTCGTACAAAATAACGTCGTTGTCGTAAGCCCGCCCCAACGCCACTCTGTGTTGGCTGAACTTATGGCGTTCCGTCACTTTATGTTGTTTATTCAGCACCTCAATAATTATTGCCATAATACTGCCTCACTGAATTTGCGGGCAAAAGCCTGTGCATTGTCCTGACTGACCCCAGACAAGGTAAAGTGGCTGATCACCCCTTGTTGCTGATGGTCCAGCGAAGCCGCCAGATATAACACGTCAAACAAGGTGGCAAAGTTACGATAAGCACGGACACAAAAAATGGTTTTGGCATGCTGACCATTGTGTTGTTGCACCACCTGATGCTGGCACTCAAAAGGCGTGACATCTTCTTTACTGGCCTGATTGTCGGCATTGGCACTGCTGATATTCTGTTGGTAACGGTTAAAAAACTGCAGCGGGTGCAAACCAACACCATGCAACCATTCAAACTGCATCTCAATACGACCGGTACTAAACTGTTGCGACAGGAAAATTTCTTCTCCCTGACTACAAAACGCCGCCACTTTTTTCAGCTGGTCTTTGCTTTTTTCCACATTGGATTCACCCCAACAACGGATAAAAGGCACCACTTCATCCGGCACCTTGCCGGGGCCAAAATCTTTGAGTTGCCAGTTGGCGGATAAAATTTCACTGAACATTTTTTGCTGGCTGTCAAACAGCTGTTGTTCAATCTGTTTAGGCAGGTCGGTATTGCTGTTTTGTTGCTGATAACTGGTCAATAACCTGGATAACGCATCGGCCGGTACCAGAAAACCCAGCTGATTGCCGGCAGAAGCCACATTCACACCCACCACTTTACCGCTGGCATCCACTGTGGGGCCACCACTCATGCCGGCGTTTACAGCACCGGTAAAATGGATCCTTGGGTAATAACTGTATTTTTGTAAGCCGTTATAGGTGCCTGGCACCAGGATCATACCCAAATCATGGGGATTACCGAGCGAATACAAAGTTGCGCCCTGTACAGGTTTTTCCGCTTGAATACTGAATCTTTCTACTGGTTGGTAATCAGTTTGTACTAAAGCCAGGTCGTTGACCACGTCCACTGCCAGCACTGTTAAAGCGCCTTTTTGCTGATTCGCCGCCAGATATTCCAGCTGATACTTCTCCGGAAACAACACCGCTTCAGACACCACATGGTAATTAGTGACCAATAAATTCGCCTGCTCCAGCACAAAACCTGTGCCTATAGATGCTTTGGCGCCCGAAGCTTTTTCCAACACCCGCACCTGCAATAAAGCAGGTTCATAACGGGCAAATAATTGTTCCGCTGAATCAGCCCGCACCTGCAAAGTGGTGACCAGCAACAGCAAACTACAGCAGTACCAAATCCAGCGCATAACAGATCCTTGTGAGCTCAGATGCCAGCATGCATCCGCAATAACAGCCAGAATGCTGGCTGTTTTGCAAAGTTAATACAATAAACTATACAGCTTGCGCCGGTAACTGGCCGTCAGTGCGTCGCCTTTTGGCTGCACCGCCAGCATATCCAGCATCAGCTTTTTGCTTTCGCCAAAATTTAAATCCTGTTGCAGAATTTTGTATAACAGCGCCAGCGCATCCGCCACCCTGTTGGCTTGCTGGTATTGCACTGCCAGTTGCTGGCAAAGTAATAAATTATCAGGGTCAGTCGCCAGCTGTTGCTCCAAAGCGCGGATCTCCGGGCTGTCAGCCGCTTGCTCCGCCAGCTCAATCAATGAAAGCACCTGCTGATACAAAGCATCCTGATCGGCCATCAGCACTGTGCTGATTAAACTGCGGGCTTCGTCAATTTTGCCAAGAGATGCGGCGCTATAAGCCAGCAATTTGCGGATATCCACCCGTTCCGGCGCTATTTGCTGCGCCTGTAATAACAACGGGTAAGCTTCTGTCCATTGTTGCGCAGCCAGCATAGTCTCAGCTTGCGCCAACAATAAATCTTCAGCTTTAGGTAAATAAGGTTGCAACCGCTGGCGTATTTGCGCGTCACTCTCAACACCAGCAAAACCATCAACCGGCTGACCATTTTGAATAAACATAGTGGTAGGTAAACTGCGTACGCCAAATTGCATCGCCAGTTCCTGATCCTGGTCGCAGTTCACCGAAGCCAGCACCAATTGCTCAGGGTAAGCACTGCTGATGGCTGATAATAACTGCAATAATTCTTTGCTTTGAGCAGAACGTTCGGACCAGAACGCAAAAATCACCAGTTTTTGTTGTGACAACGCCAGCAATTCCCGCACATTTTCAAAACTAGCCGCAACCTGATTCACCAAGACAACACCTGTAGCTGATTTAACTTATTGATTTAATACTATGTGGTCAGACCCGCCTTTTTGCAAGCCACACCAGCGCTGTTGCCCCAAATGTCAGCAGCCTGCAAAAAAAGCCAGCAAACAGCGGTTAAAAGCGGCAAAAAGAAGTCGACAAGGCTTTGGTTTTTCCCGTAAAGTAACAACTTCACGAGCCTCCAGAATGAACTTCTTTGAAAAGAAGTCACCACTAAAAACCGGGCCGTAGTTTGAAATTTTTGTTGCCAGTGCCTTACGCTGCCAACCTAATCCACGTAGCAAAAAATTTCTTGTTTCGACAAGACCCAACCGGAACTGCAACTGAGTGTTTTTTAAACTTCAGCCACAGTGCCGATATTTTTGCATACGCAAACTATGAGACCGAAGTCATGAGCCAACAAAACCAACCAGAAATGCTGTCTGGCGGTGCCATGTTAGTTCGCGCCCTGCACGATGAAGGCGTGGAATACGTTTATGGTTACCCCGGCGGCGCCGTGTTACATATCTATGATGCGCTGTTTCAGCAAAATGATGTGAAGCATGTGCTGGTCCGCCACGAACAAGCAGCAACCCATATGGCGGACGCATATGCCCGCGCCAGCGGCAAAGCTGGCGTCGTGCTCGTCACTTCAGGCCCGGGCGCCACCAATGCTGTTACCGGTATTGCCACTGCTTATATGGATTCGATTCCGATGGTAGTGATTTGCGGTCAGGTGATGAGCCACCTGATTGGCGATGATGCCTTCCAGGAAACCGATATGATGGGCATTTCCCGCCCTATCGTAAAACACAATATGTCGGTGCGTAACCCGGCTGATATTCCGATGATGGTGAAAAAAGCCTTTTATATCGCCCAAAGTGGCCGCCCAGGCCCTGTGGTGCTGGATATTCCAAAAGACATGACCATCCCGAGCCAGAAATTCCCTTATGAATATCCAAAAGAGATCAAACTGCGCTCTTATAACCCCAATGCCAAAGGCCATCCGGGTCAGATTAAAAAGGCGCTGCAAACTTTATTGGCAGCAAAAAAACCTGTGTTGTATTCAGGCGGTGGGGTGATTTTAGGTCGTGCCTCTGAAGAGCTGACCGAACTTGCCAGAAAGTTAAATTTACCTGTGACCAATACCCTGATGGGCTTGGGCGCTTATCCGGCGTCGGACGCACAGTTTATTGGTATGTTGGGTATGCACGGCAGTTATGAAGCCAATCAGGCCATGCATAACGCCGATGTGATTTTTGCCGTTGGCGCCCGTTTTGATGACAGGGTGACCAACGCCACCAAAAAATTCTGCCCGAACGCCACCATTATTCATATTGATATTGACCCGGCCAGCATCTCCAAAACCATCAACGCCCAGGTGCCTATTGTTGGTCTGGTGAAACCTGTGTTGCAGGAGATGTTGAGTCAGTTAGATAAACTGGACGGAAAACTGGATCAAGCCGCTCTTCAGCAGTGGTGGGATCAAATTAATCAATGGCGTGAAGTGCATGGCGGCCGTTATGAACAGCGTGCAGATTTACTGAAACCACAAGCCGTGATTGAAGCAGTACACCGCCATACCCAAGGTGACGCTTATGTCACCTCTGACGTTGGCCAGCACCAGATGTTCGCCGCCCAATATTACAAGTTTGATAAACCAAATCGTTGGATCAACTCAGGTGGCCTCGGCACCATGGGTTTTGGTTTGCCTGCTGCCATGGGCGTCAAGCTGCATTACCCTGACGCTGAAGTAGTTTGTGTCACGGGTGAAGGTTCTATTCAGATGAATATTCAGGAACTGTCGACCTGCAAACAATATGGCCTTGGGGTCAAAATCATCAACCTCAATAACGGTTATTTGGGCATGGTGAAGCAGTGGCAGGATATGAACTACGATTCGCGTTATTCAAGCTCCTACATGGATTCACTGCCGGACTTTGTCAAACTGGCCGAAGCTTACGGCCATGTTGGTATTCGCGTCACCAGACCGGAAGAGCTGGAGCCTGCGCTGGAACGCGCTTTTGCCTTAAAAGACCGTTTGGTGTTCCTCGATATTCATATTGACCCGAAAGAGCACGTGTACCCAATGCAAGTGCCGGGTGGCGCTATGAATGAAATGTTCTTAAGCAAAACGGAGCGGACTTAAGATGCGGCATATTATCGCAGTATTGCTGGAAAACGAGTCCGGCGCTTTGGCCCGTGTGGTAGGTTTATTTGCCCAGCGTGGTTATAACATTGATTCTTTAACAGTTGCCGCCACTGAAGATCCAACTTTGTCGCGGTTGACGCTGGTGACAAGGGGTGACGACCAGGTCATTGAACAAATCACCAAACAGCTGCACAAGCTGATTGAAGTGGTGAAGCTGGTGGATTTAAGCGAAAGTGCACACATTGAACGTGAACTGATGATGGTGAAAGTAAAAGCCAGCGGCGATCAACGGGAAGAAGTAAAACGTTGTGCCGATATCTTCCGCGGTCAGATTATCGACGTTTCGCCAACCACTTATACCATTCAGGTGGTGGGCACTTCAGAAAAGCTGGAAGCTTTTATTGAAGCCATGAGCAATACGCAAATTCTGGAAGTGGTTCGCACCGGGGTATCCGGTATTTCCCGGGGCGAAAAAGCACTGGCACTCTAAGCTGGCAACATTGTTGATAGCATTGGTGGCAGCATTGTTGCCTGGCGTTTTTGGTGCTTTGGCTTTCAGCAACCTCTGATAAAACAAAGGGCGATGTTATATAACATCGCCCTTTTTAGTTCGTGGGGTCAGCGCAATGCAAACTAACAGTCAGCCGGTTTTTAATGCGGTTGAGTCGGTATCCAGCAATGGTGATGAAGACTTATGTTTGTCCTTGGCCATATGCCGGCCATACACCAGCTGAAACAATGGCGTTGCCATTAAAGTGGTGACTATTGCCATTAACACCATAATGGAAAACAACCCTTGTTGAATGACACCATAACTTAAAGCAATATTGATAATAATCAGCTCCATCAGGCCTCTGGAATTCATCAGAGCGCCAACGGCCATAGCGGTGCGGTTATCGGCGCCCCCAATACGGGCCGCCGCCCAGCAAGCCACCCCTTTGGCAAAAATAGAAGCCGCCAGAATCACCAGCGCTGTCGACAGCACCTGCCAGGAACCCAATACATCCAATTGGGTTTTCAGACCTGAGTAGGTAAAAAACATCGGTAACAGTAAAAACACGGTAATTTTGTTCAGTCTGGTGCTGATGAGTTCTGTCAATTTGCCGCGAGGCATGGCAATCCCCAATAGGAAACCACCAAAGACCGCATGCAAACCCACCCATTCCATGGAATAAGCGGACAAAGCCCACAGCAACAAGACCAGCAAAAGTTGTGATGAGGTTAACACCCCGCTTTGCTGCACTTTATCCGCCAGCGGTTGTAACCAGCCGCGCGCTTTCAGCAGCATAAAAGAGGCATATAACACACCACCAATCACGGCTTTAATGGCAAGCTCAGTGCCACCACCAAAGCTGGCCAACACCACAGCAAGTACTATCCAGGCCGCAGCGTCATCAATAGCGCCGGCCGCCAGCGCCAGCGTGCCTAAAGCAGTGCCTGCCAGTTTACGTTCATAAATAATGCGCGCCAGCATTGGAAAAGCAGTAATGGCAATAGCAGCACCCATAAAAAGTGCAGCGTTGGCGTAAGAAATATTTGGGGCGAATAAGCCGGGTTGATCAAGCAGCCACAGGCATAACAAAGCGCCAACGGCAAAAGGCACTATCATGCCTGCCAGTGACACCCCAACCGCGCTACGCGCCTGCTGCCGGAATAGCTGGGTATTAAACTCCAGCCCCACCAGAAACATATAAAGGCCCACCCCAATCTGGGCGCCTATATACAAGATGGGCATAGTCTCGGCGACAAAAATACTTTGTTGCAGTTCCGGCAGCAGAAGGCCAAATAACGAAGGTCCAAGCACCACACCGGCTATCATTTCACCCACCACCCGGGGTTGGCCGATAAATTTGGCCAGATAACCAAACAGCTGGGCGGCCAGCAGAATAAGTACTAACTGCTGAGCAAAAGCCCAGGCCAACTCCATATTTGTCATAGTTTGACTCGCTATTGCTTTAGTTTTTTACGGCAAAGTAGGGTAGTGGCAACTTTGTAATTGATGTACCGGCTTAAATCCGGTTGGCAGCCGGCTAAAACCGGTCTGATAATTTTATAAAAACCACCTTATAGCCGGCAGCAGACCATTGCAAGTGAATTTGTAGTAAGGCCTTTCATCACCTTGAAATGCACGCATTTATTACTACGGCGCCTAGGCAATACAACGCATTTCTGGCATGCTGCTGCTTTTAGGGTGGGGAGCTATTTATGTCGAATCACGAGTCAGAACAGCTTGATCAAAGCCTGTTGTTTGAAGTCATCGAAAATCAGCTGGCCGATGCTTATCCGGCCAAAGTTAAAGCCACTTTAATGCGTTTACGGATGACGGGTCATAGTCAGGAAGAAGCGATGGAGCTGATAGCCTGTGCTTTGGCGCCGGAGATGTTGGCCGTAGTGGAACAGCAGCAACAGTTTAATCTGGCCCGTTATGAACAACATCTGGACTTATTGCCGGAAACCCCCTGGTTAGCCGCTGAATAATCGTCTTTTTATTGATAGCTGAAGCAGGGAATCAAGCTGTGATGTTACGCCTTCTGTGCCTCTGTTGTTGCCTGTGGTTATTGTCGGCTTGCCAAAGCCGCCCTGCTGCCCATTCTGCTGCCAACCTCTATCTGCAAACCATCGATAACTTAGCCGACGCAGAACAACTACCGCCTTACAGCACTTTGTATCAGAGTTATTTGCAAAGCCCGGCAGTGGAAAAAACAGCCCTTGCCTGGCAACAGTGGCAACAAAAGGTTGATGGCAAAAACTGCCGGCAACTGGACTGGCAACAAGGACAAAAAGACAATTTCTGGACTCTGGCTTTTTATCGTCAGGCGATCAGATGTTTTAGCGAACAAGCCGACAATAACAACAACGAATTAAAACACTGGCATGCTTATCTGAATTATCTGCGTACTGGTTTATTGCAAACTGGCCATGGCCGCACTGCTTATGCCGCTTTTCAAATTAATATGTATCAGGACGCACATGACTTAGTGCAGCTGCTGGGTATGCAGGTATTGGATTATTACGCTGAATTATCCTCAAGTAACAATGCTTTGCATTATGTACTGCAGGTCTATGACAGCAGCGATCAGAAGTTTAAGGCGATTTATTTTGAAAATCAGCGTTATCTGCATGCGCTGGACCAGATCCCTTTTCCTTTTACCGGTCTGGTCGATGGTTGGGGCCGGCAAATGCAGCCGGAATATGCAAAAACCAATTCAATGTTGTTATTGCCATTGGCCATGCTGCAACAACAGGCTGGCCAGTCGGAACAGGCAGCCAGCCTTTACCAACAAGGTATCAGCGAAGGCTCACATCAGGCCGCAGTTAAACTGGCCGAACTCTGTTATCAGGCCAGTCTGGAGCTGAAAAAAAGCCAATGTCATCAGTGGCTATTGGCTGCGGCAGACGATGACTATGTGCCTGCCTTGCAGTTTTTATTGTTCCTGCACCAGAGTGGCAGGCTTGGCGCTGTCGACAAGGGCAATATCAAAGAACAACTGCAGCTGATCAATCAGCTGGCTGGCGCCGGACAGGCCGAATTACAGCTATCCCGTTATTATTTTGGCAACAAATTTGGCAAGTCAGATCCTGCTCAAGGGGATTTTTGGTTAAAAGCAGCTGCCGCTGCCGGCATGCAAGATGCCAAAGCTTTTTATCTGCTGTCGCAACTTGAGCAGCATCCGGAAAAAACTACTGAACTCAGTCAACAACTAAAACCTCTGGCTGAACAAGGCAATAGTGTTGCAGCCTATCTCTACGCATCACAACTGATACAACAACAACCTGTCTCTCCTTCCGCGGCAGCAGAAGCAGAACAATATCTGTTACAAGCCAGCCAGAACTGGCACCCTGAAGCGCTTTTTCTGCTGGCTTATGGTTACGAAGAAGGTGTTTTTGGTGCACCTCAACCACAACTGGCGCTGCAATATTACCAACAGGCGGCAGAACGCTTTTTCAGCCGGGCTATGTTGCGGCTTGGCACCTTATACCGCGACGGCATCAAGGTGCCGAAAAACAGCGAGCTGGCCAACCGCTGGTTTATGTTATGTAGCAAACAGGGCAACAGTGCCTGTGCTTTTAACGCAGCTTTAATGTTTGATGATGGCGACGGTGTGCCGCAGAACTACCAGACAGCTGCAAACTTTTATCAATATGCTGCAGCTCAGGGTTACGCACCGGCAAAAAACCGGCTGGCCTTGTTATATCTGTTTGGCAAAGGCCTGAAAGAAGACAGCAACAAAGCGCTGCAATTATTTGCAGAAGCGGCAGCTGCCGGCAGTCACAGTGCCAACTATTATCTGGGACTGTTGTATTTTGAGGGCAAAGTAGTACCCCGCGATTTTGCCAAAGCCAAATTATATTTTGAACAAGCGGGCCAACACCCTAATGCCATTCGTTATTTACAAAACTGGCAACAAATGACCGGACAGCCGGACAAGCCCTGACAGCCTCTCTGGTCGATTATTTAATAACCGGTTGTTTTACAACGATCTGTATTCAATTGGTGACTAAATGTAATGGCGCTGGCATCCAAAGTGGGCTGTCGTTTAAGCTGCGGCTTATATTCAAATCCGGAGTAAGCCCAATGCAGAAAAAAACCGCCCCAGTACTGGCCTGTCTGGCCGCAGCCATCACCTTTGTTTGTGCCCCTGTCAGCGCAACAGTGGTGCTGGTAAAAACCAGTCTGGGTGATTTTGAAGTGAATCTGTTTGATCAAACCACACCAGCCACAGTCAATAATTTCCTGGCTTATGTCAAAAATGGCAGTTATCAAAACACCATTTTTCATCGCAGTGTCAAAGGTTTTGTATTGCAAGGTGGTGGTTTTCGCTTCAGCGGAGACAACAATGCACCTTTTACCGCAGTGCCACAGCTGGCTCCAGTGGTGAACGAACCTAAGTTGTCGAATGTGCGTGGCACCATCGCCATGGCTAAAATTGGCGGCAATGCCAACAGCGCCACCAACCAGTGGTTTATTAATTTAGGTGACAACAGCGCCAATCTCGATTTACAAAACGGTGGTTTTACCGTTTTTGGTCAGGTGACGGGCACCGGCATGGAAATCATAAACGCTATCAGCGCTCTGCCAAACAATCTAAATACCAATTACCCGGAAGTACCACTGCGTAACTACACTGCAGCCGATGGCACCGCCAAAACACCGGTAACCAGCAACAATCTGGTGACTATTGAAAGCATCACTGTAATTAATGCCGAAGTGAACACAGCCGCCGGTCTTACACCAAAAGCCAATACACTGATCACTTCACAACCGCCAAGCAGTGGCGGCTCTTCAGGTGGTAGTTTGGGCTGGTTCAGTCTGTTGGCTGCTGCCCTGCTGGTATGGCGTCGCCGCGCCGTTTAACAGTTCTGCGTCAGTGACCGGTGGCACGCAGAGATTGCGTTGGTACTTATTCCGGCTCCCGGTCACTTTTTTCCCCAGCCAGCTTTTCCTCAGCCAGGTTTTTTGTCAGTTTGCTCAGGCAAGTTTCACAATAACAATAGCTACCTGATGGCAACCCAGCGCGCTCAGCCAGCCCAAAAGGCAAGCGGAAACACCAGCAACTTTCAGGCGCAGCCCCTGCTGTTATTGCACATTGATTTTCCGCACCACAGCCAGGACAAATATTCACAGTCCGCCCCGGCGCCAGTTCAGCAATAACATCGTTAAAACCCCCACAACTAAACCCCAAAAGGCTGAGGCAATACCAAAAAAGCTCACACCTGAAGCCGTCACCAAAAATGTCAGCATAGCGGCGTCTCGGTGAGGTGTATCAGCACTGGCGATAGCCAGATTAGCGGCAATAGTGCCAAGCAGCGCAACACCTGCCACTGTCGCCACCAGAGCCTCTGGAAAAGCAGCAAAAAGTGCCACAACTGTAGCGCCGGCAAGGCCAGTCAGCAGGTAAAACACACCGGCGGCGATGCCGGCAGTGTAACGTTTTGTTGCATCAGGGTGAGCCTCAGGACCGCTACAAATTGCCGCAGTAATAGCAGCCAGATTAATAGAAAAATTACCAAAAGGGGCTGTCAGTATTGTGATAAAACCCGTCCAACTGAGCAGTGGCGACACCGGAACCTGATAACCACTGGCACGAAGCACAGCCAGACCCGGAATATTCTGTGACGTCATAGTTACCAGAAACAACGGAATACCCACACCTAACAAAGCTGGCAAAGACCAGGAAGGCGTTATCCAGACTAACTCCACCCATCTGAGCTCGACCGTGGAAAAATCCAGTTGTGCACTGAGCAGGCAAAACAACAAGCCACCACAAAGCACCAAAGGCACTGCATAACGCGGTATAAATCTTTTTGCCAATAAAAACAGCACTAACATCACTAGCACCAGCAAAGGTAAAGTCTGCATACTGCTGAAAATGGCCAGGCCAAATTTTAATAAAATGCCGGCCAGCATAGCCGCTGCTATCGGCAGCGGAATACGACTGGCAACTTTGTCAAACCAGCCGCTGAGCCCAAGTAACAGAGTCAGCGCAGCACTGAATATAAAAACACCCACAGCTTGTGGCAATGTGACATCGGTCAGGCTGCTGGCCAACAAAGCTGCGCCCGGAGTGGACCAGGCCGTCAGCACTGGCGCTTTAAAATACCAGGAAAAACCAATACAGGTGATGCCCATCGCAAAACCCAAAACACCAATCCAGGAAGCCATCACCGCCTGATCGGCACCAAAGGCACTGGCGGCCTGAAACACAATAGCCACTGAGCTGGCAAAACCAACCAGTACAGCGACAAAACCCGCAACGACAGCAGACAGACTCCAGTCGGTACTTTGCCTGTTTTTTTCCGGCATAAGCTGAGATCCCATATCGCTGGCCTTAACGCAAAAATTTGGCAACATACCAACAACTGGCAACTATTTGTAGCTGCCGGGCACGGGCCCAACTCAAACCTGCCCGCACCAGTTGTTCTGCCAGCCCCTGCCCGCGCGCTACTTCCGGCACAAAGGTGTGAGTAAAATTTACCTGCATCGGCTTGCCCGCGGCATCAGTACTCAGCTGGTAGTCAAGCCGGGCTTGTTGTCCCTGAACATCCAATACAAAACACTGCTGCTCTGGCAGATGACGAATAACAGCCTGACTCATAGCGGATCCTTAAATGATGATAAGTTAAATGCTTGTTCTGACAGAACTTCCACTTTACGCCGCAGCGTTGCAAAGTGCCAGCCTACAGACCACTCGCCAGATAGCAAAAGCCGGAGAACACCATCAAAGCCACAGTGCCAAACCGATAAAACAGCAGGCAAAACGATGTTTTCTTGTTAATCTACCAAAAATCTCAGAACACCGGCCCAAATGGCCCGGTTTACATTCAGGTGGAGTGGTTATGACCAGCATTGGCACCCCGGCCAGCCCAGGCAGTACCAAAGTATTGCTACTTGGCGCCGGCGAGTTAGGTAAAGAAGTTTGTATTGAATTAAAACGTTATGGCTGTGAAGTAATAGCGGTAGACCGATATGTGAATGCGCCGGCCATGCAGGTTGCTGATCGCCATTATGTGATTTCGATGTTAAACGGTGCGGCTTTGCGTCAGCTGGTGATTAAAGAAAAACCCGATTTAATAGTGCCTGAAATTGAAGCTATTGCCACCGCCACTTTACTGGAACTGGAGCAGGAAGGTTTTCAGGTGATCCCGAGTGCCCGTGCTGCACATCTGACGATGAACCGGGAAGGCATCCGTCGCCTCGCGGCTGAAGAGCTGGCGTTGCCAACGTCCCGTTACCAGTTTGCTGATGATCACAACAGCTACCTCGCTGCAGTGGCCGCTATTGGTTACCCTTGTGTGGTCAAGCCGATAATGTCGTCCTCCGGCAAAGGCCAATCCGTGTTGAAATCGACCGCCGATGTTGAAGCCGCCTGGGCTTATGCTCAGGAAGGCGGCAGAGCCGGTAAAGGCCGGGTGATAGTGGAAGCCTTTGTTGATTTTGACTACGAAATTACCTTATTGACTGTGTGTTCCATCAGCGGCACTCAGTTCTGCGCCCCTATCGGCCATCGGCAGGAAAAAGGCGATTATCGCGAATCATGGCAGCCACAAGCTATGTCTGAGGCTGCGCTTGCTAAAGCAGAAGATTATGCCCGTCGTATTACTGCATCTTTGGGTGGCCGTGGCGTTTTTGGTGTTGAGCTTTTTGTTAAAGGTGATGATGTCTGGTTCAGTGAAGTGTCGCCACGGCCACACGACACCGGCATGGTCACACTGATGTCGCAAAACCTGTCTGAGTTTGCATTACATGCCCGCGCTATTCTCGGTCTGCCCATTCCGGCGATACGGCAGCTTGGTCCAACGGCTTCAGCGGTATTACTGGTGCAGGGACAATCACAACAGATGCGTTTTCATGGACTTGACCGCGCTCTGACTGAAGCAGATACTGAAATTCGTTTATTCGGAAAACCTGAAGTACAGGGTGAACGCCGACTTGGCGTTGCCCTGGCGCAGGCTGAAACTGTAGCGCTGGCCGTCAAAAAAGCTCTGAACGTGATCAGTCATATCAGAGTGGAGTTATAACCGGACACAACTACTGCAAAGAGTTGATGGCAAACTTTGCCACTCTGCAGAGTTGTCTCCTACACTAAGAAACTGATAGTCAGCATCATTGTGCACTGAACTATCAGTTTAACCTGCAGTTCTGCAGCAGCAGTGCTGAATTGTCGTGGTCGCAACGAAGAGGGAATGTGCATGATTTTGTTAGTCGGTGGGGAAAAAGGCGGGAGTGGCAAAAGTTGTCTGGCCCAAAATATCGCCGTGTATTTTTCAACCCAGAAAAATGCCAACGTGATTCTGGTGGATTGTGATCCGCAGCGAACCACGTCTGATTGGGTGCAGGAACGTCACCTGTCACCGAACGTGCAATGGATCAACTGTGTACAAATGTACGGCAAGATCCGTTATGAACTGAAGAGCCTTGAACACCACTATGACTATGTCATCGTCGACTGTGGTGGTCAGGATAGCGTGGCGCTGCGTTCCGCCATGTCGGTTGCGTCTCATGTATTGTTACCACTGCGGCCAAAACGCCGTGACTTAAAAACACTGGAACACTTAGAAGATTTAGTCAGCAACTGTAATGTCGTGAACCCGGACATGATTGTTGCTTGTGTTCTGACCCAATGTCCGTCGCTACCAAATCAGGCCAATCGTATACTCGATGCCAAAGAAGTGGTACGCAGCTTTAATTTACGGGTTTTAAACGGCGTAACTTACAGCCGCAACATCTACGATGACAGCGAAGAAAAGGGCATGTCAGTGATGGACACTGAGCCGGATGGTAAAGCGGCTACCGAAATCAAAGACATTATTGTTGAACTGATGGCAATGAAGGCAATTCAAGAAGATGGCATTGACCGATCTGAAAAGAAATTCAACACGATCGAATAAACGCGCTTTCACCGTGGAAGAATTTATTGCCGATGCTGAAAACTATGCGATGGGTATTCCCAAAATCGTAAGTGTCAGACAGGCACCGGAAGAAGATTCAGCAAACCTGCTGAGTCAGGGGCCAATGCGTCATGCAACTTTCACTTTAAGTGCCGAAGCGATTGAAGTGTTAAATGCACTGAGTAAAGAAACTGGCGTATCAAAATCAAAACTGATCCGCCAGCTTATTCTCAGCGTCAACGAGCAAAATCAAAGTGCCGCTGTTGGAGTTGGCAAGTCAGTGGTGGTTAAAAAGGTAGAATAATACTGCGATGCGGTCTGATTAATGCTTCAGACCGCTGCGGTTGTTTTCTATCACCCGGCACACCTGTTTAATGCTGTCGCCATAAAACTGCGGGTGAAATTGCTTTTCAATACAATAACGCTGATAAAACTCAAGAATATTCTCTGTGCTGCTGGCAACCTGCGCTAATTCAGCTTGTTGACCTTTGCCAAGATCGGCACCAATTTCAGCAAAACGTGTTGTAATTGCCCTGATACTCTGATCAGATTTTACTTTGCTGGCATTTTGGGTTGAGTCACTGAATTTGGCATAAAGTTGCTGTTTATAAGGCAGCAGTACCGGGTGGTCTGACAATGTTGCCAGAGCCAACACTAACACGATAAACCATAAGACTTTTTTCATCACTACACCTTTTATTCCGGCACCTGCTTCTGTGCGCAACGCCCTATTCTACGCATAAAATGCTATGAACGAAATCCGGCACTATAGTTTGCTGTGGATCACAACAAAGGACAACAACGGGTTGTCACCATTGTTGACACTTAACTGTCGTCAAAGTTTACATAACTTCAGCTGAACCTGCGCTTTATCAGCTGTTTACCACAAGCCCAACTCTGGTACAAAACTTGCCTTTTAATAAAGCAGAATCAAGATACAACCCGGACTTGATCTACCGCAATGCAGGCAAGACCATGATCCATCAGCATTTACTGCTATAATCGCCCCACAGTGCCGGACATCGACTATTCCGGCGCAGTTGCAGCATCAGAGGTACAGCGTGGAACCACAACAAAAGCAACAGGCAATCCCTATCAAAGTGGATATGCATAATCCTAAAGAGCAGAAAAACTACCCGGCACGGGACAGGATTTATGTGCGGGCTGTAAAAGGTTTGCATCAAAGATTACGCCGTAATATGGGCTTTATTTTTATGGGCTTGTTTATGTTATTGCCCTGGCTGCAGTTTGACGGCCATCAGGCTATTTTGCTCGATATTGGCGAACAGAAATTTAATATATTTGGTATGACCTTATGGCCACAAGACTTCACCATCATGGCCTGGATTTTTGTGATCGGCGCTTATGCGTTGTTTTTTGTTACGACCTTTTATGGTCGGGTCTGGTGTGGTTATCTCTGTCCACAGACGGTCTGGACCTTTATTTTTATCTGGTTTGAAGAAAAAATTCAGGGCAGTCGTAACAACAGGATGAAGCTGGACAAAGATCCCTGGTCAGCTTCCAAAGTGTTCAAAAAAGGCCTGACCCACTTCGCCTGGCTGGCGTTTTCGCTGTTAACTTCGTTGATTTTTGTTGGATATTTCACACCTGTTGATCAACTGTTTATCGACTTCTTCAGCTGGAATACCAGTTTCTGGGCTGTGGTTTCGGTATTGTTTTTTATGGTTTGTACCTATGGCAATGCCGGCTGGATGCGGGAAATTATGTGCACCCACATTTGTCCTTATGCCCGCTTTCAGTCAGCCATGTTTGATAAAGATACCTTTACCGTCACCTACGACACTGTGCGTGGTGAAAATAGGGGGCCAAGGTCACGCAAAGACACAGATTACAAAACTAAAGGCCTCGGCGACTGCATCGACTGCAACCTCTGTGTGCATGTCTGCCCTACCGGTATTGATATCCGTAACGGTTTGCAATACGAGTGCATCAACTGTGGTGCCTGCATTGACGCCTGTGACGACACCATGGACAAAATGGGGTACGCCAAAGGCCTGATTAGCTACACCACAGAACATAGTCTGGTTGGTAAAACCACCAAAGTAATACGGCCAAAATTGCTGGGTTATTTTGTGGTGTTGCTGGTTGTTTGCACAGCCTTTGCCTGGACACTCTGGACCAGAATGCCGGCCGAGCTTGACGTAGTGCGCGACAGGGGCAGTTTGTTCCGCGAAACGGATGAAGGGTTGATTGAAAACACCTACACCTTAAAAATCATTAACAAATCGCAGCAGGATCAAACCTTTGTGCTCAGTTTCACCGGGCTGGAACAAGCCAGCTGGATTGGTGAAACAGAAATCACTATCAAAGGCGGCGACACAGCCGGTATTCCAATCAGCCTGTCGCTGGACCCGGCAGATGCAAAAAAACCTGTGATGGATATTGAGTTTCAGGTGCGTGACAAAGATGAACCAGAAATTGAATTGACGCAGGGCAGCAAGTTTTTCGCCGGACGTTAACATTACAACACAGGAGCAGCGGCGCAAGCTGCTGCTCCGATAAAGCCATCGCAGTCTTGTGGATAGCCGGTTACACTGCACCCTGGTTGCAACGAGGTGTGCTATGAGCGCCGCTTTTGATTTTTCTGAATTATCTCCCGATGTCATTCTTGATGCCTGTCAGCATTACGGTTTTTATGCTGAATCGGGCTTGCTGGCGTTAAACAGCTACGAAAACCGCGTTTATCAGTTTAAAGCCGATGATGGTCAGCGTTATGTGGTGAAATTTTACCGGCCACAACGCTGGAGTCAGGCGCAAATACTGGAAGAACACCAGTTTGCGTTTGAGCTGGCCGCCGCCGAAATTCCGGTAGTAGCACCACTTTTAATTGATGGGCAATCGTTATTACCTTTTAAAGGTTATCATTTTGCGGTATTCCCAAGCCGTGGTGGCCGGGCTTTAGAGCTTGATGACGACGAACAACTTTGCCAGCTGGGCCGGTTTTTAGGCCAGTTACATCAGCTTGGCAGCGCCAAAGCTTTTGTGCACAGGCCAACCTTGTCGGTGCAGGCTTTTATCAGCGATAGCCGCAGCTTTTTATTGCAACATGGCGAATTCAGCAATCACACCGGCCAGCAACTTGACCAGTTGTTGCAACAGATAGAGTTGCTTTGTCAGCAACAATTTAAACCAAAAAATACCATTCGCTGCCATGGCGATTGCCACCCGGGCAACCTGTTTTACCATCAGCAACCTTTTTTTGTTGATCTGGATGACTGCCGGCAGGCACCTGCCATACAGGATTTATGGATGATGCTGGGCGGCGAAATACCGGAACAAAGACTGAGGCTGGAACTGCTGCTGGAAGAATATCAGCAGTTTTGTGATTTTGATTTTGCGGAACTAAAACTGATCGAAGCACTCAGAGCGATGCGGATGGTGCATTATATGGCGTGGCTTGCCAGACGCTGGACAGACCCTGCCTTCCCTTTGCATTTTCCCTGGTTTAATACCGAAGGATACTGGCAACAACAGCTGGTGGTACTCCATGACCAGATTCATCGATTGCAGCAGCCGCCTTTGCAAATGTATCCGTATGATTATTAATAGTTAAACGCCAAAGGTGAAAGCCGCTATACAGCCGAATTTACCTTGGTGTAAGCTGTGCGCCAGCGAATAGCCAGCGCACTGGCAATGGACAATAAAAAGTAACTCTGGAACTGAAACATGAAAAAATTAATGATGTGGTTTGCAGCGGCTTTATTGCTGGTACCGGCAGCACAAGCTGCGGATAAATATGAAGAAGGTGAACATTATCAGGTCATTTCTGAACAAAAAACGGCCAAACCGGAAGTAAAAGAGTTTTTCTCATTTTATTGCCCACACTGTCACTCCTTTGAACCTGTGGTGCAAAGTCTGGAAAAGTCGTTGCCTGAAGGCGTTAGCCTGAAAAAATTCCATGTTGATTTTATGGGTGGCGCCAAACAAGAAACCCAGGCTGCGTTAAGTCGCGCTATGGTTGTTGGCAAAGTAAAAGGCAAAGGCAATGAGGTGAATCGCGCTTTGTTTGAACACATTCATACCAAACGCCAGACATTTGCCAGCGAACAGGACATTCGTGAAGTGGTATTAAGCGCGGGTATTGATGCCGCTGATTACGATAAAAACATCAATAACTTTGTGGTGAAATCACAAGTTAGCCTGATGCAAAAAGAACAAAATACTCTGACAAAATCACGGGTGCTCAATTCAGTGCCAACCTTTATTGTTAACGGCCGTTACAAACTGGATATCAGTAAACTGGACCAGGCCAATCTGGAACAGGATTTAAAAGGCCTGATCAACTATCTGCTGCAGCTGCCATAAGCAGTATCCGGAGGTTTTACCATGTTGCGTTCTTTTGTTGTTGCCGCTATGGCCTTGTTGTTTGTGGCTTGCTCCGCTGAAGCAGACAAATTTGTTGAAGGCACCCACTATGAAGTGGTTGCAGAAAAAGCCACAGCCAAACCAGAAGTGAAAGAGTTTTTTTCATTTTATTGTGGTCATTGTTTCCGCTTTGAGCCTGTGGTCAACAAACTGGCCAGCCAATTGCCGAAAGGTGTCGAACTGGAAAAAGTCCATGTAGATTTTGTACAGGCGGCAGCGCCTGAAATGCAAAATGCTTTAGCCCGTGCTTATGTGGTTGGCAAAACCTCAGGTCAGGGAGAAAAAGTTGCCGCGATGATTTTTGATTATATTCATCTGAAAGGCGCTTCATTCGGCAGCGAAAACGATATCCGCAATCTGTTGTTGGTTAATGATTTTGATGCCAAAACCTTTGATGCCAAAATCAACAGTATGCCTACAGTGGCTGCGGTAAATGCAATGAAAACGGCGCAAAATAAATGGTCGGAAAACCGGGTATTAACTGGTGTGCCTATGTTGTTGGTGAACGGTAAATACAAACCTAAGTTTGACAAGCTGAACCCTGAGAACTTTGATCAGGAACTGCAGCAGCTGGTGACTTTTTTACTGGCGAAAAAAGACTGAGTTATGTGCTGAAAAAGCCCGGCATCAGGCCGGGCTTTTTTTTGTCTCTGCGCAACAGCTAAAATCGCTGATTCCCCAGCCCGCCAAACTAAGGTATAACGGCAGCATGAAAATTCCGAAAAGAATCCAGCCACTGGTTGATGAAGGCCTGGTTGATGAAGTGCTGCGCCCGCTGATGAGTGGCAAAGAAGCTGCAGTGTTTGTGGTGCGCTGTGGCGACCAAATCCGCTGCGCCAAAGTGTACAAAGACGCCAATATGCGCAGTTTTAAACAAGCGGTGCAGTATCAGGAAGGCCGTAAAGTCCGGAGCTCACGCCGTGCCCGAGCTATGGAGAAAGGCTCGCGTTATGGCCGGGAGCAGCAGGAACAAAGCTGGCAACAGGCTGAAGTTTCAGCTTTAGCAAAACTGGCGGACGCCGGAGTGCGGGTGCCGGAACCTTATGGTTGTTATGACGGTGTTTTGCTGATGGAGCTGGTGACAGATGCCGAGGGTGATGTAGCACCACGCCTCAACGATGTCGCCATGTCCACCGAACAGGCGATTGAAGATCACGCCATTATGATGCGTTACATTATGCGGATGCTGGGTGTTGGTCTGGTGCATGGTGATTTGTCAGAGTTTAACGTTTTGGTTGACAGTTATGGCCCTGTGATTATCGACCTGCCACAAGCTGTTGATGCTGCAGCAAATAATAATGCAGGTTGGATGCTGGAACGCGACGTCAACAACATGACGCAATATTATGGTCAGTTTGCGCCAGAGCTGTTAACCACACAGTTTGCCAAAGAAATCTGGGCACTTTACCAGGCCGGCGATTTTGACCCGGAAGCTGAGTTAACAGGGCAATATCAGGCGCCCACGGCAGCTGCCGATGTTGACGCAGTGCTGGAGGAAATTAAAGCCGCTTTTGCCCAGATGCAGGAACGGCAGTTGCGTCAGCAAGAACAGGATGACGACCCGTTCTGATTTGTGCTGATTCAGGCATTTAAATAACAAAACCTAACAATTAAACAACCTCTGTTTGATGCATGATAAAACATCTGCCGAACGGAGTTTGCCCTATGAAATCACCGCTGCTTTTTGTTATTGGCCTGTTGTTAAGTGGCTGTAACAGCGACACGCCGAACATCTCCGAACCGCCAGCCCCAGGCAAATATGCTTTTGCCGTGGTGTATGAAAACCATTCCTGGAGCAACAGCAAAAAGGGTTTGGTGATCACTGGGGCCGGTGATATTTACCGTTATGACATTTCGGCGGTAAACCCAACCAGCATCCTGCATCAGGACAAGCTGACAGAAGCAGATCTCAGCCGTTATTTTGAAGCAGCCGAATATCGGTTTGTCGAACAAATAGCACCTGCTCAGCTGCAAAATTTTTGGTCCACCGCAACTAAAAGCAATAGTGCTTTATCTGAGCCAACAAGTATTTGCCGCGATGCCGGGGTTTTTCAGTATCTGGCTTTTAGTTATGACAAAAACAGCCTGAGCTACCGCTATATCAAACCGGCGACTTCCGCATCCAGCATTCAGACGTCGCCATTCAGCCGGTGAAAGACTATCTGATGAACAAAGCGCTGGCGCTGGAAATCGCCTACAAACTTGACCCCGAAGGGAATAACTGGTGTTCTGGTATGTAGCGACGGTAAGAGGAAACCAAAATGCGGCTGGAGCGTGAACAAAGTCTGGTAGTGCTGATTGATATGCAACAAAAACTGGCGCCAGCCATCCATGAAACCACACAGGTGCAGCAGGCAGCACTCTGGGTGCTGGAAGTTGCCCAACAATTACACGTTCCTGTATTTGCCACTGAACAATATCCACAAGGTCTGGGCGAAACAGTCCCAGTCTTAAGACACTTAATAGCGCCTGTTCATATCTTCAGCAAAATACATTTTAGCGCGCTGCGTGAACCCGATATCCGTCAGGTGATCCAGCAGCAACAACGTCAACAAATCGTCTTAATTGGCACTGAAACTCATGTTTGTGTGTTGCAAACGGCGTTGGATTTGTTGAGCAGTGGTTATCAGGTTTTTGTGGTGGCAGCTGCTGTTGGTTCGCGTACTATAGAAAACAAACAACTGGCGCTTAGCAGATTACAACAAGCGGGCGCCAGCATTATCAGTCTGGAAATGCTGGCATTTGAATGGCTGGATAAAGCCGGCAATGACAAATTCAGAACGCTGAATCAAGGCTGGATCCGTTAACACCAGATGTGGTCTGGCACAATCTGCAAACACCAGACAGAAGTTATTCAGTCAGGATTTCAACTGCTGTTGGCACCAGCTGCCAGCTAACCAGAGGTTTAGTGACAGTTGTAACATCAAAATTTTCGCCCGACGCTTTTGCCTGCGCCGCCAGTTGCTCACGGCTTGAGGCTAAATCCAGTTCAGTTTTTACCAGTTGCCCCATTGCCAACGCCTGTTTGCCACGGGCACTCAGCGGAAACACCATATCACCGTCACGCACTTTAATTTTCAGTTGTTGGCTACCGGCAACAGCCAGCTGCATCCAGCAGCCCTTTTTCTGACAAACACTGACAATTTCACCTTGCACAGTGATGGTTTTACCGAGGAATTGTGCCGGATTTGCCTGCACTTCACTGATACTGGTTATTAAAGTCTTATCCACTGAACCACCAAACTGCAATGGCGCCGCCATCAGCTGAACGCTGAAAAATACCGGCGCCAGCAACATTGCCAATCTGCTCTTCATCCTGGTCTCCAAAACGCTTTAAGTGTTGTTGATTTATTAATTTCTGTATTTTCAGTGATATATCATAGCAATATCAGAATTTTGTCAGTCTTTTAGCCTGCTGCCGTAGTGAAATCAGACGCGTAAAGTTTCACTATAGCTTTGGTACTACAGCTACTTCAACACAAGTTAACAATCAAGGTTGGGAGAAATTCTGATGAATACCAGTGGTATTAATAATCTGCAAAATCAATATGCACTCTACAGCGGCACAACAAGCAGCACAGGGTCAGCAACAACGACAACAACCACACAAAATACTGTCAGCAGCACTGCAGACACTGTCACCATCAGCCCGGAAGCTTTGGCGTTGCAACAGGCGACTGATACCCAGAATGTTATTGCTCCACCAACAGATACCCCTTCAGCAGGCGGTGGTGCTAGTGCCCGGCCTCCGCTCTGATTCCACTGCATAGGTAAGGCAATCATAATGGAAAGCAAGTTTTACGAAATACTAAAAACCATTAGTCCTGAATCACAAATTTTTGTTTATATTGCTCAGTATGGTGTTATTGGCTACCTCATGCTGCTTGTGATCGCCTTGATATACGAGCGCAAACTTAACTCAATTACGATTTCGATTTTTGTGGTCTATTTGAGTTGGGTAGTATGCAGAGGCGTCATGCCTTTGCTTTACGACATAGCATCAGGCCCTGAGTTGTACAACAAATTTGCATGGTACGGTAGTTGGATAGCAATTGACGTGTTTTGTGTTTGGCTTATTTATTACCTGCACCAAGTACAGAAGCTAAGGGCTACTCAGTTATCACTAGTGGTCTCAATGTCTTTTATAGCAACATCCATTATCCAAGCCATTGACTTTATTGACAGAGCTACGTTGCAAAGCAGTTTTTTTGCATCCGCTTATCAAGTATTGATTGCGATTTTTAATACCGGCATGTTGCCACTTATTGCCTACTTCTGGCTGGTGGAAATTCGTAAACGTCGATTGATAGTCGCAGGAGCATAAAATGGCATTATTCCTAATTTTGGTGACTTTCATTCTGCTAATTCTGGCAATGCATCTGCATTTAAAACTATGGCAACTGGCTAAAGAACCGCAGATTTTTGCCGAAGTTGCTGTTGAACTACAACAACGAGCACACGATTTGCTGGTGCGCAAAGATCAACTGGATGCCAGGCAAAGTGTCGACGCCAGTGTTGAAAACGAACATTGGCGTAATGATGTGGCGCAATATATGGAAGATTATGAACAAGAAGCACTGGCACGTAGCAGAGTGCATTTAGGTCGTAAAACCCCGTCTCTTTCCTGACGGGGTTGCATCGGCAAGCCAAGTTATACCACCACAACCATGCAACATCAGACGCATCTTTTGCCCAAACTAATCTTCTGTTTTTGGCGAAAACAATCAATCTGTTTTGCTGAAAATTAGTGGATAGTATCAGTCTGGGCTGGTATCTCAGCTTGACCGCCTACGGCTTAAACAACCTTGTCCGATGCAACGTAAATCCAAATCAGGCACAACCTCAGCCGCCGCTGTTGCTGTTCGTTTTTGTCGTTTTTTGCGCCAACCGCATATGCTGTTGTGGACTTAATACCTGCTGCCAGAACCAGCCAGCTAAAGGCCCTGTCACATCAGCTTCGGCGTTAGTTAATAACACCAGGCCGTAACCACTTTGTGGTGAATAAGCAATATAAGGCCGGTAACCATCTACCACACCGGCATGATAATACAGACGTTCGTTATCATACTGCACCATACGCCAGCCACGGCCATACCAGGCACTCACCTGTTTAAACTGCTGCCAGACCGGCCAACGTGGCTTGCCCGGCATTCTGGTTAATGGCTGTTGTAACTGATGAAGTATGTCTTGTGGCAATACATCAGGTCTTTGCCCCAGCATTGCCTGCAGATAAATAGCCAGATCACGTGCGCTGGCATTGACTCCGGCAGCTGTGCTGACACGGTAAAAATTGGCTTTGGGTTTAACCTGACGCCAGCCTTTACCACCCCGCTCATGTGGCATGGCTTTATTGCGTGACGCCAGTAAAGGTGCCAGACCAACAGAAGCGGTTTGCATGCCCAAAGGCTGGAATAAACGCTGCGCCAATAAGTGCTCATATCTTTGCCCTGTCGCACGTTCTAATGCGTTGCCAAGTAAACCAAAAAACACATTCTGATAGCTGTAACAACGCCCGAGCGGGCAGACCGGACTTAACTCACGCAGTCTTGGCAAAATTTGCGCCGGGGTTTGATCCGCTTCAATCAAATCTTCAAAGGCATGAGCCCAGAAACCACTGCTGTGAGATAACACTTGCTCCAGTGTCAGGCTTTGGGTCAGTTCTTCAGTTCTGAGCTGAAGTTCAGGCACATATTTCGATAAAGCTTGTTGCAACTGCAGTTGTTGGGCTTGTTGTGCCTGCACCAGACTGACACCGGCAAAAGTCTTTGACACTGAAGCCAGACGAAAGACAGTGTCGGCATTAACCATGGCACGTTCGCCAACAGCACGCACACCATAATGACCCAGCTTCAGAATGCGGTCGCCCTGCACTATGGCATAAGCCCCGCCCGGTACTTTAGCCTTTTGCAGTTTCTCCCTGAATTGTTGTTCAAAACTGCTGATAAGCTCAGCTTCTGACAAAGGTGCGGCCGACAAAGCCACACTAAACAATGCCAAAACAACCAAAGCCCCGCCTAAACGTGATATAGATGCAAACATGCCAAACTCCAAAAAATAACCTTAAATCCCACCGCTGATACTTTGTATTGCTTAAGGCAAAGCAGGTAAATACAACATCGGGTCCTGCTGCACACCAAAGTGCAACAATTCAAAATGCAAATGTGGTCCTGTCGCTTTGCCACTGCTGCCAACTCCGCCTATCAACTCACCTGCTGCCACTTTATCACCCGGTTTTACCTGGCTCTGTTGCAGATGGGCATATAGGGTCTGATAACCATCACCATGGTCGAGCAATACCACTAAACCAAAATTGCGATCCAAACTGTTGTCATCAGCTATCAGCACCCGGCCAGGCGCTACAGCAAGCACATGGTCGCCGCTGCGGCCTGCCAGATCCAATCCCAGATGCGGTTTGTATTGCCGGATGGCACTTTTCACCCCATAACCAGAATTTACGGCCACCTGTTGTAACGGCCACTGCCACTGCTCTGGCGCAGCGCGCTGCCACGAAAACTGGCTTAATACCAGATGACAACAAGCCATCATCAGCAGGGTTACCAGTGCCAACAACAACAATTTTCCGGCAGGCCACAACGGCACTGGTTGAAACAATTGGGATAATCGCTGCCGGTAAAACTGTTCGTCAAATGTCTGCCCGGTAAAACCGGCACTGACCTGACTGGCGTGCTGCTGATACTTCAGACTGGTCAGCATGGCTTTGCCGTAACTTAAAGCCAGCTCCGGTTGTTGGGCCAACACCTGTCTGTCAACACTGAGCTCCATCGCACGGATAAAAGCAGTTTCCAGCTTTTGCACCACAGGATTAAACCAACACAAAACGCCCAATAACCGCCAGCACAACAATTGTTGTGGATCACGCCGACGCACATGGCAGAGCTCATGCTGCAACAGCAGTAGCCGCTCGGCAGGTGGAAAAAAGGCAAAGTTGGCCGGTAACACCAGATGCAAACGGAAAAAACCAAACACAAAAGCTGAACTGGCACCCTGTTGTTTCAGTTGTAATAAACCAAGTTGTTCTGTTAAACCGGCAGCCGAAGTTTCATTGATACCTGTTAATAAATCGGTGGCACTGACAGCTTGCGCTTTGCGACATAACAGCTGTAGCTGCCGCCATTGTCTGATGAGTTGCCATAACCGCCAGGCTGCACCGCTAATCCAGCATGTGAACACCAACAAAACCAGCAGATCTGCACCACCCAGTTTTTGTTGTAAACCCGGGTGCATAGGTGCTGCAACCCAATAAGCTGCTGTGCCTACACCTTGCTGCAACAACTGCGGTGGCATGATCCAGTCTTGTTGCCATTGCAGCGGTGGCCAAAGCGGTAAGCTACAACAAAGCAGCACCAGCCAATAACCTGCCGGCCACTGCGCCAGAGCTGGGATACGACGTAATAAAACCTGCAGAGCGGTCCACAATAAATAACTCCAGCCGACAAAAACAACCAGCTGCACCAGTACCAGCAACATTAGTCAGCCGCCTTTTGTTGTGCCGCCAGCCGCGTTAATAACAGCTCCAGCTCGGCAATTTCACTGGCATTCACCAACTGACTGCCGGCAAACATGGCTACGGGCACAGGCCCTTTTAACTCAAAAATACGACTGGCAAAATCCTGGGCAAAAGCAGCCAGGGTACTGACTTTATCCGCCAGCGCGCTGTAATTGTTTTTATGACCCTGACTTTCGAAACTTACCAAACCTTTTTCTGTCATACGCTCCAGCGTTTTGCGGGTAGAGGAATAACCCCAGCCCAGCACATGCACCAGCTCGTCGTGCAGTTCACGGGCTGTTAGTGGCTGTTTTAACCACAAGAGTTTGAGTATTTCCAGTTCCGGAGCTGTTGGTTGTTGCATAACCTCACCACAATAAAAAAGCGCAGTGCACGCATAGTGCGACAAATGTCGCAGCACTGCAAGCAAAAACTGCGACATCAGTCGCAGCTATAGAAAAATGAGGAAAAACAAAAACATTGCAACGATAGTTGTCAAATAACACTTCCAGATGGCTTGAAGCTACAAACTCAAAGCCCCATGTTAGAACATATTCAGGTCAGCGCTGCTGACTGTATTTTATTATTCAGGAGTTGTTATGTCTGTTGCCCGTCGTTACACCTTGCCAGTGTTGTTATCTTTTTTCCTGACCAGTTGTGGTTATTTCAGTGCCGATCCAAAACAACTGGCTGAACAGGCCTGGCTGGCCAAAGATCAACAATTAGCAGCTGCTGTCACACAAATCCGGGAACAAGGACTGGATGCTGTAGCGGCTTCAGCAGAAGCCGGTTCAGTTGCAGCTTGTGTAGCAGCCACACTGACGGCAGACCCATTGGGCAAACTGATTAGCGTTGAAGGAGCTTTGGCCGAATCTGCTAAAGTGGCGCAATTATTGGCTGACTTAGAGCAGCTGTTACAACAGGATTTCAGCTTTGATCAGTTGGCCAGCGCTCTGGAAAAAAGCGCAGCTGCAGCCACTTATGCCAAAACACTGATTGAACAACAAGGACTGGAACAGGCGCTGCTGACATTAAAACAAATGGTGACCGCCAGCACTGCGGTGGCGCAGCAGGATTTGGGAGTTCATTTGCAGTCCTTATTACAATCTTGCAAGAATGCGGCGCCAGCAGAACCCACCACAACGGCATCACAAAAAGTCTGAGTCACACTATATCTGCTGAATCAGCCCTGGGTAAAAAATAAACGGCGACTTATGTCGCCGTTTATTTTGCTCAGAACTGATAACGCAGATGCAGCAGATATTGGTTTACGTCCGCCGGCTCCAATAACACACGCTGGTAACTGATGCCAGCCTGCCAGGCAGGGCTTAACTTATAATTCAGCGTCAGCCCGGAAAACCAGTCAGTGCCATCCAGTTCCTGAGTTAAAGTGGTTGCCGCCATTTTACTGCTCAGATCTGCTTGCCAGTGCATCACCCCAAGCGGTAGTTCAAATTGCCAGTCATTCAGCTGCCAGAATTGCCAGCGTACAGCGGCCGACACCCCATCACCCAATACCGGTGTGGCCTGTGCCACCAGCTGCTGATATTTGGCCGCATCCAACACAGAACCGGAAATAGTGGCACTGCCTTCACCCAGTTTTTGGTAACCAAGCTCAACAGCCAGATTGTCGAGCAGACGATAACCCGCCAGCAGCTGATAGCCAGTGTCAGTGTTGTCAGTGCTGATCAGACTGCCTTGCGGCAGGTTAAATTGCCGCGAACCGGCTTCACTCTGGCCAGCACCCAGCTGCAGATAAACATCTGCAGCTGCCGCCTGGGTTGTCGCCAGCATGGCGACAACAAACACCACTAGCAAGCTGGCACGACGGCGCCAGCCCGCTAACACCGCCAGCCCGAGCAGCATCCAGCCACCACTGCTGCCACCTGAAGATTTATTCTCCACCACCACATTCTGGTACGCCTTGACGGTCACAGTGACAACAGCACCGGCTTCACCACCTTTGCTGTCACGGATACGGTAACTCAACTGATCTGTACCGCTAAAACCGGCTTTTGGTGTGTATCTCAGCTGGTTGTCAGCTTCGATACGCACTGTACCTTGCTGCGCTGTTGCACTGATCACTGTTAATGCATCCTTGTCGATGTCCTGATCGTTGACCAGCACATTGATAGTGATAGCGGTGCGATCGTCGGTACTGGCACTGTCATTCACCGCAACCGGCGCAGTATTAAAGTACACAGACACAGCTCCAGGGTCGACCACTGCAGAGTTCACCAGGCCATCATCATCGTTGGCTCCACCGTCCTCTATGGTCAGTTGCACACACATATGGCCGGCAGTCAGGCCCGGCGTCCAGTCTGCAGCACCAGGTGGTGGGCAATAACCCGGATTACCTGCGGCAGAATGCAATGCATTGTCTGCATCTTGGACAAAAGTCACCCAACGACCACGCTGATATTTACGATATACCGCATTGGCCGGAATGGCGGCTCTTTGTGGCAACACCACCCGCACCGACTGACCAGGGGTTGGCAAATCGCGGATAGCAAAGTCAAACACACCACCCACAGGCTCAAAAGCCGGATCAACCACTAAACCATCAAGTTGCCCTACCTCTTCGTCCAGCACCTGCACCCCACCCGAAGTTCCGCCTCGGGCAAATAAACCCAGACCACAACGTACACCGGGGTCACATTCAACCAGGTAAGCATTGCTGGTATTGCCCTGCTGCGGCAGGATATTCGGCGACGGCATATTGTCCAGATAATTTGGAATGCCGTTGTCGTCGGTATCCCCTGTACCTTCCTGCTGGTCATTAAAACCATCGCGGTCTGTATCGGTATTAACATCTAACACCGGTAAGCTGGCGATAATGCGGAAATAAATCGAAGCCTGCACAGGGGCGCCTGCTGAGTCTGTCACCGTCAGCTGTACCTGATGACTGCCATTTAAACCTGCAGCACTAAAAGTTCTGCTGGCATCGGTAGTGTTGCCGTCGGTGTCAGCTAAACCGCTGGTCGCCGACCAATCGTAACTGTGTGAATCACCTTTATTGGCATCTGTGACCTGTGCTGTGACCACCACAGGCCCGCCGTTGGGTGTAATCAGGCTGGTATTGACACCACCCTGTGTGATACTCAGATTCACCACGGGCGGAATATTTCCACTGCGGATATCAATGCTATGTTTATTGGCTGCGCCGTCATTCAGGCCCTCACCCAACACAATCACCAGTTGACTGTCATTGAGTCCGGTGACCTGCGCCAGAGTCAGCGGAATGTCCACTTCCAGCTGCCCTGCCTGGGTGAATGTGGCTATCCCATCCACCAGATTATGCTCAGCTGCAGTGGCAGTAGTTTCAATAGTATCAATAACATAAGGCACACTCAGCGGATACTGTGGCGCGTTGCCATTTAACAGCACCTTAAAGCTCACCTCACTGCCACGGATGGCAACTTGTGATTTGCTCAGTGACACCAGCGGCTGAATATCCAGTTGTTGTATGGCTTCACCACTGACTCCCACCGCATTGATGGCTTTCCAGCTGACGTCATGACGGCCTGGTGGCAACAAAATAGCGCCATCTTTTGTTAAACCGCCAACAGTCACAGTGCAGCAGTCATTGCCCGATACCCCGTCTTTGGCCAGTTTTTTCAACGCAGCCTCTAGCTCGGCCTGACTGGCATTGGCCGGCAGTCCCAACAATTGACGCATAGTCACAGGCGTAAATAAGCCTGTGGCATTTAATATCAAAGTCTCTGGCGCCGTGACTATCGGCTGCAACGGATCAACAGTGGCAATAACTTCCAGATCAAAAGCAGCTAAAGAAGTGCTGGTTGTACCGTCACTGACACTAATCACAATACCCGAAGTTGTGCCGGTATCGCTGCCAGCCGGAGTGCCGGTTAAGGCACCGGTGGCAGTATCAAAACTGGCCCAGTCTGGTTTGTTGCTGATACTGAAAGTCAGGGTGTCACCAGTGTCGATATCCGAAGCCGTTGGCACAAAACTATATGCTGTGTCCTGATCCAGACTGGTGGCTGGAGTACCGCTAATCGTTGGGGTATCGTTCACTGCCGCTATCAGTACATTGACAATGATACTGTCGCTTGTTGTGCCATCACTGACCTCAACTGCAAAGCTGTCACTGCCATGGTAGTTGGCTTCTGGTGTGTAACTGACCACGCCTGCACTAACACTGGCTGTACCATTAGATGCCGCACTACCGATACTCCAGCTAAGCGGGTCATTATCCGCATCTGTGGCATTCAGCGTCAGCGCAAAAGCAGTTGGTGTACCGTCTTCACTCATATTGACGCTGGTAGCGGCACCTTGTGTGATCTCAGGCGCCTGATTGGCTGCCACTGGCGTCACTGCATTTGACGTCGCTGAAGCCGCGCTGGTGCCGGCAACATTAGTTGCTGTCACAGTAAAGCTATAAGCAGTACCATTGTTTAAGCCGGTAAAAATAAAAGGTGACGCTGTAGCAGCTTTGCTGACACCGCCAGGACTGGCTGTCACTGTGTAACCTGTTATGGCACTACCGCCATTTGACGCCGGCGCGCTAAAGGTCACTGTTGCCTGAGCATCTCCCGCTGTTGCTGCCCCTATAGTTGGCGCGCCTGGCACCACTGCATTCACAGTGAAACTACGGGACACCTGAGGCGCCGCCAGATAGCTGCCGTTACCGGCCTGATCGGCATTAATGGTACAGGTGCCGGCAGTGACAAAAGTCAGCAAACCACCACTGGTAATGGTACAAACTCCCGGGGTTGATGAGGTGAAAGTCGGGGTCAAGCCTGAATCTGATGTCGCCGTCAGCGTTGGGCTGGTGTCAAAATTTTGTGCGCCCGGGTTATTAAAAGTAATAGTCTGAGTGGCTGCCGGTGTAATCGAATTAGAGGCACCGGAAGCAGGACCTGTACCGGCAACGTTATCTGCAGTGACGGTAAAGGTATAAGCCTGACCATTGGTTAAACCTGTCACCACTATGGGTGAAGCAGCACCACTCACCGGCGCTACATCAGGCGGGCTCACAGTCACGGTATAAGCTGTAATAGCAGTACCACCGGTATTTGCAGGTGCGACAAAAGCAACGCTGGCCTGGGTGTCACCGGCTATGGCTGTTCCTATGGTTGGAGCGCCCGGAACTACCGGACTTACGCTGAAAGAACGGCTCACTTGCGTTGCAGCCAGGAAGGACGAGTCTCCTGCCTGATCGGCATTAATAGTACAGGTTCCTGTCGCTATAAAGGTCAACACACCACCACTGGTAATAGTACAAACCCCGGTGGTTGATGAAGTGAAAGTGACCACATAACCACCACCAGCCGACGAAGTTGCGCTCAATGTTGGAGAAGTACCAAAGTTCTGAGCCCCCGGATTCGCAAAGGTAATTGTTTGTGGTGAGGCAGGCGTGATGGAGTTGGACGCCGCAGAAGCAGCACCTGTACCTGCAGAGTTAGTGGCCGTCACCGTAAAGGTATAAGCAATGCCATTGGTTAATCCTGTCACTGTAATAGGCGAGCTGGCACCCGTACCTGTTGCACCGCCTGGACTTGCTGTCACTGTATAACCAGTGATAGCCGCACCGCCAATACTGGCAGGCGCAGTAAAAGCCACTGACGCCTGGGTATCACCAGCAGTGGCAGTACCAATAGTTGGTGCGCCCGGAACTACCGCATTCACAGTAAAAGTCTGGGTGACCGTAGTGGCGGCATTGGTCGCCGAATCACCTGCCTGATCTGCATCTATAGTACAGCTACCCGCAGTCACAAAGGTTAGGGCACCACCACTGGTAATAGTACAAACCCCTGTGGTCGATGAGCTGAAAGTAACAGTTAAACCGTCAGTTCCAGTGGCAGAGTCAGCTGTAGCCGTCAGTGTTGGAGTAGTTCCAAAGTTCTGCGCACCAGGGTTAGCAAAACTGATAGTTTGCGCACCTTTAGGCGTGGCTGAGTTGGAAGCGCCGGAAGCAACACTGGTACCCACAGCGTTTGTTGCAGTCACGGTAAAGGTATAAGCAGTGCCGTTATCTAAACCTGTTACAGTTGCAGTACAAGCCGCAGGCCCTGCGCAAGTACCAAAGGCACCGCCCGGGCTGGCTGTCGCAGTGTAAGTGGTAATAGCAGAACCGCCGTTGCTGCCAGGTGCACTGAAGGTCACAGCAACCTGACCGTCACTCGCTGTTGCAGTGCCTATGGTCGGGGCGTCAGGTGCTGATATGGCGTTGCTGGTGGTGATGCCATTACCGGTTAAATCCGCCACAACAACGGCGGCATCGGCACCAGCAGTCCAATCTTCAGCCGCAGCCAGATTGTAAGTGGTGGCATCATTCGAACTGGTACCGTTTTTATTTAACAGCAAATTAATTGCATTTTTGTCTGTGGCACTGAGAGTCAAAGTGACACTGGTACCCGAAGTAATTTCAACATTCGAGGTGTCGGTTAGGGTGTAAGTGCTGCCACCTTCACCGGTCAGGGTAAATTTGTTAGCCACTATATCGTTGCTGGCACCGTTTAATTTCAGCAAACCTGTGCCTGTTACCACCAAAGCGCCGGTTGATGCATTGTAAGTTGCACTGGTGATAGTTGGCACAGCCACATTGCTGACAGTAACGCCATTTCCTGTGGTATCAGCAATAGCCACAGCGGTGTCAGCACCGGCATTCCAGTCTTCAGCGGCTGCCAGATTATAAGTTGTAGCTCCTGTTGAGCTGGTGCCATTTTTATTCAGGATCAGGTTGGCAGCGGCTCTGTCCGTAGCACTCAGGGTCAGTGTAAAACTGCTACCTGAAGTAATTTCGACATTTGAGGTGTCGGTCAGGGTGTAAGTGCTGCCACCTTCACCGGTCAGGGTAAATTTATTGGCAATAATTTCATTCGTGGCACCACTGAGTTTTTTCAGGTTGGTCCCTGTTACCGCCAATACACCAGTACTGGCATCATAAGTGGCGGATGTCACTGTCGGTGCCGCCACAGTTGCTGTTACACCATTGCCCGTTAAATCTGCGGTAGCAGCCGAATTAGCAATAAAACCAGCGGCACCTGCCAGGTTATAGGTTGTACCGCCTGTTGAACTGGTGCCATTTTTATTTACTATTAAATTAACCGCAGCCATGTCGGTGGCACTTAGGGTCAGGGTAAAAGCAGTGGCCGAACTAATTTCCACATTGGCAGTATCGGTCAGGGTATAAGTGCTGCCACCTTCACCTGTAATAGTAAAGGTATTGGCCACCACATCATTGGTTACACCAGCAGTTGCGGTAAAGTTGGTGCCGGTAACAACCAAAGCGCCGGTTGAGCTGTTATAAGTGGCTGAGGTAACAGTGGGAGCAGGCACTACAGGGTCGTCAATCACAATATTATTAATGGAATGATTAGTGGCAGCTTGAGTTCCTTGATAACCTCCAGCTGAAATATATAGTCTGACCTCATCAACATAATCAAAAGTGCTATCCAATGAGATGTTCATTGGCGTGGCGCTGGGGTCATATGCCTCAAAGCTGGTGGATGCTACTTCAGCTGCATTACGATATCCTTTTATCGTCACTGTCGTGCTTTCTGTCTCTCCCCAGTTGTAATACTTAAACCCATTAATCTGAAACTCACTGCCATCACTGGACTTAATCGCCATGCCTTTGGTGCCATTATTCACAGCCCATGTTAAACCAGAATAACTGTTATCCGAACTAAACATAAAACTGTTATCTTCCCAGGATAAAGTTCCGAAGTTTGTGCCAGCCACATCGGTAATATTTAAAACTTGCATGTTAATCCAGGCAATGCTGGATGAACCGCCCTCACCATCCTCTGCTATGCCATCAGTCCATGCACCTCCACCATCGCTGGTGAAATTTAACGAAATCGGCGCAGCCAATACTGGCATGGCAACTAAACCCAGGATCACCCAAAAAAACAGGTATGTTTTGAGCAGGGCATTTTTCATATTAATTTTCATCCGTTATGTGGTGGAAACGATAAAGCACCAGCGAAAAAAACAAGCAACAGGCTTACTTCGGAACTTGCTATGGGTACAATTTTTTTGGCACAGCAACACAGGTGCTGCTGTGCAAATACAACAATAAACATTTCATTAGTTGCGCGGAGGATAAATACCTTCAAGGGCAATAATAAAATTCATCCCCAGATAAGGGTTTCGAATCGGCAATGGCTGACTTCCGCCAGCTGGTTGGACAGTTACATTAACATTCAGCGTTGTGTTGATAGTTTCTGGATTAGCGAGGGTAACAGGGGTAGTCAGCTTATCTGACCAAATTGCGGCTGAAGGTGGCCCGCCTGCGCTAGATGCACCCAAAATATTATTGGTTGTTGAAGGTGTTGTTGATGCGTTTGACGCTGTGCCAGCCACTTGCAATGAACCTACACTTGTCGCA
Organism: Rheinheimera sp.; assembly: GCF_030824435.1. GTDB lineage: Bacteria > Pseudomonadota > Gammaproteobacteria > Enterobacterales > Alteromonadaceae > Pararheinheimera. The sequence goes on from NZ_JAVBXS010000020.1 coordinate 179,370, forward strand.
GTCGCTGCAGTGGTGGCCCCATGGGTATGTGTAGGCATCTGGGCGGCAAGAATGGTGACATTTTCAGTCCCGGCCTGTTCCCCCAAAGTAACAGGCGACAACCCTGGCGATTGGCCTGTGCCTACCGGAGCTCGGCCTCCGAGGTTTGGCAATGCAAAAGTGCTGACACCATCACCACCATAGCTGGTACTTAATAGTGAAAACAAAGCGCTGTTTGTTGCAATTGACATGAGCTGGCCATTACAAAAAGCCCAGCCTTGTGGGGCATAATTACCGGCAAACATGCGGATTTCGCCTAAAAACGGATCAGACATTTAAACTCTCCTTAGTCAGTTTTATTGATGGTTAGGGTGTAAAATCCTTATACAAAACAATGTCCGCCTGAACTGATGATGTTGCATTTACCCCATGCGGGTCTGTTCTGAGGTTATTCCGCTGTGACAACCATTGTTGCCGCAAAAATATTCAAGTCATTGATTCAAAGAAGGAACCATTCAAAGCTAGGCGATATGAGGCAAAACATCAACCCGCAACCAAATTGGAAACATAAATTTATTGCCAGCACAGCTGCAGGTGGTTGCCGTTTTGGCTTTGCAGCTGAAAACCATGGCGCAGATAAAATTGCAAAGCGCCGTCATTTTGTTGCTCCACCCGCAGTTGCAGCCCTAACTGCTGCTGTTGGGCATATTGTTGCAAGGCTGTCATCAACTCACTACCAAGCCCTCGCCCACTATAGACGGGCAACAACGCCAGATCAGTGATATGCAAATAATCCGGATGGCGCGCCAGGATCAGCCGGCCAACCGGCTGTTGTTGCAACGTCAGCAGATAAAATTCGGGTTTTGGTGTTTGTTGCTGATAACTCTGTTGTTGTAACTGAAACTGCTGGTGCAGCAACTGTTGCACCATAACCTCAGGCAAACCACTGTTGGCAAAATAACTGTGATTGGCAGCAAACAGCTGCCGGAAAAAACCATCATCATCAGGCGAAGCCAGCCGCAGCAACAGGGGGCAAACTGATTCGTCGGGCTGCAGCAACATTGATGTTCCTTTTTAATCGCCTGCAAATTTAACCCACCAATGTACCAGACCCAAAGCTGACCAGTCATGCTGGCAGCTGAATCGGTAAATTAATTAACATCAGGGAGTTGCACCTTAAAAACAGCACAGAGGCAGGCTTTGGTATGACTGGCAAAAACCATAGATCCGCCCGCCACTGCAGCTTAAAGCATCAAAACAAAGGTTTTGTTACAACCAGCGCCGGACTTTTTGTTGATATTGCAAAAACTCAGCGCCAAACAAAGTGGTGAGCGCCCGCTCTTCCGGTTTAATCTGAAACTGATTCAGATACCAGACAAAAAACGGCAAAGGCACAAAAGCACTCAAATCTGACAGCCATAAAGCCCAGCCAATCAGCAGCAATAACATGCCTAAATACATAGGGTTACGGCTATAGCGGAAAATGCCGTTTTGCACCAGCTGACTGGCATTGGCCGGTAATAAAGGGTTTACCGTGGTTTGAGCACTGCGAAAGTTCAGCACACCCAGCACAGCAACAGTCACTCCGGCCGCCAGCCAAATTCCGGCTAAAAACAAACGCCAGCCCAATAGTTCCAGCGGGATCAGCTGCCATAAATTAATGTTATGGCCAAGCCAGAACATCAACACAGCAAAAATGACTAACAACAACAGCGGGGGAATTTTAAGTTCAAGGCGGGACATCAGAAACTCCATCTTGCAAAAACAGGCAATCCTTTGCCTGTTTTATCAGCGTTCTGAAAAAAGTGCCAGCTTAATCAATGATCTTGTGAACTATAGGGTGAAGTGTTGGCGCTTTGTCACTAAAAGTTAAAGCGGCCAGATATTCACTGCTGGCTTTGTCGGCTGCTTCTTTTGAAGCTGCATGTACCCGCGCCAACACCTCGCCTTTGCCAACTTTTGCGCCAAGGGCAAGCACATCACTAAAGCCAACGGCCGGATCTATCACCTGGGACGGATGTGCTCGGCCACCACCTAAACGCACCACGGCCATACCCACAGCAACAGTGTCGCTGCTGGCAAGGAAGCCATCTTGTGGCGCCAGAATATCCTGCACCACAGGCGCTGCCGCCAGATATTGTTGCGGTTTTTCCATCAAGTCGGCCGGGCCGCCCATGGCAGCAACCATTTTTGCAAAAATCTCCGCTGCTTTGCCCGACGTTAAACTGTGTTCCAACGCTTTAATAGCACTGGCTTTATCAAGCTGTAAACCGGCCAGTTGTAACATGCTGGCACCCAGCTCTAAAGTCACCTGGTGTAGCCTTGGCTCACGGTATTTGCCGGTTAAATAATCCAGCGTTTCCAATACTTCCAATACATTACCTGCGGTAGCGCCCAGGCATTCGTTCATATCGGTGAGCAAGGCCTGCGTTTTTACACCAGCGCCTTTGGCAGTGTTCACTATGCTGGTCGCCAGCGCTGAAGCATCAGCCACGTTTTTCATAATGGCGCCTGAACCAATTTTGACGTCCATCGTCAGCACATCAAGGCCTGCCGCCAGCTTTTTCGACAAAATAGAAGCGGTAATAAGCGGAATAGATTCCACAGTGGCGGTGACATCACGAATAAGATACAAACGGCGATCCGCCGGCGCTAATTCAGCACTTTGGCCAACTATCACACAACCTAAACGTGCCACTTCAGCCTGAATTTTGGCAAGCGGCTGAGTGCAGCTATAACCGGGAATAGTTTCCAGTTTATCCACAGTGCCGCCGGTATGGCCAAGGCCACGGCCGGCAATCATTGGCACATAAGCACCACAAGCGGCAATCATCGGCGCCAGCATTAAACTCACTTTGTCGCCAACACCGCCGGTGGAATGTTTATCCACAACAGGGCCATTGAGTTTACCGGCCCAGTTTAACACTGAGCCCGAGTCGCGCATGGCACGGGTTAAGGCCACAGTTTCTTCGGTGACCATACCATTTAAATAAATGGCCATCGCAAGGGCTGCTGTCTGGCCTTCGCTAAAGCTGTTGTCGGTAATGCCTTTGACAAACTGCTCTATGGCCGCCTGAGGTAACTGGCCACCATTACGTTTTAATTTGATAATTTCCTGAGGTAAATACACTTTGGGCTCCGGTTAAGATTTGGCAGCAGCGCTGGTATCAACTTTGGTGCTTTCAGCTAAATATAATGGCGTAAAAGCGCTGGGTAATAATTCGCCCAAGGTCCACTGCTGGATTTGGCCTAAATGGTTGCAACTGGCAACAGGGCTTTGTGGGGTAAAAAATTCGGCAATCACCTGACGGCAGATACCACAAGGTGGTGTCAGTTTTTCCTGCGGAGTAAACACCACCAAAGCCTGAAACTGACGTTCACCTGCCACTACAGCGGCAGCAATAGCGTTACGTTCAGCACAAGTGGTACCGCCATAAGAGGCGTTTTCAACGTTACAACCGGTATAAATTTTGCCGCTTTGTGCCAGTATGGCAACACCCACCGGAAAGTGGCTGTAAGGGGCGTATGCTTGCTCAGAGGCAGCGCGGGCTTGTTGTTGCAGTAAAGCCCAATCGACAGATGTTTTCATCTACTGAAAATCTCAGGTTTGTCAGGGCAGCCTGTTATGCACCGATTTTTACGCAGAATCAAGAGTGGCTTTGGCAAAATTGCCGAAATTACTCACAGATTGTTGTTTTTCGCTACAAAGTAGCAACAACTATACTGCCGGATGGCTAAATACCACCGGCAGCCTGTAAAACGCGGGCACGGCGGCTAAATAACCAGACCGACGCAAATAACCAAAGCGCCACCAGCGGTAACATCCAGAATGCAGTGCCAATACCAGCCACATTGGCCCAAAGTCCGGTGCCAAGGCCAGCCAGCTGACAACCAAGCGAACCACCAATATTCGACAAACCAGACAACACCGGGCCGTTACGGGCGTCCAAATCCATAGCGGCAGAAAGCAAGAGCGGATAAACGCCACCCAAACCCAGCCCTAGCAAGCCATTGCCTAAAGATAACAACAGCGTGCTATCCGCCAGCTTTAATAACAAAGCACCGGCCAAGGTCATCATCACTAATAAACGCAGCAAACGGGTGGCCCCCAGATAAGGGATGAGGTACGCAAAACCTAAACGGCTCAACACCATACCACCGGTAAACCAGGCAAAAATTAACCTGGCCTGCTCAGTTGGGTACAAGAGTGCCGAACTGGCGTAACTGACAAACCAATTACCATTACCCCATTCCACAGCCCCATAACCAAACATTGCCAAAGCCAAAGCCACAAAAACCGGCTGTTTTAATACTGCTTTGTACGACAAACTGTGTTTTGGCGCTTCGGCAGCTGTAGGATCTGCTTTAACCTGACGCGCAATCAACAAAGCATAGGCCGCCAGCAACACCAGCAGCAGCGCCAGCAAACGCAGAGGCCAGCGCCAGTCGGGCAACCACCAGTACATCACCACCACCAGAAAAGGCGCCGCCAAAGTGCCAAGGCTAAACATAAAATCCATCAGCCCCATCATTTTTGCTCTTTTGTTGGCATGCAGCCTGGCTATCAGGGTGTGACCAATGGTGAACATTACAGAGCAAAAAAGCCCAAACAAAAAAATGCCCAATAGCAGATGCCAGGCGTATTGTGCCAAAGAAATGCCAAGCAGAATCACAGTTTCAAGCAGCGCTAAACTGGCAAAAAGTTTCAGGAAATTAAACTTCTGCACATATTTGCCACCCAGATAAGCGCCAGTCACAGTGCCAAGCGCCATCACCATAAAAAACCAGCCACTTTGCGCCGCAGTCATGCCAAGTTCGCTGTTCAGATCAGGCAATAACACGCCCCACAGGATGATTAATAAACCAAGCAGGAAAAAACCACTAAAAATAAGGGCTGTTGGGTGAAATCTGGACATCTGCTTAGGCTCCGTTGGCCGGAAAAACCGCATTATAAAGCAAAAAACAGCAATGTAAGCGCTTTACATGGCTGTTTTATATGGTGCACAAATGTAATCAGCCGCAGGGCGACCTGTTATGGCTTTACAACAACTGAAATTCGTCGGCATCCAGCATGACCGGGAATTTTTGCCGGAATTGTTGTAATTCGCCCAGGTTCAGTGTGGCAAACAACACACCGGCCTGATGAGGTTCGACGCTTGCAAGCGGCTGACCCAGGTAATCCAACACCACCGAATCACCGCTGTAGTGAAAACCGTTGTTATCACTGCCGACTCTGTTACAACCCAGCACAAAAGCCTGATTTTCAATAGCGCGGGCGGCCAATAAAGTGCTCCAGATCTGACTGCGCGGCTGCGGCCAGTTGGCGACATAAATCAGCGCGTCATAATCACCCTGGTTACGGGCAAAAACCGGAAAACGCAGGTCGTAACAGACTTGCAGCATCAAACGAAAACCGCGGTATTCCACCACTTTACGGCAGCTACCCGCCATATAATGCTGATGTTCATCTGCCATCCGGAACAAATGTTTTTTGTCGTAATAGTCAATCTGACCATCAGGGTGCACAAACAACAATCTGTTATGGATACCTTCAGCAGTTTTAATAGCAACGGAGCCACAAATGGCCCACTGATACAACATCGCCTGTTGCTGCAGCCAAAGCACTGTAGGCCCTGTCATCTCTTCGGCAATTTGTGTACTTTGCATCGAAAAACCACTGTTAAAAGTTTCCGGCAATACCACTAAATCAAGGTCTCTGAGGCTGGTAAAAAGCCGGGTAAAATGCGCCCTGTTCGCAGCCGCGTCTTGCCACACCAACTCAGACTGAATAACGGCCACCTTCAGGCTTGTTGTTATCGGCTTAACCGGCATAAACGCTCCGCAGCTTGTAATAAGGTATTGTCCTGTTTAGCAAAACAAAAACGGATAATTTTGCTGTCTTGTTCCTGGCGGGAAAATACCGACAAAGGAATAGCAGCCACCCCTACTTCGGTAGCCAGCCAATGGCAAAAACTGACATCATCCAGCTCACTGATAGCACTGTAATCGGCCAGCTGAAAATAAGTACCGGCACAAGGCAATAATTGAAATTTGCTTTGGCTGAGCAAGGCGGCAAAACGGTCGCGTTTTTGCTGATAAAAACCGGCAAGCTCTGTCACCAGTTCAGGCGAAGTTTCCAAAGTGGTGGCAATGGCGTATTGCGCCGGGGTAAAACTGGAAAAAGTCACATACTGGTGGATTTTCCGGAATTCGACGCTGAGCGCAGCTGGCGCTATACAATAACCCAGCTTCCAGCCGGTGACATGGAAGGTTTTGCCAAAAGAGCTGACGATAAAACTACGTTCCTGTAGTGCAAATAACTGATGAGCGCTGAGCTGTAACGCACCATCAAACACCATATGTTCATACACTTCATCGCTGATACAAAACAGCCCGTGTTGTTGCACCAGATCAGCCAACGCCAGCCAGTCATCCTGACTAAACACCATGCCGGTTGGGTTATGCGGGCTATTCACAATAATCAGTTTGGTTTGGTTTGTGACTCTGCGGTGCACAGCTGGCCAGTCAATGCGGTAATCCGGCGCCGTCAGCTGAATATGCACAGTTTTACCACCGGCCAGTTCCACCGCTGGCTGATAACTGTCATAAGCAGGGTCAAATACCAGCACTTCATCACCGGGCCGCACCAGCGCCTGAATGGCAACAAAAAGCGCTTCGGTGGCGCCTGAGGTGATAGTCACTTCAGTGTCAGCATTCACCACCCGGCCGTAACAACGCTCGGTTAACCTGGCAATTTGCTGGCGCAATTCCGGCACTCCGGCCATAGGCGCGTATTGGTTTTTTCCGGCAAGCACCTGTTGGTTCAACTGCTGTAACAGCAGTTCCGGTGCCGGAAAGTCTGGAAAACCCTGTGATAAATTAATGGCTTGCTGCTCGAGCGCCAACTGAGACATCTGGGTAAAGATAGTGGTACCAACCCAGGGTAACTTACTGCGCAAATCCATAAAGCTCCTTTTAACATCATTTTGCAGTCTGGTTGAAGAGCCTGATGCTAGCATTTTTGCTTTGCAGTTGTCTGTTACAGCCGAAAAAAACGGCTTGGCCTGCAGTGACACAGAATGCTATTATTTGAGACATTTCAACGTATAGACGTCTAAACATAAAGATGAACAAATCAACCAGCAGCAACCAACTGAATCCCTACGCTATTCAACTTTGCACTTTAGGCCGTTGGATCAGTGCCAAACAATGGACACCTGCCGGCAGCGGTAATTTTTCCATCCGAAGTGGCGAACACAGTGCTTTGTTCACACCACAACACAAAGACAAAGGTGAGCTGAGCCCACAGGATTTAACACCTTTGTCATGGCAAAGTGGCGAAGCCAGCCTGAGCGCACAACTGGCGTCTGGTAGTTTGTTGCATGTTGCGCTTTACCAACAGTTCAGTTCAGCCAAAGTGGTGCTGCAAACCCAGTCGTTAGCAGCAACAGTCTTCTCCAGACTGGTAAAAGCAGATCAACATCTGTTTTGTGGTTATGACTTGCAACAGACCATTGAGCCGCAGCAAAACAGCAATTCAGGCCTGAGCTTAGCCATTCTGGATGCCAACAACCCTTGGCCTTTGCTTGCCGCAGAAATTGGCCGCCGTCAGCATGAACTGACCTCTGGTTTATTACTGCGAGGTCAGGGTTTGTATGTCTGGGCTGATAGTCTGGAACAAGCCAAACGACAGCTGGAAGCCTGGGAATTTTTATTAAGCTGCGAGCTGGAGCGGCTTAAAGTGTCAGGTTTATGGTAACAAGCCTATTAAAAGGCTGCGGTTTTGTATCAGTGCTAACCATAATGCTGCTGCGTCATCCTGGTGCAAAAACGCGCCACAATAACGCAGCAGGCGCAAAGCACTCCATAAATTTATTATATTTTTCAGCATGTTAAATGCAGGAACAACAATTGCTACAGTCAGCTTCTCTGATGAACATGGAGCAGTTGCCACATGGCCGTTCATACCCCACTCCGAGGTTTACGCTGTTTTTGCGTTGCCGCTGAATGTTTAAGTTTTAAAGAAACCGCCAGTCAGTTGTATCTGACCCCTTCGGCTGTCAGCCATCAAATTAAACAACTGGAAGAAAACCTTGGTTTTAGTTTGTTTGAACGCCAGACCCGTGCTGTAGTGCTGACGGCAGAGGGCAGACGTTTTTATCAGGCCATTCAGCCGGTATTACAAAGTTTATCCGCAACAGTGGCTGAGTTTTGCCAGACCAAAAGAGAGCAGGTGGTGAGTATCACTTTGCCGGAGTTTTTTGCCAGCGAGTTTTTTGTGCCGAGGTTAGTCGGCTGGTCCAGTCAACATCCACAGGTAAATTTACGGCTGGAAACAGTAAAGTCGCGCCAGGAAAGCAGCCGCCACACCGATTTACAAATAGTGCTGGCCAGCAGTAAACCTACAGATAAAACCTCCTATCAGTTATTCCCCATTAGTTATGTGCCGGCTTGTAGCCCGGAATGGTATCAGCGCCTGCAAGGGGAACCCGGTGAATTGCCTTCGCTGGAAACAGTGCCACTGATAGTGCATCAGGCCAGACCCTGGTGCTGGCATCAGTGGGCCGATCAGGCTGGTTATGACGATTTCAGACCCAGACAAATTATTCAACTCGACAGTATGTTTAGTGTTGCCCGCGCCGCACAACAGGGTTTAGGGGTGGCCCTTATTCCACTGCCAATTAGTCAGGCCTGGTTTGACAGCGGCAGCCTGGTCAGGTTGTTTGAGGACGAATTGCATACCAGAGATCATTATTATCTGGTGCAACATGAAGACAGCCTGCATAAACCGGAAATTCAGCTGCTGATCGATTGGGTATTGGCTGGTTTTGCCAAAACAAATGTATAGATGAAGTGCGTTCAGCCATCGGGTGTAATTTTCTCGTTTGTCAGCTCCCCCCGCTTGCCCCTAGAGTTGACCCTACAACAACCAACTGGGTTGTTGTTAAAACCAACCGGGAGCAAGACCATGAATCTGATTACATCTCGTACTTTATGGGCCACCTCTTTGTTGTTGGCCAGTTTTGCCAGTCACGCTGGCAGCAATGGTTATAAGATGGTGGTGATCGCAGAAGACGCTTTAGCCGCGCCTATTCAGGCTGGCGCGCTGACAACAGCAATTTCGGCTGCAACAACGCAGCAGGCGCAGGACCCTTATGCCCGCCAGATGAATCTTTGTGTTGCTTACAGTAAAGAAGGCAATATCGATAAAGCCAAAGACGCCTGTCATAAGGCCGTCACTCTGGTGCGGCAAAGTGGCAAGCGCCCGGCCGAACTGCAGCGAGAACTGCGCTCTTACGCTTACAGCAACCGTGGTGTTGTCAGGTTACTCAGTGGCGATAATATCGGCGCCCTGGCTGATTTCCAGCGAGCTCATGATATTGAAGCCAGTGTTATCAGCCAGCATAACCTTGGCAAATTAACTGCAAAACTTAATGACAAAACACTGCTGATAGCAAGTAGCAATGGTGCTGCTGCACCAGAGTAAAAAGTTGAACGTAACGCGGGGAGCATGCGTCGCCTGACTCCCCGTTTGCGAAAGGAGCTGAAAATGAAAAGTTATCAAAGTATTTTGCCAAGCCAAACCAGTAACTTACAGCTGTTCTTCTTTCATTGTTGGCAAGGGCTGATTGAGCAGTGGCAGTTTTACCAGCATCTGGCTGTCAGTCAATGGGACCCGCACGACGATAATCAGTAACTGAAGTGTCGATAAATGACACCACAACACCGATGTTACTGCTACCTTTATGCTTTTACGTGGCATAATAACGCCCTTTTGCAAAATGGCAGGTAAAGAACATGCGGGTATGTGGCGTCGATATTAAGGGCAGCGAAATTATTTTATGTTTGATGGAAATGGATAATGGCCTGATGGTGTTGCCCGATTGCCGTCAGGTGCGTTTTCCACTGCTAAAAGATCAAGACACTGAACAGATGCGTAAGTTTCAGTTCGGCATGGCCAAACTGGCTGAAGACTATAAAATCAGCAAATTTCTGGTCCGTGAACGTCCACAAAAAGGCAAATTCTCAGGTTCTGCAGTAGGCTTTAAAATTGAAGCTGCACTGCAGTTGATCCCAACTGTTGATACCGTCATTTGTACCAATGCCGCTATTAAAGACAAACTGGCGACTCACCCAATTCCGGTAGATTTCAGAGATACCGGCTTAAAAGCCTTCCAGGAAGCCGCCTTTACTACAGCTTATGCGTATTTAATTTATTAAATTCAGTCTGTTCTCTGCTGGCACTGCCTAAGTTTTCTTGCAAAAAATCCTCGCTCAAGCGGGGATTTTTTATGCCTCTTCTCGGGAAAACCTGCGTTTGTCATTGGTTTTTCTTGGGACTTTCGTTTGTTTTATCTACACAACTTGCTTAATGAACCGGCGCTCAGGCAATGAGTTTGAATGGCTAATTCTTTAACGTTGCTGCTGGTTCCTTGTAGTTATTGCGGATTTATTGATCAATAACTGCGCGTTGTCAGGATTGGATACTGCCTCGTTAAGCAACTTTCCGACATAAAACTATGACGTAGGACTTCATTGATACCTCTGATTGTGGCTTTTTGTGTGGGATTGTTTTGATAAGTTGTGATTTGATTTGAGCGGAGCTGCTGATTGTTTGTTTTAAAGCGAGGTTTGGAGCTGGTTTTTGGTTTTATTGGGGGCGAGTTTGGGAGCCTTGATGCCCTTCGCAGAGCTCAGGGCCGTTCAGCTGGAAGAAAGCCAAATTATTGGCTTCCTTAATTCCCAGCTTCACTGTACTACTCGCATGGGAATGCCCTGCTCGGGCAATAGACCGCCGGATCCTAAATACAAAAAACCCCGCTCACTGAGCGGGG
>NZ_JAVBXS010000052.1 GCF_030824435.1 Rheinheimera sp.
CCGCCACCTGGGCCAGCTTGGCCAGTTGGTGCAGTTTGGGCGTAAGCGTTGGAAATAAATAAACTCATGGTTGTCCCCTTAAATTAAAAAACTTAAATTTTTTATGCTTGTTCAGTGGCCGGCATCGGCGGCAGTGCATCAAGCGCTGGCACGTCCAAACCACGTTTTTGGTAGAAGTCTGCCACAAAGGCGTCCAGCTTACCTGCTGCAATTGCATCCCGTAAACCTTGCATCAAAATTTGATAATGCCGCAGGTTGTGGATGGTGTTCAGCCTGGCACCCAGAATTTCGTTGCAACGGTCCAGATGATGTAAATATGACCGAGTGTAATTTTTACAAGTGTAACAATCACATTCTGCGTCCAATGGCGTCACATCGTCTTTGTATTTGGCATTGCGGATTTTCACCACACCAGTTTGCACAAACAAATGACCGTTACGGGCGTTACGGGTTGGCATCACACAATCGAACATATCAATACCACGGCGCACACCTTCAACTAAATCTTCAGGTTTACCCACGCCCATCAGGTAACGGGGTTTATGCGCCGGCATTTGATCAGCGGTGTGATTCAGAATTTTGATCATTTCATGTTTAGGTTCACCCACCGACAAACCGCCAATGGCATAACCATCAAAACCTATGTCTTCCAGGCCCTGCAATGACACATCCCGCAGGTTTGGATACATGCCGCCCTGAATAATGCCAAAAAGTGCAGAAGGGTTGTCGCCATGCGCATCTTTGCTGCGTTTTGCCCAGCGCAGACTCATTTCCATCGACTTTTTCGCTTGTTTTTCCGTGGCAGGGTATGGCGTACACTCGTCAAAAATCATCACTATGTCAGAGCCAAGCGCGGCCTGAACTTCCATGGATTTTTCCGGTGTTAAAAAGATTTTTTCACCGTTGAGCGGTGAACGGAAAGTCACACCTTCTTCTTTAATTTTACGCAGTTCACCCAGGCTAAATACCTGAAAACCACCAGAGTCAGTCAGAATAGGTTTTTGCCACTGCATAAAATCATGCAGGTCGCCGTGTTTTTTAATAATTTCGGTGCCAGGGCGTAACATCAGGTGGAAGGTATTGCCAAGGCAAATCTGCGCGCCTGTCGCTTCCAGCTCTTCCGGTGTCATGCCTTTGACTGTGCCATATGTACCCACCGGCATAAAAGCCGGGGTTTCTACCACACCACGGTCAAAGACCATACGGCCACGACGGGCTTTGCCGTCGGTCGTTAATAATTCAAATTTCACTAAAACCTCTTTGGCCGGAAAAACAGTCCAGCGCTTGTCAAAAATCCGCCCGATTGTAGCAGAAAGAAATGGCGAACCCTACCCTTGCAAGCGTCGATCTCTAAGGCTTTGCAGGCTAAGGTTTCGCCTGAAAATTACAGAATGAGCATGGCATCGCCATAAGAATAAAAACGATATTGCTCTTTGATCGCAGTTTGATAGGCGTTCATTACAAAATCGCGGGAGCTAAATGCAGATACCAGCATAATCAGCGTAGATTCCGGCAAATGAAAGTTGGTGATCAAGCCATCCACTACAGCAAACTGATAACCGGGGTAAATAAAAATCCGGGTGTCCCCACTGTATGCTTCCAGTTCTTTGCCGTTGTTTTTGGCAATTTGTGCCGCAGACTCCAGCGAACGCACTGAAGTGGTGCCAACAGCAATCACTTTATTGCCACGCGCTTTACAGGCTTTTACCGCTGCAACAACGTCATCCGGCACTTCGATATATTCAGCATGCATCTGATGTTCAAGTACGTTATCGACCCGCACCGGCTGAAAAGTACCGGCGCCTACGTGCAAAGTGACAAAAGCAAACTCTACCCCTTTGGCTTTCAGTGCAGCCAAAAGCGGCTCATCAAAATGCAGGCCTGCTGTAGGCGCTGCTACTGCTCCGGGTTTTTCGTTATACACCGTCTGATAACGCTCACGGTCAGCGGCGCTGTCCGGTCTGTCGATATAAGGTGGCAATGGCATATGACCCAGCCGTTCCAGCATGGCAAGCACAGGCTCTTCGCCTGTGACTCTGAGCTCAAACAATTCACCCTGACGTTGCACCATCTCTACTTCGGCGTCATTTTCCAGAATGAGTAAAGCTCCGGCTTTAGGTGCTTTGCTGGCACGCACATGGGCCAAAAAACGTTGTTCATCCAGAATACGCTCCACCAGCACTTCAATTTTGCCGCCAGAGGCTTTTTGACCAAACAGCCGCGCCGGGATCACCCGGGTGTTGTTAAATACCAGCAAATCGCCAGGATTTACCGCAGCAAGCATATCGCTGAATTTATGGTGGGACAGTTCACCACTGTGCCGGTTTAACCGCAGCAGCCGGCTGGCAGAACGTTCGGGTTGTGGGAAACGGGCAATCAACTGCTCTGGCAGCTCAAAACTAAAATCGGTTCTTAACATGGGCTTAGTCCGCTTTACTGACAAACTATAAAAAAGGGGCGCCATTGTACTGAGCTTTGCCGCTGAACTCAAACCAGCCATTTGCCCCGATAAATGTGACAAAAAACCGAACAACATCAGCGTTTATCAGTAAATGCTTATTTTTTGTTATTTTTATTTTTCAGCGGTGCAAAGCCAGACTATACTGGCGACAGTTAAAAAAACGGCAGGATGCCGGTGATTGAGGGTAAAAATGGAACTTTGGTTTACTATCTGGTTATTTGGTTGCAGTTTATTAATTTTAAGCTGGTATTGCCATCAGCTGGCGCAGGAGAAAGGTTATCTGCCCTGGTTGTTTGCGTTGTTGGGTCTGGTGCCACTGCTGAACTTTTTCTCTTTAATACTGCTGTATTTGTTACCGGATAAAAATGCCCATCTGCACCAGGTGTATTTTAGTAAACACCGGCAACGCCCCTGACATCGTTTATACCATTAGATTAACAATGTGCTGAGCTTAATGCTCAGCACATTTTTGTTGTAACACTTCAGCAATTAAGGTTGCCATCATACGATAACTACGTGCTTTGGTAGATGTCGGCCGCCAGGCCACACCAATATCACGATAAGCCCCTGCTGCAGAAGGCGCCTGACTGATGAGTTCAGTGCCATCAAGCAAACCACTGTTAATGGCCATTTGTGGCATAAAAGTGACACCCAGTTTGTTATTCACCATCTGCGTCAGGGTATGCAGGCTGGTGGCAAAAAATGGGTTCACTTTGCGCGAATCCTCCAGCTCACAGGCTTTTACCGCATGGTTGGTCAGGCAATGTTCGCGCTCCAGTAAAAAAATACTTTCATCCGGCCACTGACTGATATCGTTTTGAAAGCCGCGATCCAACCAGTCTTTATGCAAAACCAGCTTAAAACTATCCTGCCCCAGCACTTCAGTATGCAAAGCGCCTGTTTCATAAGGCAAAGCCAGCAATACCATATCCAGCCGGCCTTCAGCCAGCGCATGTAAAGAATTATCTGAGGTGTCTTCCCGCAACAGCAGCTGTAAATCCGGGTAACGCTCGCGGCACAAAGCCATCACTTCACTTAATACAAAAGGGGCAATAGTTGGAATACAACCCAGCCGGAACGGCCCTGTCATAGGTTTACCCTGATGACGGGCAAAATCGGTAAGTTCTTCACATTGTTCAATAATGTAACGGGCCTGACGCACTACATCTTCACCCAAAGGGGTGAAAATAAAGGTTTTATGGTCGCGCTCCAGCAACTGCGCATTCATGGTTTCTTCCAGATTGGCAATGGCGGCACTTAAGGTAGATTGCCCTATATAACAGGCGTCAGCGGCGCGGCCAAAATGCTGATGTTCGTGCAAAGCGAGCAGGTATTGCAGTTGTTTAATACTGGGCAATCGTTTCATCATTAAATCCGTTAAAAAGAAAGATTCTTACCTGTAATTACGATGAAATGATGCTAGTGGATAAGCGCGATGGCAGCAAGTGAAAGTTCAGCTTTTGCTAAAGCAATGATGATCTGAGTGCCATGCCACCAAAAATAAAAACCCGCCTAAGCGGGTTTTTATAGTCAGGAAAACCACTTTGCCAAAAAGGCAGCGGCAATTTTGGCAAGGACTTAAATTACAGCATGCCCATAATGGTTTTGATGATGTAGAAAAACACAATCGACAGGAAAGCGCCAATTGGTAAAGTCACTACCCAGGAAATAAAGATGTTACGGATCACACCTAAATTCAGTGCGGCAATACCACGAGCCAAACCCACACCTAACACGGCACCAACCAGCGTTTGAGTGGTAGAAATTGGTAAACCTAAACCTGAAGAAATAACCACAGTGCTGGCCGCGGCAATTTCAGCAGCAAAACCACGGCTTGGTGTCAGGTGGGTAATATTTTCACCGATGGTTTGAATAACCTTGGCACCTAAAGTCGCCAGACCAATCACAATACCTATTGCACCCAAAGGTAAAATCCACCAGTCCAGCGCCACTTTATCCAGGATCTGACCACCAGACTGGATAATACCAACCACTGCAGCCAGAGGACCAATAGCGTTAGCCACATCGTTAGAGCCGTGGGCAAAAGCCATACAACAAGCAGTGAAAATCATCAGAATACCGAAGATTTTTTCCACGTTGTTAAAATGCATCTCTTTGTCGGCATCCGGATCAATTTTCAGCCGGCTAATGGCAATTTTACCAATCACTGCAACAGTAACGGCAATAGCAACACACAACCACAAACCTTCAGATGAAGTTAAAGTAAGACCAACGTGTTTCAGACCTTTTGAAACTGTCACATAAGCCATAATAAAAGCGGCAAAAAACATGTAAAAAGGCACATACTTTTTGGCAGCGGCTAACGGGTTTTCAGTATCAAATATCAGCCTCTGTGCACTCATAAAGATTAAAAACGCCAGAATACCGGATAACATGGGGGTGACCACCCAGCTACCGACAATACCGCCGACTTCATCCCAGTGCACATACTCCATACCAACACCCACAGCAGCAAAACCAATAATGGCGCCAACAATGGAGTGAGTGGTCGACACAGGCCAACCAAAATACGAAGCCACTAACAGCCAGGTACCAGCCGCCAACAATGAGGCTATCATGCCGTACACCAGCAGTTCGGGCACAGGTGCAAAAGCAGCTGCGTCTACAATGCCACTGCGGATAGTGGACGTAACTTCACCGCCTGCTAACCAGGCACCTGCCGCTTCAAACACAGCAGCAACAATTAACGCTTGTTTTAAAGTTAAAGCTTTAGAGCCAACTGAAGTACCCATTGCATTGGCAACATCGTTTGCACCAACACCATAAGCCATAAAAAAGCCGAATAAAGCGGCTGCAATCAGCAAATAAAAGCCGTATTGAGACAATAATTCCATGATTTAACTACCCTGAGAATTAACGAGCTAACATGATTTCAAGACGTGAACCAACACGCAGTGCAGTGTCGGCTAAGTCGCCAACCCATTCCAGAGTGCGGTACAGGAACATCACATCAACCGGGTTTAACTCAGTTTCTGCTTTGCGGACGAATTTACGCAGACTGATCTGCATCTGGTCAGTGTCGTGTTCAATCTCGTCGATTTTTTCGACCATTTTGATCACCAAATCCACTTCACGGCCACGGAAACCGGTTTCCAGCAGTTCGTCTAATTCGTTGATGGCTTCACAAGCCAGCGCCACTGCGTCGATACAACGTTGCAGATAAGCGTGAAATTCGGCCTGAATAGGCGCAGGAATTTCTAACTCACGGCCTAATACCCGACCTGTGATGTCTTTGGCTTTGTTGGCAATTTTATCTTGTTGTGACACCAGCTCCAGAATATCGGTGCGATCCACAGGTAAAAACAAACCACGTGGCAAATGAATACGAATATCCCGTTTTAATTTGTCGGCGTCTTTTTCCAGCGCCACTATCGTCTTCCTGACTTCCGCTGCTTTATCCCAGTCTTTGTTATATACAGCAGCAAAAAAGGGTAATAATTGCTCGCTTGCTAATAATACTTTGCGAATATGCTCTTCGATCGGTTTGATCGGTGATTTAGCAAAAACAGCTAAAAATGCACTTGGCATAAGTTTGCCTCTTGGTTTTTGAATGGACGAAAGTCGGCGCGCATTGTACTGCATCAGGTCGTGAATAAAAACGAATTCTGCTGCAAAAATACAAAAGCCAGCCTGAATATTAGTCAGGACTGGCTGATTTGCCGTGTATTTTTCTGATTAAGCGACAAAGCTTCTCAACCCCTGCCACTTAACTACGGGCGTTTTGCTCCAGACTGTCTTCGTCGCTGTGACGTACATCTTTGCCTTTGACAAAAGAAATCACATATTCAGCCACGTTTTTGCAGCGATCACCAATACGTTCCAGCGAACGGGCCGACCATAAAACGTTCATAATTTTGGGAATAGAACGTGGGTCTTCCATCATATAAGTCATCAGCTGACGGGTAATGGCTTCATATTCACGGTCTACTTTTTTATCTTCTTTATAAACAGCCAGTGCCGCTTCCACGTCCATCCGGGCAAAAGCATCCAGCACGTCGTGTAACATCTGCGCGACATGGCGGCCCATATTTTCCAGATTCACCAGCAAATCCTGCTGGGCACTGCTAAATGATTCCAGCGCCACTTTGGCAATACGCTCGGCTTCATCACCAATACGTTCTAAGTCAGAAATGGCTTTGATAATGGCCATAATCAAGCGTAAATCGCTGGCTGCCGGCTGGCGTTTGGCAATAATACGGGTGCATTCACCGTCAATACGGATTTCCCACTCATTCACTTTTAAGTCGGTGGCAATCACCTGCTGCGCCAGCTCTGCATTGTTTTGTGCTATAGCGGTCAGAGCGTCTGACAGCTGTTGTTCAATCAAGCCACCCATCGCCATCACATGGTTACGAATTTGTTCAATTTCTTCATTAAACTGGCTGGAGATGTGTTTTGTCAGATTTAACTTATCCATCATCAATTCCTCTTTATCAAAACCCTGAACGCTTAACCAAAACGACCTGTGATGTAATCTTCAGTCTGCTGTTGCGATGGATTGGTAAACATCTTGTTGGTGGCATCAAATTCAATTAAATCACCCATATACATAAAGGCAGTATAGTCCGACACCCGGGCCGCCTGCTGCATATTGTGGGTAACAATGACGATGGTGTATTTGTCTTTCAGCTCGTAAATCAGCTCTTCAATTTTTAAGGTTGAAATAGGGTCAAGTGCTGAAGCAGGTTCATCCAGCAATAACACTTCAGGTTCAATGGCAATAGCACGGGCAATCACCAGACGTTGTTGCTGACCACCGGACAAACCAAAAGCGTTGTCATGCAGACGGTCTTTTACTTCGTTCCAAAGGGCGGCGCCTTTCAGTGAAGTTTCTACCACTTCATCCAGCACACGGCGATCTTTGACACCTTGCAGGCGCAGGCCATAAGCGACGTTTTCATAAATGGTTTTTGGGAATGGGTTAGGTTTTTGAAACACCATACCCACCTGACGGCGCAGCTCTGCGACATCGACATTTTTGTCATAAATGTTCTGGCCATCCATCAGGATTTTGCCTTCAATACGGCAAATATCCACCAGGTCGTTCATGCGGTTAAAACAACGTAACAAAGTGGATTTACCACAACCTGAAGGGCCGATAAAAGCGGTGACGCGTTTTTCCGGGATTTGCAGGTTAATGTTTTTCAGTGCCAGCGAATCGCCGTAATACAAGCGTAAATCGTTGACTTCTAATTTGATTTTTTCATCTGCCAAATTCAGTTCGGCATCATTCATTTGCATCTGCTGTTGACTCATAACCCGCTACTCTTATGCTGCAAAAATTCTGTGTTTGGGCGGTTTCACCGCCAGCTGCGGCAGCGTGAAACGCTGCCAACTCTGTTGTTAAATGTTTTCTAGTCCGACTCGCTGCGGTATTTCTCCCGCAATTTATTGCGAAGGTGAATAGCCGCCATATTCAGCACCACAATCAGCAGCACCAGCACCAAAGCAGTTGCATACAGCAAGGGTCTTGAGGCTTCAACGTTCGGGCTCTGGAAACCTACATCATAAACATGGAAGCCTAAGTGCATGATTTTTTGATCTAAATGCACAAATGGGAAGTTACCGTCTACCGGTAAAGTCGGCGCAAGTTTGACAACACCCACCAGCATTAAAGGGGCAACTTCACCGGCAGCACGGGCGATAGATAAAATAAGTCCCGTCATCATGGCCGGTGTTGCCAGCGGCACTACCACTTTCCATAAAGTTTCAGACTTAGTGGCGCCAAGTGCCAGACTGCCCATGCGGATAGTGCTTGGAATACGCGACAAACCTTCTTCGGTCGACACTATCACCACTGGCAAGGTTAATAACGCCAGTGTTAATGAAGCCCAGAATAAACCAGGGGTACCAAAGGTTGGTGAAGGTAAAGACTCGGCATAAAACAGCTGGTCGATATTGCCGCCCAGAATGTAGACAAAAAAGCCCAGACCAAAAACGCCATACACTATCGAAGGTACACCAGCTAAGTTGTACACCGAAATCCGGATAATACGCAGCAGCGGGCCGTCTTTGGCATATTCACGCAGGTAAATGGCCGCCAGCACACCAAAAGGCGTGACAATAATCGACATCAGGATCACCATAGTGATGGTGCCGAAAATAGCCGGGAAAATACCGCCTTCAGTGTTGGCTTCGCGTGGATCTTCGGTTAAGAAGCTCCAGACAGCACCAACATAATGCACAGACTTATCCAGCAACGACATGGCGTTCGGCTGATGGGCATGCACTATATTGCCCAGACTGATTTTCAGTTCTTTGCCTTCAGCTGAAGTGGCCACCAGGGTGTCGCGTTTAGCTTCGGCATAAAGTTGCTCCAGCTGCTTTTGCAGCTCGGCATATTCAGCATCCAGCGCAGCACGGTCCGCCGCAGATTGTGCGCGGTAAGCTTCGATAGCGGCTTTATCAGCACCGTCAATTTCCAGCCTGCGCTCGTTTAACCGCAGTTGCTCCAGGCCTTTGTTGATACGGCCAATATCACCTTTTTCAATATCGCTGATTTGCTCAAAAATAGCGTTGGCACGGGCGATACGCTTAACCAGCTCTGGCCAAACTGCCGCACCTTCAGCGACCACTTTGTCAGCTTCCAGCAGCTGCTGCGGGAAACCATAAAAGTTACCCCACTCGCGCCTTTCAATCACAGTGGCATTGTTGTCCACTGTCCAGCCGCTTAAATCATCGGCCAGATACCAGGCAAAATCACGGCCATAAATATCGCGGTTGCCCACTTTCAGTAAATGCCGTTGTAAATATTCGGCTTTGCTGTCCAGAGTTAAACCCGACTCGCGCAGCACCACTGCACTGACTTCTTCAGTGCGTACCAGCTCTGCCAATAAAGTCTGTGGTTCACCCTCAGCCTTTTTCAGCTGTACTGTCTGTAAATCGGCTGGCCAAAAATGACTGCCACCCTGCACCGCTATCAGACTCAGCACGCCAATCACCATCACCAGACATAAGGCGATGGCACCGGCGTTTAACCAAATCCACGGGGTTCCTGTTTTAAACCATGCTCTCATTGTAAAAATCCCCGTTACAGATTACTGAAGCGTTGACGCAGACGTTGGCGTATCACTTCGGCCAGCGTATTAAACATAAAAGTGAACACAAACAGCACCAGAGCCGCCAGGAACAACACCCTGAAATGTGTGCTGCCGACTGCGGTTTCTGGCAATTCAACCGCGATATTGGCCGACAAGGTGCGCATGCCTTCAAACAGGTTAAAGTTCACCACAGGGCTGTTGCCTGTAGCCATTAGCACTATCATGGTTTCACCCACTGCGCGGCCAAAACCCACCATTACAGCAGCAAAAATACCCGGGCTTGCCGTTGGCAATACCACACCAAGCATGGTTTGCCATGGGGTAGCACCCAGCGCCAGACTGCCCTGGGTTAAATGACGTGGCACGTTAAATACCGCATCTTCGGCAATAGAAAAGATATTCGGAATCACGGCAAAACCCATGGCGATACCGACCACCAGTGCGTTCCGTTGATCATAAGTAATGCCGTTGTCGGTAAACCACTGGCGCAGGCTGCCATTAAAAAACATCGCGTCCACTGCCGGGCTTAAACTCACACATAACCAGATAAAGAGCACAATCACCGGAATTAAAATGGCCACTTCCCAGCCAAGGCCTAATTTGTTGCGCACAGCCGCAGGCATAAAACGCCATAAATAAGCGGCAACAATCATTAAAGGCGGCAATAACAACAGAATGGCAAAAATGGCGCTTAAGTAATTTTCAATAAAAGGTGCCAGCCATAAACCAGCCAGGAAACCAAGAATTACTGTAGGTAAAGCCGCCATAATTTCGATGGTGGGTTTGACCTTACCGCGCAGTGCTGGCGTCATAAAATAAGCGGTATATAACGCACTCATCACCGCCAGCGGCGTGGCAAATAACATGGCAAAAAGCGCTGCTTTTAACGTGCCCAAAGCCAGCGGCACTAAACTCATTTTTGCTTCAAATTCATCAGAGCCTGATGAAGCCTGCCAGATATAATCTTTTTCACCACGGCCTTCGTACCAGACTTCATTCCACATCGCTTTCCAGCTGACGTCCGGATGGGCATTATCGAGCGCAAAATGCACAATGCTGCCGTTTTTATCAAAAGCCAGAAAACTCTGGTTAATAGGTGAAATGGCAATACGCGCAGGTTGCAGCTCATCACCCAAAGGCTCCAGCATTAAAGTACGGGCAGAAGTACCGTAGTGAATGCCAACAAAACCTTTAGCATCAATGGCCATAAAACCTTTACGTGAATATTCAGGTTCAATCTGCACAATGGCCGCCGGATGCTGCTCAAAATCACGGATATGTTTTAAGTGAAAGTTATTGTGTTCGTCCCGCACTAAAAACCACTGGCTTAAAGCGCCGTCACTGCTGCCGGCAATCAGCGACACTGAGCCAACGAGGAACTCTAAAGCTGTGACTGTCTGGCCTGATTTGGCCGCGCTGATGGCTTCGACATAACGTGCAGACGCTGGGTCGCGAATATCGTAATAATGAATATTGCCTTGGGTGTCAGCCACAAACAGATTTTGTAATGTGGTATCGACCAGCATTTTTAACACTGTTTTTGGCGCATCCGGCAGCTGATATTCACTACGTTCCAGCGTGGTTTCACCGGTTAAAAACTCGGTTTTGGCTTCAAACAGGTTGTAAGACAAACGGCCATCGGCAGTAAAAGCGGTAATAGCAGTGCCCGATGGGCCTTCCTGCACCGCCAGCGATAAAATGGCCTGCTGTTTGGCGTCCAGCTGCAGCGGCGCTTCACCCAGTGGATAAGTCACCACCGGCACTATTTGCCTTTTATCATTAGGGTAACTTAAGTTGTATTCGTGTTTTGCCACCAGCACCTGACCATTGGACAAACCAAAAGCAATAATGCCTGAGCGGGGTTCACCACGGGAGAAGCTGCTGATGCTGGCGCCTTCTGGCAAGGCCAGTTGCAGTTTTTGATTTACCACCCCGGTTTGTGCATTAAAAAACTGCAGTTCGCCGTTTTTGTTTGCAACCAGACCCACTTCACCATAACGCTCAAGATTGGCAAAAAGCGGTTCTTTTTCAGGGCTTTGATAAGACTGTTGCTGTTCGGTGGACGCCGATGAAAAAATCGGTCCCACTTCAGAAAACAGGTAAACAAAAATAGTGGCAAAGGCCAGTACCACACTGATACCGGCAAAAGCGATGCCATAACGGGACATTTTATCTTTCAGACTACGCCAACGGCGTAACCGGGCGCGGCGTTCACCACTGGGCAGCAAAGAACGAATATCGGACTGCGCCGCTGTAGTTGAACTGGCTTGGTTAGGTTGCATTGTTGCACATCCACTTCTGACTTTAGGATGCTGCAAACTATAGAGTAGAAATATGTCAGAAATATTACATAGTGCACTTTTGTCATACTACTGACACAAAAATGTCAGAAACCCTGATAAAAGTTGGGGATATTTTTGCGAAAGCCAAAGTTTGAAAAAACACTTTAACCCTATTAAAGCAAAGACATAGAGCAAGATTAAGGTTGATAACAGCGCCACGTCACTCAGTGATGTAGGCTCCCCCCACAACCAACAAAGGCACCTGAAGGCGCCTTTGTTGTTTTTCATCTGCAGTTTATTGTGACAAAGGCGGTAGCGCCCGGCACAAGGTGCTGTTTATTTAATGCCGAGGTCGGCCAGCACTTTAGCTGCAACTTTGTTTGGCACTGGTACATAACCGTCACGTACCACAATTTCCTGACCACGTTTTGACAACACCATCTTGACAAACTCACGCTCCATTGGCGCTAACTCTTTGTTTGGATGTTTGTTTACATAAACGTAGAGGAAACGCGACAGCGGGTATTTACCGTCTAAAGCATGATCTGCAGTCGCTTCAACAAAAGGCTCGCCGGCTTTTTTCGCCAGAGGTAAAGCACGTACACCAGAGGTGATATAACCAATGCCTGAATAACCAATACCGTTAATCGACTCACTGACACCCTGCACTACCGAAGCAGAACCTGGCTGTTCGTTGATGCTGGCTTTAAAGTCACCGTTACATAAAGCGTGCTCTTTAAAATAACCGTAAGTACCAGACACTGCGTTACGGCTGTACACAGTAAAATCACGGTTGGCCCATGCACCTGTTAAACCCAGCTGACCCCAACGTGTCACGTCTTCTTTATAAGCACAACGACGGGTTGCAGAGAAAATGGCGTCCACCTCAGCAATGGTTAAACCTTTGATTGGGTTATCTTTATTGACATAAACAGCCAATAAGTCGATAGCAACAGGCACCGCTGTTGGTTTGTAACCATATTTAGCTTCAAAAGCCTGAATTTCAGAAGGTTTCATCGAACGGCTCATAGGGCCGAAGTTGGCCGTGCCTTCAGTTAAAGCAGTTGGTGCTGTAGAAGAGCCTGCACCCTGAATTTGAATATTGACGTTTGGATACACCTTGCGGTAATCCTCTGCCCATAAAGTCATCAGGTTATTTAAAGTGTCAGAACCAATGCTGGAAATATTACCCGACACACCGCTGGCTTTCTGATATTCAGGCAGCAACGGGTCAACCTTGCTATTGGCGGCAACACTAAAAGATAAAGTAGCTGCAACCAAAGTTGCGGTAGTTAACATATTCAAAGCTTTCACTATGTTGTCCTCTGTTGGCGAAATCAGGCATTGGCCTTAGGTTCGAATCGATATCATCTTAAGAACTGAATGTGACAATCATAAGAATCTAATATGACACTATTATGACTAATTGCCGATTTTCTGCTTTTTGTTCCCTTTGGTTATATTGTGTTTTTATGCCGAGGGTCTATAGTTTCCGCTGGCTGAAAATCAGCGGCTGTTTGCGACTAATGCCGCTCCAGGCGCTGGACATACCAGCGCTAAGCAGTTAAAACTACAACAACAAGTTTGTGAATGATGTACGACTTAAAACAAGGAATTGCGCTATGAAGCAGTTGGTTCTGACACTGATTGGTAAAGATAAAGCAGGTTTGGTTGAACAGTTAGCCACTATTATTAACGGCCACCACGGCAACTGGACCGCCAGCAACCTCAGCCATCTGGGCGGTTATTTTGCCGGTATTCTGCAGGTTGAAGTGGCAGAGGAGCATGCCGCTGCCTTAACTCAGGCCCTGGAAACCATGCAGGAACTGGATGTCAAAATCCATCAGGGCATAGAATCTAAAGTGAATGAACACAAGCTGCTGAAATTTGTCATCACCGGCAACGATAGGCCAGGCATAGTAAGGGAACTATCATCGGTGATTAAACACAAAGGCACCAACATTATTCATTTTGAAAGTTCAAAACAAAGTGCACCGAACTGGGGTGTGCCACTGTTTAACGCCATTGCCACTGTTGAACTGCCGGAAGGTCTGAATAAAGACGAAGTGGTGCGGGCTTTAGAAGCCATCGCTTCAGATGTGGTGGTTGACGTCGAAAATCTGCATTAATACAACAATATAAAGGACAAGGTAGCCCGGCGCGGCTATCTTGTTCATAAAACTTTCATCAAACTGCCATAGAGTGCCGCTACCCCTGCGGATGATGGTCACCTTATGAATGCACAACAACAGACAGTAACTGAATTGCATTATTTCCCCAAAGAACTGAGCTGGTTAGCCTTTAATGAACGTGTGCTGCAGGAAGCAGCTGACGAACGCAATCCGCTGATTGAACGGCTGAGGTTTTTGGGTATTTATTCCAATAACATGGACGAGTTCTACCGGGTACGGGTGGCAGACGTTAAAAGACGGATCTTATTAAAAAAATACCAGGCTGATGAAGAAGATGCCGAACAACTGATGCTGGATATTCAGCGCCATGTGTTGCGCCTTGGCGACAAATTTAATGGTATTTATCAAACTTTGTTGCTGGAACTGCGCAAACACAATATTGAGTTTATCGACCAGCATAAACTGAACGAATCCCAGTCGGCCTGGGTACGCACTTATTTCCGTGAGCGGGTGCTTCGGCATATTTCGCCTATTTTGTTGTCGAATGAAGATTTAAAGCTGTCCAAAAGGTTAGAAGACAACGCCACTTATCTGATGGTGGAAATGACAGGCGCCAATAAAGCTGAATACGCCATAGTGCAGGTGCCCACTGAAGAAGTGTCACGTTTTATTGAACTGCCGATTTATTTAAATAAAACCAAAAAGCGCGGCCGTTACCGCCATCAGTTTATGATGCTGGATGATTTAATCATTCATTGCCTGCACGACTTATTTCGTGGTTTTTTTGAATTTTGTGATATTCAGGCTTTTTCACTCAAACTAACCAAAGACGCCGAATACAATTTAAGTGACACCCTGGATCAAAGCCTGTTAGATAAAATGTCCAGAGGCATTCGTCAGCGGCTGGAATCTGAACCGGTACGGCTGGTGTATGACGCCACTATGCCGGAACATATGCTGAAAATTCTGAAAAAGCAGCTGGGCGCCAGCTCTTTTGACTCCCTTATTCCGGGTTCACGTTACCGCAATTTTAAAGACTTTATCAGCTTCCCGAATATTGGCCACGCCAGCCTGGAATATCCACCGCTGCCGCCTTTGCCAAGCCCGGATTTTGAACAACACACCACCACTTTTGATGCCATTCGCAGCAACGATGTGCTGCTGCATTACCCTTATCACAATTTTACTTATTTTACTGAATGGGTAAGGCAGGCATCTTTTGACCCTAAAGTGACCGCCATCAAAATGACCATGTACCGGGTGGCCAAAAACTCCCGCGTGATTCATTCGTTGCTGGATGCGGTGCGCAACGGCAAAAAAGTGACAGTGGTGGTGGAACTGAAAGCCCGTTTTGATGAAGAAAACAATATTCATTGGGCAAGAAGAATGACTCAGGCCGGCATTCAGGTGGTGTTTGGCCTGACCACCTTAAAAATTCACTCCAAACTTTGTTTAATCAACCGGCAGGAAAAAGGCAAAATTGTTAAATACGCCCATATTGGCACCGGCAACTTTAATGAAAAAACCGCCCGTATTTATACCGATATGAGTTTGTTTACCTGTCACCCGGAAATTTGTGATGAAGTGGATCAGGTCTTTGAGTTTATTGAATACAGCTATAAACCCTTCCAATTTAACCACTTAATCGTCTCCCCTACCTGGAGCCGTACTAAGTTAACGGCGCTGATTCAACGGGAAATCAACTTTGCCGTCAGTGGTCGCAAAGCGGAAATTCTGCTGAAAATTAATAATCTGGTCGATAACGAGATAGTAGATTTACTCTACAAAGCCAGTCAGGCCGGGGTGAAAATCCGCATGATCATCCGGGGTATGTGTTCGTTAGTGCCCGGCATTGCGGGTAAAAGTCACAATATTAAAGTGATCAGTGTGCTCGACAGATACCTTGAACATGCTCGGGTGTATCAGTTCCACAATGGTGGAGACATCGATTTATACCTGTCGTCAGCCGACTGGATGACCCGTAATATTGACCAGCGGGTTGAAGTAGGTGTGCCTATTTACGACTCCCGTATTAAACAGCAAATAATGACAATCCTTGATTTGCAATGGCACGACAACGTGAAAGCCCGTATCATTGACCAGTCACAACAGAATGCCTACGTCAAACGGGGCAATAAAAAGAACATCCGCTCGCAACAGGCCATTTATGATTATCTGGCCAGTCAGCAGTTTGGTCCGACGATTCAGGCAGAACCATGACCCAGTTAACACCCAGTGCAATTGCTGCAGCCGAACTTATTGCTGCAGTTGACTTAGGCTCCAACAGTTTCCATCTGGTGATAGCACGTATCATGGATGGCGCTTTGCAGTTATTGCACCGGGAAAAACAAAAAGTACAGCTGGCAGATGGTCTGGATGAACATTTGCTGCTGAGTGAAGAGGCGATGAACCGTGGCCTGCTGGTGTTGAAACAATTTGCCGACACTTTACAGGGCGTGCCGCCGGCTTCGGTGCGGGTTATAGCTACTTACACTTTGCGCCGCGCCAAAAATGCCAACAACTTTTTACACAAAGCCAAAGCGGTATTCCCCTTTCCAATTGAAGTGATTTCAGGTCAGGAAGAAGCCCGTTTTATTTATCAGGGTGTGGCGCATTTTGAACATTATGCCGGTCAGCGTCTGGTGATGGACATTGGTGGTGGCAGTACCGAATTTGCCATAGGGTTAGACTTTCAGCCACTGCGTCTGGCCAGCCGTAATATGGGTTGCGTCAGTTATGCCAGACAGTTTTTTGCCAAAGGTAAAATCAGCGAAAAACGTTTTGAACGCGCCATTATTCAGGCCGAACAAGAGCTGGAAAACATTGTTAACAATTACAAAAGCACCGGCTGGCAGCAGGTGGTGGGCACTTCAGGCACCATCAAAACCATTAAAGACATTATCAGCGGCCTTGGCTGGCATCCACATTGTATTGAGCTTGTGCATCTGGAAAAAATCAAACAGCTGGCACTGGCGCATGAAAACTGTGATGAACTGGATTTACCAGGCCTGACCGAAGACCGCAAACAACTGCTGTGCCCCGGCCTCGCTATTTTAATTGCCGCTTTTAATATGCTGAATATTGACCAGATGTTGTATGTGGATGCCGCACTTCGCGAAGGGGTGTTGTACGAGATGAGCGACCGGCTGCAGCATCAGGATATCCGCAGCCATACCGTAGCCAGTTTAGTGAAACGTTATGCCATAGACACAGAACAAGCCGAACGGGTGAAAAACACAGTGTTGATGTTGCACGCTCAGGTGCAACAAGACTGGCAGCTTGACGGTGAATGGCCACAATTGCTTGGCTGGGCCGCCACTTTGTATGAAACTGGCCTGCAAATTAATTCGTCCAGTGTGCAGCGCCACAGTGCTTATATTCTGTCAAACACCAGCCTGCCCGGTTTTAATCAGGAACAACAACAGTTGTTGGCTTGCCTGGTGCGGTTTCACAGACGCAAAATTAAAAGTGATAAATTCCCGCCTTTTTATTTATTCCAGAGCCAACAGGTGTATCAGGCGCTGGCGTTATTTCGTCTTGCCATTTTATTTAATCAAAAACGCCGGGATGATGTGGTGCCTGAATTCAAACTCAGTGCCAGAGCAAATCAGCTGGAGCTACAAATTCCGCAGCAATGGTATCTGCAACAAAGTGTGCTGGCGGCGGATTTACTGGCAGAAAAAGAACATTTAGCCACGCTTGGCATTGAACTGCAGTGCCCTGGCCTTAGACAAACCTTGCTGGAAGAATAACAGGGCAACGCTGTTGCCCTGTTCAAACTGCCTTATATTATTCTTTGTTTTCGTCTTTTTTCTGCTCTTCTGATCCCAGATCTGTCACAGTCACTGCACCTGCCTGATTGGCGCGGCGCAGTTGTAACTCTTTAATTTTTAACACCTGATCCGGTGCAAAGCGGCCATAATCTGCGGATTTGTCCATCACCGATTCTGCCAACATACCCACATTTGCCACTTCGCCCCCGCCTGCCGAAGTAAAGGCATCCAACAAGGCGGCCGTGTTGGTCGCTGCACCACCACCAAACCTGCGGGTGGTACCAAAAATATCAGTCACACTCCAATCTTCAATACTGGCAATCAGCTCTGAGTTTCGTTCCAGTGCAGCTTTGTCTTCAGCATTCAGATACTTCAGTAAATGTTCTTTTAAATCCTGTTGAAAATCAGGGAAATAGCTGGCACTACGCTGATAAAAACCGGCAACCCTGAACCCATCTTTCCCAACAGGATAAGTACCACGGTTTGAGTTGATAAATTCATGAGCGTTCATATTCAACATACGCGACACATTGGCTGCGCTATAAGCGCGGGCACGAATACTGGGGCTACCAATATAACCCTGATACAGGCCATAGATGATCTGTGGTTGATCCGGAAATTTTTTCTGCAGAATTTCAAACTGGATATCATTTAAACTCAGCTCAACACCGGCAACTTTCAATAACTTCCGTTGTAATAAACCGCCCTCACCGACAACAAAATCTTGCAGATTTTTAAGTGGATACACTTGAATAATTTCGTCGATCACTGTGATGTTATACAGGTTCAGCCAATAGGCCAGTTGCTCTTTATTGGAAAAATCTGACAGCTGGGCTTCGGACGGCAGTTTCTGCAAACTGTTGCGGATATTGCTGACAATCTGCCGCATTTGGGCATTATTTTTATACTCTTCAAACGAAAATCTGTTGCCAGCCATTGCGGTTAGCGGATTATGATTGTTTTTTAGCAGAGTACCGATAGACGCATTAGTGATTGCGGCCTTTTTCCTGCTGGGTAAGCCAGCGGATAACACCGAAGTTTGCAGCACCGCATCTAAATCATCGTAATTAATAGTCAAAACAGAATCTGCAGTTTCAGTAAAAAACGACGCTGGTAAAGCGGCCGGTTGAGCAAAGGCTGGGGCTGTCAGCATGGAGCACAAAGCCACAGCAATCAGTGTTTTTCTAAGATTAAACATTAAATCTGTCCCTGTATTTGTTGTTTTTTTTTATTACCCAGCCACTGTTCAACGACATTAGGCCTATCTGAGTCTTTATGCACCAGCCATTTTAAGCGGCAGTTTCCCTTTAAAAAATCAAAGGGCAGCGATGCTGCCCTTTGAACTTTACTTCTTGTTATTCTTTGTTTTCGTCTTTTTTCTTCTCGTCTGATTCCAGATCCGTCACAGTCACAGCACCTGCCTGATTGGCACGGCGCAGTTGTAACTCTTTAATTTTTAACGCCTGATCCGGTGCAAAGCGGCCATAAGTAACAGAGCGGCTGGCCAGAGTGTCAGCCATTAAACCAATATTGGCCACTTCATTGTTGTCTGGTCCTCTATCCGGCCCCTGGGCAAAAGCATCCAATAACGCAGCTGAGTTATTGGCAGCACCACCACCAAAATTACGGGTGGTACCGTAAATATCGGTAATGCTCCAGTCTTCAATATTGGCGGTCAGTTCAGCCGTTTGTTCCAACGCTGCTTTGTCGTCTTCGTGCAGATATTCCAGCAAATGGTTTTTTAAATCCTGATGAAAATTCGGGAAATAACTGGCATTACGCTGATAAAAACCAGCCACCCTGAACCCATCTTTCCCAACAGGATAAGTACCACGGTTGGAGTTGATAAATTCATTGGCGTTCATATTTAACATACGCGACACATTGGCTGCGGTATAAGCGCGGGCACGAATGCTGGGGCTACCAATATAACCCTGATACAGGCCATAGATGATCTGTGGTTGATCAGGAAATTTTTTCTGCAGAATTTCAAACTGAATATCATTTAAACTCAGCTCAACACCGGCAACTTTCAATAACTTCCGCTGTAATAAACCGTCTTCGCCCACAACAAAATCTTGCAGATTTTTACGTGGATACACTTGAATAATTTCGTCTATCACTGTGATGTTATACAGGTTCAGCCAATAGGCCAGTTGCTCTTTGTTGGAAAAATCTGACAGCTGGGCTTCGGACGGCAGGTTCTGCAAACTGTTGCGGATATTGCTGACAATCTGCCGCATTTGGGCGTTATTTTTATACTCTTCAAACGAAAATCTGTTACCGGACGCTGCGGTTAACGTATTGCTGTTGTTTTTCATCCGGGTGCCCGTTGCCGCCGAGCTGGCCGTAGCTTTTTTCCGGCTTGGTAAACCACTGGATAACACTGAAGCCTGCAGCACAGCGTCTAAATCATCATAATTAATGCTAAAAGTTGAATCTGCCGTTTCTGCAAAAAAGGACTCTGGCAAAGGGGCTGTCTGCGCCCAGACCGGTGTTGCCAACAAGGCACTGAAGCCAACGGCAATCAGCGTTTTGGTGAACTTGTGCATAAAAAGTCTCCCCGTATTTTCTGGTGTTTGATCATCTTGTATACGGCGACCTCAACACTGCCGTTTATACTTTCCCGCCAGACTCCCCGACAGTGGGCACTTTTGCCCCCGTCAGGTTGTTAACTGTACCAACAACAGAAAATATCAACAGCAGCACAGCATCGCAAGTGCTGTTGTTATTTCCGGGTTTTGTTGTCTGTTTCTGCATTGGTTTTTTGTTGTGTTTCAGGCAAATCTGTCACTGTGACATTTCCACCCTCTTTTAAACGTCGCAAATTCAGCTGTTGCAGCTGTTTAATTTGCGCTGGCGACAGATGGCTGACTGCACGCTGCGAGCCGGCAATTTCAATAGTACTTGCTGCAGAATCTAACAAAGCCGCATCCGAAGTTGCAGCGCCACCACCGGCCTGCCGCAGCGTGCCATATAAATCCGTCACCGAATAATCGGTAATATCGGCTTTGAGTTCAGTCGCCTGCTGCAGTTGTTCTTTTTCTGTTGCCGGTAAAAAAGCCGCAAGATGCGCCGTTAAATCAGCCTGAAAATCCGGAAAATAAGACGCTGAACGCTGATAAAAACCCGACACCCTGAAACTGCCGCCAATACCCGGATAAGTACCTCGG
Source organism: Rheinheimera sp. (assembly GCF_030824435.1). GTDB lineage: Bacteria > Pseudomonadota > Gammaproteobacteria > Enterobacterales > Alteromonadaceae > Pararheinheimera. Next base: position 20,883 of record NZ_JAVBXS010000052.1, read on the forward strand.
TTCGACTGAATAAACTCAGTCGCCTGTTGTTGCAATAAGGCCTGCACATTGGCACCGGTATAAGCACGGCTGCTGATACTGGGGCTGCCAATATATCCCTGATACAAACCGTACAACAGTTTTGGCTCCAGACCAAACTGGGCCGGCAGCACTTTAAACTGAATGTCATCAAGGCTGAGCTTGATACCGCTAATAGTTAACAATGGCTGCTGTAACAGGCCATCTTCTGCCAGCATCAGTTGTTGCAGGTTACGTTGTGGGTAACGCTGGATCAGTTCATCCAGTACAGTGATATTGTATAAATTCAGCCAGTAGGCCAGTTGTTCATCTTTGGTCAGTTCATTCAGGGCTATTTCGTCCGGAATGGCACTGAGTTCAGCACGGATACGCTTTACCAACTGACGCATTTTTTCGTTATGACGAAATCCTTCATACTGAAACCGTGCAGCACTCATATGAGTCAGAACGTTGCGCTGATTTCTGATCCTGCTATTGACTCCTGGCTCATCAGCGGCAGCAAAATCGCGGTTGGCAGGGCCAGCCGGTAATACTGCTGCACGCAACAATGCATCCAGATCGTCATAGCTGATTTGTATTTTTGATTCTGCAGTTGCACCGATAAAACTGGCTGGTAAAGGGCTTGCGGCAACAGGTGCCTGCATCCATAACAATAAGCCAAGTACCAGAGTGCCGCTGATTTTGTGGTGTTCCATACCTTCTCCTGAAATATCTGTGATCCATGCCTGCCATCCCATAGCCCGGGTGAGGCCCGCCAAAACACCAACATATTGTTATGAAAACGTAAAGTCAACCCAAAGTCTGGCAACAAAGTTAAAACGAATATCTTCTTTTCTGATAAACAACAGCAAGTTAGAACAGCAGCACTGCAACTGATCATTGGCTTTTGGCAGAAAGATAGGTACCTTAAAGTTTATCCAACCCACAAGATGCCTGCGCCTGCTAACAGGTCATTGCAGCACCGGAGATATTCATCATGCGTTTTTGCCTGCCATTTGTGTTGACCCTTTGTGCTTTTCACAGCCAGCTTGCGCTGGCCACAGATGTAAAACCTGCGCTGGAACGCGAAATTACCACAGTGATGCCCAAGGTCATTGCCTGGCGCCGCGACTTACACCAGCACCCTGAGCTGTCTAACCGCGAGTTTCGCACCAGTAAAATGGTGGCAGGCGAGCTGAAAAAGCTGGGTCTTGAGGTGCAAACCGGCATCGCCCATACCGGTGTGGTTGCTGTGCTCAAAGGCGGCAAACCAGGGCCAGTGGTGGCGCTGCGAGCCGATATGGACGCGCTGCCTGTGACAGAGCAGGTGGATTTACCTTTTGCTTCCAAAGCCAAAGCCGAATTTAATGGCCAGCAGGTGGGCGTGATGCATGCCTGTGGCCATGATGCCCATGTGGCTATGTTATTGGGCGCGGCTACTGCGCTGACATCTTTGCAAAAAGAGCTCAAAGGCACTGTGATCTTTATTTTTCAGCCTGCTGAAGAAGGGGCGCCGGCCGGTGAAGAAGGTGGTGCTGCTTTAATGCTGAAACAAGGGTTATTCAGCAAACTCAAACCCGATGCCATTTTTGGCGTCCATGTCTGGCCTGGGCCAAGTGGCCAGCTGCAGGTGAAAGAAGAAGGCATTATGGCGGCTGCTGACAGCTTTGAAATTAAAGTCAAAGGCGTGCAGGTGCATGGCTCCAGCCCCTGGCGCGGAGTGGACCCTGTTGCAGTGACGGGTCAACTTATTACCGCCCTGCACCAAATTCCGGCGCGCCAGCTCGATGTCACCAAAGCGCCTGCGGTCATGTCGATAGGTCAGGTACATGGTGGTGTGCGCTGGAATATTATTCCGGACGAAGTCACGCTGGGCGGCACGGTCCGCACCTTTGACCCGCAGATGCGCGAGCAACTGCTGAGCAAAATGAAACACACAGCAGAACACGTAGCTGCCGCCAGCGGCGCGACTGCTGAATTTTCACAACATGGTTTTGCAGCTGTGACCTGGAATGATGTCAAACTGACCCAATGGGCTATGCCAAGCTTAGAATGGGCTGGGCGCGACGCTGGTGTGGCGCCGATTAAACCTATTACTGCTTCGGAAGATTTTTCCTTTTATCAGCAGCAGGTGCCGGGGGTGTTTTTCTTTTTAGGTATTGCCGAACCCGGTGTCAGTGTTGAAAAAACCGCGCCTAACCATTCACCCTTTTTTAAAATTCATGAACCAGCCATGGAAAATGGTGTGCGCGCGCTGACAGCTTTAGCCGTTGATTTTCTGCAAAAAACCTAATAAGCCCCAGCTGTGTTTGTAGCTAAACGCGGCTTATTGCCGCGTTTTTTTATGCCACTCTCCCGTGTTTTACCACTGCTCATGTCATGTAGAAGCACCACTTTTGTTGATGGTGGCCGCAACAACCACAGACAACAGCACTGTTAAGCTGAGCTTCAACTGCGTCTGCTATGCTGTAAAAGTTCCGACAATAGTGACAACCGCCAACCGGAAGACAGGGCTTGTCACTTAGATGCGACTCTCACAACAAGGACTTTTGTTATGGTGCGCCTGTTGCTTATTAGCCTGTTATTTTGTCTTGCGCTTGGCGCCACCTCAGCTCAGGCGGCCAAGCCTGTGCTTGTGGTCGGCATTGGCTTTAGCGACCAGGTTAATATCAGCCGTAAAGGCAACAATTATCATCTGGATGTACTGCTGAGTTATCGCTTATTTACCGAATTGGGTTATCAGGTGAAATTTATTGTGGCGCCTTACGCAAAACTCACCCAGCTGCTGCAACAAGGCCAGATTGATGTCGCAACCCGTCAGTCGGGACAGCCGGCGCCTGCGTTGTTTTATAGTTCAGTGTACCTGCGGGTGCATAATCTGGTTTTTGCCCGCAACGACTTTGCCGGCAACATCCAGCGCATCAGCGATTTGCAGTTTTATCCGCTGGTTGGTTTTCAAAATGCCAGCCATGTACTTGGTCAGGAATTTGCTAAAGTCAGCCGTCAGGCGCCTTCTTACCGTGAAGTATTTGACCATATTCAGGCGGTGCAGTTGCTGCTCAAAGGTCGCACTGAACTTTTGGTACTGAATAAAAAAACCTTTTACCGCCGCCTTGCCGAGCTGCAACAACCGGCATCGCTGGTGCGTAGTTTTGATGTGTTACCTCAGGTGGAATACCAGCTGGCATTTTCCCGGGCGTCACTCAAAGACAAGGCCGAGCCGCTGTTGCTGAAATATCTGCAACAGGGTGCTATCGAAAATATTGAACAGGAAGCCGCCAAAGTGCCGCAGCAGGTGGAAAAACTGCTGCGTAAACATCGTTAACTGCACTTGGGCGTTATGACTTGCGGGCCGTTTTGGCTTGCTGCCGTGCAGGCAACACCAGCTCAGGTGGCAAAGCAAAAGAAAAACTACTGCCCCTTTTGGGTTCACTAAAAATCATCAGCCTGCTGTGATGACGGGACAATACATGCTTCACAATAGCCAGGCCTAAACCTGTGCCGCCGGTACTGCGGGTGCGGGCTTCATCCACCCGGTAAAACCTTTCTGTCAAACGTTTGACATGGTGAGCCGCTATGCCCTCGCCATTGTCAGTCACGCTAAACAAAGCTTTTTGATGTTCGCGCTGCCAGCTCACTTCAATCTTGCCGCCATCCGGGGTGTATTTAATGGCATTGGTAATTAAATTGGAAAAGGCACTACGCAGCTCTTCAGTGATGCCAGTCACTCGCAGATTGGGGTCAATCTGAAACAACAACTGATGTTGTTTTTCCCGGTTTAAACTGTGCGCTTCCTGCTCTAATAAAGTCAGCATGGCAGGCACATCCACCACTTCATCAAAATGGACTTTGGCAGCGGCTTCAATCCGCGACAAGGTCAGCAGCTGTTGCACCAAAGCGTCCATCCTTTTGGTCTGATCCAACATCACACCATGGGCCTTTTGCCAGACGTTGTTGGCAGGCATATGGTCGGCGTCCATCATTTCCAGATAACCCTGCAATACCGTCAACGGTGTACGTAGTTCGTGTGACACATTGGCGACAAAGTCTTTGCGAATTTGCTCCAGCTGTTTGAGCTGGGTAATATCGCGGATGATCAGCAGCTGCTGTTTTTCGCCATACTGCAACATGCGGTACTCCAGCGTCACTTCTTCGGTCAGAGGTGACACCAGCTCCAGCGCATTATCAAATTGTTTTTGTTGCAAAAACTGCTGAAATTCCGGATTACGAATCAGGTTATCAATACGCTGGCGTTCATCCATAGGCCAGCGTAAACCCGCCAGCTGTTGCGCCAGTTTGTTACACCAGACAATGGTCCAGTCGTTGCTGAGCACCACTATCGCATCAGGTAAAGCTTCAGCACCATCGCGGAATCTGCGCACTAGAGCGCGTAATTCTTTGTTTTTCTTACGGGATTTACGTTGGCGATAATAAATGCCATCAAACACCTGTTGCCAGCTGCCATCGCCGGCCGGCGGTGACAACTTTCTATCACGCCACAGCCACTTATCCAGTAAAAACAAATGCTTGTAATGCCAGCCAATAATGCCAACACACAAAACCAATAAAAATTCTGTAGCCAGATCAAATAACCAGCCGAACAATAAAGCGCCGGCGGCCAGACCTAGAAGCCGCAGCGTTATAGTGCGTTTGGAGAGCAATAATCGCATAACACCTGCTTTGGAAGAAAAAAGCCCGCAGTACCGGGCTTATCGGCAGCCGCGCTGCCGGCAACAGCGACCTTACTTTACCGAAAAACGGTAGCCAGAGCCACGAACTGTTTGCACTAATCTGTCGTGCCCTGCCACCGAAATGGCTTTACGCAAACGGCGGATATGTACGTCCACAGTACGGTCTTCGACATACACATTGGTGCCCCAGACATGGTCCAACAGCTGTTCACGGCTGTACACCCGCTCCGGATGCGTCATAAAAAAGTGGAGTAAACGAAATTCAGTTGGGCCCATTTCCAGCGGATTTTCCGCCGCCATCACCCGGTGTGACACCGGATCCAGCTTCAGGCCCTGCACTTCAATCACTTCATCCAGGCTGGTTGGCGCCACACGGCGGATCACCGCTTTAATACGTGCCATCAGCTCTTTGGGTGAAAATGGCTTAGTGACATAATCGTCAGCGCCTACTTCCAGTCCACGCACCTTGTCTTCTTCTTCACCACGGGCGGTGATCATAATGATAGGAATGGCACGGGTTAACTCGTGTTGTTTCATCTTTTTTGCGATCTGAATACCACTGCCCCCCGGTAACATCCAGTCCAGCAACACTAAATCCGGATAAGGTTCTACCAGCTGATTCATGGCTGCGTCAAAGTCACCGGCCGTACTGGCCTGATAACCATTTTGCTCCAGCACAAAACACAGCATATCGCGGATTGGTGCTTCATCTTCCACAATCAAAATTCTTCTCGACATAACCTGTCACCCACCTGTCCTGTTGTATTGGACTTAGTATCTGCTGCCATTATGACAATTTTATGAAACAAAAGGCGGCTTTTTCCAAAACGGCGTCTTTTGTGAAATAAATGTCATGCATCTTAGCCGCCTGATCTGCCCCTTTTTTGCATTTTACAAGCCAGCCAAAGCTGATGGCGCTTTATTCTTCCCTGAAAAAGCACCAACAAACGCACCAGCGACTGTGACAGTTTTATGAAGTTTTTTCTGCCAAATTGCCGCCAGCCCTTGGTTTTTGTTGCTGTTGTGTCGCTGTCATCTGCCTGTCGATTTTCTGTCATAAAAAAGTCACGGCCATCTTTTACCTTCAGCTCAGTTTTTTAATAGCTGATTTTAGTTCCTTGAGTTTTAAACCCTGGCCCGATGGAGAATATGATGGCTTTTGCAAAAATTTTAAAATTAAGCGCTATGGCTTCAGCGCTGGCGTTGGCCGGTTGTGGCGGTGGCGATATAGTCGTAAATACCGGTAGCAGCACCAGCCCGACCACACCAACCAACCCAACTACCCCAACAACTCCACCGCCGGCTTCCGTCTGCCCTGCTTTTGCCAAACAAGGTGCAGCTTTAGGTGGCGTGACTAAACCAATTTGTGAAATCACCGGCACTTTAACCGCAGACGCCACTTTAACTGCCAATATCGCCTGGGCTTTAAGCGGTAAAGTTGCAGTGGGTAACGACAATGCCAATAGCGCAGTGCTGACCATTGAACCAGGCACCACCATTTTTGGTAAATCCGGTGCAGATTACCTGGTGATTGCCCGTGGTTCACAAATCCGTGCTGTAGGCACCAGCGCCAGCCCAATCGTCTTTACTTCTGTCAACGACATGATTGGCTCTGTGAACGAAGACTCTACCGCCCAATGGGGTGGTTTAGTGTTATTAGGTAAAGCCCCAAGCAACAAATGTGACGCTGCGGCCCTTGCCAGCTGCAAAATTGAAGCTGAAGGCAACGCCGGCCCATACGGCGGTGATAAACCGGAAGATAACAGCGGTATTTTAAAATTTGTGCAGGTGAAATATGCCGGTTTTGAAGTATTAACCGACAACGAATTAAATGGTATTACCTTTGCCGGTGTCGGCTCAGGCACCACTGTGGATTACATTCAGGTGCATAACAACCTGGACGACGGTGTGGAGTTTTTTGGTGGTAACGTCAATGCCAAACATGTGGTATTAACCGGTAACCGCGACGACTCATTAGACTGGGCAGATGGCTGGACAGGCAAAATGCAACATGTGCTGATTCAGCACAGCAAAACCGACGCCAAAGCCAACCGTGGTATTGAAGCCGATAACCAGTCCGGTAATTTTTCTGCTTCCCCTGTCAGTAAACCAAAAATTGCCAACATGACCATTCTTGGCAACAACTACAAATCTGCCGACGCCGACTCTGAAGGTATTTTGCTGCGCGCCGGTACTGCAGGTGAAATTTACAACACCATTATTAAAGGCCCGGCCGCTATGGGCGAGTGTCTGGAAATTGAAACCGAGCAGTCAGTACAACAAGCACAAAACGGTGCTTTGTTAATGCGTAACTCCATTATTGACTGTAAAGAGCCGTTTAAAAATCCAAAAGACGCTGCCGGCAACACCCTGCTGGACGTGAAAAACTGGTTTATGGCGCAAACAGGCAATATGACAACTGACGCGCTGCTGGGCGGTTATATGCCAGCTTCAACTTCTCCAGCGCTGAAAAACGGTTACAACGTGTCGAACTTTGTGGATGCCTGGTTTGACGATGTTGACTACATCGGCGCCTTTGATGGTGTGTCGGACTGGACCAAAGGCTGGACCTTCGGCCTGCATGCTTCTACTGCTATTGCAGCCTGCCCTGCCGGCACCGCAGAAGTTGCCTCTTTAACAGGTAAATTAAACTGTGAACTCAAAGGTGATATCACCAGCAACGTCACTTTAGTGGCAGGTGCTGATTATGTGTTAAACGGCCGGGTGCGTATTGGTGTGGACAACACCACAGCAGCCACTTTAACAGTACAACCTGGTGTCACAGTATACGGCCGCTCAGGTGCTGACTTCCTGGTGGTCACCCGCGGTTCAAAAATTAACGCCGAAGGCACACAACAAAACCCTATTACCTTCACTTCACTGCAAGACGTGATTGGCGCGCCAACAGCGGCCGGTCAATGGGGCGGTATGGTGTTATTGGGTAAAGCCCCAAGCAACAAGTGTGACCAGGCCAACCTGGCTGCCTGTAAAATTGAAGCTGAAGGCAACGCCGGCCCTTATGGTGGTGCTGATGTGAACGACAACTCAGGCGTGCTGAAATATGTGCGGGTGAAACACGCAGGTTATGAAGTACTGCAGGACAACGAATTAAACGGCATTACCTTCGCCGGTGTGGGCGCAGGCACAACCGTCAGCCATATTCAGGTACACCAGAACCTGGACGACGGTGTTGAGTTCTTTGGTGGTACTGTCAACGTCAAATATGTCGTTTTAACCAGCAATGGCGACGACTCACTGGACTGGGCTGATGGCTGGACAGGTAAAGGCCAGTATTTCCTGGTAAAACACGCTGCCAACAATGCTGAAGCCAACCGTGGTATCGAAGCCGACAACCAGTCGTCTAAGTTCGATGCAACACCAATTTCGAACCCAACCATCGCCAATATGACCATTATCGGTAACACCTATAAGTCTGCCGAAAAAGACTCTGAAGGTGTGTTGTTACGTGCCGGTACCAATGCCCAACTGCATAACTTCCTGATCACAGGCCCAACAGGTATGGGTGAGTGTCTGGAAATTGAAACTGCCCAGTCTCAGGCGCTGGCCGCTTCGGGTGCACTGGTGATGACTCACTCTGTGATTGGTTGCCCTGAACCATTTAAAGGCACAGTGTCTGCCACTCAAACTGTTAAACAGTGGTTTGAAGGTCAGACCGGCAATAAAACTGCTGCTGATCAGGCTGCAGTGTTGAATGGCATTTACACCATCGACACCACAACACCAAAAGACATGTCAGCTGTAAACAGCTTTTTCAGCAAGTCCGCCACTGTGGGCGCTGTAGATGCCAGCAGCGACTGGACCAAAGGCTGGACTGTTGGTTTAGGTCAATAACAACACAAGCCGCCGGCGTTATGGCCGGCGGCTTTGTTTTTGCCACTGTCCTATGACAACAGCAAGACAAACACAAGACAGCAATAAGACAACGGTTCGACACATTTGACGCGGCTGCCCTGCACCTGATGCACAGCCACCAAGTTAGCCCACAGGAATGAATAAAGATGAGCAGCAAGCATAGTTTTCAATACAACCGCGTGAATCTGGGTGTGCTTTTGGCTTTAGCCACCAGCGCTGCCGTAGTTTTTATGCCCGCCTCTGCTAAAGAAACCCAAACCCCCGATGCCGCGCCTGTTGCCCTGCAACCGCTGGCTGAACAGGTTGAACGTATTAATGTTTCAGGCCGTTTATTAAGCTCTGCCGCCGCTACTGCCGAAGAGCGCCGCCAGCAACCTTATGTGGCTGAACTTTTGGGCATGGAACAAATTTCCCGTGCCGGTGACAGCAATGCCGCCAGCGCCCTGCGCCGCGTCACAGGTCTGACGCTGGTCAAAGACAAATTTATATATGTGCGTGGTTTAGGTGAACGTTATTCGTCCACATTGCTAAACGGCGCTCAGGTGCCAAGCCCGGATCCAACCCGCAACGTGGTACCGCTGGATATGTTCCCGGCCGGCATTATTGAAAGTATGGTGGTACAAAAAGCCTATTCACCGGAATTACCTGCCGCCTTTGGTGGTGGTAACGTCAATATCCGCACCGTCAGTATTCCGCGTGAAGAAATTTTTAACTTTTCTATTGGCACCGGTTACAACAGCTTAAGTTCAGACGACGGCCTTGATTATCAGGGTGGCTCTGATGACTGGCGTGGTAAAGACGATGGTTCGCGCGGTTTGTCCTCAGGCCTGCAACAAGCGCTGGACCAGTATGGTTCGCTGGATGTGGTGAAAATTGCCCAGGGTCTGGGTGGTGTCAGCGCAGAAAATCTGGCCAAAGCCGAAGCCATTAACCGCAGTCTTGGCCTTGAGCTGAACCGCAATATGGATTTTCGCAAAAAAAGCATCGGCCCTGAATACGACGGCAGCATGTCTTATGGCAACAGATTTGACATAGGCCAGACGGTTTTTGGTCTGATGGCTGGCGTGAGTTACGACAAATCTTCGGAAAACTTTAAAGAGCAGGAACGTTATTATTCCATCAGCTCGGGCAGTAATTTAACGCCACTGAACCGTTACGACGATATCCGCGGCACCGAACATCAGGTGAAAATGTCGGGCATGCTGAACTTTGGTCTGGAATGGGATGAAAACCACAGATTTGAAACCTCCAGCATTTATCTGGCCGACACCAAAGACGAGCTGAAAATCAAAACCGGTGATTCGATTGAAACCATCAACGAACAAAACCGCGAAAACGAAGATTATTCAGTGTTGTATGAAGAACGCACCATGCTGACCAATCAGATCCGCGGCCGTCATACCCTGAATTTCCTCAATGATTTAGCGCTGGACTGGCAATACACAGACGCCAAAGCCGAACGTTATGCGCCAAACGAAGTGGAATACCGTTATGTGCGCCAGCTGGCCAATGACGGCAGCCTGGAAAACCGCACCATGCGCCGCAGCGACAACGCCGCTATTTATCAGTTTGGTACTTTGGAAGACAACACCGAAAACGCCAGCTGGAACGCCAAATACCCTATGACCCTGGGCGACACTGAGCTGAGCCTGAGCGCAGGTTATGCCTATTTTGAGCGCCAGCGTAACGCCAGCACCAACAGATTTAAAATGGATACCCGCGGTTTTAGCAACGAAGAGTTAAGCCAGGCTTATTCGGCGATTTTCTCCGATGCCAATATCAGCAACCCTGCGAAGAAGTTTTTATTATCTGACGTGACAGCCCAGGCCGACGATTATGTGGCGGCCCAGCAAACAGACGCTGCTTATGCCGGTGTAGAAGCCACTTACGACATGACCTGGCGGGTGAATGCCGGTGTGCGTTATGAAGACTTCCGTCAGGTGTCTATTCCGCTGAACCCGGCCACAGGCGCTATTGAAGGCAACCTGAGCGACTTCCCACGCCAGGAAGACGACCTCTACCCTTCTCTGGCAGTGACCTGGATGCAGTCGGAAGAAAACCAATACCGTTTTGGTTTTTCTGAAACCGTAGTGCGGCCGGATTTACGCGAAGTGACGCCAGTGCTCTTTATCGACCCTATCACCGACTTTAAAGTCATTGGTTTTTCCGGTTTAAAAAGCACCAGCATCAGCGCTTACGACTTACGCTGGGAGCAATACCTGGACAGCGGCAGCAACTACAGTCTGGGTTTGTTTTATAAAGACTTAACCAACCCTATTGAAGCGGTTGAACTCAAAGGTTCTGACGGTAACCTGCTGATGTCATTCAGAAATGCGCTCGGCGGTGAAGTCTATGGTGTAGAAGCCGAAGCCCTGCAAAAACTGGATATGTTTGAAGGCAGTGTTGGCGAAGTGCTGGATAACTTCTTTGTGGTGAGTAATTTCACATACAGCGAATCCGAAATTGAAATTGAATCGCTGGGTGAAACCAACCTGACTAACTTAAAACGCCCGCTTACCGGCCACAGCAAATATGTGGTGAATATGCAGCTGGGTTTTGACTCCGACAACGAAGCGCACACCGCCACTTTAACCTACAACGTCTTTGGTAAACGTATTGCTTTTGCCGGCATCGACGGTAAAGACGACGCTTACGAGCAGCCATTCCACTCACTGGATTTTGTGTACTCTTACAATGTGTTGCCAGAAGGCACCATTAAAGTATCCGCAAAAAACCTGCTGAATAAAGACGTGGAAATTCTGCAACAAGGCGAAATTTTACAGCGCCGCGAGCAAGGCCGCAGTGTGGGCTTAAGTTATAGCCAGCGGTTTTGATGCTGCGTTAGGCTGCGTTGAGCGGCTGTTATTAACCACCGCAGCCTTTGCCGTGTTTAGCGACAGTGGCTGCACACTGTTGATAGAGAACAAGCCCTGGTAAAAACCGGGGCTTTTTTATTGCTGACACCGTAAATTGTGCTCAGCTGCCCCTCAACTGCTGACGTTGTTTTGTGATGCCTGCGGCATGGCTTAAAAAGCACGGCTGCCACTTAAACCACCACCGGCAACTACGCCGTTCGCCCGTTCGCGCTCACTCTTGAATGCTCACTCTGCAGTTCCCGCTGTTGGTTTTTGCGATTGATGCTATTGGCAAGAGTCAAGACTTGACCCTATGGGTTTTGTTTTGTTATGCCTGCGGCGTGGCGTAAAAAAGCATGACTGGCACTTAAACCACCACCGGCAACTACGCCGTTCGCCCGTTCGCGCCTCCCGCGCTCACTCTTGAATGCTCACTCTGCAGTTCCCGGTGTTGGTTTTTCCTATCGGTACTATTGACAAGAGTCAAGGCTTGGCCCTAAGGGTTCTTGCGATAAATTCTGTTCACTGGAGCAAAGCGGAACGAGGTTTGACCGCTTTGTTATTTATGTTTTTTAACAAAGGCCTCCATATGAGCCGACAATGGTTTAGTAAGCGTAAAATTCGGGAATTTTTGTTTAAGCTCAGGCCAATGTCGTTTCAGAATTTTCCGGTTTCTTGCAAATGGATGAAACCACACCCAATCCAAGAAATACTCTCCAGTTGATTTTTGCCTAAAGCACGCACCGCCAATAACTCTGTTAGGAAAATGGTTTTCATTCTTTACAAGATCCATTGCAGTCTCGGTAAAAATAATACCTGTGCAGTCACTGCCATGATTCTCTTTAGAATATTGTACATAGTCGTATTTAAACTCTCGCCTAAAATACACAGCCATTTTTTCTAAGGCTTCCTTCTGTTTCTTAGGCGAGGAAGGCTTTATATATATGAGCGGCTTGTAACCATCTAAATCACTTAAAATTGGCAGTTTTATTTCATAATTCATAGACAAATCCATTTACATAACGCCGAAAACAGGAGCGCGCGCTCAGTGCGTCCCGGCCGCAAGCCCATACTGATTCCCCTTGTTAGGCTCTACTTGAATGAATCTGGAATTGTTGGGACAGAGATAACCTTTCCATCCTTCATAACAAAAGAGATCGATTTACTTGCGCCAGACATTCCATTTGCATAGCTCCAAACCCAAATTTGCTCCTCACCTTTAGTTGTAACCAAATATGGAGAGCCCATTAGGTTTGTGACTTCAGACTCAACCATGCCAACTTTAACTTGGCGAGCATTTTCAAAATTGAACGGCGTGCCTGCGCAAGCGATCAACGTCAATGTAAGAAACACTGCAATAACATACTTCATCTATAGCTCCTTCTATTGCCTAACAACTTAATCAACGAGACAAACGTCGCTTAAATCATGGTTCGTCCCTTTTTTCTCTTGACGATGCTTTGACGTTACACAGAAATACGATTCACGACAAGTTGTTATAACAGCAGCGATTTTGGGTTGGGGGTGAAAACGTGGATAACCCCGCATAGTTAATTTGAAATTAATCACTTACGACAAAATACGTGACGTGTTGCTGGCTAAATAAGGAACAGACCAAGCACCCAGCCAGCGCTTTTCCTCCCCGTTTTGCCGAGCCGATAAAAATTGAAAGTTTGAGGTTTTAAGACGCCAACTGTTTGAGGCAAGCGACGCATAGCGCTTGCCGAGTTTTGGCGGCGCCTCAAACTTTTGATTTTTAGCGGGCTTTCGAAGGCACACCGGGGTGATTTCTTTGTGTCCCTTTCTTTGTCAGCAAAGAAAGGGACTCGCCTGCCGGGGCGAAACCCGGCATAGCAACCTCAGCTGCAAGCTGACAACCAAGCCATGCCGCAGACATCCACAAAACCGGCCAGAGTGTTACCTATGTGGTTGAATTGCAGTGTCTCCTATGCAACAGCCCTCAGGAAAGCCCAAGCAAATACGGCTTAACAAGCGCCACCAACCACCCGCTGGTATTTCCAGCTTGACGGCAGCAAGCCGCCTTCTTATGATCGCCGCAACTTTTTATTCAGAGACCCATGCCTTGGACATACCCAGTCGAATTTTCTGGTTTTAACTGACTCCTGTCCGAGCCATTACGCGGCCTGACCGGGGCGCGTGAGTTTTTTTCCTCTCACATCAAAATCAGTACCGGGTTTGCTCAGCTGAGTCTGCTTTTTCGCAGGAGAACCCCATGCTCAGAATATTTAACCTGCAACAACAACGGTTACAACGGCTGGAATTACAACAACATGCCGATGTTTCACAGGCGATATGGCTGGACTTACAAGAGCCGGATCAGCAGGAGCGACAGTTTGTCACCGACCAGTTTGGTCAGCAGCTGGCCGAAAGGCTGGAGCTTGATGATATTGAAGCTTCGGCGCGTTTTTTTGAAGATGAAGACGGCCTGCATATTCACTCGTTGTTTTTTTTCCAGGAAACCCTGGCCAGCACCACCACTGTGGCTTTTACCATTCGGGATGGCCGGCTTTTTACCTTGCGCGAGCGTGAGCTGCCGGTATTCAGGTTGTACCGGATGAGAGCACGCAACCATTTATTGTCGGTGGGCAATGCTTACGAGCTGTTACTGGATTTATTTGAAGTAAAAATTGAGCAACTGGCTGATACCATAGAAGAAATTTCGCTGGCGCTTGAAGTGATCAGCCAGGTGATTTTAAAAGGCAAACAGGACGAAGCTTTTAAACACAGTTTGTCACGCTTAACAGAACTGGAAGATATGAGCTGGAAAGTACGGCTTTGTTTAATGGACACCCAACGTGCTATTGGTTTTTTGCTGCGCAAGGCCCGCTTGCCTGTTGATCAGCTGGAGCAGGCGCGTGATGTCTTGCGCGACGTCGAGTCGTTATTGCCACACAACGAGTCGTTTTCACAAAGGGTGAACTTTTTACTGCAGTCGGCCATGGGTTTTATCAATATTGAACAAAACCGCATTATTAAAATTTTCTCGGTGGTATCGGTAATTTTCCTGCCGCCAACCCTGGTGGCCAGCAGTTATGGCATGAATTTTCAGTTGATGCCGGAGCTAAACTGGCGATTTGGTTATCCGCTGGCGATTGGCTTAATGTTATTGGCGGGTTTAGCGCCTTATTGGTTTTTTAAACGCAAAGGCTGGTTATAAACTGCTATTGGCTGATAGCTACTGACTAATGACTAATGGCTATTGGCTGACAGCTTGCTGTCTTTACAAGCCGAAAAGCAGCCCGGCAATAACAAAAAACCCACGGTTTAACGTGGGGTTTTGTTTTATCGGGCCAGCAGAGTGCTGTTAGAACTTATGTTCTAAACCAATGGCCAGATAGTCGCTGTCTACTTTGTTATCAAAATCAAAGCTGGAATACCAGGCGAATAATTTGGTGTCTTTGCCCAGTTTATAGTCGGCGCCCAGGCTGTAACCATCGTGCTCTTCCAACGTCTGGAACTGTGCTTTTAATTCATATTTTTCAATTGGGTAAGCCACGTTTGCCAGCCAGCCGTCATCTTTGGCACCACCGGCCATAGGTTCCTGTTGCTGCACACCGGCACCCAGTTTAAAACCAGCTAATTTGGTTTGCACAAAAGCACGGCTGGTGTCATAACCGCTGATATCGTTGTCCATCGCAATAGAAGCGTAAATGGCGCTGTCTTTTAAACCATCATCACCATACATCAGCGCCACTGACTGGCCGTCCTGACCTTTGGCTGAGTCTTCCATCACATGGCTGACCAACACTGAAAAACCGTTAAAAGACGGGCTGATATAGGCCAGAGAATTACTCATCCGGTTTTCACCTTTCCACAAGGTTTTAATATCCGCTTCGTAATCGTTAAATAAATCCATTTTGCCTTGTGACAGCTTCAGTGCAGTGTCGTTGCGGCCGGCTTTAATAGTACCAAAGCTGCCTTTAATACCAATAAACTGGTCACGGGCTTTAATATTTTTTTCGTTGGCTTCATCTGAAGGGTCAACTTCCCATTCCAGCTGATACACCAGCGTCAGTTCGCCATCCAGCGCATAATCGCCTTTTAAGCCAAAGCGGGAAGCATTACTTTTTAACTCGCTGAACGAACCTTCACCTTCGTCAGATTGTTGTGCCGTCACGTTAATTTTACCGTAGACAGTCAAAGGGTCGGCCTGTAACGGTAAAGACAAGCCGGATAACAGCGCAAGCAACAAGGTGTTTTTAACAAAGGTATTCTTTACGAACATATTCTTGGCGAACATAGGTAAATCCTTCTCAGCATTGAGGAAAAAGGTTCGACAGCTTAAGCCCGTTGAGTATAACCGCTTCAGTTAAAATTCAAGGGCGAAACCGGCAACAGCGCGGAAATTTTCCGCTTTATCACAGTTAAGTGTCTGTTAAATGACAATTTAGCGTCATTTTCATGGCGTTCGGGTGGCTATTTTATGGCTGTTATATGACAAGAATATGACAGCACAACACCGACCAGTGGCCGCTGCTGTGTTGTTATTGTTCGTGGGGTTGTTTTACGGGCTGCTTGTTCAGTGGCTTACCGGTGATGGCAATAGCTTGCAGGCGCCGCTGCGTTTTGCCGTATCAAAGTCGATGCCTGATGCCAGCACACGGCGTTGTGGCTGAAACAGTGCCGACGCAAAACTTTGTGGCAAACGTTCATCCGGATAACGGATTTGCGCCAGATCCAACATGGTGTGAAAGGTTTGGCTGGTGAGTAAAGGTGCATCACGGCGTTCTGTTAACAGCTGCACCTGGGCCTGATATTGGCTGCGGAATTTGGTTGAGCCCCACCACAAAGCAGCTACCCGGTAGTCAAACTCGGTATTGTGGCCATGCCCACTTTTATCACAAGCACCGTCAAACAAATTTTCGCCATGATCCGAGACCAGCAGCAGGCTGCTCAGTGCATTCTGTTCTTCCAACTGACGGATCAGGTTAAATAACAGGTAATCGGTATAAGCCACTGTATTGTCATAAGCATTATTTAGTTTTTCTTTATTGGCCCTTTGGTGCATGCCAAGGGTTTCGCCTTTGCCCGAAGGCTGAAATAAATCAAAACTGTCGGGGTAACGGTCGGCATAACTAAAGTGACTGCCAAGGGTATGCAGCACTATCAGTTGTTTTTGTGTACCTTTTGCCAAAACCCGCGAAAATGCACCAACCAGCACATCGTCGTAAAAACCTTCTTTTTTATAACCCACAGGGTTTAAATATTGCACTTCATCCGCTTCGCTGGCATGCAATGCTACAGAACTGTCATGCACCCCCAGCGGGCTTTGTGTCGATAACCAGGCTGTGGCAAAACCCGCTTCTTTAAAAGCCGCCACTATGGAAGTTTCACGGGAAAAATAACTGTGATCCTGCGCTGATTTACGCGACAAAATCACCGGCACCGACATCCGGGTCCAGGCCCAGGGGCTTATCATATTGCTAAAACTCACCACATTGCCCAAACCTGCCAACCTGGGTGTGGTGGCGCGTGGGTAACCATTCAGCTGCAATCTGTCTGGCCTCAGTGTTTCGCCAATCACCAACACATAAATTTGCCGCTCAGCGCTTGCTACAGGCTGACTGGTACCAAACCGAAAATCGGCAACAGTCGCGGCCACTTCAGCCAAAGCGGCTTTTTGTAGTCTGAATTCGTTGGCCGCCAGCACTAAATTCAGCGGGTAACTCTGATGATACAAATTGTGGGTATTGGGCAAAGGCCTTTGTGCCAGCGCTGTTTCAGTGGCATTACGCCCTTGTTTTACCGGATAGAGTTCACGGTAAACCAGCTCCTGTTGATACAACCAGCCACATAACACAATACTTGCCAGCCACACCACAGGCCTGCCAAAACGTGGCCAATGCAATTCTTGTACTTTACACACTGCACTGCTCAAGGCCACCAGCAACAACACCAACAAAATGGCCGGTAAAATCAACCAGCCAAGGCCGGATAAATAACCGGCCGCTTCGGCCAAATCGGTTTCGGCAATAATGGCCATGGCATGGGCGTCTGTCACTTTCTGATAAGTGGACAGATAAAACAACTCCTGCGGTGCCAGCAAGGCAAAAGGCAGCAAAAGCCAGATGCTGTTACTGAGCTTGTGACTGACCGACAATAACAATAACAACAGCAGCAATGCCGGCAAAATGCCATGCTGCAAAAAAGCCTGCAGGTCGGTTTTTTGCGGCAACAGATACAGCTGCGGCGACAAAATCAGCAGCAACAATAACATCACCGACAACGGCAGCGTGATCCGATGTTTTAACAATGGTTTCATACACTCTTCTGGTTATTTCAGGCGAAACACAACAAGGGCCAAGCCAGCTTTTTACCTTGTGGTCGGGCATTTGCAGACAATAAAACAAGGCACCTGGACACTAAATGTGCAGTCAGATTTGGCTTTCATTTGTGAATTCAAATCTTTAGTCGTGGGCTTGCTTATAAAAGCCAGCATAATGCCATTTTGGGTAGCATATTTCTGCAAAACTGCACTGGTATTTTGTCATATTTTTATAGTATGGTGCTGCGGTATCTTAAAAAAGGCCGGCTTTTTCTCTGGCGTGTTGTTGCACAATACGCCATCTGCCAGGCCACCGACATTTATCTGAGGAATTATTATGCTCGCCAAGCCAGTCGCATTAAGCAACGAAACTCATAAAGACTTAAAAATAGTACCAAAATTCTCATTAGAAGCAGTGAATGGCCGTCATCTGGCACCGCTGATGCTGCAAGAATTTGTTGCTGCAGCCCCATATTTCCCGATTTTCTTTTTAAAAGCTCAGGACAACAGCGGTTATAACGCAGTTGCCGTTTATGGTTTAAAAGAAGAACAAAACCTGTTTGTAGAAAATGACAGCTACACAGGTGGTTATCTGCCGGCATCTATCCGCACTTACCCTTTTACCCTGGCTCAGTCTGGTGATGATCAACTGGTGTTATGTGTAAATGAACAGGCCGACAACGTCAGCCGCGCTGAAGGCCAGCCGCTGTTTAACGAAGATGGCAGCAACACTGAGTTTTTCGACGGTGTGAATAAGTTCTTCCGCGATTATATCGACGCTAACACCGTCAGCCGCAATATTGTGAAACAGATTGAAGAGATGGATTTATTTAAAGCCGATGGCCTGCAATACACTGATGCCGCTGGCAAAGATCACCGTTTAAATGGTTTTTATGTGATTAACCGCGAAAAGTTTGACGCCCTGAGCGATGAACAATTCCTGTCACTGCGCAAATTTGGTGTATTACCAGCCATTTACGCTCATTTAAGCTCGCTGGACCGTATTGGCACTTTAATCAAAAAACTGCCGGTTGACGCTGCTTAAGCTTTTACACTTATTACAGCCGAAAAAAAGCGAAGCATCAGCTTCGCTTTTTTATTGTACAACAACGGACATCAGCACAACCTTTGGCCTTGCTGGCGCTGATACATCAGCTGATCGGCACGGCTTAATAAATGCTCCAGACTGGGACCTTGATCCGGCAAATAATGCACAGCAGCCACACTAAACTGCAGTGGGCTCGACCAGGATTCCTGACTTTGCTGCATCAGCGTACTCTGCCTTAACCTTTCCACTATCTGCTCGGCCTGCATCGCATTGCTGTTAGCCACCAAGACGGCAAATTCATCATCACCCAGCCGCCCTATCACATCACTGCCCCTGAAAGTTTGCCTTAACAACCGGGCAAAACGCATCAGAGCCCTGTCACCTTCGGCTTCACCATAAGCGTGATTGAGTGTGGCAAAACCATCGAGATCAAAATATAACAACACAGCGGGCAACCCCTGCCGTTCACTGCTGCTTAACAACAACCTGGCCATAGTTTCAAAACCCCTTCTGTTCACCAGACTGGTTAAATCGTCAATAATGGCCAGCTGACAGGCCGCCAGTTCTTGTTCTGTTAACAAAGCTAAATCACGCAAAGCGGCCAAATCATCGGCCGATATGTCTCTGGGCACTTTGTCCATCAGGCACAAGGTGCCAATTTTGCAGCCATTAAAAGCGCGTAAAGGTACACCGACATAACAGCGGATCCCTTCAGGGCCTTGCACCAGCGGATGATCAAAAAAGTAAGGATGATGCCGGGTGTCCTGAATCACCAAAGCATCGTCTCCCAGAATGGTATGGCCACAAAACGAACTTTGCCGGTCGCTGCCGGTTAAATTACAACCCTGAGCGGCCAGTACGCGGATTTGCTCAGCGTCGACCAGATGCAAAGCACAAATCGGCATTTGTAATAAACGCCGCCCTAAACGAATGAGCCGGTTAAACTGCTCATTACCACGACAATTCAGTAATTGTGACGTATGCAGGGTAGCGAGCCGCATAGGCTCATTATCGGGAATAGTGGCTTGATACATAGCGTGTGACTCCTTTTGCTGATCTCAGGTGTCACGCGTGCAATCAGGTCTTCCTTACCGCAGCTGAAAACCACCGCTGAACTGACGCATGTCTTCATCTGACTGCCACTAACGGCTTTGGGTTCAATCAACAACAGCATCAGCACCACAACAAACGGCAGCAAGGCTTGACAAAATCTGGCCTTGAACTGGTTTTTATGCTTAAAAACAAAAGTTTGACGCCAACAGCTGGCATTTACTTTGCTTTAATTTTTTTTATGTACAGGATGTACGGTACACCGGCGTTGCAGGAGCAAAAAGCCGGTGATGTACAGGATGTACGGTACACCGGCGTTGCAGCAGCAAAAAGCCGGAAGCAACCAGTGGTTTTATTAAGTTTCAGATAAAAAGGAGCTGTGATGCGTGATGCAATGATCCTGTTGTTATTGCTGCTCTGTACCACCAGCATGGCAGAACAGGCGCCCTGGTATCAGTGGCAAAGTAAAATAACAGGTGGTTTGATTTGTGCCCAACACTCGCCCGGGCAAGGCTGGGTAAAGCAGGCGGCGCACTTCAGAACTGCCGGTCATTGCAAACAGGCGTTGCCACAAAACCGCAAAAAACCTTAGTTTTCAAAGCGGTTTTTGTCTGTTTTCTGCGAGGTTTTTTAAAGCGTTTTCTAAAAGGCTTTTGAAAGTTTTTTTGCAGTAATTTTTAAACATAACCAGACTGCGCCGTACAGACGCAGCCCAATCAATAACACTTTATTCTTTTTGTAACAAGGCCTTAAACGCCGACAACGCAATAGCGGCCACTTGTTGTAAACGCTCAGCGCTGGCGCCATTGGCGGCCTGAATCGACATACCCTGAATTTGCACCACAATAAAACCCGCCAGCGCACCACAGTCGGCGTCGGGAGGAATTTCACCGGCGGCCTGGGCTTGTTCTAAACGCTGTTGCAGCTGCAACTCACCTTTTTGCCGTTTTTCAATCAAAGCCTGTTTGACATTATTGGCGCTGTCGCTGCATGACAAAGCGCCCTGCACCACCACACAACCTTTTGGATGGCTTGGATCTGCATTGGCCGCTGCGGCGCCAAACAACATATGTTCCGCCACCTGATAAGCGGTAGGTTGTAATAAAGCCGGTTGAAAAAAAGCACAAGGGCGGTTTTCATAAAGCTCAATGGCTTTTAAAAACAACTGCTCTTTATTGCCAAAAGCTGCATACAAACTGGGTTTATTAATGCCCATAGCTTCGGTTAAATCCGGCAAAGACGCGCCTTCGTAACCCTTGGCCCAGAACACTTCGAGGGCTTTTTGCAAAGCTTTATCCATGTCAAATGCACGCGGGCGACCTACCTGAGCCTGGTTTTCTGACATCACAAAACTCCTCAATAACCATAACTGCAACAGGGTAATTCTATGGCGACAGAGTAATCAGCTTTGCAAGCCTTGTAAAGCACGCCATACCTACCGAGCGGTACAGAAATCTTGCCAGCAGCATTTTTCCGACTGCAACAGCTCTGACCAGAACGATGCCAATTCAACCACTTAAGCAGCCACAACCAGCGACAAAAAAGCTCACTAACTACAGCCCTTTTGCCAACAAATTTTTTGATATAGCCAAAGCCTGTTTTGCTTAGCACAAAATGTTCTTTAGTTTTTTACCGATTGGTACAGAAAAACATTGACTCCGTTTTCACATCCTATATATTTACCGACCAGTACAATATACCAGTCAGTACATAACGCAGCAACCACAAAAGATTGCTGCCAGCTCAACCCTAAAAGGACCTTGTTATGCGCCAAACACATACTGTCAAAAACTTTATACTCGCCAGCATTGCCGCAGTTGTGCTTGCCGCATGTAGCCAACCAGAAGCAGCCCCGCCAGCCGCCGGTGCTCAGACAGGACCAACAGTAGATGTTGCCACTGTGGTTGAACAACGTATTACCGAATGGGACCACTTTACCGGTCGATTGCAGGCGCCTGAAACTGTGGCTTTGGTGCCTCGCGTTTCGGGTTACCTGACGCAGGTGCTGTTTTCGGAAGGTCAGCTGGTCCAAAAAGGCGATTTGTTGTTTCAGATTGACGACCGTGCTTTTCAGGCTGAAGTCAAACGGCTGCAAGCCGAGTTAATTGCTGCCAAAAGTAACCAGCAACTGGCGAAAAACGACTTTGAACGGGCCGAAAAACTGCGCAAGCAAAAAGCGATAGCCGAAGAGTTACTGGACGCCCGTCGCGCCAGAATGGAGCAAAGTGCAGCTCAGGTGGCAGCAGTCAGTGCAGCCCTTGATAAAGCGCAACTCGATTTATCCCATAGCCGGGTGACTGCTCCTATCAGCGGCCGCATTTCCAATGCGCTGATCACCAGCGGCAACTTTGTGCACGCCGGCCAAAGCCAGCTGACCAGCATAGTGTCTACCGAAAAAATCTACGCTTATTTTGACGCTGACGAACAAACTTACCTGAAATATGTGGCGCTTGCCGCCAAAGGTGAACGTGCTGACAGCCGCGAACAAAGCCCGGTGTTGATGGCGCTAAGTTCAGACCAGGACTACCGCTTTGCCGGCGAGCTGGATTTTCTCGATAACAGCGTTAACCCACAAACCGGCACCATCCGCGCCAGAGCTGTGTTTGATAACAAAGATAACCTGTTGATCCCTGGCCTTTTTGCCAATATCAAACTAACCGGCAGCGCAAGCTACCAGGGCATTCTGATTGATGACAAAGCTGTTGGCACCGACCTTAACAACAAGTTTGTGCTGGTGCTGGACGACAAACAGCAGCTGCAATACCGCGCTGTCACTTTAGGTGAAAAAGTCGGTGGCCTGCGCATTATCAAACAAGGGCTGAAGGCCAACGAAACTATTGTGGTGAATGGCCTGCAGCGGGTACGCCCGACTATGCAAATCACGCCAAACCCTGTGGCTATGACCTCTGCTGAAACTTTGCAGGCGCTTAAAACCACCCAGCAACAACTGGACGAAGCAGCAGCAAAACTTGTTGCAAAACAACCTGTAATCAAAGCACAACCTGTTAAAGCGGTAGTCGACATTAGTCAAAACAGCAGCCAGCAACTCAGCAACACCACTGGCAACAGCCGCGGTTAAGGAGCCCTTATGCTTTCGCAATTTTTTATTAAAAGACCCATTTTTGCCGCTGTGTTGTCGCTGCTGTTTTTAATCAGTGGCGCCATAGCTGTGTGGCAACTGCCGATAACCGAATATCCGGAAGTAGTGCCGCCAACAGTAGTGGTGACCGCCAACTACCCTGGCGCCAACCCTAAAGTCATAGCCGACACTGTGGCTTCGCCGCTGGAGCAGGAAATTAACGGTGTGGAAAATATGTTGTATATGTCATCCCAGGCCACTTCTGATGGCCGTATGACGTTGACCATTACTTTTGCCATAGGCACAGATGTTGACCGCGCCCAGACTCAGGTACAAAGCCGGGTCGACCGTGCCAAACCCCGTTTGCCACAAGAAGTGCAGCGCCTGGGTATTGTCACCGAAAAATCCTCACCGGATTTAACCATGGTGGTGCATTTAACCTCGCCGGATAACCGCTACGACATGCTGTATTTGTCTAACTATGCGGCGCAAAACGTCAAAGACGAGCTGGCGCGTATTGAAGGTGTAGGTGCTGTGCGGTTATTTGGTGCCGGTGAATACAGCCTGCGGGTGTGGCTGGACCCACATAAAGTGTCGGCGCTGAACCTGACCCCACAACATATAGTGGCCGCCATTCGTGAACAAAACCAACAGGCAGCAGCCGGTAGTTTAGGTGCGCAGCCTTCGGGCGAAAGCGATTTTCAGTTATTGATCAACGTCAAAGGCCGGCTCAGCTCAGTAGAAGAATTTGGCGACATTATTATTAAAGTGGGTGCACAAGGTGAAATCAGCCGGTTAAAAGACGTGGCCAGGTTAGAACTGGGTGCCAGCACTTATGCACTGAAATCTCTGCTCGATAACAAAGACGCTGTGGCTATTCCGGTGTTTCAGGCCTCTGGCTCTAATGCCATTCAAATCTCTGATGATGTGCGGGCCAAAATGGCGGAACTGTCAAAAAGTTTCCCACAGGGTTTAAGTTACGACATCGTCTACGACCCCACAGTTTTTGTGCGTGGTTCTATTGAAGCTGTAGTGAAAACCCTGCTGGAAGCTGTGCTGTTGGTGGTGCTGGTGGTGGTGTTATTCCTGCAAACCTGGCGCGCTTCTATTATTCCACTGGTGGCAGTGCCGGTGTCTTTGGTCGGTACCTTTGCTTTTATGCACTTAATGGGTTTTTCGCTCAACGCCTTGAGTTTATTTGGTTTAGTACTGGCCATTGGCATAGTTGTAGACGACGCCATAGTAGTAGTGGAAAACGTTGAGCGTAATATTGCCGATGGTTTAAGCCCGCTGGCAGCCACGCAAAAAGCCATGAAAGAAGTGACAGGCCCAATTGTTGCCACCACTTTGGTATTGGCAGCTGTGTTTATTCCCACTGCTTTTATGACAGGTTTAACAGGTCAGTTTTATAAGCAGTTTGCGCTGACTATTACTATTTCTACCTTTATCTCAGCCATTAACTCTTTAACCTTAAGCCCGGCGCTGTCGGCCTTGTTGTTAAAAGCACATGGCGCGCCTAAAGATAAACTGACCCGCGTGATGGACAAAGCCTTAGGTGGCTGGTTATTTCAGCCATTTAACCGATTGTTTAATAAAGCCTCTTTAGGTTATGGCCTGCTGGTGCGTAAGGTGATTCGTTTTGGCGCTCTGGTTGGCATTATTTATATTGGTATGTTGGGTTTAACCGCCGGGTTATTCCAAAGCACACCCACAGGTTATGTGCCGGGTCAGGACAAACAATATCTGGTGGCTTTTGCCCAGTTGCCGGACGCAGCTTCGTTAGAGCGCACTGAAGCTGTCATCAAAGAAATGTCACGTATTGCGCTGGAGCACCCTGGTGTTGCCAACTCAGTGGCCTTCCCTGGTCTTAGCATCAATGGTTTTACCAATAGCCCCAATAGCGGCATTGTGTTTACGCCATTAAAAAGTTTTGACGAGCGCCAAGGCCCGGAGCTTTCAGCCAATGCCATAGCCGCTGATTTAAATGCCAAATTTGCCGGTATTCAGGACGCTTTTATTGCCATATTCCCACCTCCACCGGTACAGGGTTTAGGCACCATAGGTGGTTTCCGTTTGCAAATTCAGGACAGAGCCAACTTAGGTTATGTTGAACTTGCCAAAGTAACGCAACAAGTGATGATGAAAGCCTGGCAAACGCCTGAATTGGCTGGGGTATTCTCAAGTTATCAGGTAAACGTGCCACAGCTGGATTTAGACGTAGACCGCACCAAAGCTTTAGCACAGGGCGTTTCTTTAGACACGCTGTTCCAGACGTTACAAGGTTATTTAGGTACCACTTATGCCAACGACTTTAACCAGTTTGGCCGCACCTATCAGGTCAATGTGCAGGCCGACGAAAGCTTCCGGCAAGATCCTTCGCAAATTGCTGCACTTAAAGTGGTCAATAATCAAGGCGATATGATACCGCTGGGTTCCTTTGTGAAGGTATCTCACAGTGCAGGCCCAGACCGTGTGATGCACTACAACGGTTACACCACAGCCGAAATTAACGGTGGCCCGGCGCCTGGTTTTAGCTCTGGCGAAGCCCAGGCCGCTATTGAAAAAATTCTGGCCGAGACTCTGCCAGCCGGCATGACCTACGAGTGGACAGAACTTTCTTATCAGCAAATTCTGGCCGGTAACGCCGAATATCTGGTGTTCCCGCTGGTGGTGCTGCTGGTGTTTATGGTGCTGGCCGCCCAATACGAAAGTTTAAGCCTGCCTTTGGCCATTATTTTAATAGTGCCTATGACCTTACTTTCAGCCATCAGCGGTGTGTTGTTATACGGTGGTGACAACAATATTTTCACCCAGATTGGCCTCATCGTATTGGTTGGTCTTGCCACCAAAAACGCCATTCTGATGGTGGAATTTGCCAAGGAAAAACAAGACCACGGCATGGCGCCACTGGCCGCCATTTTAGAAGCGGCCCGTTTAAGACTGCGCCCCATTTTGATGACGTCGATTGCTTTTATTATGGGTGTGGTACCTATGGTGTTCTCCACCGGCGCTGGTGCTGAAATGCGTCAGGCCATGGGGGTGGCGGTATTTGCCGGCATGATTGGTGTCACCATTTTTGGTCTGATTTTAACCCCACTGTTTTATTATGTGCTGGCCAAAAGAGCTGCCCGCACCAGTGCTGCCACCTCGCAGGAGCTGACTCATGGTTAAGTTATTGAATATAAGATTAAATCTGACTGCAAACACTCAGATTTCCGGGCAATCTCTGAGGGCTGCCAACAACAACGCCAGCCGTCAAAGCCGGTTGCCAAAAACCCGTTTAGCAGTACTGGCGCTTTTCACCAGCGCGCTACTTGGTTGTGCCGCCGTTGGCCCTGATTATCAGGCGCCAACCTCACTCAACACCACCATGGCCATGCCGGCGATAGCTGAAACAGCTGGCAATATGACGCTTCCTGATAACGCCACTTTATGGTGGCAAAAGTTTCAGGACGCCGAGCTGAACCGGCTTATTCAAACTGCACTTGAGCAAAACCAGCAGCTGGCTAAAGCACAAGCGAATGTGGCCAGGGCTTATGCGGTATTTGCCGACAGCGACGACAATCTCTGGCCCAAAGTTGCACTGGATAGCAGCTATCAAACAAGCCGCACACCGGCCGAAGTAGCAGGCGCTGTAAATAGTGTTGATGGCAACGCACTATATAACCGCCAATCACAACTGCGCGGCACTTTAAGCTGGGATTTAGATTTAGCCGGCAAATTAAAACGTGCCAGCGAAGCGGCCAATGCCAGGGCAGAAAGTGCGGTATTTGCCTGGCAGGACGCGCAAATCGGCATTATTGCCCAGGTGGCACAAAGTTATGGTGATTACCGCGGTGCAGAGCTGCGTCTGGCGGTTGCGCAGCAAAACCTCGCCAATATGCAACAAACTGAGCAGTTGATTCTGGCAAGACGGGACGCTGGTATGGCATCAGATTTAGAGCTGGCGCGTATTAAAGCCCAGCTCTATCAACTCGAAGCCAGCTTGCCGCAATTTGAAACCAATAAAAGCCGGGCTTTCACTACGCTGGCGGCACTGTTGGGTTTTAGCCCCGAACAGCTGCAATTACAACAAACTGAAGCAGGCAAACAAGCTTTGCCAGAGCTGAAACAACCTCAGGCCATCGCAATCACCAAAGATCTGTTGCGCCACAGGCCAGATATAGCCCAGGCCGAGCGGCAACTGGCCGCCAGCACTGCCGATATTGGCGTAGCCACCGCAGATTTATATCCCAATGTCTCGGTGAGTGGCTTTTTGGGTTTTATCTCAGCGCCCGGTTTAACTTTGGGCAGCGATCAACGCGCCTGGGCTCTGGCCCCGAGTTTAAGCTGGCAAGGTGCTGACTGGACTTCGGTACAAGCCCGCATTAAAGGCGCCAAAGCCAGTGAACAAATGGCGCTGGCCGATTTTCGCCAGCAAGTGCTGGATGCACTCAGCAACATGCAATACAGCCTCGAAAGTTACAACTTAAGCCGGCGCCAGCAGCTCATTCAGCAACAACAAGTGGCCGCCACCAGCACAGCGGTTGCACTTTCCAAAGCCCGGTTTGAAGCTGGTAATGCCGATTTTCTGGAGTTATTGGATGCAGAGCGGGAACTACTGGCCGCCCGTGATGAACAAGCCAGATTAAGTCAGCAGAATTTTCAGTTATTGGTGTTGTTGTACCGCAATTTTGCCGGGGGACTCAACCTGAGCTAAGGCTTTCCTGCTTGGGAAAATATCAGTGTGATTGACTGCCAGCGGCTCCTGTCCCGCCGCTGGTAGTGATGCAGATTTTTATATCTGCAGATGCTGGTGTTTTCCCTTTTTTCCTCTGCTTTCCACGCTTTGGCAAGTGCAAAGATAGCAAGCGTCAGGCAAAAATCAGGCAAATTGTAAACTGGCGCCCGCTGTATGACGGCGACGATAAGAAGGATGCACCAGAGCTGATGCCGCTGAAACCTGATATCTGTGGCTGAAAAAATCCAGCACTGAGTCTGCACTTAAACGACGATATGCCAGTTTATGTTCCAGCACCACAGCTTCAGCCAGTTGTTGCAAAGTTTCCTGTAATGAAACTCCGCTTGGTTTTGGCATTTTATACAAACTAAACAAGTAGTTAATAGCAAGTGATGCATAAGAAGTTTCAGCTTTTTTGCTGACAAGGCCAAGTTCATGCAAACGAATGCCAATTTCGCGAATTTTTTGCAGGCGTTGATGTTCTTGCATGATGTTGTCCACTTGGTGATCCCTGATACTTTTATATCGGAACCTAAAGGGAAAACTTGAGGCTGTTCTGCTGAAAATAAGTGCTGTGACAACAGCGGTAACATCAGATGATGTGTTGTTTTTATTCTGCCCCCCTTATCCAGCATGGGCTGCAGCCATTTCGCGCGCAGATAAATGCCGGCAAAAATTATTTGATACCAAAGCTGATGATGCCATTTGATGTTCTGACTCACTGCTGCTTTTTTCAGCTGCATCACAAAAATAACAGGGTTACAAAGGCCGGAACATCACAGATCAATACTGATTTTGCCCTTTTCGCCGCAAAATCAGTATAAAAGACCAAAAAGGGCTGGTTAGACGGGGCAAACAACAGCAAAGCCGCCCGCTGTGCTTATTGCGTAACTGCTATTGCGTCACTGCTATTGCAAAACTGCGGCCTGCCCTCTTTGATAAAAGCAATTAACGCGCCTGACGGTGCAAATTTAACTGCTGACTTTGTTCTTTACTCAGCACTAAAACCATAGTGCCGGACAGCTGGTCTTGCAGCGCCAGTTTTTGTTTCCAGCGCACCAACAACCATAAATTGCCAAGTCCACCTAACGAGGTAAATAAGCGGATAAGTGCTTGTTTTAACGTCACTGGCGCACCATTTTGCTGCACCAGCAATAAACGCCAGGCCCGCATGCCCAGGGTTTGCCCGGCTTTACACCAGAAATACAGATAAAACCACAACACCCAAACCAGCAGATACAACTGAAACCACAAAGCATGACGCTGAATATATTCAGCTGCGTCCTGATAACCCACCAGCGACAACAAACCGGCTTTTTCCAGCCCAGCCACCAGCGCCAGCGCCAGCAACATCGCCAGCATTAATAACGCAATCAAAGTCATAAAATCATACAGCAGCACGCCTAATCTGCGTACCAGTCCCGCCCGCGGCGTTTCTGCAAACATAAAATCCACTCTCATTCCGGCAAATTCCGCCCGCATACACTATGCAGAAAAAAACGCAGTTTAGCATGCAAGCCCAGAGCGGCAACAGCCAAAGGCCAAAGCCGGAGCGCTTAAAAATTACGCAATTAACTGTTGCCATTGATTTTTTGCTTGCGAAGCCAGCCAAGCTTTGTATAATCACGGCTGTTTACCACGCAAGACCCCCCTCAATGCCTGGGTGGCGAAATCGGTAGACGCAGCGGATTCAAAATGCAACGCGTCAACGATGAATTTAGGCTTAAGTGGTTGATTAGTAAGTGAATAAAAAGACTAGATAAGTAAACCGAGCTTGTAAAGTCTTGTAAAGTTTTAGAAATGCCCCTTCTATATGCCTGGGTGGCGAAATCGGTAGACGCAGCGGATTCAAAATCCGCCGAGGGAAACTTCGTGTCGGTTCGAGTCCGACCCTAGGCACCAATACTATTAATATTAATTTCAAAATAAAATGCCATTTAGTGGTTTTACTAAATGCATTAACAAATGAATCTTAGTAAAAACTCCTAGTCATTAATAAATAGCATTCTGCTTTTGCCTTTTGCGCCAAAATTATTCAGTGGCGATTTCGGCCATAATTCCCAATGTAGCTATGCACGTCATCCCAAGAAAATCTTTGCTTGTATTATCTGTCCAAAACAGAGCTTCACATGGATGTTGAATTTTGAAAGACGTGAATAGAGATGCATAATCATAGATGCTCTGTATTGTCTCGGTATTTGTATGGGCTGAAGAATTTCTAATTGATTGTAAAATTTTGGGGTATATATCTAAAGTGAGTCCTGAACTAAGCTTGGATTTGTTCGTTAGCGTACTTGCGTTAACTATGGTGTGAAGAACGTCAATATCTCCCCATGTGGGCTCTTTTCTTTTTTCAAGGTTGGTGAGAAGAGGGTCTATTCTGTTTCCCTTTGCTAATCTAATTGCAATATATGAAATTCGCGATTCACTATTAGTTATAGGGTCTATAGGGTGAGTTACGCTACCACTTCTGGTGGTAGCTCCCATTGCTGATTTTAAAAAAATTGACCGACTAAACCGCCCCCAACTCTGCCATAAATTGGACAGTAATCCTTCTAAAAACATCAATTGCTCAAAATTAAGCTCCCTGACATTATGGGTAGCTGCAAAGTCACCCAACTGCCCCTCAAAATATCTAAGCCGCTTCATGAACTTTCGATGTTCAGCTTCTAGATGCATTATCAGATCTCGTCTAATAGGGCTCTAGATATGTATGCTACCCTTACCAGTCGTTGCTTTTCCCTATTGGCGCCCTCTGAACAGGCTGCAACGTATTCTTTGTGTTTACTTAAATCTTTCATTTCATGAGCCGCAGCAAGTTCAAGTAAGTTTGCCACTGCTTTGGTTTTATCTTGGAAAAACAAGCCTTTGGGTTCGATTCCCAACTTATCAGCCAAATGCGGAATGCCCCATTTCAAATGGTACATCGAGACTATTAAAGACAGAAACACGTAGTGTTTTGTCATAAACGATGACTGAATTTCTGACAAGGACGTTTGAATCTCGTGGAAAATTTCTGCAAGTTTAGTAGAGAAATCATCAGCCTCATCAAATGATGCATCTTTGACTTCGTATAAGTCCTTTAGCTTTTTAGGACTGGAGCTTACTACCCCATGAGTTATTGCTAAAGCGATCTCTGTAATTAGTTCGGCATCAGCCATTCTTACGATTTGTCTATTAGATAAAATGCCCCAGTTTGAGAAAATTTCACCAAATCCATCTAGTTGTCTATTTACCCAATCTTTAAATTCACCGAAATACTCAGCATGACGTTTCTCAGCTTCATTCAGTGGCAGTGTATAAGCATTCATCCGTCTAAACATTTGCAATATTTCAGCACGTTGAGCACCTCGAATTACATCAACTGATACCGTGTAGGATAAAAATTTTGTTTGTAAATCTTCCTCTAACTGCGAGAAATAAAGACCTTGGTAAATTTTAGAGTTTCTTCCTAGAGCAAATTTGTCGTCAACGAAGTCAAATATAGATAGTAATCGTTGTTGGCCGTCGACCAGTTCACGCCTTGGTCTTCTACTATTTCGATCAATCATTTCGTTAAAGAAAATTTTAGGGAATGGGTAATCGTTTAAAATCGTATCGATAAAGTAACTTCTTGCGCTGGATGGCCAAAGTCTAGGTGCTCTTTGGTATTCTTCATTAACGAACAAATCTTTACGTTTATGCATGTCGATTAGTTCTGCAATTGAATATCTAGACTCTTCTATTCGCACGTTGACCTCATTCAAAGTTATTACCTAAGGGTATTAATTCAGTAAAGATACATCACTTAATTCATTCATTACAAAACATCTTCGATATGATAAATATAGTTATGCTCGGATATATTTAAACTTGTGGACTTTAACAAGCCAATCTAGCCTCCTCTGAGTAATATCACTAATCACTCTGAACCCGTTCTCATAAGCAACATGCGATGGATCAATAGCTGCATCTTGCTCAACTAAAATGGTCTTCCGATTACCATTGTCTTTTTTATTGAGATTAAATGCAGCGTGAGCCGTTGTCCCTGTGCCTGCAAAAAAGTCCAATATCAAGGCGTTTTCTGATGTGTGGCTATCAATTAGATCTTCTAACAGTTCAACTGGTTTTGGTGTCTCAAACACCTTTGAACCAAAAATTTCTTTTATCTGGTTTGTCGCCCTTTCTGTAAGGTAACGATTATCAACCCATAAGCTTTTTGGTTTAATACGTTTAGAACGGTCAAAGTAGTTTTTTACGTAGACAACGCCTTTAGGGCTTGAGTAGAGCTTCCATGATTCAGCAGTAGCTTTATCTTTGCCCCAAAGCCAACGACGCTCTATACCTTGGCTATCTACAGGATATACTTCTTTGAGTCCTGGAATCACATTTTCTGTGAACACCCGCCCTAGGTCATCAAAGTACAGTGGGTAAAACATATTAGGTCTATCTGTTCTGAGGCTCGCGTCACCTTTCTTCCTAAACAGACCATCAATCCGATACTCGCCGTGCTCATCAAATTTATTGTATGACTCTAAATCCAAGTCTGGTAGACCACGGACTTTGGCCGATTTACTTTTACTATAAACAACAATGTACTCATGGTTAGTAGCAATATTGCCACGCGCACCCTTACCATTATTGCTTCGGCAGGTAGTTATACAGCTTATGAAATTCGTTTCGCCAAATATCTGGTCGAGTAAAATTCTGAGGTATGGCTGTTCATAGTCATCAATGCTGACTGCAATAATTCCGTCGTCAGCTAAAAGAGTCTTTGCCAATTCCAGCCGTGGCCGCATGAACTCCATCCAAGCAAAATGACTACCCCATACAGGATCGTTCGTTGAGTATCTACGGTCGTTGTAAATGAACTTGCTACCTGTGTTGTATGGTGGGTCGATGTAGCAAAAGTTTACCGAGCCAGATAAGAAGCCTGACAATTGATTCATAACCGAAAGGTTATCACCGACGTAAAGAGCACAGTCATCGTCTGTATTTCTGATGTCTGGAATCTCGCTAACAGCAGGTGTTTCAGAATAATCTATCTGTTTGATTTTTAGTGACATCTTTCTTTTACTCTTATTTTATGGTGGTATGATAACAGAGAGCTAAGCCGCTATATATGGAGAACTGGATGAAAGGACAAAACCCATATCCAATGGGGTCGTTGACTAAAAACTACGAACAAAAAGCAATTAAAAAGCGTTTAGAAGCCTTCCTGATTGATAACGTAGGTAAAGTTGTTACCCGACAAATGCTTATAGAAGTTTCAAAAGATCCGATAACAGGGAAGGAACCAGAGAACTGGCACCAACGATTATCAGAATTGCGAACTGATGATGGTTATACGATTTTGTCGAAAAGAGATCGTAGTTATCTGTCTGTCGAAGAGTATGTGCTGGATTCACTGGAGAAACGTGCGTCTGCTGGAAAAAGAGTTCTTCCAACTAAAGATACGTGGGGCTTAGTGCTTGCTCGTGCAAATAACAGGTGTGAGTGGACAGAAGGCGGGCATCATTGCTGCTTGGCCGAAGGTGATATTGACCCTATTGGCGGAGGCACGGTCAAATTAACTCCTGACCATATGCAGCCGCATTCGGTCAACCCTAATTCTGACCCTAATGACCCTGCACAATGGCAAGCCCTTTGTGGTCGTCATCAGGTCGTTAAGAAAAACTTTTGGGATTCGACATCGGGAAAAATTAATACTATTGCGGTAATTCAGGCTTTACCAAATGCTGACAAAGCCTTGGCATACCAGTTTCTAAAAACTTACTTTGGTGACGATTAGTTATTGGTTATTGTGACTACAAACACTCCAATACTTTGCCAGTAACAGCAAAAGTTATCCTCCCACACCGGATAGATGTCTAACCCTTCTTCTATCCGGTAATACCCATACAATGTCTGAAACACCCCCGCCTGAAAGTCAAAATCCAAATCTTTTGCAAGTTCAACGTCTTGCCCTTGGCCGACATATTTAAAGTCGGTAATGTAGGCAAAGTGCCACGTATCACCTTTACGAAATAACATGATCTCAACCGGATGGTAGCCACGTTTTTCAGCGCTGTAGTCTGGATCTCTGAAGTTGATGGTGACTGTGCTGGCATTGCTAAAGTCATGGTCTTTGAGTAACTTAATCAGGTGGTTTACCAGTGTGCTACTTACAGGCAAAGCAAGGCCCTCGTACTGAATACGCATCGTTAAATTCCTTCTGGTGGTGTTAGTTGAATATGTGGGAGTGGGTTTGTTGCAGGCTGGTGAAGGTATCAAGGCCGATGATCACATGATCCAGTATGTTGATATCCATCACCTTGGCGGCTTCACAGACCCGCTTTGTAAAATTAATGTCGGCCTGACTGGGTTTTGATTTCCCTGATGGGTGGTTATGAATCAGCAGCACTGCTTTAAGATTTAATATTATGGCCGTGCGCATTATCTCTGCCGGACGCATACAGACTGAATCTGTGCTGCCTGTTGCCACCACCTCAAAACAGTTAATGTCATGCTGGCTGGTCAGGTTGACGACGATAAACTGCTCCTTGGTTTCGTGTTTCAGGTAGTCAAAGAGCTTGGCCACAACCTCTGGCTCAGTCACTGATTGACCAATGATGTTGCATTCCACTTCTTTAAAGCGGTACTTCACATCAATTTCACGTAGGGTTGCCATAAAGCCTCCTAAAGATATAAAAAGGCCGGAACTGATGTCCGGCCTGTGGTGGTTTTGAAATAGATTGCACATTACGCTTTGGCGAGTTCTGCTTTGCTGGTGCGTCTTACCTTCGGTGCTTTGGGCGGTGATACCTGTAAAATCTGCTGGTCTAACTCACCACGTTCAACCGCCTGAATGATGATGCCTATCACCTCCAGCAGTTTCTCTTTTGGCCCTACATCAATAGCCGTTTTACCCTTCGCCAGCTCCATGGTTTTTAACCCCACCTTGATTTCAAAGTAGTAGTGGTTATCGCTGTCGTAATACCAAGGCCGGACGGCTTTGCGTTTTCTAACGATTTTGCGCTCACCAGTTTCAGGGTCTTTGATGCTTTTGTCTTTAAACGCCTCAAAGGCTTGGTTTTGTAACATGCACTGCGCCATAGCAAGCTGTTCATCCAGCTTTTCAATCAACTTCATACGCTTGCCTAAAATCGGTGGCTTCGGCTCGATTTTTGGACGGTCGATCACCTTGAGAGAACTCAATAATGTAGTCATAGATACCTCGGAGTTTTGGTTAATCAGAGCCTAATGGACAAAGCCAATGGTTCTGTTGGGTTGCTTGCGGTTGTTTTCGCCTTTCAGCAGCTCGAGTGCCGAAGTGCGATGGTTTTGCTTGGGTTGAAACATCATGCGACGAGCAAGGATTGCAAAATCGCCTGGGGTCAGCAGCTTGAGCTGAGCTAGTGCGCTAAGCTCTTCATCTGCCAGCGTTTTAACGCTCAGAGCGCGCTTGTAGAGCGCTATCACTTGCGGTGCAGTCAAGTAGTCACAGTCGAGCTTAAAATCGAATCTACGCAGTACAGCTTTGTCTAATAGCGTCTCGTAGTTTGTTGCTGCGAACAGCGGCTGAGTGAAGCACTCCATCTGTGCTAGCAGTTCGTTAACAAGCGTCAGTTCATGGTGTGATTTCAGTCGCTCCCTGCTGGTGAGCAGGCTGTCCACTTCATCGAGCAGCAGGATTTTCTGTTCGTGGTGGGCGGTTTCAAATAACCGAGCCACCTGCTTTTCACTATCTCCCACGTATTTACTTAAGATGTCTGAGCATTTCACCCGAAACAGGTCATGGTCGTTCTGCTCGGCCAGATAATGCGCAAAGGCGGTTTTACCCGTGCCAGGCGGTCCACATAACAGCACCCGTACGGGCTGTTGGTGTTCCACCGCATAGGCAATTTCATTCAGTACCTCTGGCCCTTGTTTCAGGTTCAGTAAGGTTGGGTCGAATGCCATTTGTTGTTTGTACGTCAGGCCATCTTTCCACAGCATGCACGCCCGTAATGTTCCTTCCACCACATCACCAATCACTTGCTGCGCTTCACTACTGGCAACCGCCATGGTGTTGGCGATATAGCCTGCATTTTGCAATATGGCAGGGGTTATACTTGGCGTATTGACCAGTGATTTCGCGTATTTCTCACTGACCGATAAGCCCTTAAACGACTGTTTTGCAATCGACAGCAGGGTTTTCTTATCCGGCTGGCGCACTTCTTCGCAGAGCTTAAAGCGCCTGATGTAGCTGTTTTCCAGCTCATAGACATGGTTGGTGATCCAGATACAAGGCACTTCGGATTGCTCAATCATCCGGTGTAGTGTCTCTTTGCTATAACCCCCATCAGCCTGACGAAACAAGCTTTCACATTCATCTATCAATAAGATGGCATCCGATGAACCCGCCAGTAGGCGCTGCAACAAGGCCAAGTGTTCAAGACGCTGACCACTGGCATTTTTGGCACTGAACTCGTTGCTGGGCTTACCTTCATCCATTTTCAGGTTGCGCACTTCAAACAGTATGCGGCCACTGTAGTCAGCCAAGGTTCGCGCTAACTCGGTTTTGCCGTTGCCTGCATCACCATAGAGTAAAATGCTAACCCCCCCATGCTGCTCCGCACAGGCTTGATGCAGGTACTGACTTAACAGGTCGGTATTCACATGCGGGAAGTGTTTGAGCCTAAACTTTGGCTCAGGGCTTGGGTGCAGCATGGTATGCAATAGCATTTCTTTGCTATCCACCTCTTCACGCATCAGAGTTTGTAACATGGGGCGTGGTATGCCCATGGTATGAATTTCACCACAGTCATAGCCCTCTAAAAACAGCCCCTGTGCCACCAAAACCATCAAGTATTCCAACACTTCAGCACGGCTTAACCCTGCTTGCTGCGCAATAAGGTCAGTAAAATCCTGCTCTAACAGGGTGAGTTCAGTCGCCTGAACCAAGTGGTGTAAGCCTGTATTAGCGTTATGCACCAGCACGAATTCAATCACCTTTGCCATGGTGTCTGGGACACCAAATAGTCCACACAGATTCAGGCAGTTTTGCTGCATCAGCTTGGTTTGTGCTGGGTAGCGGTCATCTGTATTGAGCAGGTCTAATAGCTCTGAGTGGCTGCGCTGGACTGGCCCCAATTCACGCCTGCAGATGATGCGATTCACCGTGGATGGGGTTAACACTTCTTCGTCGTGTTGCTCCAGCAGTTCATTCACAATAAGCATGGCAAACTGCGCTGCCAGATAAGGGCTTTGCTGCGCAGCATTAGAAGCGCGGCGGCTCATGGCTTGCTCCGATAACTTAAGTTCAACGCTGCATTTTGCATAAACTGGTGGTCGCGTTTGTCGTAAATGGTGGTGGTGCTGATATCCGAATGGCCTGCCATTTGACGCACGGTATTGAGGTCTACATTCTGCTCTAACAGCTGGGTAATGAAAGTGCGCCGTAAGTCATGCGGGGAAGCGTTCTTAACGCCAATCAGTTCCAGCTTTTGCTTAATCAACCGATAGATGGTGGACACATTCATGCTGTCCATAGGCTTCACGCTGCCATTGGCATAGACAGAGCACAGCAAATAGCCGGTGTCTTTACCCCGAAAGCGCGACCAAGAAGTGAAGTATTCCTGTGTCCATGGGGGTAAAAACAGGGTTCTGCTTTTGTTACCCTTGCCACTTCGTACAAACAAGGTCTGTGCCTGGCGGTTGTGATCTGCAAGCTCTAACGCTGCCAGCTCACTGCGACGAAGACCCGTACCGAGCAAAAGCGCAAACACCAACTGATTGCGAATGCCAATGGGTGACATATCATCCCGCAGCAAGCGAAACAGCTTTTCAACCTGCTTTACGGTCAACGGGTTGCCCTGATGCTGACCATGCTTAACCTGTGTAATGGTTTCTAAGTGCGCAGACTGTTGCTGCTCTGCAAGGTCTGTCAGAACAGCTACTTTCACGATGCCACGAATAGCAATAATGGCTCGGTTGATAGAGCGGGCTGACCAGCCTGCATGCGTCAACACAGAGCGAATATGTAGCGCTTGCTGATAATCTACTTTATGCAATCGCTCTGCTCGTTCTTCTTCCGGCCAGTTCATTAACTTGCCAACGCTATTGAGCTGTGACGCTATTGAGCGCTGACTATTGGGCGACAAACGGCTGATATACAGCGCATACGGGCTAGCTGTAGACATAGCGTATCTCCGGTGTGTTTTTGTATGTAATTGAGTCTTAAAAGGGGGGAACACAGAAAAGCAGTGCTACACCAAGGTAGCACTGGTTGCCGGACGATTTGAAGGGGTATTTTTGCTACGGATAAGCGACCCTAACATTGTAGCTCTTGGTTTATAACACCTTGAATATACTCATAAGCGAAACAGAGTTCTTCTACATTTAGATCTTGGGCCAATGCTAAAAAGAATGCTCTTTTTGCATCTGTTTTACTTAGATTTTTACGTGCTTTCGATGCAACTTTTTGGCTTATTTCATTAAGTTCTCTGTGATTATTTTTTGTGCGAAGTGGCTCTAATCTCTCGACTTTTTTAATGTCATAACCGTTTTTTTCGATTTCCTTAATCAGCTCAATATCTTGCTCTGTTAGTTTCGATTGAACTGCGACTCCTACCTTAAATAGCATTAAATATTTTTGTGGATCCACTTCTTTGACTGGTTCGTCGTCATCCTCGTCATCCTCGTCATCCTCGTCGTCCTCGCCGTCCTCGTCGTCCTCGCCGTCCTCGTCGTCCTCGTCGTCCTCGCCGTCCTCGTCGTCCTCGTCGTCCTCGTCGTCCTCGTCGTCCTCGTCGTCCTCGTCGTCCTCGTCCTTAACTTTATTACTACTGTCTTCCTCGCTACTTTCCTCTTCTTCCTCTTTAGGAAACAATTCACAGTTATCAACGATAAATTGAATTTGTTCTTCATCTTTTAAAACAGGGACTGCCTCTAATAGCATGCCAATGTTGCCTGAGTCGCTGATTAAGCCGCGCTCATTCATAAGTTCTAAGAATGCATCTAAGGTTTCTCTGGACAGTGTTTGGAGAAACTTTCTAGCGCATTCTTCACTTTCAAACATCTGGTTATATTGGTTTCCATTTAATGCTTCAGCAATTGCATCTTCATTTTTATTACCCTCAGCCAAAGAAAGGAGTGCGAACTTAAGTTGCTGATAGTTAAAGTATCTTCTGTTCATGTGTTCATGAAAGAACTGAGGAAAATCTTTTTGAATTATTGCCCGCATTTCCATGGGGGTATATTCAAAGCCCAGTTTCCACTTGAATTCTGAGTCGTTGTAGTCAATGCTGCTATTTATTACAGATACACCATCACTTCCTTGCAAGGTCGGTTCATCTGATGTTTTGCCATAGATCGTAAATTCATCATCTAGGAACCTTGTTGAGGTAGAAACATAGTCTTCATCATAGACTTCTCTGTTCATGCAATTTTCTTTGAAGTCCTCGTTGAAGTAGTTCCTACCTGTTACTAGGGAAGTGGCTTCCTGCACTTTTTTTGATGTCATTTTTTTTGTGTCAAGATTGTTCCTGTCGGTATTGTTATCGGCACAAATCCTGTTGATGATCCTTTCACGCGTTGAGCTGTCAGTAATTTTTGCAAGTGTTCTCATGGAGCTGTCACTAAAATACCCAATCTTTTCAATGCCAAAATGTTCAGCGCAAATTCTTGCTGCTTCAAGTTGTTTGATAGCACTGTCATACGTCAGTGAGGTCTCTTTAATAACAAATTGCTTCATATTGCTGTATCCCAGCTTTAAATAAGACTTGGTATACCAGACAATGAATAAAGCCATTTTGACAAGTGCTTCTCCGACTTTAATAGCTGTTCTGCACTGAATAGCTAACTCTTCAGATCCCTGTCCGTCGTTTTCGTTGTACATTTCCAGTAAATTTTGGTTTATTTCTTCAAGATTGACCGATTTTTCATTTGCAACACGATTTTCATTTTTCATGATTTTAAGACCTTAATTTAGCTTTTGATTTTCAAAATTCAGCTACCCATTTGCACTTGTATGGCTTCTAAAGTCGCCACTTTGCAGGTGTTGCTTTTATTGTGTTTTGAATGGCGCGCTATTCAGTGTTAGGCTATTATTCGAATCCTTAACCAACAGCCCACTGTCTGCTTGAGCAGGTTGTGATGTAAGAATGGAATTTTCGGGTATTGAGGCGCTCGGTTTCTGCGAATCCAATGCAGTTGAGTCTTTTATAAGTTCAACTTTATGAATACTTATGCTGGTGCCTTCCCAAGTTTTTTGCGTAATCTGTTTTGGTTTCATTTCAATACATCCTCATTAAATACCTGCCTCTCAGGTACAGACGCATTATTCACTCATAAGCCAAGTAAAATTTACTGAAAGCGTTTTTGAAGACCTATGCCCTGCAAGCTATGTCCTGCAAGGCTTTCAGACCTGCCTGTGAGATTTTGTTGAATGAATTTAAAACCCTTATTTTGCACATGCCCGCAGCCCCTTATTTTTAAGCTGTTCAGGTGTGCTTGATTTTTCATGCTACATTTAAGAATCATTAAAAGTTCTTAAGTGGCGTAAAAATGAGAATTGGTACGAAAAAGAACCCGATAAAGCTAGTAAATGAGTCGATCTCGCGTCGATTGTTATTAGCTCATTGTAAAAATACATCGTCTAAACACTTCGATTTCCACTCTTTACCCAATTTTGGGGAAGATTGTTTTATAGAAAACGTGTTATTTAACCCGCATCTCACTTTGCCTGAGGTCAAACTAGCCATTTATTTTTTTGGGGAACTTGCTGACGGTGGCCAGATTTTCACAACGTCTTTTGCTGAGGATTTCCGGCCTGCACTGCTATATGGTGATGTCTTTGAAGTTGATGAGGAATTTATAGATGGGATGGCGATAGGCTCTGATGAGTCATTGCGCTCTGAGGTAGCATACTCAAATGAGGGGTATTATACCTCATTGCCTCTTATTACTTCTCGCATGGGCATGAAACTGACATCCCAAAGACTTATCAATTTGTTACGTAGACTGCATGATTTTGGTTATGTAACAGTTACGGACATAACTCCGGATAACAGTTACGAACCTCCGAATAAAGCAGATAAAAAAGTCAGTCGTGCCAGATTAAGGCATATAAGATTACATAATGGTATGCGCAAGAAAGATTTGACTGGTAGGTGGCTTTCTAAACGCCTCAAACCAAAAAAGCCTAAACAAGCGTTAACCAATCAGAAGCCTGTATGACCGAAGCATTTGATGGATAAAAGTGTAAATTCTTAACAATGTTATCTAAACGATTGCTCTTTAAGGTCAGAAGAGTATGTAATTCAGTTGTTTAGTGTTTATTAGTAGCCTGGAGTGTAAACCGTGCCCAATTCGAGCGAATCTGCTCAACCATCATTCATAGAAATGGTAGTGCCTAATAAAATTTTTGAAATTACACGATTTGAGTCGGCACATATTGAGCATAATTGCTCAATTACGGCACTAATAGACCCTGTTACTATCGGGTATATCTATGATTTAGACCGGATAGTAAGTGTTCTAACAGACCCTGATATCATTAAGTACCAAGACAAATTGCTTCAGGAAGCAGTGAAGGGTATCAGTGATAAAACGGTCGATATTGATCACATACAAATTGGTCTAAAGCTTACAGAGCAAGATTACGATGTTCTAATGGATAAAAAGACAGGTCTTACTAATGTTAAAACCAAGAATCGTATGGCAAGGCTGCATGTCACCCGTAAGGGGTTAGGTGCAGTCAATCGAGGGTTTAAAAAATCAGATAGGAGGCCGTTTTTCTCACATAAGTACCGGATGTTCATGGATGCCGATCTGTACAGGTACATAGACGTATTGATCGCTGATCCTAGACACCCCCGAAATCAGCGGAAATTGGCTTATAACTGCCTGATCGAATGCATCCCCACACGGCTTACGCCGCAGCACATCTCCCTGATGTTATTCCACATTAAGTCAGCTCTGAAACCCGGCAGATACGATCAACTAGTAGAGTATGGATTACTACTGCGTATAGATACCGGATATATAATGCATGGGGTGTCCCAGTTATTCGCTTTCACAATGCGTAACGACACAAATGTTAAAAAGGGTTCCTGCATTCCTGATGATGGTCGTGCTGTTGAGACCACTTATATTGGTCATAGAGACTACAAGCATGTCATAGCCTATGACAAAGTGCTTAAAGAAAATAAGCTGTTTATTGAAAAGGTATTTGGATGGCAACGTATAGATTTTGAACGTATAGCCGATCAGATTGAAGGACTTGAACAGTGGTTTCCTAATCAAGCGGCTAGCCTTCGTATTGAATCACGCGAGCTGCTGGCTAAGGAACCTTTGCTGTTGCGTGAAATGAATGACAGCTCTTCATTATTACAAGATGTGGTGTTTGTGCGTCCTGAGGCCTTGTTGGATATCGAATCGGAGAAGCTAAAAGATCTTTTAAAAAACAAATCACTATATAAAGTTCGGTCGTTACGTAAGCGCTTAGCAGCTGCTCACAAATATATGTCAAACAAGTACCTAATTAAGTTTGATGCTGAACAAGTTCATGCCGCATTTACTCCGATTGTTAACCAACTAAAGCAGAAGATCCTTCACCCAAGTAATAGGCTACCGGAGCCATTTCCTATCAACTACTCTGCTCAAGTCATCGCTGCCAGACAGTTGGTTAAACCTCTAATAGAAAAGTTACGAAGTAAGCATGATTCGCCTAACAAAATTGTGAGATCTGCCAAATCTGCTATTTACGTTGAAGGTTGTCCTGGCTCTGGTAAAACAAAGCTGATTATTAAACGGG
The DNA here is from genome assembly GCF_030824435.1 of Rheinheimera sp. Classification (GTDB taxonomy): domain Bacteria; phylum Pseudomonadota; class Gammaproteobacteria; order Enterobacterales; family Alteromonadaceae; genus Pararheinheimera. Next base: position 63,240 of record NZ_JAVBXS010000052.1, read on the forward strand.
TGAAGCACCTTCTGAATTCAGGTGTTGATGCAGCGAATATTTGTGTACTGGCATTTACGAGGGAGGCCAGCAATGAATTTAAAACACGGTTGAGTGAAAAAGGCTTATTGCGGCCTGAAATGTTCGTAGGCACGTTTAGTTCTTGGTGTAACCAAGAGTTGCTTAATCGACCCCATGGCAAGGTGCTCAATCAAGAAAAATGTGTTGAAGCAATCAAACAGCTGTTGCCTAAAAAAGGCAAACTAGTTCGCAAGTTTGATAACGAGGATTTAGCGCGAACTATTTTCAGTATATTGAGTTATGCCGCCAACTTTGATCAGCCCAAGTATGACACCTGTATAGACAAAATCGCGCCACAGTTAGAGGATTTGAAAAAGGAAGTTATTGGCGTTATCAGTGAATTTGCCGAATGGAAAAAGGAGGGCGAGATAGTCGATTTCAACGACTTACTGGTTAAATCGCGTAACCGACTAACTGAGAAGAAAAAAGCTGACAAAACTGCCAATCGATTTGAGCATATTATTCTGGATGAGGTTCAGGATACTAACTCTGTTCA
>NZ_JAVBXS010000028.1 GCF_030824435.1 Rheinheimera sp.
GCTGCCAACAAAATCCCGCAGAATGCGAAAAGCCAAGGTTAAATCTTCATACAACATGGCTTCTTTACGATGTTTTTGTTTGCGCTTCTGAATTTTACTCCAGAGTTTTTTTAAAAAACGGGCGTCCTGTACCAACTCAACTTCACAAGCACCGTCGGCAGCGGTACGGACAATAAAACCACCGTTGTCATCATCCAGGCAACTGCTGACAATGTCTTTTAAGCGCTGACGTTCCTGTTCACTTTCAATACGTTGCGACACACCGACATGAGGCGAACCCGGCATAAATACCAGATAACGTGAGGGTAAAGTGATGTCTGTTGTCAGCCTGGCCCCTTTGGTGCCCAAAGGGTCTTTGACCACCTGCACCAGCAGATATTGGCCTTCATGCACCAATAAACGGATGTCTTTGACAGTGCTTACTTTCACTTCAATATCGCTGGCGTCACGTTGCACTATGTCGGAGGCATGTAAAAAAGCGGCTTTATCCAGACCTATATCCACAAAAGCCGCTTGCATACCCGGCAGCACCCGGCTGATTTTGCCGATATAAATGTTGCCCACCAAACCATGTTTGGCCTGACGTTCAATATGCACTTCCTGTAATACGCCATTTTCAATCAGCGCCACCCTGGTTTCGCTGGGGGTGACGTTTAATAACAGTTCTGCGCTCATTGCTTATCCTGCAGCTTATTCAGCAGTTGGGCGGTTTCATATAAAGGTAAGCCAACCACGGCAAAATAACTGCCGTTTATTTTCGGAATAAAACAACCAGCCAGACCCTGAATACCATAACCACCGGCTTTGTCGGTTGGTTCACCACTGTGCCAATAATCCAGCATTTGTTGCTCAGACAATTCGCTAAACCAGACCTCGGTTTTGATGGTGTCTGACCAAATCTGGTCTGGCGTTGCCAGCGCAATAGCTGTGTACACCTGATGCTGACGGTTTGACAACAACTGCATCATACGGAAAAAGTCGGCTTGATCGGCAGGTTTGCCAAGCACTGCACCGTCCACTACCACTATGGTATCAGCTCCAAGGGTCGGCAAAGGCTCAGTCGTTTGTTGGGCGGCAAGGCCGGCAGCGGCTTTTTGCCTGGCCAGTCGCAGGACATAGTTGGTGGCGGCTTCACCGGGCAATTGGGTTTCGTCGATATCCCCCCGCACCAGTTCAAACTCCACCCCAAGCTGGGACAAAAGTTCACGGCGACGGGGTGAGGCTGAAGCTAGGGCTATTTTAGGCATATCACTGAATTTTAAATTGACGCCTGGTACGGCGTAAGAACCAGAAAAGATAAGGCCAGACTATCATGCCGGTAGCGACCGGCCATAAATAGGCTGCCCGAAAATAAACACCGGTCAGGAAATGGCTAAACCAGAACACCACCAGATGATACAGCGCCAACAACAAACCAAATAACAGGCTTTGTTGTAACACCGAAAAGTTACGGATTTTTAAATGGTTAGCCGCCACTATAAAACATATCAACGAATAACCAAAAGCGTTGACACCCAGCACAGTGCCGACCATCACATCGACCAGAAAACCCAGCACAAAAGCAGTGCCAATACTGGTTCTGTTTGGCAGCGCCAGCACCCAATAACAGAGCACCAATAAAGGCCAGTCTGGCCGGAATAATTTCACCGCAGCGGGCAAAGGCATTACGTTCAGCAATAACGCCAGCAACAAGGTCAGATGAATAATTAAAAAACGCCAGGAGTTTTGCATCAGTCCTGCCCTTGTTCGGCTTGTTTCAGCTCTTCAACAATTTGTGGATCTGCGCTGCTGATGCCCTGATGGGGCCACACCAACAAGGCATAACGAATACGGTCCAGTTTGGCATAAGGTTCGGCAGTGACCTGCAAAAACGGCTGACGGGCATCACGATGCACCCGCACTACTTTGGCCACCGGATAACCTTCAGGAAAGACGCCATCCAGACCTGAGGTTAACAAACGATCACCTTCACTGATATCAGTACTGTGTGGCAAATGAATTAACCGCAATGAATCGGATTGACCTATCCCTTCAGCCACCACACTTTGCCCTGTTCTTTCCACCCGCGCTGACATGGCATGGGTGTTGTCAGCAATTAATAAAGCTCTGCTGCTGCTGGGGCCCACACTGACTACCTGGCCTAACACCCCTAAATCGTCGATCAAAGGTTGGCCCACTATCACCCCGTCGCGTGAACCTTTATTCAGCACAATTTGATGACTAAAGGGATGGCTGTACACCGCCAGCACTTCAGCAATCAGCCTTTTACCTTCAGTCACCGGGCTGGCGCCAAGCAGCGCCCGCAATTTGTCATTTTCCTGCTGCAAAAACTGAAAACGCTGCAACTGACCGTTTTGCAACAACAAGGTGTCTTTTAAAGTGCGGTTTTCTTCCAGCAGTTTTTGTTGTGACATAAATTGTTCGGACGCACCAAATACCATGTCTTGCGGCAGATTTGCCAGATAAAACAACGGGCTGACGGTCGCCGTCAGGTATCCCCGCAGTTGTACTGAGCTATTGGTGTAATGATCAAGGGTAATAAGCCCAACACTTGCCAGCAGGGCAAAAAACAACCGCAATGGCAATGAAGGGCCACGATCAAGTAGAGGTTTCATGGCTAACCCTGAGCAGAAGGTTCAGTTAGTCGTAACTGAACACATCGCCGCCGTGCATGTCGATCATTTCCAGTGCTTTACCACCACCACGGGCCACACAGGTCAGTGGATCTTCAGCAACAACCACCGGAATACCAGTTTCTTCCATCAGCAGACGGTCTAAATCACGCAGCAGCGCACCACCACCGGTCAGCACCATGCCACGTTCAGAAATATCAGAGGCCAGCTCCGGCGGAGACTGCTCCAGCGCCACCATTACGGCAGAAACTATACCTGCCAATGGTTCTTGTAGTGCTTCTAAAATTTCATTGCTGGTCATAGTGAAACTACGTGGCACACCTTCGGCCAGATTACGGCCGCGCACTTCAATTTCCAGAATTTCATCACTTGGGTAAGCTGAACCAATTTCGGTTTTAATACGCTCTGCTGTGGCTTCACCAATCAGAATGCCGTAGTTACGACGGATATAGTTGATGATGGCGTCATCAAACTTGTCACCACCAATACGCACTGAAGATGAATACACCACACCGTTTAACGAAATAATGGCCACTTCAGTAGTACCACCACCAATGTCCACCACCATAGAACCTGTAGCTTCTGATACTGGTAAACCAGCACCAATTGCAGCGGCCATTGGCTCGTCAATTAAATAGACTTCACGGGCTCCGGCGCCCTGAGCTGATTCACGGATAGCGCGGCGTTCTACCTGGGTAGAACCACAAGGCACACACACCAGCACTCTTGGGCTTGGACGCAGGAAACTATTGCTATGTGCTTGTTTAATAAAATGCTGCAGCATTTTTTCTGTGACATAGAAGTCGGCAATTACACCGTCTTTCATCGGGCGGATAGCTTTAATATTGCCTGGGGTACGGCCTAACATGCGTTTAGCGGCATGACCCACAGCGGCCACTGTTTTAGGGCCACCGGCCCGCTCCTGACGAATAGCAACCACTGAAGGTTCGTTCAGTACTATGCCTTGATCTTTGACATAAATAAGGGTGTTGGCTGTGCCCAGGTCAATTGACAGGTCGTTGGAAAATAAACCGCGTAATTTTTTTAACATGAAAAGAATTAATCCTACTTAGTGGGGCGCCAACAACAGTCGGGAGGGCTGAAGATACCCCTGTGGTCCCGACAAGACAAAAAGTGCGCATATTTTAAGTAACAATGCGCCAAGAAAATAGCTCTATCTTACACATTTACAAAATTAAACCAAGCTTCATGCCAAAGCATATGACAGCAAAGGCTGCTGATTGGACTGCGCAATCTGACTTTGGTTGCTTCTTTAAAAAAAGTTAACGCTGGTGGGCTGAATAAAGGTTAATTTTCCCGCCAGAAAATTTGTCTGTTGTTGCCGCGAAAACTACCAAATACAGCTTCAGCCTGTGGGTTTTCCAACGTCGGGCCGTTGGCTGGGTTCCAGTCGTACTGCAACCAGGGCGCATCACTCAGTTGATACTGCAACGGATAACGGCTTTCAACCCCGGGTGCCTGTAATAACAAATCAAAAGCGTTGCTTAAGCCTTGCTGCAAAGTGGCATCGTTGCCTGACGCAGTGATCGCAGGCCGGCCTGTGCTGTCGATGATTAAACGGGCAGGTTCCACCACACTGCAGGAGTCCTGGTCATTGTGCACAAATAAACTGCCGTTAAAATATTCGGCTTTGAGTTGCACCGGCAGATCATGTTGCTCCGAACCCAGCGCGTTCATTAGCTGTAACCGGCCATAACGCCATTCCAGATCAAGGTTATGTAACACTTTGGCACTGCAATCGGCTGTTGCATCACAATCCGTTGTGGTGCTGGCATTTAAATCCAAATCATTCAGTTTGGTCACAGCACCGTCCTGGTCGTCGAGTAACAAAGCTAATTTCAGATCCTTAAAGGGTCCATCCGGCAGTGCTGTGCTGGGAGTGGCGGCAGGCACCGCCAATCTGGCAAAAGTGAAAGGCACGGCCAGCTGACTGGCTTTACCTGCATCCCAACTCAACAACTCAGGCAGAGGCGGGTCACCAACGATAATCCTGCTGCCGCGGTCCACACCATCATTATTATTTTCTGCCACTAAAGTAGCCTTGGCTTTGGCAAAACTATCCCGGTAATTGGTGGTCACCACACCGGCCAGATTATGGGCTTCCAGCTCAAAATTTAATTTTGCATACTGGTTCATATAACTGAAGTTGCCACAGGCCGGACTGACACTGCTGCTGATAAGCTCAAAACTGGCCGGCACCAGCCGCCCAAGCGCGGCCTGCGCATTGGCTATCGAGCTTTTTAGCTGAATATTGGCGCCCAGATAACCCGGAGTAGCGCTTTCGTTACTGCCAAGCTCAAACACCCCCACTTCATCAATATTCACTGCCACTGTGGTAATGGCATCGGCCGCCGCCTGATGGTTGTAGCTGGTGGGTGCTAAATTGCCATCAACACCACCTGCCGTCACTGCGGGTGCCAACACCTTGTGCTGCAGCGGAATATTCTCCAATTCAAAAGAAGGTGTAATACCGTTATCACAAAAGTTATCGTCGTCATCTTTTTGCCAGCTGTGTGCGCTGATATTTACGTTAAAATTTTCACCTGCTTTGGCCATCACAGTACAAGTTTCATCTGCCACAGCACAAGCAAGCGGCGTCTGCAGCTGCAAACACAGCCCGGCTGGTGAACTGACAAATGAATCGTCACCATTCAGCACCAGATTATTGTCAGCAGTAGCCACAGAACCTGTATAACGGGCGTTTAATTGGAGCTTGCCGGCATCGCTGTAATTTACGGCAATAGTGGCCTCACCATTGTTGTCAAAATTAAGCAGTAGATTCCGACCCGTAGCAAAGCTGGTGTTGAGCGTCTGATTATTGACTGTCATCAGCGGCACCGGATTAGCAACAGGTGCAATGGGGTCAACATAAGTCGACCAAAAACGCACAGTGCGGCTGACATTGGCGAAAGCGGGCACACATTGCTGAGTGTTGTCAGCAGTTTTTACTGCTTTCACCTTAATGCCATTTTCCGGTTTTCCCGCCAGCTTATCCGGCACCTCAAACACTAAACCGGCATCGGCAAAAGTCACATTACAGTTGGCGGCAGACAAAGAACTGCCGTTATCACACAAAGTGACACTGCCGGCTTTTTTCGCCGGTGTTGAGCTACTGACTCCAACGGTCACGGTAGCAGCCGTGGTTTGTTGCAAAGTGGCGGTGGCGGTGCCGCCGCTAAAATTCAGCACATTGCCCGACAAACCAGTGCCACTGACCCAACCTGAGGCCGGCTGCAAAGTTGCCGCAACAGTGCTGGTAATTAACTGGCTGCAAGAGGCATTGGCACAGGCTTTAATGGTAAAAGTTTCGTTTTTACAGGTGAGCGCCTGACCAGAATAGGCAAATTCAAAATGATCAATCTGACTGGCCGCAGCGCCATTACATACCACGCCACCCTGTAAACGGGTTAAGGCCGACGGGTTATAAGTGGCGTTTGAGTTATTCCAGCCGCTGATATCCCCTTTGGCGGTTAAACCACCATTAATACTGGCGTTGTTGCTAAAAAATACTGTTCCACCCACCAGTACAAAACCGCGGATCACTGAGTTATTAAATACCGTCAGATTGCCTGTCACCACAATCAACAGGTTTTCCGGTGGACCATAAGCATTTAACAACACACTGTTATTCAGTTGCAGGTTGCCATTGACAAAAATACGGGTAGTGGCGCCTGTGGTGGTCAGCACCGTATTGTTTGGGATCACCCGGCTGCCACTGCGGTAATCACCGGGGCCAAAGCTGCCGGAAAAACTATTGATGTTGGTTGGACTTGGCGGTGAATAACTGACCGCAGCAGGCACAGCACTGTATTCAGTAACAGCCCTTGGCCAGATATCGTCACATTCTTCGGCCACAACACTTAAAGCGCAGCACAACAACAGCAACAACAGCAGACTACGCATTAATAAGCCTCCATCCGAACCACCCGGCTGGTACTGATATCACCTGCCGTACAAAGTCCTGTACTTTGTAGTGCATATAAAGGCCTGCCGCTGTTATCCGGGTTTTCCAGCTGCTCGCAACTTAAAGTGGCGCTGCAACCGTCAAGACCCGGCGTATTAAAAGTAACAGTGCTGTTGGCGGTGCAGCTGGCACTGCCAATAATTGGAAACAGCCGTACTAAGCCAGTTTGCAAGCCAGATTGAGCCGCATTAAATGCACGATTGCCCTGCACTTCGTAACTGACAGCAACACTGCTGCTGATAAGCTGCCGGCCTAAAAATAACAATAGTGCCGACATCAGCAAAATCACAAAAAGTGCCATCACCAGCGCACTGCCGCGTTGTTTAAAGCTTTTAATAAAAGCATCAGGGTACATTCGGAATATGCACCTCATGGTTAAAAAATAAATCCTGCCCCTGCGAAGCCACAGGGCTAAAACGCCAGAATAAATGCAGCATAGCGCCGCGGTTTAAAGTGGCACCAGAATAACTAAATACGGCTTCGCTGCTGCTATTGTTCAGCCCCACAGCCAATAAATCACTATTCACCAGTGGCGGTAATGGCTGCGCCACTAAAAAACCATAATTGCTGTACCGGCGAAGCTCAGCGCCAACCCGGCAAATACTGACCGGCTGCGCCGCCAGATAAAACCGCCGCTGCGGCGATTCAGTGACAAAACTGGCAGGCTGTGCGCCTATATCAGCCAGACTGATTCTGCTGGTATGGGCTTTACCGTCGGCATCGTCCGGCGCATTTTGCACTGTGGCCACATCGGCACTGCGGCCCTGATTTAACGCATAAATATGACTGGCATCTGTTGGGTACACCGTCAGGCGCTGACCTGGCTGCGCCGTCCAGCCAGTGTTCAGGCTGGTGACACCTATCCAGTTACGCCGGTCCGGATACAGCGGCAAGTCACGGTAAATACCACTTTGTGCCAAAGGCGCAAATTCAACACAACTCACTGAGTTATCGGCAGTGGCCGCCACCCGCACGCTGCCTGGCACAGCGCCACGCACTTCACGCACCACCCGCTCCAGCGCAAAACGGCTTTGTTGCAACACTTGTTGTACTGCGTTGGCATCCATATACATACCGGCACCGAGGCGGACATAAGTGGTGACACCCACAGCCAGAATACTCAAAAGCAGCATCACGACGATGAGTTCAACCAGCGTCACCCCAAAACTGCGGCTGATGTGGCGGCTTTGCAGTGGCTGGCTGTGCATTACCAATTTCCTTTATAACCGGCAAAGGCAATAAGATCACCACCAGGTGTGGTCACCGTCAGGCTGATTTTTTTGGCCGCTGTATTGGCAAGGCCAACTTCAGTGCCGGCATAACTAACCAGCACCGACACCTGATAGTTTTTATAATGCGCGGCCAGACTCTGGTTCAGCACATTGACCAGACTGGCACCATCAACATTCAGGCAATGAAAATCGTCGACATCGTCATAAAGGTCACGGCTGGCTTCTTCAGTTGCCGCCGATAAACCGGTAGCAGGGCAAGCGGGTAATGTGGCAATACAGGCGCTGGCGCCTGTTTCATTACAGCGTAATAAGTTGGTGCCGCGGCTGGAGTTTTCATCAAAACTTAACGCCATTATTTCGTTCATCAGACTATGGCCAAGCTCAGCAGCCCGCACCTGATGCCAGGGTTCGGTGCTACGCACCAGCATAGGCCCCATGATCTGGCTGATCATTAAAATGGCAATAGCCAGCACCACCATACCAACAATCAGTTCTATCAGCGTAAAACCGCTGTGCCGCTTTAACCCGGGTCTTAACATCAGCTTTAACATGAGCTTTGATACCCACTGGCTGCAATACAAAGGCTGGCCTGTTGGCCTTGTTTTTCCAGATCAATCCGACAACCATTGGCGCAGCTGCCAAGCGGGCGGCCCCAGCTGTCAAATCTTAATAACAACGGCAATACACCAGTGCTGACGGTAACAGCAGCCTGACTTAAATCAATTTGTTGTGGCTTGTTGGCATCAAAGGCAAAACCGGCGGATGCTAAACAAGGATCGGACGTGGCGATAGCTGCGGCAGTCGGGGTAACCACCAGCGTCGGGCACAAAGTGCTGAGGCTCGCGGTATCTTGCATACTTTGCAGCTGAATTTGCTGGCTTAAGCTCAGTAGCTGGTCACGTTGTGCCAGCACTTCTTCGGTATCTACAGTAAAAAATTTCGGTAACGCAGTAACGGCCAGAATGCCGCCGATCAGCAAAACCACCACCAGTTCCACCAGAGTAAAGCCGGTTGTTTTTGCGTTCATCAGCAACATCCTGACCTGCAGGCTAAATTAACAGCCGTTAGTTTGCAGGGTAATGGTTGGTTGGGCACCCAGGCTGGCTGCTTGTACATATAACAACTGACAGGCTTTGGCTAAGTCAGTTTCGTACTCCAGCGCTGCCGGGGTAATCACCACTGTGTCACCTGGCGCTGCTGATGGCGTACTGCCATCGTCAATCACTGTCCATTCGTTGCTGTCCAACTCCAGTACCAGATTCACATCAGCTACTGTTGCCTGAGTGTAACCATAAACTACGTTGACCGCTGGGTTGCTCAGCAGCGCAGTCGCGTCTTTTTCTTTGCTTTGCAGCAGCGCTTTGCTGTACACCATGGCATTAGCCGATTCCAGCGAACCTTTTAGTGCGCTTAAAGTTGAGGCTTTGGCATCACCGGATAAATTTAAAAATTTAGGTGCGGCAGTGATGGCTAAAATGCCCAAAATCACAATCACAATCACCAGCTCAACTAAGGTAAAACCCTGATTTTTTTTCATAACGACTCTCTATGCTTTGTTTATACGCTGTCAACACAATCATTGTGCAACAGCACTACTACAACGACGGATTAAGGTTTATTTAAAAATGAACTCACCTGGCCGCTTACCGGATTATAGGTAAAACCATTGCTGCTGGCTTCATCTGTTGGTGCTGCAGTTAAACCAGCTGTCTGATGATAGACACAACGGTTTGGCGTGGTGGCCAGACGCACATAAAAGCTCACTTCTGCTAATTCTTCAGCAGTGGCGGCCGTAGTGCTTGAACTTGGCGCCTGCTGGAAAATTGAACTTAATACCGTCTGACAAGCAGCTGCTGTCAGGTTGGCTGCTGTGACACCACCAGCCGGGAAACCATTGGCAGTAGCAACTGAAACCGGAATACCGTCGTAATCAACGTTGACCACACCGGCAACGCCGGCAGGACGACCAGCCACTTCCCAGGCAGCACGAACTAAACCTACTGCAGAAGCAAAACCACCAGCTGTACCTTCAACAGAGACATTTTCTGCCTGCTCTGTCACATTTAAAAAACGGGGTAAGGCAGTTGCTGCCAATAAACCCAGAATAATAATCACGATCACTAATTCAATTAAGGTAAAACCTTGTTGCCGGCCCGACATGGATTTCATGTTGTCTGCTCCAGAAAATAGAAGTTAAGTTATTGTGTGTACTATCAGTAATTAATGACAGCTTTTGGCTTTATTGCCAAGTGCTGTTTTAACTGCTCTTTTTATAAGCACTAAGCATGTCCCACATAGGGGTAAAGATACCCAGTGCCAGGATCAACACCATTACCGCCACTATCACTATCAGGATAGGTTCGATTTTGGCTGTCAGGCTTTTTAAATCAAACGCCACTTCCCTTTCATAAAACAGCGCTACTTCCTGCAGCATATCGTCGACTTGCCCTGTTTCTTCCCCCACCGCCAACATTTGCATCACCAGCGGGGTGAATAAATTGCTCTGGCCTGATACCCGCACCAGACTTTCGCCACGTTCTATGTTACGCCGCATTTCGCGGATTTTTTCGCCCATATAATCGTTGTCCACAGCATCAGCCACCAGGCTCAGTGCTGAGGTCAGCGGCACACCAGCCCTTAACATCAACGAAAAACTGCGGGCATAACGGCCAAGGGTCGCTCTGTTAATAATGTCACCCATGATAGGCAACCTGAGTTTTAACTTGCTCCAGCGATAGCTACCATCAGGCGTTTGTAAATAACGGTACAACGCATAACTAAGCGCCAGCGTGGCCAATAACAGCCAGTGCCAATAGTTGATAAAAAAATTGGAGGTGGCCAGTAACACCTGAGTGGCCCAGGGCAACTCGGCATTAAACTTGGCAAACATACTGGCAAACTGCGGGATCACAAAAATATTCAGGATCACCATGGCAATCACAATGGCGGTTAATACAAAAATCGGGTAACGGGTGGCCTGAGTAATTTGTTTGCGGGTTTCCTGTTCCTGCTCAAAATAATCGGATAACTGCAAAAAAGCATCATCCAGCCGGCCGGTGTTTTCACCCACATGCACAATACTGACAATCAGCCGGTTAAATACTTTGGGGTGACTGGCCAGCGCCACCGACAAATTACGGCCTTTTTCCAGCTGGTCGGCTAAATCGGACAACACCACACGTAAAGACTTAGAGGCCGTACTTTCAGCCAACCCACGGATAGCGCGGATAATAGGAATACCGGCTTTCATCAGTGAATACATCTGGCGCGAAAATACAATCAGCTCAGTTAAACCAACCTGAGGTCCACCCAATTTTAACTGCCAGATGGACGCGCCGGGCTCCGGCAGCAATTCAATTTTCAGCGGTATTAAACCACGTCTGCTGAGTAAATCCGCCGCCGCCATTTCACTGGTGGCTTCCAGCACGCCATTTTGTGGCTGGCCCTGATTGTCGCGGGCGGCATAACGGAAATTGGCCATCAGAAGCTTGCCCCTTCATCCGCCTTTAAATCATCAAGCTCGACATATTCCGATACTTTAATCACTTCTTCCAGGGTAGTGACACCTTGTTGTGCATAATCCAGCGCCATATTACCCAGAGTTTTAAAGTCACTGTTCTGATAAGCAATATGGGCAAAATCTTCAGCGTCATTGCGGCGCAAGGCATCGGCCAGAGGTTTGTTAATCACCAGCAGTTCAAACACCCCCAAACGGCCTTTATATCCACTGTAATTACAGGACTGACAACCGCGGCCTTGCCAGAATTTCATCTCATCACGGGCTTTAAAGTGTTTTAACCAGGTTTGTTCCAGCTCATCGGGCTGATAAGGATGTTTACAATGGGGGCAAATACGCCGCACTAAACGCTGCGCCAGAATAGCCCGCAAAGCACTGGCCACCAGATAAGGTGCAGCGCCCATATCAATCAGCCGCAAAGTACTGGTGACAGCATCGTTGGTGTGTAAAGTCGAAAGCACTAAGTGACCGGTTAAAGCACCCCTTAAGCCCATTTCGGCCGTTTCCTGGTCACGCATTTCACCGACCATCAGAATGTCGGGGTCTTGCCGTAAGCTGGTTCTGAGCACACTGGCAAAATCGAGGCCGATTTTATGGTTAATCTGTACCTGATTAATCCGGGGTAAACGGTATTCCACCGGGTCTTCCACTGTGATTATTTTTACACCGGCCTGGTTCAGCTCACTGAGCACCCCATACAAAGTGGTGGTTTTGCCCGAACCGGTCGGCCCTGTCACCAGCACCATACCGTGTGGGCTTTGGATAATACGGCGTAATTTTTTTAATAAATGATCCGGCATGCCGGTTTCGTCCAGCGACAATAAGCCGGCCGACTGGTCCAGCAAACGCATCACCACAGACTCGCCATACTGCACCGGCATGGTCGACATCCGCACATCAATGGTATGGCCTTTGACTTTAATTTGAAAACGACCATCCTGTGGCAAGCGTTTTTCCGAAATATCCAAAGCGGCCATCAGTTTTAACCTGAGCACTAACGCAGAGGCGATGCCGGTTTCTTTTAAAATGCTTTCCTGCAGCACACCATCCACCCGCTGGCGAATGCGCAATACATGCTCATCGGGTTCAATATGAATATCGGACGCCCTAACCTGCACCGCGTCTTCAAACAACGACTGCAACAAACGCACTATGGTGTTGTCTTTGTCGTTGTCGCTGCTTAATGCAGAAAAATCAATGGCATCTGTGTCTTCGTATTCTTCCTGCAGCTGATGCGCGATGCTTTCAATTTCTTTGGTACGCCGGTACAGGTTGTTAAAAGCTTCAATCAGCTGACTTTCCCGCACCACGGCAATGTCGATCATTTTGGGTTCAAGCAGCGGCGCTATCTGGTCCAGAATAGATAAGTCGGCCGGGTCGCTCATGCCGAGTAACACCGACTCACCTCTGTCTTCCAGCACCAGCGCTCTTAAACGACGGGCATGCACTTCCGGCAATAACTGCGCAGCTTTAGGGTCAATACGGCGCTGGCTGATATCCAAAAAGGATACATTCAGCTGCTGCGCCAAAAACTGTAATAACTGATCTTCAGTTAAAAAAGCCAAATCAATCAGGCTGGCGCCAAGTTTGCGGCCCGTGGTTTTTTGTTCGGCCAGAGCCCGACTCAGTTGTTGTTCAGTGATGATGCCTTCATGCACCAACAAATCACCAAGTCGCATTTTTAAACGGGGTCTTTGCATTGGATCACTCTGCCTGGACTAAGCGTTGTTGAATAAATTGCACTGTAGCGGCTGACAGCCCGCCTGCGGTTAAAGCCTGCTGATATGCCTGTTTAGCCTGCTGTTTTTGGCCTTGTTGATCAAGTACCAACGCCTGCCCCAACCAGCCACGGCCAAAACCTGGTTGTAAACTGGTGAGCTGCTGCCATGCCAACAAAGCTTGCTGCAGTTTTTGTTGTTGCTGCAACACATTGGCTTTGAGCTGCAACACTTCCAGAGTTTCAAAACCCGGACTTATCTGCAGCAGCGCTTGTTCGGCTTGTGGCCAGTTTTTCAGCTGACTGGCTAACCGGCCTTGTTGTAATAACAACAAATCTGAGCCCAGATCCAGCTGCTGGCAAAGTTGTAACAGCTGCTGCAAAGCCTGCCACTGCTGCAACTGGCGATAACTTTCTGAAAGCCACTCATAACCCTGTACATCATCCGGTGCCAGCTGAATATACTGCTGCGCCTTTTGTTGTAAGTCCTGATAATGGCCATTGCCAAGTGCTGCTGTCGCCTGTGCTTTCAGGCGTTGCAGCTGCGTTGTAATATCAAAAGCCACCTGTTCCACCTGCATAGATGAAGGCCCGGACTGCTGCGCCGCTGTGCTTTCGTCTGCAAATTCAGCCGGTTGTGCTGACGGATAACTGTTGCTGCCTGCTGTTGTTTCTGCTTGCCAGACTGTTGCTGAGGCTGTTGCGTTTATTTGTGTTGTAGCTGCTGTGGTGTTTTCTGCAGTTGTGAGGCTGACCTGCTCAGGAGCTGGCTGCTGCGGCTCAACTGCCGCCGTATTGTCCGGGTCCGTCTGATATTGCTGTTGCGCCAAAGGCTGCGGCGCCACTGCTGTGGTCGTTTCTGCAGTCCCCTGAGTGCTTGTTGCAGTCTGAGGGCCCGTTACACTCCGGGGATCCGCTGCATTCTGAGTGTTCGTTACACTCTGGGTTGTGACCGGCAGCACTACAGCTTCTGGTTTTGCAGCTTGCGGCGCCGTGGTCTGAGTTGTCTGGGTGGGTGCTGTGGTTGCTACAGCAGCAATTGCCGGTTCTGTGTTGGCGCTGCTGAACAAGGCCGGCAAGCTGATTGGGGCTTTGATACCAAACCAGAGCCCAACAGCGGCTAACGCCAACCCAATCAACAAAAATTTCCGGCTGTTACCAGGTGCAGGGCGCGGGAAACTGGGCCTTTGGCTGACAACAGCAGGACCTTTTTTACCCTGTTGTTTATCAAGGTCTTTTAACATCTGATTGATGACACTCACCACCAGCCTCCGGGCAACCAATACCATAATGCTGCCAACACTGCAGAACCTAACACCCCGGACCAGGGCCACCAGCGCACAACAGCCTGTACATCATCGGTGTCACGTGCTGCCTGTACTATCTGATAATAACCCAGCCGTTGTGTTGCTTTACCAAAACCCAACATCAAAGCTTTATGCGCCAGAATATTAATCAGCCTTGGTATGCCCCTGCTGTAAAAATGCAACAACCACAAAGCTGGCTGACTAAAAATGGGGGTAGTAACACCAGCCAGCTGCAAACGGGCACGCACATAACAAGCCACCTGGGCGCGGTTTAACACCGACAAATCATAAGAAAAGCTGATGCGCTGGCGCAGCTGACGGAACTGATACAAAGCCAGCCGCTGATTCAGCTCCGGCTGACCAAACAGCACCACTTGCAATAACTTGCGTTGTTCGGTTTCGAGATTTGTCAGCAGCCGCAAAGTTTCTAAAGTTTCATCCGGCAAAGCCTGAGCTTCGTCAATTAATAACACCACTTGTTTTTGTTGTTGCGCCAACAGCAGCAACTGGCGTTGCAACAATTGCCCCAGCTGCTGAGGGTCAATATTGCCGGAATGTTTTAACCCCAGTTCCAGCGCCAGAGCCCAACGCAGTTCAAGCGGCGACAAATGAGGATCAGGCAGATAAGCCAAAGCAAAATGCTCCGGCGCTTCATGTAATAACTTGCGGCACAACAGAGTTTTGCCTGTACCTACTTCGCCTGTGACTTTAATAAAACCTTCACCTTGCGCCAATGCCACTGTCAGCACCGCCATGGCTTGTTGGTGGATAGGCAAATCCACATAAAAAGCCGTGTTAGGCGTCAGGCCAAAAGGTGCCTCTGACATGCCGTAATGCGCAAGGTACATCATCAAAAATTACCGCTGCTCTGCCCAGTCCTGCACCTGACTACCGGACTGCTGAATTTGTTGTTGCCAGACGCCAGCCTGCACCACTGTTGGTTTCAGCAAAATCACCAGCTCTTTTTTCTTTTCGGTTTTGCTCATGGATTTAAATAAAGAACCAACCACAGGTATCGACATCAAACCCGGCACGCCACTTTCAGTGTCGGTGATCACTGTTTGCATCAAACCGCCAATCACCACAATTTCACCATTGCTGGCTTTGATAATAGTGTCCGACTCGCGGATGTTACTTTGCGCCAGCGGCAACACTATTTTGTCGTCGCTCAGCTGCACTGTTTTGGTTTGTTCAGCGGTTTCAGTGACCGAAGGATGCACATGCAAAATCACCTGGCCGTTCTGGTCAATTTGTGGGGTAACGTCCAGCGCGATGCCGGAGAAAAACGGCTGCAAAATCACCGTAGGTGTGGTGTTTTGCACGCCATTGGCGGCAGTTGTGGTATTACTGGAAATTTCAGTGACAAAATATTCGTCCTGACCCACTTTAATCACTGCTTTTTGGTTGTTAATGGCGGTAACACGCGGGCTTGATAACACCTGCGCATCACCCTGGGTTTCCAGCAGGCTAATCACACCACTAAAATCGGCATTCTGAAACGAAATGCTGGTGAGACCGCCAATAGCAGTGTTAATAGGGTTACCAAAGTTACCGGCGGCATTGTTAATGCGGATGCTGGTGGAATCAATATTGGTCAACGCATTTTGCCAGTTGATACCTTGTTGATAATCATCACTTAAGGTCACTTCAATAATTTTGGCTTCCAGAATCACCTGACGCTGCAGATGTTGTTCCGACTGGGTTAAAAAAGCCCGTACTGCGGCAATTTCGTCCGGCATGCCCCTGACTGTCACTAAACCGGCCTGAGGTGACACCACAACTGTACGTTGTTCACCGCCGCCTAAAATACCGGTGACTGCTTTTTCCAGATCTTTCCAGAAATCAGTTTTGCTGCCGCTTTGAATCATGCTGCCGTTAAATTGCTGCTGATTATTCTGTTGGCCGTTGTTCTGATCATTGTTTTGATTATTCTGGTTGTTCTGGCCGTTTTGATTATTGCGGTTATTGCCATTTCTGTTGCTCTGACTGTCCTGTGACACACCACCTGAATTCACCGCAATAGACGACATACCCATGCGTTGCATCAGCAGATAATTCACCGCTATGGTTTCTGTACGTAGCCCGGCCGGATACACCTGCCAGACATTGCCTTGCTGGCGGATATCAAAACCGTACATCTGCTGCACCACCTGCATCACTTCAGGCAAAGTGACCTGTTTTAGCTGCAGACTGATTTGGCCTTGCACCGCGGGGTGCACCACTATGCTTTGTTCGGTGTCGGCCACCAGAGACGCAAAAAAGTCGGGCATAGCCACATTCAGCGCCGACACATTAATACGTGGCAACAACAAATTGGCGGCCACCGGCGGCGCCATAGGTGTCATCAGTTCATCTGTCACTGCTGAGGGTACCTGCAAAGGAGGAGTTTTGGCAGGTTGTTGTAATTTGGTCAGTTCTGCACTGGTATTGCTGGCCGCTTTTGGCGCTTCAAAACTCTGACAGGCGCTGACTAACACCAGGCTGGCTAATAAACTTAGTTGTGTTCGCATAGGGTTCACTACTTTGTTGTTCTGTTAAATAAATTCAGCTGCAGACGTTTGTCGCCCTGCTGCAATATGACCTGGCTGGCGCTGATACTCTGCACCTGATAAGCCCCGACTTTGTCACCTGTTTTCACCAGCACACCGTCAATCAAGGCCTGAAAACTGCGGCCCTGGCTGCGGATCAGGCTGAGTTTTGGCAAAGCTTGTGGTGCAACAGCAGCAGTGGCTTCAGTTTGCAGCTCTGCTTCAGGTGCGGTCGGGTCGGCAAAAGCCATGCTGCTGCATAACAGCAAGCAAAACGTCAGATTAAATCTGTAAATAGCTGTCATGTTCACTTACCGTTTCAAGTTCAAGCTGTAATTCAGCTTTGGGAAACTGACTGACTTTGTAGTTCAGTTGCGCCCAGTGCAGCTGCCAGGGCAATTGCTCCAGATGACCCAACAACTGCTGCAATGCAGCATAAGTGCCCTGAAACACCAGTTTGGTGCCATGGCGGTATAACAGTGGCTTCTCGCTGGCAAGTCCGGGCAAAGTCACAGCTTTGGCTGGCAGGTTTTCCATGGCCAACAAGCTGACACCAGGCTGGCTGGCCAACACATCCTGCAGCAACTGCACCATTTGACTGGCGCTGATATAACGGCCCGTCATACTGCGGATTTGTTGCAATAACTGAGTTTCCCTGGCTGTCAGGGCATTAATGTTCAGTTGCAGTTGTTCATCCGGATCCTGTTTCAAAGCCTGCTGCACTTCATCTATCTGTTGTTGCAACACCACTAACTGCTTTGTAGTACGCTGATTTTGTTGTTCAAGCTTTTGTGTTTCAGCCCACAACGGCTGCACCAGATACAACAAACCACACCAGAGCAATAAAATAATCACAGCGCCGCTTATCAGATAACGTTCACGTAACTGAAACTGTAAAAACCGCTCTTCCCACTGCTGCATCAGACTCATGGCTGACCTCCGCTGCTGCCGTTATTTTTTAGTTCCTGTGCAGCTTCTGCCGCGGGAGACAAAGCGGCCGGGGCAGCCGGCACTGCGGCTGGCACTGCGGCCGGTGTTTGGAGCAAACCGCTGAGGTTTTCTGCAGCTTTGCTGCTGGCCAACACCGAAAACTGCCGGTAACGCCCTTCGGCCAGCGGTTGCAGTTTCACCAGGCTAAACTCTAGTCCCTGCAAACCAGGTGCTTTGCCCAGCGCTTGTAACCAAACCGGCAATAAAACACCATCACTGGTTATGCCATCAAATTGTTCTATGGTGCCAAGCGAAAAACCGGTCAGCCACAGTCCTTTGGGATCTATGTTGTGCAGATGCTGCATCACCCCGGCATATTGCGGCGGGGCTTTATTACTTTCCTGCTGCAGATAACTGAGCAATTGTTGCTTTTGCGTAATGCTTTGTTGCAACAGATCAGACTGTTGCTGCAACTGCATTGAAGGTTGACGTGCCGCCAGTGCCTGCTGATACAGTTCCAGCTCTTTTAATTTGTTTTTTTGTTGTTGTAACACCAATTGCTGCTGTTGTTCAGCGGCCGACAATTGCTGGTACACAACGCCGCTGCTGGCCAACAATAACAGCAGCACCAAAGCTGTGGCGCGACGCAGCTGCGGCAAAGTCATTTTGTCGTGACGCGGCTGCAACACAGCCTGATATAAATTAACCCTGAGCTTCATTGGCCTGCTCCCCGGCTTGTAACAATTCGACAGCCCCCGCCATGGTTAACCAATAATCCTGTTGTTCGGCCTGACTAAAGCCTGGCATCCAGTGGCTCAGGTCAAGGGCCCTGACCTGCACAAAACCATTGTCAGCAAAATAACGCACTATGGCGGGTAATTCCGGTGTGGCTATCTGGAACAAAATTTCTTTTACCGGCGCCTGTCGTAGCTGGCCTTCGAAATAGTCCAAAGAACGCTGCACTTCAAGCAATAAGTTATCCAACATGCCCTGGCGCAGCTCTGCCATTTCATATTGGTCGATACGGGTAAAACCACGCAGTTTACGGGAAAAATACAACATGCCCTGCTTCACAATTTGCAGGCTTAGTTCCTGACCTGGCTGATGCACCAGCAGCATCACGGCGCTGCTTTGTACCGGCACTAAATTGCGCGGCAACCACTCTTCAGGCTGAATATTCTTCAGGCGGATGTTTTTTCGTTGTAAAGCACGACATAACTCCAGCAGGCTGCTTTTAGAACTGACCACAACGTTAATGCGGGCGCCCTGAGCGCTGGTGTGTTCGGGTAAATCCAGATAATCCAGCAACATATCTTCTACCGGCACTGACGTCAGCTCACGCACCAGCCAGGGCAGCGCCTGTAACATTTCTTCCTGTTTTACTGCAGGTTTATCCAGTTGCACCAGCTGATAGCGGTCGCTACTCAGCACCAGACAGAGATCGGTGCTGGCTGGCAACTCAGCACACAGCTGCAACAGCATGTCCTGCACTGAACCGTGGTCGCCAGGCAACAGAGTTTCCACTTTAATCACCTTTAACCCTGTGCTTTGTAACAACACCAGTTTCAGATAATCACTATGTAAATAGACGGCCGCAAGATGCGCCGCTGGTTTTGCAAGGGATTGACCCCAATTGATCATGCCGGCTAACTTTTCAAACATTATTCAGCCCTGAGACTATGTATAATCTGCTGCTTGTGGTTCCCCGGGGTGCTGAAATGTCCGATCCGTTTTATCAGCTGCAGTGGCAGCTCCTTGTTGACAACCAACTGGCGGCGCGGCAAGTCCAGCTTTGGATTGCCACACTGCGTTGTCGGGTGCCTGACATCGCCGGGAATAAATGGTTAAAACTAAAGTATCACATCCAGCAAATACAACAACATAACAAAACCGGAATTCTCAGTTTTGGTGGTGCCTTTTCTAATCATCTGTTGGCTTTGGCAGCGGCAGGGCACTATTTTGGTTTTGCAACTGTTGGTGTTGTGCGCAGCCATCAACCGGATCTGCACAATCCAACCTTACAACGTTGCCGTGAACTGGGCATGCAGCTGCTGTTTGTAAGCCCTGAGCAATACCGGCAAAAACAGCAGGAAGAGTTTCTGACTGAACTGAGCCGGCAGTATCCGGATTATCTGCTGGTGCCTGAAGGCGGCAGCAGCCCTTTGGCTTTGCCCGGCCTTGCCGAACTGCAGCTGCAACAAACTCCGGCGGGCCCGGCCAGCCTGATGGCAATGGCCTGCGCCAGTGGCGGCACTCTGGCCGGTGTGGCGACAGCACATCCCGGTACTTCTGTGCTGGGGATTTCGGTGGTCAAAGATAAATCGCTGCCGGACAGAGTGCGGCAGTTATTGCCCGCTAAAGCCAGCAATAACTGGCAACTGCGTCATGAACAGAGCGGGCGTCCTTATGGCAAATTTAATCAGGATACTTTGCAGTTTTGCCTGCAACTGGCCCGGCAGCAACAAATTTATACTGAACCTGTCTACAGCGGCAAAGCACTGCAAAGTTTAATGTTATGGGCGCAACAGGGTGACTTTGCCGCTGGTAGCAATATTGCGTTTTTTCATACCGGCGGTTTACAGGGGCTGTCCGGTTTACATCATCGTGCTTTGATCACAGAAGCTCAGCTGCAGCTGTTAAAACCGCTATAAGCCACAAATAACAATGCCGGCGTCGGGCCGGCATTGTTATTTTAGTGTTATATCAGCATTTTAGTGGGGCTGGTCTTGCGGAATAATACGGGCAAGTGGCTGACTGAAATAATAACCCTGAGCACCACTGACACCGAGTTTTTGCAGTACCTGCCATTCTTTTAAGGTTTCGACACCAGTGGCAATGACCCGCACACCCTTATTGGTATGGCAGCTGATTAAACCCCGCACAAACAGCTGCTGTTCCAGCTGCTGATCCAGATGCCGCACCACGGAAGGATGCAGTTTAATGGCTTCCACCTGTAAATCGTCCAGATAAGGACAAGGATCTATTGATAAACCCACATGGTCGATGATCAAAGCAAAACCCTGCTGCTGTAGCTGGCTTAACACAGGTTTTAATTTGCGGTAATTTTTTTGCAGATGGTATTCGTCCACTTCAAAAGCAAACTGCCGGGCATTCACCTGCCCCTGCGCTAACATCTCACTCAGCCATAACCGCCATTCGTTACTGAGCAAAGTTTCCACCGCCAGATTGACACTACACCTGTTGGCACCAAAATTTTCCAGCTGACAGAGTTTTGCCGCTTTAAGTAACACATATTGGTCAATGGCCTGGGTTAAACCACAATTGGCCGCCATCGGCAAAAATACCGCCGCATTCAGTTTATCGCCTTCACTGCTTTGCAACCGTACCAGCACTTCATGCTGAATCACGTCATGTTGTTCCCAGGAAAACACCGGCTGAAAAGTTAAAATCAACCTTTGTTCTTTTAAAGCGTTGGTCAGTTCAGTGCGCCACCAAACCGAACCTTTAATTTTTGGTTTATGGCTTGGGTAAAAACCATAAGCGGCATTAGGCCCTTGTAACTGCGCTGTTTTTAACGCCATATCGGCTTCGGCCATCAACTGATAACTGCCCTGCCCTTGTTGGTAAATGACATAACCTATATGCAAAACATCAAAATCCAGATAATCGGCAAAATAACTGGAGCGGCTTAAGATGGACGCCATACGGTCACCCATAATTTCGGCATCTTTTTGTGCCAGACCCGGCAACAATACCGCCAGATCATTATCGGCAATACGCGCCAGCACTGTTTGTGGCATATGGGCAGACAATTGGGTTAACAACTCAGCACAACCGGCCAGCCGCTGCACCTGTAGCGGAACTTCCAGATACATTTCCGGATGACTGACCTGAATTAAAAATAACGCGCCTGAAGCTGGCTCTTGTGGGTCATTCAGATAATGTTGCAGTTTACTTTCAAAATAAATGCGGTTACCGATAGCCAG
Source organism: Rheinheimera sp. (assembly GCF_030824435.1). Taxonomy (GTDB): domain Bacteria; phylum Pseudomonadota; class Gammaproteobacteria; order Enterobacterales; family Alteromonadaceae; genus Pararheinheimera. The sequence continues at coordinate 21,797 of NZ_JAVBXS010000028.1, forward strand.
ATCGTGATCGATCAGGCCCTGCACCCGCACCAAATGACGGATTTCCTGTTCACGCCGCACCTGAGCTTGTTGATTTTGTTGTAATAAAGTCAGTTTGGCACTCAAGCTGTCGCTTTGCGACAAGGGCAGATGCGCCTGCTGCATTAACGCATCCAGTTGGGTTGTTAAAGTGGCCATCTCCTGCAGCTGCTGTTTGCTGCGTTCAAGTTGCCCCAATAACAACCAGAGCGGCAGTACCAGCATCAGGTCAAAAAGCAGATAAGCCAAAAGACCAAAACCAGTTTCAGCTTGTTGTGTCTGACTCACCAGCAGCAAAGCCAGATCGGCCAGCACCAATAACAGCAACAACCAGCCCCAGCGTCCATACCGTTGCCACAAAAATCCCATCTTGCTCACAATCACCTCCATTTTATTATTTCAGTGTTGTTGCAGCAGCGAACTTTGTCGAGCGCAGCGCAAAATTATATCTGTGATGCGCTGAGTTGTTGTTTGGCATTGATTTTACGCAAATAAGTCTGCAAATCCTGTTTCACTTCCGGCAATAACAAATACAAAGCCAGAATATTCGGCACCGCCATCAGGAAAATCATCGAGTCGATAAAATCGAACACAGCCAATACGTTAGGTACTGCCCCCATGGCAACAACGGCACAAATCAGCACCTTATAACTGCGGATACTGTATTTGTGTTCACCAAACAAATAGCCCCAGCCTTTTTGGCCATAATAAGCCCAGCTCACCACAGTGGAGTAACCAAAAAGCAACAAAGCTACCATCAGCACCAGCGGGAACCAATCAAACACCGAAGCAAAAGCCGAAGAAGTCAGTTGCACACCATCCAGCCCGGTTTGCAGATAAGCGCCGGTTAAAATAATCACCAAAGCGGAAATAGTACAAATCACCACAGTGTCGATAAAAGGCTCTAACAAACCAACAAAACCTTCAGAAACAGGGTCATTGGTGCGGGCGGCCGCATGGGCAATAGGAGATGAACCAATACCGGCTTCATTGGAATAGGCAGCCCGGCGAAAGCCCTGAATAAGCACGCCAATCACCCCACCATAAGCAGCTTCAGGGGCAAAAGCACCTTTAAGGATGGTCCAGAGTGCTGCCGGAATGTCCTGCCAGTGCAGGCCAATAATCACCAGCGCTGCCGCCAGATAAATACCACACATCAGCGGCACCAGTTTGCTGGTCACCCGGCCTATACTTTTAATGCCACCGACAATCACCAGCGCCACCAAAGCAGCATAAATAAAACCAAAGAGCCAGGCATTATCAAAACCCGTCACTGTTTTTACCTGCACAAAACCCTGATTGACATGCACAAAACCGGCTGAGCCGAACACACAGGCCACCGCAAAAAAACCGGCCAGAAATTTGCCCAGTCTGGGTAAGTTGTATTTTTCCAAAGCCGCTTTGATGTAATACATAGGACCACCGGCCACTGTGCCGTCCGGCAAAATCTGCCGGTATTTTACCGCCAGTGTACATTCAACAAATTTGGTGGTCATGCCGAGAAAACCTGCCACTATCATCCAGAAAGTCGCGCCTGGTCCACCCAGGGTGATAGCCACAGCCACACCGGCAATATTGCCGGTGCCCACAGTGCCGGATAAAGCCGCTGACAAAGCCTGAAACTGGCTAATTTCGCCTTTGTCGTTTTTGTCGGCAAAATCCCCCCGCACTACCCTCAACGCATGGCGAAAACCACGGATATTGATAAACCCAAGGTAAAAAGTGAAAACAATGGCACCACACATCAGCCACAACACTGTGACCGGAATAGCAACACCCTGCACATTAAATGAATAAAACACCACACTGGCAAGCGCGGTACTCAGCTGCTCAAAAGCTTGCTGAAAGCTGAATTCGCTGGACATCTGGAAATCTCTGGCTGTAAAAAACAGCACCTTACCACAGTTTTACCAAGCCTTGCCCAGGGTACACAAAGTTCATCATTCAGTTAACCTGACACCGGTTTAACAAAGCCTGACAGTCATGGCATTAAACTCCGCCTAAGTGATGTTTCAGTTGTGGCTTGTTGCCTTTTAATTGGATAGCTAATCAGTCATGTTCAGCATAAAACCATGCACACAGCGCTGTCTGCAGTGCTCTATCTGTGTGTTGTTTTTTCAACTGGCATTGATGGTTTCAAAAAAAGCGCCTTAAGCACAACCTGTTGCCCCACAACGATATGGCCTTCGCTTGCATATTTTTGCGCACCTTCGTCATCCGCCTGATGCCTTTCTTCAGTGGCTCACCGGATCAGGCTTTGCTGGTATAACTTTTGCCGGCATATAGTTTATCCATCGAACTTTACCCAAAATAATCTTGATGGGCAGGCTTCGATAATTGCATTTATTTTTCTGATTGAATTCTCTCAGAGCATCACCGCTCATTTATTCCCACATGACATAAATATGCCATTGAATAACCGACCTGCAGTTATCTGTACTGTAGTACCTCATCTTCTCTGGTTATGGCACCTGTTCTATTTTACAGGTTTAAACATCAGCCGCTCTGGTTATGCTGATATTGCATTTTATAATTGCAATAGTACACAACCAACTTAATGAAGGTGATTTATGAGCGAAGACAATAAAGTGTTGTTAGATGAAAATGGCAATGTAACGTTAAATGATGAGTTCCTGGAAGAAATTTCCGGCGGAAGCAATCCAGAAGAAGTAGATGAAGAGTGTTTATTTAACTGCTCTAACTCTAACTGCGGCTGTAAAGAAAAGTAATAATTATTAATTCTCAGCAAGTTAACTTCAAAATTAACTTGCTGAGAAAATTCTGGTGATAATTATGATTAAAAAAATATTCATATTATTTTTTCTGACGCTATATTCAGCTGAAATGAGTGCTGAAGAGAGATATATTGAAGGAAAGCACTACATAGCCACCGAAACTGGAGTAAATTCAGATTCAATAGAAGAGGTGTTTTCATACTTCTGCGTTCATTGTTTCCGTTTTCAATCAGTATTAACTCGGCTACAAGGGCGGCTATCAGATCGTGTAGTTATTGAGAAAACTTACATTAGCCATGTATCCAGTGAAGCCGCACCAATCAATAGCTATCTTGCAAAGATTCGTTTACTTGCCATAAAAGACAATAGTGTTGATCAACTTGATGAAGTTGTTTTTAACGCCTTTCATGTTGACAAAAAAGATTTATCTTCAGAAGAATCTTTAAATAAACTATTAATTGATTCTGGCTTGAACTCATTAGTTTCGGAAGCTGCGTTACAGGAAAAAGAAATTTCTGATTTATTTCTTAAATTAAAAGAAAGAAACTTAAATCTCGTTGGCAATAAAACCATCGTGTCTCTTCCTACATTAATTGTTAAAGGAAAATATAGAGTTAACCTTTCGTCTTTAGACTCTAAAAATCTGGACGATGATCTTTACGGCTTGATTAATCATCTGATGAATAAGTAACAACTGAGGTTTGAAATGAGCATGGTTCAAGGTTTTGATAGAAAAGATGTCATGTATTCTTTAAGGAATGATATTTTTAACTTGATTCTTTTCCCTACCGAAGAATGTAATTTTCGGTGCGTTTACTGTTACGAAGACTTTGAAGTTGGGAATATGCCGAGGTGGTTAGTTGACGCCATAAAGCAGTTATTAACACACAAAGTGCAAAAACTAAAATGTCTTAGCCTGTCTTGGTTTGGTGGCGAGCCGTTGGTCGCAAAACAGATTCTTTTTGAGATAGCTGAGCACGCTTATGAATTATGTCAGCAATACGATTGCAAAATGATTGGTGACGTTACCACCAATGGTTTTCTGCTCGACACCGGCACACTCGCCCGTCTGGTTTCACTGAATCAAACCCGCTTTCAGATTTCTATTGACGGTGATGAGGAAGTACATAATCAGACCAGGATTACAAAAAATGGCCGGGGTAGTTTTACCCGTATCTGGCAACGATTAATGGATGCAGCGGCAACCGATTTAGAGTTCCACATTATATTACGCATTCATGTAACCGATCTGAATCAAGAAGCAATAGAGCGTTTTCTAAAACTCTATGAGCAACACCTGGCAAGTGATCCACGTTTTTCATTATTTTTTAAAGCAATCTCGAACCTTGGTGGTGATCAGAACAAAGTGCAGCAGTTAATAAGTAAAAAAAGTGCTGCCAACTTTGTGACTGAATTAAATGCCCGCTATTACGGTGATACCAGCGATAAACCAAATTATATTTGCTACGCATCCAAACCCAACTCTTTGGCTGTCCGGGCAGATGGAAGCCTGAACAAATGCACTGTTGCTTTAAAAGATGATATTAATAAAGTGGGCAGAATCAATGAAGACGGCACTTTAAGTCTTCAACATCAAAAAATTGGCAGCTGGATTAGTGGCTTTGACACACTTGATAAATGGCGTCTGGGTTGTCCTTTAAGTTACTTGAATGCCCATCCCGAAAAGAAAAATGTGACAGTCGGAGAGATCAATGTCATTCAGGTGGCGTAATTGGTCAATTTGTATCAGCCGCAGTATGCTCTTTATTGCCGGAGTAACTGGTGGTCTGGTTTTCGCCGGGACTTCAGCATATAAACCAGAACAGCAGGCTCAGTACAGCTACCAGCAGTTGATGAAAAATGTCGGTCCAGGGTTAATGCGGTTATCACCCGACCAAAAATGGCTGGTTCTGGCAAGTAAAAATGATTACCCCTCCATCCATGCAAAAGGTAGTGAAGCGCGTGTTGAACTTTTGGGACGTGAATTTGATAGTGATCGTCCGCTGGAGTCTGGCAGTCTATCGGCTGACAAACTCACATTTATTCAGTTAAACACCGGGCAAAGTACAGAGCTGTCGTTGCCGGATCGCAAGATCCATGATGTGTTTTGGGCGCCTGACTCCAAAAGCTTCGCAATCATTGGCGTGAGTGCAAAAGCTTTGGATGTCTGGCGTTTTCACGTTTCTGCGCAGCAACCGGAATTCTGGTCTGAAGTTGCCGTTTCAGGGCAGTTAGACTCGCCTGCGCTTGTCTGGTTGCCAGATAGTCAAAGTGTGGTGATCCGCCACAGTGCCATGCAGCCGGTTGATGCCTCAACAATGCACGCTGCCACAATGCAAGTTACCAAAAAGCAGTCCGTTCAGACCAGGGTTTATCGTCATACACTTGATTCCGAATTCGCACGCTTGAGTTTTGCCGGTTTGCTGCGCCAACAAGCGGTGCTGTTGCGTCAGAATGGTGAAAAACATCCGTTAACGGCAGCGCTGTTATTAGAGTCGATCAGTGTTTCACCTGATGGGCGCTATTTGCTGGTACAGCATTTCGCTGATGAAGTACAACCGGGAGTCATGTTGAACCGCCTGGCGCGCGAGTATCAGATTGTCGAAATTGCCAGCGGAAAAGTAAGGGCGTTATTGCCAAAGCTCCAGACTGATCAACAACGAGCCAGAGAGGCTGACGCAGCTGCACGAGGTTCACGTTTGGTGCAGTGGCGGCCTGATGTGCCCGCTACTTTAATTTGGGCACAGAGTATAGAGCCACGCGGACATAAGGTGGAAGCTCAGTATCGGGATGCAGTCATGTCCTTAGCGGCACCGTTTACCGAATTACCCAAAGAACTCTTCAAATCGCAATGGCGTTTGCATCAATTGTATCTGTCCGGGTATGGACGACTCATTTACACAGATTTTCACGCCGGGTTAAAACAACTGAGACACTGGAGCCTGCTGCTTAATACAATTCATCAGGCTCCGACACTGTTAACACAATACGACTATACAAATCAGGCAGAGTTTCCCGGCGAGTTGGTGACCCAGGCCCTTCCCGATGGACGAAGTCAGTTAGTGAGTAAAAAATCCCAGGAGGTTTATTTCCTCGCAAAAGGACTGCATCGTTGGGGAGATGGCGCTTATCTTATCCGGCAAGGGATAGATCCCAAGGATCAGGTCAGCATATTTAAACCCGAGCATCAGCAACAAAGCCAGACGCCGGTTTATCTGCGTATACAAGATGATAGCGAATGGTTAATCGTCTCAACAGAGTCAGCTCAACGCGCTCCGTCCTTATGGCTCAACAAAAAAAATGCAGCAAACCAGCTGATTTATGATTGGCACTCCGACGCTGTTGCGGCGACGCCAAAGCCTGTTCTACTCGAATTTCAGCGTAATGACGGCGTGCAGTTGTATAGTCAGTTATACCTGCCACAGCACAATGGCAATGACCTGTTACCTGCAGTCATTTGGCTTTATCCACGCGAATATCGTCATCATCAGCAACAACCTAAACCATCACAGCAAGAAACATTTGTTCCAATTGACCCACTGGGTCCTCTGGTTGCACTTTATGATGGTTTTGCTGTTGTTGATGCCAGTAATGCACCGATCATCCATCAGGATGGGCAAGAGCCGAATGACACCTTTATGCAGCAACAGCAGCAAAATATCTCGGCGTTAATTACCGCGTTAAAAAATACTGGCCGTATTGATACCAGCCGCCTGGTATTGATGGGCCACTCTTACGGTGCATTCAGTGCGTTAAGTTTGTTGACCGAGCGCACGGATTTTCGCTGCGCCATAGCACGCAGTGGCGCTTACAATCGAACGTTGACGCCGCTGGGTTTTCAAGGCGAAAAACGTACTTTATGGCAGGCGCCTGATTTATATCAACGCCTGTCTCCATTCTTTTATGCCGATAAAATTAAAACACCGGTGTTACTGATCCATGGCATGGCGGATGAAAATCCAGGCACTTCGCCTTTGCAATCTGAAATGATGTTTCAGGCACTTCAGGCAAATCAGCTGCATGCAAAACTATTGTTATTAAGCAAAGAACGCCATGTGTATCGTTATCGGGAAACCATCGAGCAGATGCTGATGGAGCAATCAACCTGGTTAAGGGAGTGTGCCCAAATCAATTAACCACGACTGTACTGTTGTGGAAACAAACTCTTCAGATAGCCCGGTTTTATCGCTTGCCCTGTCGTAATTGACAGGTAATAATGCCATTAAATTTTTGTGGCATTTTTGGTGTATGTCTAAAGTTATCTTGGGTGATTTTATTCTCGATACCAGCAGTAACTTGCTGTTTTCGGGGGATATTGAATTAGGAGCTGAACCCAAGGTACTAGAGCTGCTGGCGTATTTGTATAGCCACCGGGATCGCTACAGCAGCCTGCAGGAATTGCATGATCAAGTTTGGCCTGGTCGTGTCGTCAGCGATACCGCGGTGAGAGGAACTATTAAAAAGCTTCGCACGCTGCTGGGTGATAGTGATATCGCCGAACCGAAATACATCAAATCTCTGTCGAAACGCGGTTACAAACTGATTTGTGACGTTGCTGATTTTCCCATTGCAGCAGCAGAAAGTATTGCCCCCCCCGGAACTGATGTCGACCTTCTGCATGTGTCGGGGGGTTACACTGCAGCGCCTGAGCAGCCAGAAATTCATCTCCATAGACCCGTTCGGCTGTTCGCTTTGGTTCTGCTGTTGTTTGTGAGTGCAGCCATGCTCTGGTTGGTATTGTTGTGGCAACAACAAACCCCTTTGTTTGAAGAGTCGCCATTGTCAGGCCAATTGATCCCCATGCCGGCCGGAGAAAAGCGCGGCCTGACGGTATCTCCGGATGGTTCTCATCTGGCCTTTATCGGCCGGCAAAACCAGAGTGAACCCTGGCAAATTTATGTCATGAACCGGCGGACCCGTGACATCCGTATTCTGCCAGTGGCTAGCCAGCAACCTTCGATGCTGGTGTTTGATGATGATCAATCACTGCTTGTTGTTGATCAGCGCGTGGGTGATTCCTCCATCTATCATTTGCAATTGGACAAAAGCATGCAGCTGGTGCGGGAACAGACTGTGGCAAATTTTCCCATTATTTCTCATTTGAGCCCCGGTACGAACAAAGGCGACTGGTTAATTAATGCCGCTGACAAAGTGCAAGGCACTCTGAAGTTATATCAGTGGCAGACAGGGTCAAAAGAATTAAAGCTGTTGCAAGCGCGAAGTAGTGCAATAGAGCATATATATCAATCCGTTTACTCACCTTCGGGGCAGTGGCTCGCCAATGCTGTACTGGTCAATGGCGTTGAGTTCAGGTTGGAAATTCAGGACGTTCAGTCAAAGCGTATCCGTTACTCCGGGAACACTGTGGGCCGGATCGGCAAATTAGACTGGTTCGGTGAAGAATCACTGCTGGCTCTGGATAAGCGCGGATTGGTGTTGGTTGAATTCGGCTTAAATAATCAACGGCTGCTCATGGAACATGGCGAAGGAAAAATCGCTGATTTTTCTATTACCGCAGTGAAGCAGCAACTATTGCTGCTACAAAATGAATACCTGTCAGAACCGGTATTTCGCGAGTTATTCCTTACTCCTGAAGTCGCCTTGAAGCGATTGGTGAATGTTCCACCGGGTGTAAGGATGATCAATTATGCAGACGGCGAACAGGGATATTTTGGCGTAGTACAAACACAAAATAACCGGATGTTAGTGAAATTCGACCACACCGGTATTCGCAAAGAGGTCTTGTATAGCACTGATCAACAGTTTGAATTGTTGGACCATCATCCAAAACAAAATGCATTGCTGTTGCATGTAGGGCAGCAACTATTGGTTCTTAATCTGAAAAATAATTCACTTGAGCTGATTTCGTCCTCACAGAGTTATCTGGATAACCACGCGACGTTTTCGCTGGATGGCAACAAAGTTTATTTTGGTCAGTTAATTGCCGGGCAGTGGGAACTGCATCAATTTGAACGAGCGACAAAAAGTAGCCGCCCCTTGGTCAAAGGATACCGCTCTGTACGGGAAACCGCAGTTGGGTTTGTCGGCGCTATGGATCAGGGGGGCTTATATCTGCTGGATCAGCAATTCCGTCAAATCAAACCTCTTGGCTACAGTATCAACACCGATTTTATCAGCCGTTGGTATGTGAAGGGGCAACAGTTGATCTGGAGTGATTTTGATCTGGCATCAACCTGGTTAAACCAGTTGGATTTAATAAGTGGCGAGTTAAAGAAAACCAATTTTCTATTTGAAAAAATGTGGCCTCGATTTGCGATCAATGAAGATGGCAACCAGATACTGGTTTATAGCCTGGGGTCACGTACCACAAATCTGCATGAAGTTGATTTATCTGTGTTCATTACTAAAAAGTAACAAATTAACCACAGTAAATTGAGCCCTTCGTTATTTTCTCAGCTCCTGTTTGGGGTCAATATTTTCCCGACACATAAAGGAGCATTACCATGAAAAAAATCTTACTTGCGATATTCGTCCTCTTATCTGCAGCATTTGCAGTTGAAGTAGATTCAGACAGAGAACCATCCGACAAAGAACCAGAAACTCCATTTTCTATTTGTCAGGTTCTTAGCACTTGTGACATCGAAGATTAAATACGGGAGGCCGTATGACTCTCTTTGAGCAAACAGTGGCCGAATTGAACCAGATGACAACACTGCCCCAGCTGGAAGCTTATGTCGTTCAGTTCACTGAATTGTCTCATATAGAATGGTGCTGCTTTGTTGTACATAGCAGCAGCACTGTCTTTATGGGCACAGCGCCTGAGCATGTTAAACAACACCTTACTCCGGCAGCATTAAAACAGCTAAACCTGCATTGTTGTAAACCGTCCTGGTCTGACTCCGGTGAATTGATCAAAGCGACTTTACCACAGGCCAGCTTGCTGGTTCCTGTGGTGACGTCACGTCCGGATTATGGATGTCTCATTTTGGGGTTTTCACCATCAATCATTGAACCAAAACTCGCTGAAAAGCTCGGCTGGTTTTGGCAAGTGATCGCTATGTATCTGTATGACACTTATCGACGCCTGAGCGGTAGCAACAATGTGCGCGACTCTCAGTTAACCCCGCGTGAAATAGAGTGTATTTACTGGGCTGCGCAAGGCAAAACGTCCTGGGAAATTAGCCGGATTCTCACTATCACCGAGCGTACAGTTAACTTTCATCTTAGCAACAGTATGCAAAAAACGGGTAGCACCAACAGACAACAACTCATTCATAACTGCATGAATATACTGTGATTTTCGATGGTTATTAATTAGTTATAAAAAAAGCATAGCCTGATGATTGTCGTATCAGGCGCTTCGTAACACCCTTTAGCACAACCCAATGATTAAGTATCGAGGTGCATCATGAATGACTTTTTATGTCCGGACCAACCGTTAGCGGCAAATACAACTCTGGAAGGTTTTATCGAAGTTACAGCCCTGGATGAGCTGGACAAAATTGTCGGTGGTTTTCTCAATCCTGACGAGATTTACATCCAACTGGAAGACGATGCGGTCACAGCACCACAGCGTTAACCAGACTTCGCATACTGACGTATTTGACAGGGTGACAGAGGATTAGACGTCGCTGATTATAAACACCTTATTTTTCGAATAGGACAGTCTGAGATGTCATATCTGAAGCTCTTTCGTAAAGAAGCGCTACGCCAGCAATACAAATCACAGGAGTTTGGAGATTCGGTGATTCAGCAGCCGTTATTGTTGGATAAAGCGCTGCTGGTCATGATCATTGCCGTTTGTTTTATGTTGTTTCTGGCGGTTATTTACCCCTTTGTCAGTACAGAACGATTCAACCTTGCAGCGCATGAATCCAACTATTTTCCCATCGTATCGCCAGTGCCTATTGTGGTGGAGCGGCATTTACATCCGGATGGCAGCCGTATCAACCGCGAGCAGGTCATTACTCAGGTCCGTTCATTTGATGTGGCCAGTCGCGTTGAGCAAACTGATCTCATCAGCAGCAACGAAACAGGCGTTTATTTTTCCATGCTTAATGCAGGAACAACAGCGCAGGCTTTTCAAGCCTTCGCCAAAATTCTGCGAATGAATAACGAACACTTATTTTTCTTTACCTTATCTGGGGCAAAGTCCGAGCAATTAAAACCGGGGCAGCTGGTAAAACTGAAAGCTGGTCATCATCAGGCAAAAGGCAAGGTGCACTCGGTCGTTGGACCATTTCAACAAGGCATCATGAACATCGGTATTCAGTTAGAGCCTGCTTATGATGTTGCGGTATTGCACCCCTCAGCGGCAGTTCGATTGGAGTTGAGCGTAAAGCGCAACAACTTTTTTGCTTTGCTTCGTGAGGGCAGTAAATGAACATTTCTGACTACATTCAATTCAGTAGCAAACAACTGCCTGTTTATCTGCAAAGCGAAATCGCAGAATGCGGCATTACCTGTATTGCGATGGTCGCTTGTTATCACGGTTTTAAAACCAATATGCTGGCGATGCGACAGAAGTACCCTACTGGTTTGCATGGCGTGACAGTAAAACAAATAGTGCAGATTTCTGATGAATTAGGCTTGTCTGCCCGTGTGCTTAAACTAGATTTAGGCCAACTGGCGAAGGTGAAAAAACCAGCCATTTTGCACTGGAATTTTAACCACTTCGTCACCCTGGCAAAAGTCACCAGCCGAGGTATTACTATTCATGATCCGGCCAAAGGGCGTCTGAATCTGGACTGGAATCAGGTCTCAGAATCCTTCACCGGCATTGTGATCGAGCTGGTCCCCTCAGGCAACTTCGAGCGCAAAGATGAACGTATCCGGGTACCGCTGCGTCAGTTTATCGGTAAAGTTGACGGATTATGGTCGTCTTTAACTAAGATTTTTATCATAGCGCTGCTGCTGCAGGGGCTGTTTCTTGTTTCACCCTATTACATCCGGGTGGTGATTGATCAGGGGATCAGCTCTGGCCAGGCCAGTCTGCTATGGTCGGTATTTATCGGCTTTTCATTGGTACTGGTGCTATCGGTCATGGCACAGATAATCCGCTCTGCCGCCATCATGTATCTGGATAAAAATCTGAGCTTTCAGATAAAAGCCAACATTCAGCGGCATCTGCTGCATTTGCCTTTGAGTTTTTTTGAAAGTCGGCATGTTGGCGATATCAAATCCAGATTTGAAGCTTTTAATGAAGTACAACGTCTGATTAGCCGTGGATTTATTACTGCAGTAGTCGATGGCTTGTTAAGTGTGTCGACGTTAATGATTATGTTTCATTACAACAAGGAGTTAGCACTTGTTTCTGTTGGCTTTTTGCTGACTCTGTATATCATTCGTTTTTTCCTGACTAACAAAGAAAATAGCCATTTAGAACAGCAATTAAGCAAACACGCCCGGGAAAATAGTCATTTTATTGAAACGATTCGGGCAATCATGCCAATAAAAAGTTTTGCTAAAGAAAACAGCCGCTTATCCAGTTGGATGAATTTTTATGCCGACACTTTAAACGCCAGTATCCAGCGGGAAAAAATTACCATTGCCAGTGATGTGACACAGAATGCTCTAGGCAGGATCGAGTATCTGGTCATAGTGCTGATTGGGGCGCAGTTTATTATTGACGGTGCCTTGAGCCTGGGCATGTTTTTGGCTTATCTCGCCTATCGGCAACAATTTGCGGATAGCGCACAATCCTTGATTGACAATATTTTCCGCTTTCGTATTGCCGGCACTTACCTGCGGCGGATGTCCGATATTGTCATGCAAGAACCTGAACAAGATCAGGGCAGAATGACTGTGCAAACCGGGCAAGTGGCAGGCGCATTAGAAGTGCGGAATTTGCACTTTAGATACAGTGACAGTACGCCATGGCTGTATCAGGGGCTGAGTTTTAGCATCAAGGCCGGAGAGTCGGTGGCTATTGTGGGCCGTTCCGGTTTAGGCAAGTCTTCATTACTGAAAATTATGACAGGGTTAATACAACCACAACAAGGTGATTTGTTGCTGGATGGTATGCCACTCAAGACCTTAGGCTTTCGCCAATTTCGGCGCTTCAGCGCTACCGTGATGCAGAATGATCAACTATTAAATGGCTCGCTACTTGAAAACATTACATTTTTCGAGCCATCACCAAATCTGGAATTGGTAAAGGAGGCGCTGAAAGGTGCCGCTATTTGGGATGAAATCCAGGCAATGCCAATGGGTTTATACACCCAGGTAGGCGATCTGGGGAGTGCGTTGTCCGGCGGGCAAAAGCAACGAATTTTGCTGGCGCGGGCCTTTTACACTCAGCCGAAGATACTGTTTTTGGATGAAGCCACCAGTCACCTGGACAGCTTAAGCGAACAACGCGTGAATCAATACCTGAAGCAAAAAAACATGACCAGGATCAGTGTTGCCCACCGCAAAGAAACGATTGAGGCTGCAGATCGGGTGATTGATTTAGCCGGGTTAACGGCGGCAGCGCCCATTGCGCAAAGTGCTTGAAAATAGGAAATTGCAACCATGAAAAATAAAGTTAGCACTCTGGTGTATAGCACAGTTGGCGGGCTGTCGGTCCTGTTACTGGTCAGCGGCTGGAGTATAGGCTTTGCCGGAGGTTTACATTACGTCAGTGAAGCCAGTGTCAGTGTGGCCACAGTGCAAAGCGGCGACTTTGTCCAAAGAGTGACCGGTTATGGCAGTTTGCAATCGCGCAACCAAAGGCTGCTGACGGCCAGCAATGTGGCTACAGTGGATGAAATAAAATTGCGGCCAGGCGCCGTTGTTGAGCCCGACACTATCCTGCTGACACTGAAGAACCCTGCACTTGAAGTTGCTGCACAACAAGCATTGGCGAACCTGCACAATAAACGCAGTAACAGCCGTCGGTTGGTGCTGGAGCAACAACGCGAAATTTTAGAGCAAAGCTCACACCTCGCTGAATTAAAATCAGACTCAGAATTGGCGGCTTTGCAGGTCGAAGCCGAAGCTCCGCTTGCCGCGGCCGGCATTATCTCAGGAATGGAGGCCAAGCGTAGCCGTGCCAAAGCAATACAGTTGGCGGAACGTTATCAGTTGGAAAAACAAAAACTGGCCACGCTGGAGCAAGTGCATCAGCAACACCTGTTGATCCAGCAGGAAGATATTCAGCAAGCCGAAACCGAACTGAACAACGCCACTTCCCAGTTACAACAATTGGTGGTTCGTGCCGGTATGAAGGGTGTGTTGCAACGTTTACCGGTTAACCTGGGCCAAAGTGTGAATGTTGGCGATGAGCTGGCTTTAGTTGGCAGCCTGTCGCCGTTAGTGGCCGAGGTGAAAGTGCCACAAATGCAAGTGCGATTGTTGCAGTCAGGTGCCAGCGCCGAAGTGGATACACGCCACGGCATTGTGACAGGGCAAGTGGTGCGTATTGACCCTGTCGTGACTGATGGTGCAGTGCAAGTCGATATTCTGTTACCTGAGCAATTAAGCAGTGATATCCGCCCGATGCAAATGGTCGATGCGCGGATCCATGGTCAAAGCCGGGGTCAGGTGAGCTTTGTCGACCGTCCAGCCGGCGTGGCTGAAGATGCGCTGGTAGAGCTGTTTAAACTGGATGCGAATCAGATTGCCAGCCGCGTACCGGTGCAATTTGGTAAGGCCTCTGGTCAACAAATTGAAATAGTGTCAGGTCTGGTGCCTGGCGATCGTATTGTTGTCAGCGACTTGCAGTTTGATAGCAGTGTGTCACAACTCAAACTGACTCAATAAGGAACAGGTCATGAAAACCGATGTACTCAAAGTAAAACAACTTAAAAAAGTCTTTCAGTCTGGTGACCAGCCACAAGTGGTGCTGGATGGCGTCAGTTTCAGTGTGCAGGAAGGTGAATATGTCGCCATCTGTGGTCCTTCCGGCTGCGGTAAATCGACGTTATTAAACATTTTAGGCTTGTTGGACACTGCGGATAGTGGAGAATATTTTATTGACGGTTTGCTGGTGTCCGACATGAATGCCGAGCAACGTGCACAGATGCGCAGCCGGCGAATAGGTTTTGTATTTCAGGCGTTTAATCTGATTGATGAATATACAGTGCTCGACAATGTCGCCTTACCCCTGAAATACCGTGGTGACAGCGTGAAGCAACGTCAGGCCAGGGCGTTGGAATGTCTGGAGAAAGTAGGTCTGGCCGATCGGGCCGCCTTGTTCCCCAACCAGCTATCCGGTGGTCAGCAGCAACGTATTTCCATAGCGCGGGCATTAGCGGCAGATTCCGGCATTATGCTGGTGGATGAACCGACCGGTAACCTGGATTCAAAAAATGGTGATGCGGTGATGGCGTTGCTGGCTGAACTACATGCCCAGGGTACCACTATTATTCTGGTCACCCACGACCCTCGTTATGCCACTATGGCGCACCGGCAAATAAATCTGCTTGATGGCAAGGTCGTTAACGCTGTCGCTCCGCATCTTGAGGTACAGGAGCAGGTGGCATGAATTGGCAAATGATCTGGCGTCAATTTCATCAGGCACGGCAATACTACGTCACTGTTGTACTCAGCCTGGTGTTTACGCTGACGCTGCTGTTCAGTGTGCTCAGCCTGGTTAATATTACTTTTTTTGCCCCCCTCCCCTATAAAAAT
Source organism: Rheinheimera sp. (assembly GCF_030824435.1). Lineage (GTDB taxonomy): Bacteria > Pseudomonadota > Gammaproteobacteria > Enterobacterales > Alteromonadaceae > Pararheinheimera. Next base: position 37,123 of record NZ_JAVBXS010000028.1, read on the forward strand.
GATCGGGAGCTGTATTTTATTGGCGGTGAACTCAATTACCAGGGGGCTATACATCAAGCCAGTAACTTACAAACCTTGTTTGATTTTCAACAAAAAAGCCAACTTATTGAACAGATGGCCATTTATTTTAATTTTCAAACAGAATATAAGCTGCTGGATTTGCCGGCGCGACCAAAAGTACCTGTGCTGTTCGGTGCCCACGATATTTTTGCAGTGATGGGTGTTGAGCCTTTGTTAGGCCGGTTATTTAACGAGCAGGAGCAGGCTGGCAACAAACAACCGTCAGTGGTGTTAAGTCAGGCAGTCTGGGAGCAACATTATCAGAGCAGACAGGATATTATTGGCCACAGTATTCAACTGAATCAACGCCAGTTTACCGTAATTGGGGTGTTAAAAAAGCCGCTGGAGCTACCCGACTTTCAAGACGCACACCAGGCGATCTGGTTGCCACTGGATATGGATGAATACGTTGATATCCGTGGTTTTGATGGTTACTCCGCAGGTTTTTACGCCTTAGGCCGCTTAAAACCGGGAGTCACGCAACAGGAAGTCAGCGCTGAAGCCTACCAAATTCTGAAACAAGCCTCGGCGCAGCGCCATCCCGATTTACAGCACATGTTTGAGTATTATGGCAAGGTCGTGCCGCTACATCAGCAGATCCGCGGCGATTCGGGCCGGTTGGTACTGATGTTGCTGGCTGGAGTCTCACTGCTCACCCTAATTGCGTTGGTGAATTTATCAAGTATGCAGTTGGCACGAGCGGTCAAACGCTTGCAACCACTGGCGGTGTGTTATGCCTTTGGCGCCAGCAAAAAACAAATGTTTTTTCAAGTGTTTCAACACAATGTGATGCTGTTGTTTGGCGCCGGTTTACTGGCGTTGACGCTGACCTGGCTGGGATTCAGCACTATTGCACAGGTTGCCTCTGCTCAGTTGCCACGCATGAGTGCGCTGCGTATCGATGGTTTGATGCTGTTGCTCACGCTGGTTGTGTTGCTGGCGATAGCGACGCTATTTAGCTGGATTGAGTTGAGTGGTGTAAGGGAACAACAGCTGATGTCGGGTTTGCAAAGCAGCGGTAAAGGTGCCGGCAAACAATTACGACAGGGGGTTGCGCATAGTTTGATTGGGGTGCAGTTATTTTTATCCTTGTTGGTGCTGTTGGCAACAGCTCATGTGTTTGTGATTGCATGGACCGAAGCAAACCGCTCTACGGGTATCAATAGTACGGATCTCTGGTCGCTGACTGTCAACTACGCCGATTTGGAAAGTCGCGAGCAGCGGCAGAATAACCACAAGGCCATTTTACAAAGTCTGGCCGATATACCTCAGGTCCGCGCCGTTACAGCTGTGTCGGAACCAAGAGCTCCCAGAGTCCGGAAGCAGGATGCAATTAATAATGCCCAGGGTGAGGTCATCTCGACGGCACGACAGATCGGCACATTGCCAGGTTATTTTCAGTTTTACGGCCTGGAAGTCAGCGGGCAGGATTTTCAACCTGAACAAGTTGGTTTGGAGCATTATCCGGTCATCGTCAACCAGCGTTTGGCCGATCGTATTGCTCGTTTGAGTGGTAAAGCTGCCACAGGACAAAGCATTGCGCTGAATGGTGACAGTACCCAGCGTCAGATCATCGGGGTCGTCGGCAATACCAACTTCCCGGGAGATCCAGGTTTTGAAGTGGATGAGGTTTTTTATCCAGCGGATAACAGCGGCAGCAATGACTATAGCTATCTGCTGAAACTGAGCCCAGATGCAGTGTTGCAGGATAGCTTGATTGCAGAACTGCTACAGCAACAAGATCCGCGGCTTGGGTTATTAGAGCTCACCAGAGTAGAGACTGCTTTTGCGCGTTTTTCGTTGGCACACCGGCTCGCCGCTGCGTTATCGGCCACATTGGCGTTGATGAGTTTATTAACAGTATTAGCCGGTATTGCCGGGATAGTGAGCTACCTGGTGCAGGCGCGTCGTTATCAACTTGGGGTAGAAATGGCGATGGGTGCCAGCCTGAGGCAATTGCTGCACGCTAACCTCGTTCAATTGGCACAACCAATAGGCGCAGCATTACTGCTGGGTTTTTGTTGTTTTTTCTTTCTTGCCGGAATTAGCCGCACCATGCCGCAGTTGATGTTTCTGGCAAATTGGGGATTGGTGTGCGGCTTGTCGGCATTATTAGCAGTGGCCGCATTGTTGTGCAGTTTTATTCCGTTACGCCGGGTATTACTGACCGATCCCATTAAAGCATTACGTAATGAGTAATAGTTGATGATCAAACCTATCAGAATCATCAACTGGGAAAAACACACTGCTTTGTGTTCCATGTTGGTGGCACTTTGTGCACTGGCGACGTCCATCTGGCAGGGCAATAGTATGCAAGAGCACAACAGGTTGTCGTTAAGACCTTATCTGGAAACTGAGATAAACAGCAAGGATGATGGGAGCTGGGAGCTGTTTATCAACAACAATGGGATGGGCCCTGCTCAGGTCAAAGGCTTACAGTATTTTGTGGATGGTACATCTTATGCCAGCCGGGAAGATTTCCTGCTGGCATTAGGAGAAGACCCTGATTGTTATATACGCGGCAACATCGGTCGCTTTTATAAAGTTGCAGATCGGCAGATGGTCTATAGCACCTTTAGAAAAGCTTGTTTTAAAACCGAGTCTGAACGAGTGGCGATGTTCAGCAGAATGAAAATTGTCATCGATTATCAATCTTTGTATGGCGAGTCTTATCAGTTGGTCATTGGTAAGGAGCAATAAAGCTAAAGTGGCGAAACAGTGCTTAAATGTGTGCTGAAAGCTGAAATCGCTGGCTGCCAAAAACAGCACCTTAACCCAAATTTTCCCGCCTTTGCCCTGCCAACTTTTCTTAAAGTTCATCATTTGGTTATAAAAATCGCACCAAATTGTCATGCCCCACAGCAACACTACGCTGGTGAAATTTTGCATCTAGCGGGGATAACTGATGAACCTGTTCTGCCTGGCGCCTTTCACCCGAGCAGCAAAATGGCGGCTTAGCCAAGTGCGGCAAGCCTTTGTATCACAACTGGTATTGCGACCATCGTTGTTATGCCAACGACTTTTATATGCTTCCGGCTGCCTGTTGTCTTTGTTCAGCCCCCAGTTGATGGCGGCGGCAGAACCAGAGCACTTCAGCCCCAAAGTAGTACTGGTCAGTATTGATGGTTTGCGCTGGCAGGAATTGTTTTATGGCGCCGACGCACAACTGGCCAATGACAGCCGTTATGTGCGCGACCCCAAACTGCTTGCACCTTTGCTTAAAGGTCACAAAGCCGAAAAGCTGATGCCGTTTTTTCATCAGGTGATTAAAAAACAAGGTTTATTGGTGGGCGACCGCCATCAGGGATCCTTGATGAATGTCAGTAATAAAGCCAGAGTGTCTTACCCTGGTTATAACGAAATGCTCAGTGGTGTGGCAGATCCAGGCATCAACAACAACAGCAAACGTTATAACCCCAATGTCACAGTGTTGGAATGGCTAAATCAACAAGCTGATTTACAAGGTAAAGTAGCGGCTTTTGGCTCCTGGGATATGTTGCCTTATATTCTGAACGTACCGCGCAGCCAGCTGCCGGTGAATGCCGGTTTTGCCAGTGCCAGCGGCGAACTGACCCCAGAGCTGCACCTTCTGAACAAACTACAACGCCAGACACCCAGCCCCTGGCCTTCAGTGCGGTTGGATGTGTTTACCCAGCAGTTTTCGCTGGAATACCTGAAACGAAAAAAACCAACACTGCTGTACGTGGCTTTTGGTGAAACCGACGACTTTGCCCACGACCGCCAATACGACCAGTATTTATGGGCGGCTCAGCGTACCGACCAGTTTATTGCCGAGCTTTGGCAACAACTGCAAGACGACCCCTTTTACCGCAACCAAACCACGTTATTAATTACCACAGATCACGGCCGCGGCCGTCACGCCGACAGCTGGTCACATCATGGCAGCGTGCGGGCTATGGCCGGTTATCTGCAAAAACTGACAGCTTCTGCTGCTGTAGAGGGTTCAGACGAAATCTGGTTGGCAGCCCTGGGTCCGGCCATAACACCACAAGGTGTCAAAAGCACGGCAACCCCCTGGTGGCAACATCAGGTAGCAAGCACAGTGGCTGAACTGCTGGGGTATGATTTTCAGGCTTTTCAGTATAAAGCACAGGCTGCTTTGCCGTTAACCAGCTCCTCACAACAGCTGGCTGGCCGCCACAACCAAACGCAGACCTCTGCGCCTTAACAACACAGGGCTTTAACATTGCCGTCAGCAAAGCGCCCGCTACATGGTTTGATTGCCCGATAAACACAAAATCCGGCACACTTAACGACGCTGATAAATCTCCAGCGGCTGCCCATCCGGATCGGCAAAAAAGGTAAATTGTTTACCGGTGTAAGGGTCAATACGAATAGGCTCCACCTCAACACCTTTGGCTTCCAGCCAGCTTTTGCTTTGCGCCACATCAGCCACCACAAAACTTAAGTGCCGAAGCCCCTGCGCTTCAGGTTTGCTGGGTCTTGCCGGGGCATCGGGAAAAGAAAACAACTCCAGCTGACTGCCATCAGCTAAAGCCAGATCCAGCTTCCAGGACTGCCGTTCGGCGCGGTAATGTTCGGCCAGAATTTTAAGCCCAAGCGTCTGACTATAAAAGGTTTTGGATTTTTGGTAGTCGCTGCAAATAATGGCAACATGGTCTATGGCTAATAACAACTATGACTCCGGATAACTCACAATAAAAACAAAATGGTCAGGGCCCGGTATGACGCATACCAGGGTAACGCAGATACAACTGCTGTAAAGCGCCGGATTGTTTTAAAGCTGCTATACCTTTATCCCAGCGTTTTTTTAGCATAGTACCGCGCACTGAGCGGGAAAACCCTACATAAACAGGCACCTGCAATATTTCTTGCTGCAGCAGTTTATGACTTTTTAACAGCGGCCCTCCGCCCTCGAGCAGATCGGCCTGCTCCGCCAGATACACATCAATCCGACCTTTGGCAACCAGTTCAAGGCCTTGCTGCACAGAATGCACTTCAAAACCTTCGGTGCTCAGCCCTAACACTGCACCATAGTTGTAGGCCAGGTCCCAGGCCAGCCGCAGCTCGGATAAAGCAGACAGCTGCAAAGGGCCTTGTAACTGCAGGCGTTGGCTGTAAACAGCGGTAATGGTATCAAAGTCGATAGGTTCAGCCGACAACAACAATTTATTGCCATCTTCTTTGGTGACGGCCAACACCAAATCGGCTTGTTGTTTTTCCACCAGCACCAGAGCGCGGTTAAAATTGCTGAACTCCAGCTGCAGTTCACCGGGTTTGGGCGAAAGCGCCAGCTGTACTAATTCAAAATAACCACCACTGCCATCTTCATTGGTAAAACCAGGCCAGCTTTTGGTCATTAATCTGATGTTATCCGCTGCCAGTGGCAAACTACATAGCAACAATAACAACAACAGCTGCCTGATCATCATATAACACTCCGCTGCCACCCTTCTGTTACAGAGCTTAGTGGCAGAAAAGCAGCTCAGCCAATTTGCAGCCATGACAAGGTGATTGCAGCGGCCAACAGCCCGGCATAATGGCCCGGCAATACCACAACAGTAGTGCAAATGGGCAGCCGCCAGACAGCGCAGCTTTGTGCTAAAACACAATAAAAAGCACAATAAAAAAAGCGCCTGATCGGCCGATCAGGCGCTTTTTTTAAAAAACCAATCTCAGCCTGCTTGTTGCAGAGCAGCCTGAGCTTCTACCTGACGCCAAACTCTTAATAAATTACCAGACAGAATTTTTTCAATATCGGCTTCGTTATAACCCCGGCGAATTAAACCTGCAATCAGGTTCGGGTACATAGATACATCTTTTAAACCATCGGGCAGAGAATCACCAACACCATCAAAATCTGAACCTATACCGACATAATCCACACCCACCAGTTTGGTGACGTAATCGATGTGATCAAGCACAGTGTCGACATTGGCAAAAGGATATGGATGTTGTTTCAGATACTCAGCACGGAAAGTTTTTTCATCTGTGCCTTTAGGCGCAGCGGCCAGCGCAGCTCTGAACTGTAAACCCCACTGATTGGCCTGCGACACCACAAAAGAAGAACCAAAGTTAATCTGAATCACACCGCCGTTTTTTGCCAGGGCTTTAATCATGGCATCGTCCATATTCCGTTCAAAACCAGGCACAAAACTGCGAAGTGACGAATGCGATGCGATGACCGGCGCTTTAGTCAGCTGAATCACTTTATAAAAAGCGTCATCCGACACATGCGAAATATCAATCATCATGCCGAGACGGTTCATCTCAGCCACCACTTTTTCACCAAAAGGACTTAAACCTTTCCATTTGCGGCGCATGTCGTAGCTGGAGTCGGAAATATGGTTACTTTCCGAATGGGTCAAAGTAATGTAACGAATACCACGCTGATAAAAATGCTGTAAGTTTTCCAGTTTGCCGTCTATCGGCGTGCCGTTTTCCATACCCAGCGCCAGTGAAATTTTGCCGGCTTTAAAATGTTCGGCTAAATCGTCCGCTTTATAAGCCATAGCAAATTTGTCCGGCGCCCGGCCAACCAAAGCTTCCATACCGTCAATCAGCTGGTTGGCCAACAAATAACCACCACCGGATTTTTCATAACTGGACGGAATATACACCGACATAAAAGGTGCGTTTAAACCACCGGCTTTGGCGCGTGGGTAATCAAAGTCGCCACCTGGCGCTGCCACACTGACATCTTCCCATTTTTCCTGTAAGCGGTAAGGCACGTCGATATGGGTGTCCACTATCAACATTTGTTGCGCCAGCTGCTGGGCACGGGCGGCTGGGTCTTTGGCAACAGCTGCTGTTGCGCTGCTGCCAGCCATGCTATTGGAAGTGCTGCTGCAACCGGCCAGCACAGCGGTAAGTGTCAGGGCAATCAGGGATGGTTTTAACACTGGATGTTCCTTCTGGAAAAGCCGGTTGGCCCGGCATGGTCAGCGTTTTATTCAGCAACAACCAAATAAAAAGCACTGATTAATCATTGTTTTTGCCAGCATAAAACAAAAATGACTCAAGCGACGATGCCATCCGGCGTTTATTTTCCGGTTTTGGCCGAAGTAAACACCAGATAGTGACTTACTTCAGCTTAATACCGGCAATCTGGCTTTAACCAGCAATCTGGTATTAGCCGGCAACCAGGCCAAATTCGCGCTCAAGTAAAGCTGCAACGGCGTCGGCTGCTATCAACTCAACCTCGGTAACACCACGGACTGTTTGTTTAAATTCATTGCCAACCAACATCTTGCGGCCTTGTGCTGTTTGTAAAATCACCAGCAGTTTTTGCACAAAAATAGTGTCGGGATGAGTCGAATTTAAAAAATTCGCCGGCATAAAATCCAGCCAATCGGCGGCATATAAATCAAAACCGTATTGGTTGACCCAATTATTTTCCAATTGTGCCTGCAACACATATTGGCCTGGCTCCGGGCTAATTAAGCGGAACAAATCAAAATCCTGCGGCTGCGGCAAATTTATGTCACACAGTGCAATAGGCGCGCGCAAACCATAACTGCCAAAACCTAAATCACACAGCAGCTGTTGCCCTTCCACTTTCACCAATAACGCCATATGGGTTTTAGGCCGGCGCATCGGGTAAAACATTGGCCGGCAAAATACAAACTGATACTCCAGCCCCAGTGCTGTGATGGCCATGGCAAAAAGGCCATTCACTTCATAACAATAACCCCCACGGCGAGCTTCGCCGCTAGCCCCTACTATTTTTTCAACGATATCTTCAGGCACTAAGGACACTATTTTTTTCGCCTGCACATCGAGGTTTTCAAAAGCGACTGTACGCAGCTGCTGTTTCATCAAAGCTGTGACAGTCTGGATATCCGGGCGCACTGGCTGCTGGTAGCCAATGCGTTGAAGGTATAAATCAAGGTTAAAATTGCTGGCGTACATCTTTTACTCCGCGCTGCTGGCTGAAAACGCCGTTATTGTCACCGATTTCACCGCTTGCTGCTATTGGCTTGCAGCATAGAAAACGTCTTTTCAGCGCAAAATAACAAAGTCCGGCCCGCCTGAACTTCAAGGTGCAAAAAACCGGCAACTATCCGTCTGTTTTCACTCAGCATCTGGCGTGCATAAAGCCATTGCTGAGAACCTCAGGCTTTGCGATGATGTTTTATCTCAGTTTTAAGGTCAGAGTTATGTCGCAATACCACCGTTTTACCCCTGAAGATGCCGCCATTTTTGCCAATGATCACAGCGAGTTATTTGGTGTTCACAGCAAACTGACCAGCGTCAGTTTTGGTGAAAACCATATGAACCAGGTGTTTAGGGTGAAAAACCAGTTTGGCACCAGTCTGGTGGTGAAACAGGCGTTGCCGGTAGCGCGGGGTTTAAGTGAACAATGGCCGTTAAGCCTGGACCGGCTGCGTATTGAAGCCGAAGCCTTAATTCAGCTTGGCAAAGCTGCGCCTGCACATGTGGTGGAAGTGTTGCATTACGACACCAGTCAGGCTGCGATGTTGCTGGAAGATTTAGCCGAATATGAACTGTTGAGTAAAACTCTGGCCAGTGGCCGGCAGTTTCAGCAGTTGGGTGAACAGCTGGCCACTTTACTGGCACACAACAGCTTTTCCAGCAGCGACTTTGCCAGCAATATTGCCGGTAAAACCGCAGCCAGGCATAAATTCAGTAACCCGGAAGCGCAGCAGATCATCGAAGATTTGTTATTAAGCGACCCTTATATCAACCACGAACGTAATCAGCATCAACCCCATTTGCAACAGATGGCCCGCCAGCTATGGCAGGACGAACAGCTGCATACGCAGGTGGCAAGTTTAAGAGCCGCTTATCGCAGCAGTCCGCAGGCGTTACAACATGGCGATTTGGGCTGCAGCAGTATTTTTGTTTGTGGTGACGAACTCAAAGTAATAGATGCCGAATTTGCCTGTTATGGCCCTGTAGGTTTTGATTTAGGTATTTTATTTGGCAGCCTGATGTTGCAATACTGCGCTGCGCCAGGGGTGATAGAGGATGTTGGCCGTGCCCGCGACCAACAAAATTACCTTCACAACCAGATTAAAAACTGCTGGTCACATTTTTCGAAAATTTTTATCACCTTATGCCAGCAGCACTGCCGCGATCCGCTCTGGGGCAACAGCGCTTATCAACAACAATTTGTGTTACAGGTGCTGCGTTATAGTGTGGGTTTTGCCGGTGCAGAGCTTATTCGCCGTGTGATTGGCGCTTTTCCAGCCGCCGAATTTAAACAAATTGCCAACGCCACTGCCAGACAACAGGCGCAGCAGCAAGCCATTACACTGGGCTGCCGTTTGATTATGCATCACACTGAAGTCAGCAGTATCAGTCAGTTGCTAAGTCCGTTGCAGGATCTGCAAACGCAATAAGCACTGTGACAAGGGCTGCGGCATGATACAAGGCTGCCCCCTCAGTGCGGCAACTCTGATTCAGAACCAGGGCTAAGACCTATCTGTACTGCTTGTAGCAACCCAAGCTGTTGGACCCAATCTGGCTGCCGGTGTATTTGTCATTACAGTTGTGGTTGATAACGTTGCTGAATATTGCGCACTGTCTGGTCTTTTTCCATAGCCAGCCAGGCTTGTTGCAGTTTGGCAAACTGGGCTGCACTGATGCTTTTTTTGCTAAAGCCAAAATAAACCGGTGCCTGGTAGATCTGTACTATGGGCTGGTATAAACCGGCACTTTTTTGTTGATGGCTTTGCCAATAGTGCAGCACAGAGCGGTCTTCCAGGATGGCGTCTACCCGGCCGGCATTCAGCAGGGCTAATTTATCCTGAATACTGCTGATAGGTACCAACAACGCCGCAAAGCCCGGCTTGCGCTGAACCGCCGCAAAATCCTCACCATAATAAGCACCGTTTAATACCGCAATACGGGGGGCGGGCTTGAGGTTTATGGTATCGGTTAAGGTGGTCACCTCTTTAAAATCGGCTGCTTTGCCAATCAACCAAATTGCTTCCAGATGATGTGGGCCGATAAAATAATAATCTTTTTCACGCTCAGCGTTAAGGTACAGGTGACTGATCACATCCAGTTCACCACTTTTTAATTGCATCAACGAACGCAGCCAGGGACTTGAGCGATAATCAATGTTACAGCCCACTTTAACCGCTAATGCCTGTAGCAGTTCCACAGTTTGCCCATGCCAGTGCTGCTCATCGTTTTTAATCAGATGGGGCGGAAAATCGGTTTCAGCTGCAAAGCGGAGTTGGCAAGCAGTGGCTTGCAGGTTAAATGCAAGACATAACAGCGCTAATACACCCCTCGACAATCCTTTCACTACAACATCTCCGGCAAATCACAGAATTTCGGTAAAACAAGTTACTGCATTCTGTTTGGCAGATAAATAGCTGGCCGAGTTTTTACCACCGGAAGTGGCAATTCACATCTGTGGAATGTCAGAAGCTGAACTTCCGCACTTTGGGGTTTCAGGTTAAGCATGCTACAACTGAGCCCGGCATCAACATTAAAAGAGGCAATAAAATGCAAAAAGTGACAGGTATAGGTGGTGTTTTCCTCAAAGCGCAAGACCCCATGGCACTGGCATTGTGGTATCAGCAGCATCTGGGCGTGCCGCTGTCTCCAGGCAGTCCTTATGGCAGTTTTATTGCCCAAAGCCAGGACGAAACTGTCTGGTCTACTTTTGCCGCCAGCAGTGACTATTTTGGCCGGCCGGAACAACAAATGATGCTGAATTACCGGGTGGACGATTTAAACGCCATGCTGGCACAGCTGCAAGCCGCAGGCGTGCGGGTGGATGAACAGCGGGAATCCGGCGATTATGGCGATTTTGGCTGGGCCTTTGACCCCGAGGGCAACAGGTTTGAGCTTTGGCAACCAAAATAACCGCTGACCGGTTAACCTGACGCCAGGTTGACCGCTGTTTTTGGCACAACAACTTCAACCACAACAACAGATTAAACTCAAACTTCCTTCCGGTTAGCGTTTTTCTGACATTTATCCCTAATTTGCAGCCAAATGCAGCTAACTCCGTCAATAACAAGCAGTTAAAGCAATTCAATGGTATATTAGCGCTGTTAAATCCAGCTGAATTGTGGTCACGCCAATACAGCTGAGCTGGCGGGCAGCGTGAAAACTGCTACACCTAAGCAGTTGCTCCAACATACTGTTATCGCTCAGGTCATAACGTGAAAGCGCAAAGACGCTCCACCCCAATCAGGCTCAAACTAAGGGTATCCACTGATGAAAAGCAAACAATCTCTGTTAGCCGTGCAGATCCAGGCCGCCTTAATCGCTGCCACTGTTGGTCTTTCTCCTGCAGCTCTGGCCCAGGAAAAAGACAAAGCCAAACAGGACGATCAGCAACTTGAACGTATTATGGTTACAGCACAAAAACGTGTGCAAAGTACCCAGGAAGTGCCTATTTCTGTTGCCACTTTATCGGGCGAAAAATTTGACGCTATTTTTTCTGCCGGTGATGACATTCAGGCACTGGGCGTAAAAGTACCTGGTTTATATGCCGAATCGTCCAACGGCCGTGCTGCACCGCGTTTTTATATCCGTGGTTTAGGCAATACCGACTTTGACCTGGCGGCTTCTCAGCCGGTGTCGGTGATTATGGATGACGTGGTATTAGAAAACGTTATTTTAAAAAGCTTCCCGCTGTTTGATATTGAACAGGTGGAAGTGGTGCGTGGCCCACAAGGCACGTTATTCGGCCGCAACACTACAGCTGGTATTGTAAAGTTCAGCACAGCCAAACCACGCCAGGACTTTGATGCTTATACCAAATTTTCGTTAGGTAACTACGGCACCCGTAATGTCGAAGCCGCAGTCGGCTCAGGCCTGACCGACGAATTGTCAGCCCGGGTCTCTGTGTTGTCGCAACACCGCGACCACTATATCAACAATACTTTTACCAATGAAAAAGACGTGATGGGTGGTTTTGATGAAACTGCCGGTCGTCTGCAATTTTTATACGAAAAAGGCGATGTCAGCGCTTTATTAAACGTGCACGGTCGTAAACTGGACGGTACTTCGTCTATTTTCCGCCGTAACGTTTTTACCAAAGGCAGCAATGAGCTGAATGCCAATTATGACCGCGACAACGTGGCTTATGATGGCGGCAACAACTTCCAGAAATATGACAACTCAGGTGCCTCATTAAAACTGGATTTTGACCTGAACAACATGACCTTTACTTCTATTACCGCCCACGAACAAGCCGACGGTAATGGCCGTGGTGATATTGACGGTGGTACTGAAGCAGGTCCGGGTCCTTCTGCAGTTGGTAATGCAGTGACTGAAGATCAGCTCAAAGATTTAAAACAATTCACTCAGGAATTCCGTTTAGCCAGCGACACCAGCGAAGCGCTGGAATGGCAGGTGGGTGCTTTTTACTTCGACTCATCTTTTGGCGTGACCAGTATCGACGGTTTTTTTGGTCAAACTTCGGTATACCATGACAACCAAAGCTGGGCGGTATTTGGTCAAAGCACTTACAACCTGAACGACCGTTGGGATGTGACAGGTGGTATTCGTTACACTCACGACAAAAAATCATTTGATGTTGGCGAACAAAACGTCAATGGTTTTGCTTTGGTGATTGGTGTAGCGCAAATTCAGAACTACGCCCCAATTGACTTAAGCGATGGCCAGGTCAGCTGGGAACTGGCGACCAACTACCGTTTAACCGACCAGACGTCATTGTTTGCCCGCTTTGCCAACGGTTTCCGCGCTCAGTCCATTCAGGGCCGTAACGTGGCTTTTGAAGAAGATCCAACCACAGCAGAATCTGAAACCATCAACTCTATTGAGCTTGGTGCTAAGTCAGACTTACTGGGTAACACGCTGCGCTTAAACGGTGCTGTGTTCTATTACAACATCGACGAAATGCAGCTGTCGGCCATTGGTGGTAACAACAACGGCAACTCGCTGGTGAATGCTGAAGAAGGCACAGGTTATGGTTTTGAAATTGACGCCGACTGGCGTGCACTGAGCAACCTGACCTTAGGTGGTGGTTTTAGCTACAACAAAACTGAGTTAAAAGACCCGAACTTATTAGTAGGTGTCTGTGGTTCTGGCATGTGTACGCCACTGGATCAAACCATTCAGGTGCCTGGCAAAACTCTGGCTTATGTCAATGGCAACCCATTCCCGCAAGCGCCTGAAACTATCCTGACGTTAAACGCCCGTTATGATATTCCGGTAAGCACAGGCGAAATCTACTTCTACACAGATGTGGCTTTCCAGGGTGAAACCAACCTGTTCCTGTATGACGCTGTTGAATTTAAAACCGACGACAATATGGAAGCAGGCTTGCGTATTGGCTACCAGAACTACGACGGTAACTACGAAGTGGCGTTATACGGCCGCAATATTACCGACGAAGATAATGTCAAAGGTGCAGTCGACTTTGCCAACCTGACCGGTTTTGTGAACGAACCTCGTATGGTCGGTATTGAGTTTAAGAAAAGCTTTTTCTAATCACTCAAAGCGATTCCCCGACATGACTTGAGTGGAAAAGCTGATTACGAAGATAAACAAGGCGCCGCAGCGCCTTGTTTTTTTTGTCTGGCAACAGATTTAACGCCTGTGACAATCTTTAATGGCTTTAATAGTGGCCTGCGCCAATGGTGAAGCGGCGTTACTTTTTGAGGTGATCAACACCACCGGAATTTGGTAATTAAATTTGTCCGGCCGAATGGCCTGAAACAAGCCTTTTTCCACCCAATAACTGGCGTAATGCTCTGGCAAATAACCAATAAATTTGCCGGATAAAATTAAATGCGCAATACCTTCGTCATGATAAGCGCTGGCGCTGTTCTGGTAATTCAGGCCGTCATTACGGATTTCTTTATCCCGCATATAGTTACTGGTAATCACTTCCGCCTGCGCCAATAAGCTATTGATATGCTTGGCATCACAACCAAAAAGCGGATGGCCTTTGGCACAATACAAATAGTTGGTTTCCAGATGCAGCGGTTCGTAATCCAAGCCGCGGATATGATGCCGGCTGACCCCTATGCCCACTAAAGAGCGGCCATTGGCCACTGAGGTTTCTACTTCCCGCGCTTCACAGACATGCATATCAAACTGCAGGTTATTACTTTTATCTTTCAGCGTCGCTATAGCCTGCGCCACCCCACAACGGGGGTCGCTGACCAGAGTATCAATAATGGCGATGGTGACCCGGCCCGACAAATTGTGTTTAGAACCTGCCACTGTGCTGGCAAAGGTTTCACATTGTTGCAGCAACTCTAAAGATGCCTGATAAGTAATACGGCCAGCGTCGGTCAGCTCAAAACCACTGCGGCCACGTTTACAAAGGGTTACGCCTAAACGGATTTCCAAATCAGATAAATGGGTGCTGATGGTAGAACGGCCAATATTCAGCCTGGATTCGGCGGCCGACAAACCACCGGACTCCACAATAGTGACAAAAATACGCAATAACCGTAAATCAACGTCATGCACCTGCATCTGCCGCCCCTTTTAGTTCGATAAAACCGGAATAAGATACGATTATTATGTATTTATAAAACATCTGACACAAGCTAGCATTTGGGTATCAAGCGCCTTTCAGGCCGCAGCACCACGAGAGATTTAAGGAATAAACCATGACATTTAAATACGGTATTGATCATCTGGACTTAGCCACAGTCAACGGCATTGCCGAAGGCAGCATCAAAGCAGAACTTTGCGCCGAAGCTATCGCCAAAATTAACCTAAGCCGCAGCCGTGTTGATGTAATGGCAGCATCCAGCAAAGCCATTTATGGCATTAATACCGGTTTTGGCCCTTTATGTGACACCCAGATTTCTCCGGCTGAAACTGCGTTGTTGCAAAAAAACCTGCTGATCACCCACGCAGTTGGTGTAGGCGAGCCTATTGCCAAAGCGATTTCCAAACTGATGTTGATCACCAAAGTACATGCACTGAGCCAGGGTTATTCTGGTGTGCGGCTGGAAGTGATAGAGCGCATGCTGAAGTTTGTTGAACTGGATCTGATCCCAGTGGTGCCGGAGCAAGGTTCTGTCGGTGCTTCAGGCGACTTAGCACCTTTGTCGCATTTATTCCTGCCACTGATTGGTGAAGGTGAATTCTGGGCTGGTAATAGCAGCGTAGCTGCCATTGAAGCTTTACAACAACATGGCTTAGAGCCGCTGGAATTACAGGCCAAAGAAGGTTTGGGCCTGATTAACGGCACCCAGTTTATTTTGTCACACGGCATTACTGCACTGACCAAAATGCAATATCTGCTGAATTTAGCCGATGTAGCAGGTGCCATGAGTATTGAAGGTATGCAAGGCAGCGGCTCACCGTTTCGCCCTGAATTACACGAAATCCGCCCTTTTGCCGGCAATATCGAAGTCGCAGCGCGCATGCGCCGTTTATTTAAAAACTCACAAAATATGGCCTCTCACACCGGCTGTGCCCGGGTGCAGGACCCTTATTCTTTACGTTGTATTCCGCAGGTACATGGCGCGTCACGCAACGCTTTTAACCACCTCAAAGAGCTGGTTGAAATTGAAATGAACTCAGTCACCGACAACCCTATTGTGATTAGCAGCGAAGAAGCGCTGTCCGGTGGTGGTTTCCACGGTCAGCCGCTGGCCATGGTGCTGGATTACACTTCCATTGCCGCTGCTGAACTTGGCAATATCTCTGACCGTCGTTGTTATTTAATGCTGGAAGGTTTACACGGTTTGCCACGGTTGCTGACCAAATCCGGTGGGTTAAATTCGGGTTTGATGATCCCACAATACACCACAGCTGCACTGGTCACAGAAAACAAATCTTTATGTTTCCCGCCATCTGCTGACAGCGTGCCTACTTCTATGGGTCAGGAAGATCACGTGTCTATGGGCAGCATTTCCGGTCGTAAACTGAATCAGATTTTAGGCAATCTGGAAAAAATCCTGGCTATTGAGCTGATGTACGCAGCCCAGGCGCTGGAATTCCGCCGCCCTAATACCTGCTCAGATCTCATTGAAGAAAACCACGCCATTATCCGCGCCAAAGTGGCCAAGCTGGAAGAAGACCGGCTGTTAAAACCGGATATCGACGCCATGATCAAACTGGTGAAAACTCAGGCCTTGAAGGTCGACTTTGCGGTGAATGAATAAGGAGTGCAACAGATGACTTTTCAGGATCAGATTAAACAAGGTATTCCGGCAGAATTGCCAGCAGCCAAAGCCTACCCGGCCGGTGCCAACCGCGCGCCTAAACGCAAAGACATTTTAACCAAAGCGGAAAAACAGCTGGCAGTGCGTAATGCGCTGCGTTATTTCCCCAAAGCCTGGCATGGCGAACTGGCAGTGGAATTTGCCAAAGAACTGAATGACTTTGGCCGTATTTATATGTACCGCTTTAAGCCGGACTATGAAATTAAAGCCCGTGCTATCAGCGATTATCCGGCCAAATGCCAGCAAGCTGCCGCCATTATGTTGATGATTGACAATAACCTCGACCCGGCAGTGGCGCAGCATCCGGAAGAGCTGATTACTTATGGTGGCAATGGCGCAGTATTCCAAAACTGGGCGCAATACCGCTTAACCATGAAGTACTTAAGCGAGATGGCAGAAGACCAGACTTTGCATATGTACTCAGGCCATCCTATGGGTTTATTCCCATCTTCCGTGGAAGCGCCAAGAGTGGTCGTCACCAACGGTATGATGATCCCGAATTATTCCAAACCTGATGACTGGGAGCGGTTTAATGCCCTCGGCGTCACCCAATACGGCCAGATGACAGCCGGCTCTTTTATGTACATTGGCCCGCAGGGCATAGTGCATGGCACCACCATCACAGTGATGAATGCCTTTCGTAAAGTGCTGCAAAAAGGCGACACACCAAACGGCAAAATTTTCTTAACGGCAGGCCTGGGTGGTATGAGCGGCGCTCAGCCAAAAGCCGGCAATATTGCGCAGTGCATTACCGTCTGTGCTGAAGTAAACCCAAAAGCCGCCACTAAACGCCATCAACAAGGCTGGGTGGATGAGCTTGTTGACAATATGCCAGCCTTAATTAGCCGGGTAAAACAAGCCCAGGCCAATGCCGAAGTGGTGTCTATTGCTTATATCGGCAACGTGGTGGATGTATGGGAAGCCTTTGACGCTGAAGATATTTTTGTGCATTTAGGTTCAGACCAAACCTCATTACATAACCCATGGTCGGGCGGTTATTACCCTGTGGGTATTACCTATGACGAAGCCAACAGGTTAATCCGTGAAGAGCCTGAGCTGTTTAAAACCAAGGTGCAGGACACCTTAAAACGCCACGCCGCTATCGTGAATAAACACACGGCCAAAGGCACTTATTTCTTTGACTACGGCAATGCGTTTTTGCTGGAAGCCTCACGCGCCGGTGGTGATGTAATGGCCGCCAACGGCATCGACTTTAAATATCCGTCTTATGTGCAGGATATTTTAGGCCCTATGTGTTTTGACTATGGTTTTGGCCCTTTCCGCTGGGTTTGTGCGTCCGGCAAAGCTGAAGATTTAGATAAAACCGATGCTATTGCCGCTGAAGTGTTAAAGCGTTTGATGTTAGCAGCGCCGGAAGAAATTCAGCAGCAGATGCAAGACAATATCAGCTGGATTCTGGATGCCAAACAAAACAAGCTGGTGGTCGGTTCCCAAGCGCGGATTTTATACGCCGACGCAGAAGGCCGTGCTGAAATTGCCGCTGCTTTTAACGCAGCCATTAAACGCGGTGACATTGGCCCAGTGGTATTAGGCCGTGATCATCACGATGTCAGCGGCACCGACTCGCCGTTCCGTGAAACCTCCAACATTTATGACGGCAGCCGTTTTACCGCCGATATGGCCATTCACAACGTAATTGGCGACAGCTTCCGCGGCGCCACCTGGGTGTCGATCCACAACGGCGGCGGCGTGGGCTGGGGTGAGGTGATGAACGGCGGTTTTGGCATGTTGCTGGACGGCTCAAGCGAGGCAGATCGTCGTTTAAAGTCGATGTTGTTTTTTGACGTCAACAACGGCATCGCCCGTCGCAGCTGGGCGCGCAATAACGAAGCCGATTTTGCCATCAAACGCGAAATGGCCCGCACGCCTAAATTGCAGGTAACGCTGGCCAACCGGGTGGACGACGATATTCTTGAGCAGTTGTTTTAAGCTGGCATAGCTGCGTTTTTAATTAGCAGCGTTCTTAAAAAGAAGCTGCTTTTAAACAGCCCCTCTTTTAAACAGCTTTGTTTTTAAGTGAGTTTAAAAAAGATAAGCGCCGCAAGGCGCTTATCTTTTTTGTTTTTGGTGCTAGTAAAAATCGAGGCAGTAACCCGCATTCTGCTTTGTGCTTTGTGCTTTGTGCTTTGTGCTTTGTGCTTTGTGCTTTGCACAATTTTCTATTGTAACCAACCACCGGCAACTACTGCGTTCGCCCGTTCGCGCCTCCCGCGCTCACTCTTGAATGCTCACTCCGCAGCTCCCGGTGTTTGGTTTGCTAAGGGCATTAAGATGCTGAAATGGCACGGGCTTTTTTTACTGCAGGTTCTGGAAGTTAAAAGGGCTTTGACGATGAGCCGACATTAACGCCCCGAACTCGTGAGCGTCGCAGGGGCCGCAGGCCCCGAATGACGCGGTTTGTTAGCTTTGTTTAGTTTGTGGTAATTAATGTTGATGTTGGCCACAAGTAAACACCGTTATTTATGTAATATGACTTTAAAACGGTCATTTTACGCATTTTGAAAATAGCCGGTACGCCGCCAAATCGTTTCTCGAAAACTGCAACGGATTTGAGTCTGCGCACACGCCAAACATAAAACTCAGGGCTGCCTTGCTTTAACTTTGCAGCTTCTTTGGTAGCAAACCTGTGAATCAATGTTCTAAGTTGCCTCTGTGGTAAATTTTGCCACACAAACACCCTAAGCAATGGGCTGCCTTTTTCTAGTTTCCATATACGATGCAGGTCGAATTACTCCGTAAAGCTAACGTCCCAAACACGGGCGAGCGAAACAACGTGTAGCGAGTCCATGCTGGCGCATTTTAGCCAGCACAAAGTGCTTTGGCTTGTTAGGTATCGGTGGTGATTTCATCCCAAGGTAACCCGCAATAGCCAATTACATAATTAAAGCCATGGTGCCTCTCCATAACTATGCCAGAGTCTATATCTTTTGGTTTAGCTTTTTTATGTAAACGAGCATCCCTGACCTTCCAGTGCGCATCGAATACTTTTTCATATTCATCCTCGATCTCACATTCATTTCTTAATTGACATTTCTGAATGAAATCGGAAGTGGATTTCATAAAGCAGGGTATTGCTTTTGACATGTGCACGAAATCGACTTGTTCATTCAAAGCGGGCAGTGCCACTATTTTGTTGATACTCCAGAGCAAAGAAACTAAAGCTTCAGATCGCCAGGATATGTTTATGCAAGCTCTTTCATCTTTAGTAT
Source organism: Rheinheimera sp. (assembly GCF_030824435.1). GTDB lineage: Bacteria > Pseudomonadota > Gammaproteobacteria > Enterobacterales > Alteromonadaceae > Pararheinheimera. Next base: position 56,543 of record NZ_JAVBXS010000028.1, read on the forward strand.
TTTTTGTGAAATCTAGTTCATAAGGTGAAAGTTCTTCCCATAAATTTTCGGATTTTAACCAGTCAAAAACGCGATTCTGGTCCTCACCAAAAACTACCTTTATGAGGGCTGTAAGGACGATTGCGCGCCTGGCTATTTCTTGTGGAGAACGGTATTCGTCATCCTCGATTTGTTCTTCAACTGTCATAAATATTCCTGAAGATACCTAACAATTTATTATTTATCAATTACAAACATAAATAAATTAAATCAATGACTTATCACCAGTACATTAATGCCATGTAGACACATTGTAGACAGCAAAGACAGCGATAAAAATGTTTTATAAAATGACACTTCATCGCTCTCGCTCTAATTCTCTGTATAACTGATCCAGACTTGCTTGTTCTTTTGCACTAAACATAGTGTTTTGAGAATGGCTGTTTTGTCTAATCGCGCTAATCCCAGATAAGCGCTGTTCATCCAATTGTTTCAGAACTTTTGCTGTGCGCTCATGGAATGCCCATCGTCGGTTATTTGGATTTTCAAACAATTCATAATGCAATGATTCTCTAAAACCAGCCTTTTTCAATCGCCAAATCTTATGTAATTCTGAAAGATTAATGACTAAGTTCGACAGAAATTTACCTTTGTAAGAAATTGCACCATGACAACCATCGCCTTTATCAAAACTAAGCGTAATAGCTAGTGGGCGACGAAGATTATTGGCAATGACTTCCACAACAAATGTCCAAGATGAACCGTTGTTTTTTGGAAAAAAATCGACAGTCTTAACATCAAGCTCTCTAATTCCCGCGGAAGTCACTTCAGTTTTATTATCGTATTCAGACAATAAATTTGGGGTGAGTAGTTTTATGTTTGTGAGCGATGTCGTGATGATGCTTTCTGACATCCAAAACACTGAATTTGCAAAGGTAATGTCGCATTTTAAATCAGCTTTCCCAGCCCGATAGTGCGCAAAGTGAGATTGCTTTTCAGAACCGTTATTTTTGGCAACCATTCTTGATTTACAAGAAATACAGATGCACTCACAACCAAGTCCGTTTTCAACTTCGTCGACGGACACTTGCTCGCCATTTTTATTGAGTGCGAAGGGAATTAAAATTTCAGTCATTGAAAATACGTAAACGTCCTGTTTCGATAAATCTAACAAGTTCTCCTGGAGCTTTCAACGCCAATATTTGATAAAGGATAGGAGCCTGATTTGGGGTTATATATTGTGGTGAAAATCTTACCTCTTATTAGCACAAAACATTTAGCCTGCAATGAACTCGCAAATATAGCGACTCTCTACTTTGCCGCAAGTCATCCCCTGCTGAAGCAACTAAATGTGACATTCCTGTATATCAAAAAGTAACGCAATGGTAGAATTTATTTTGGTTTGTTGAGAGTTGCAAGTCTGTCAGACCCACATTGAATGCTCAGCGCCAGCAGTATGCAGGCAGATCAGGGGGCTTAAAGCCGCTTTAGTTTGGTCATTCTGATATAAAAATTGTTTAGGGATATGGATATATGAAGGAAAATATTTGGGCTTTATCGATTATGATTTTGCTCATGTTAAAAGCAACACCAGCAGTTGCAAATACTTGTGTCCAAGTATTGCAGGCTAAAGAACTGGCAGGTGCACTGAACATTTGTTTTCCTCAAGCTCGAGCTTCTTGGGGGTGGGATCCTTCAGGAAGTGAAGAGTTCGGTAGCCCTAAGAGTCCAAGCAAAGCAGCTGTGTTAGCGAAGGAGCTTGCTAATAGTGGGGTGCCGGATTTTCAGTTTTTTTATGCAATGGTGCTTAAGAACTATCTATATCAATTATCCCCGCGGGATGATTTTGAACTGGTTGAGCAACTAACTAAAGAAACCAAAACATGGTTGCATAAAGCTGCAGAAGGTGGCCAAGAGCAAGCTATGCATTTACATATCAGCCATGTTTATAGACTTGGAAAAAGTCTGCAATTTATGGAACCACCTACTGCTCAAGAAAAATCTGAAGCTCTGCATTATTTAGCAAAATTCGATTTGGCAAACGCAAATTTCCCTTCGGATGTTCAACAGGTGATAGAGCAGATTGATACTGCGGAGTCTCCAGAGACTGCCCCGTCAATTAAAGACACTGACGACTATGCAGCATTGCCCGAAACTCAACTTTTTGAACTGGCTAATGCTGTAAGAACCGGAAATTTTGGAAAAGAAATTCTAGATGCTAATCCGACTCGAAGTGCACCAATGTTTCGTTTGTTAATTGATAAATATCAGAACACTGCAGCAGCTGTTATTTACCGTGCAGATATTGCGGATAAGGATAAACAGGTTGAGTTAATGCGCTGGGCTAGTGAAAAAAACAACTACGATGCAATGGTTTGGTACGGTGCTTATCTGGTTTGTAACAACAAAAAAATAGACGGTTTGGTTTTACTCAAAAAGGCAAAAGCGGCTAAAAATGAATCTGCAACATCAGTGCTAAACGATATTGCAAAAGAGGGCACTCCTGCAAACTGCTACGAAGGCTGGCTGTACTGATTCCACATTATTGAATGTTAAACAGAGCATTTCATAACCCGAGAAAGGAGCAAACCCCCTTTTACTTTCTGACAGTATGCCTGCTTTGACTGGAAAGTTTTGGTACTGCTAATTTGCAACATGTGGTGAGGAACGGATGCAATGAGGTAGTAGATGAAATGCAATTAACCACAGCAGAACAAAAACTAAGAAAACCTATACCACCTATACCAATCTGGTACAGGTGGTATAGGTCATATCAAGAAAACAGTTCATTGACAGACTGACCAATGCGGCGGGCAAAGCTTTGTTTGATACTTTCCATATCTGAAAAATCATAAACTTGACCACGCCCAGCTCTGCCAACACTTTTAATCTGCAAATCTTTGAACAATTTACCCAGGCTGCTACGCATTTGCGCGGCAGTTTGGCGCTCACCGTTGTTTTCCAGAAACACACTAAACATGCTTTGAATGTCTTTTGGCTCAGGCCGCACCATGCCATTAAAAGGTTTGTCCTTGCCAAGTTCCTCATACATAAAGGCTAAAGGCATTGGTAAGCTAGCCAATTTCTCATCAAGCAAGGCTTGTGTTGATGGTGCTTTACGTGGGTCAAAGTCGCTTATGTCGAGGTTTAACAAGTAATGCATTAAATGCGCTGCGCCGTTATTGTTTAACCAGGCAAAGTAGCGGTCAAAATAATCTTTATCCTGTGCCAAGTCTGGAGATGGCTCCAGCACCAGGTAACGCCTCTCTCTTGAACCGGCCTTTAAAACAGTGTCCATATTGCTGGCAAAAACAAAGCGTGTGTAGCTGCCTACCGGAGTGGCATCTAAACCCTTTCGCTCTATCATCACTGTGGGCTCACTTATTAAAGCTTTGAGCTTATCGGCTGATTTTGCATCGGTTAAATCCACTTCATCACTGAAAATCAGCAGCTTGTTACCAACCACTGAGTTAAACCGGCCTGTCACCTGGTATGCGCCGTTGGTTGCTGCGGCGTACTCACCGCAGATATTTAAAAAAGGTTGCATCAGTGCGCCTTTGCCGGTGCCCTCGATGGACTTCATCACAATAGCAACTGACGGTTTTTCATCGGGCTTTTGCAGCATATGAGCAAAAAACTGCAACACATACTTGGCCGACTGTAAATCAGCCGCACACACCACTTGCGTGACATGCTGGATAAAAGGCTCAACAGTTCCTGCAACCGGCTTTATGGCAAAGCCACGAAACAAGTTGTATTGGTGAGGGTTACATTTGGCAGGGTTGGGGCAAAACGCTAACCCTTCCGAGTAATAACGCTTACCTGGCCACTTTTGCCATGCTTCACCCTGGTTCATGCCTGCAATTGTAGGTAAGTGCAAAAAGCGGTTTTTAAATTCGGTCAAACTTTCGTACTGATATGATTCAATGTTGCGGCCATCAAATCCGGTAGAAATAACCTGATGCTTGCCGCCCATAGTTACATGCGCAAACTTGTCGTTCATGCCAACTAAAACAGCAAGTTCCTTATCTGATAAAGCTTTGCCATTAATAGTGTTTGGCACAACCGGCTCCATTGGCTCGCTATCATCTGGCTCAATTCCAGTATTCATGCGGACTTCCTCACAATAACGACATAAATCAGCAGTACCTCAGTTTCTGAACTTTCCACAGCTGGCGCGGCTTTGCGTCTGAAATTTTTCAGAAAACTTTCAAAAATATTTCTGAAAAACTGACCGCTATTTCTGAAACGTCTTTCTGAAATTTCAGAAATGTTGTTCAGGAATTTCGGAACACAGGTTTTCGAAAGACGCCGGAAAAATCCGGCAGCTTTCGGAAATTCAGTTCGGGTGTTTTCGTAGTTGTTCGAAACTGCATTTGCGTTAACGGAGTCGTTCGTATGCTTCCGCACTTCTTGGAGCTCAGCAATTCCGTTAACGGATTGCTCCGCAATGGTTAGGGTTTGTCTGTTAACGGCCATAATGTGCACCAGCCTGGCTTGTGGACTGAAAAACGTTGCCGTCTATGTAACTGGTTAAATCTGACATCCGGTAACGCACAGCTCTGGAACCAACTTTTACAAATGGCACCCTGGCACCCGCCCAGCGGTCACGCTCCAAAAATGCAACGCTTACGCCCAATACTTCAGCCGCATCTTTGGTACTTAGTAGTTTTAAACTCATGGATATTTTCCTCTTCGATTAGATGGTGTTATGTTGTCGAAGAGGATATTTGCTGATGTCGGAAGGGATATAAAGCACTTGAGATCATTGAAGCGCTCTAATGATCTGTTTTGTGATCACTGGAGCGCTTCAGTGATCTCAATTGTGAGCCAAACAACATCGATTTCCTGCTGTTAGCTTGGTACCGAACTCAGCAGGTTTTTAATTCATAATTAATCCAGTACAGTAGAATCCATTCAGTTGATTCGAAAAATAATTCGGCTTATCACCATATGTTATTTTAAGGCGTTCTATTTTCTAAAATCATTGACTTATTGACTCATCGATTTATTTATCTATTTACTTCAAATGCTAAATTAAACTTTAAATTAGCAAAACTATTTAATTTAAAAATGGAGTGACTTTTGAACAAGCATATTTCAGATAATATAATGCACTATCTAAGTTTAGATATGCCAGAGTACGCATTATTAATATCAGGGGAATGGGGGAGTGGAAAAACACACTTCATAGACGATTTTATAAAAAAATATTCATTTGAAAATGAAAAATCAAATACAGGTATCTCGTTAGAAAAGAAATTTGTAAAGGTTAGCTTGTTTGGGATGAAAAAGACCGAATCAATTGATGAACGCATATTTCAATGCCTCCACCCAATACTAGGTTCAAAATATGCAAAGATAACAGGGGGCATTCTTAAAAGTGCTTTTAAAATTGGAATAGATCTAGATTGGAATGGCGATAGCAAAAAAGATGGAACAGTTAACACGGATTTCAAAGAATTTAAGTTATCAGATTTTTTTTCAGAAAAATCCACAAGAAATAAAGAAATTATATTTGTTTTTGATGACGTGGAAAGAACACAGATCGACCCACAAGAAGTTTTAGGTTATATCAACCAACTTGTTGAAGAGTCATTTTTCAAAGTTATACTGATAGCAAACGAGAAAAAATTAATAGAAAATGACAAAGATAAAATATACAGTGAATTTAAAGAAAAGGTCATAGGTAAAACCTTTGAAATCAGAAACAAATTCTCTGAAATCTTAGACTGTTTCTTAGAGAAAAACCCCATAGATTCCATCAACTTTGATAAAAACATAATAATTGATGTCTACGAGAGAGCTGGATACAACAACCTTAGACACATTAAGCAATCAATAATTGACTGCAAACAGTTATTAAATAAAGTAAATCCTGAATTCCTAGGCAATATAAATTTCACATCAAACTTTTTGTATGTTTTTTTCATGTTAAGTATAGAGTCAAAGCATGGATTACTAAAAGAAAGTGAAATAGAAAACCACAACCAGTTATTAAAAAGCTTACAGGGCAACAAAGATAAACATTCAGTATCTGACGATATTTTTAAAAAGTATAACTTGGAATATGGTTTCATTCTTAAAAAACAAACTTGGGTAAGAATTATTTATAAAAGCGATATAGATGAAATCACTCTAAATAAAGAAATAGGAGGTTTGTCATTATTTATTAGAGAAAACGAAAAAGAACGCCCTTCATGGATGAAGCTATGGTATTACTGGGAGTATGAAGACAGTCATTTCTCTGAAGCGCTAATGGATGTTATAGAGAATTTCAAAAATAACAAATATGAAGAACCAACTACTCTCTTACATGTTTCTGCACTTCTTATATATTTTCACAAAGAGGGCATTTCAAGTTTCAGTACTAGAAAAATAGCTCTTCACATCAAGAACAACATTGATTTAATCTCACATTCAGCACCTTGGAAAGATAAGAGAATTGAAATAGATCTTGATTTTAACGGTACCGGCCTCGGCTACATGAGGCACACAGATGAAGACTTCAGAAAAATTTTTGGATTAATAAGAGAGAAAAATACAACCCTGCACCAGCTCGAGCAAAAAGAAAGAGAAAAAGAAACTTTTATTACATTTTTACAGGAGATGGAGAACGAGAACATTGAGTATATAAACAATTCCCTAACGCGTGATAAAAGATGGGAACCTATATTTTCTAAATTCAACCCTGAAAGCTTTCATACTAAACTAACATCCAGATCAAACAAATTTCTACACGAATTACACAGAGCATTAAATTATAGATACTCAAAAGATATGTTCATGGAAGGAAGAGTGAGCTATAAATACTTCATTGAAGAAATTGATTTTTGGATTAACCTTGGTTCTCTCCTCGAAAAATCAGAATCAAAAAACTTAAAAGGTTTAATGCTGAGAAACTTCAAAAAG
>NZ_JAVBXS010000007.1 GCF_030824435.1 Rheinheimera sp.
CTGGAAAAAGCCTGTGAAGATAAAGTTACCGTTATCGGTGTTATCACTGGCAAAGTTAAAGGCGGTTTCACTGTCGAAGTTGACGGTATCCGTGCATTCCTGCCTGGTTCATTAGTCGACGTACGTCCGGTACGCGACACTCTGCACTTAGAACACAAAGAACTTGAGTTCAAAGTTATCAAATTAGACCAGAAGCGCAACAACGTTGTAGTTTCACGTCGTGCTGTGATCGAATCTGAAAGCAGTGCTGAACGCGATACTCTGCTGCAGAACCTGGAAGAAGGCATGGAAGTTAAAGGTATCGTTAAGAACCTGACTGACTACGGTGCATTCGTTGACCTGGGTGGCGTAGATGGCTTACTGCACATCACTGACATGGCTTGGAAACGCGTTAAGCACCCAAGCGAAATCGTCAATGTTGGCGACGAGATACCGGTAAAAGTTCTGAAGTTCGACCGCGAGAAACAACGTGTTTCTTTAGGCCTGAAACAGATGGGCGAAGATCCGTGGGCAGCTATCGCTTCACGTTACCCAGAAGGTGCTCGCATCACTGGTCGCGTTACTAACCTGACAGATTACGGCTGCTTCGTTGAAATCGAAGAAGGCGTTGAAGGTCTGGTACACGTTTCAGAAATGGACTGGACCAACAAAAACATCCACCCATCTAAAGTTGTGAACTTAGGTGATTCTGTGGAAGTTATGGTTCTGGAAATCGACGAAGAACGTCGTCGTATTTCTTTAGGTCTGAAACAGTGTAAAGCTAACCCATGGGAAGAGTTCGCTAAGGGCTTCAACAAGGGCGACCGCGTTTCTGGCAAAATCAAGTCAATCACTGACTTCGGTATCTTCATCGGTCTGGACGGTGGTATCGACGGTCTGGTTCACTTATCAGACATCAGCTGGAACTCTACCGGTGAAGACGCAGTTCGCGAATTCAAGAAAGGTGACGAAGTTTCTGCCGTTGTACTGCAAGTTGACCCAGAGCGCGAGCGTATCTCTTTAGGCATCAAGCAATTAGACGAAGATCCGTTCAACGGCTACCTTGCTGATAACAAAAAAGGTGCTATCGTTAAAGGCAACGTAACTGCTGTTGACGCTAAAGGCGCTACAGTAATGCTCGAAGGCGGCGTTGAAGGTTATGTACGTGTATCAGACATCGCTCGTGAGCGTATCGAAGATGCATCTACTGTGCTGAAAGTAGGCGAAGAAGTTGAAGCTCGTCTGATGGGTGTTGATCGCAAAAACCGCGTAATCAGCCTGTCAATCAAAGCGAAATTCGAAGCTGAAGAAAAAGAAGCTATGGACACTATCAAGAAGCAAGATGATGCTGACTTTGGTGGTAACGCTATGGCTGAAGCATTCAAAGCAGCTCAGAAAGCTGACTAAGCTGCCCAAAAGCTTTGAGATTGTAGCGCGGCGGCAAGTGCGCGAATCCCCAGGAGCATAGTTGTCCTATGTGACTGGGGTGAGAGCACGAAGTCAACAAAGCTACAGGTTCAAAGATAAAGGGTAAATGCTGAAGTAAATCGGTTGGGGTGCTAAGTGGTGCCCCAGTCGAATTCTCCAGACCACATTCTAAGCGGAGGGTCTATGACCAAATCGGAATTGATTGAAAAGCTTGCAAGCGATTTTCCTCACGTTCAAGTCAAAGATGTTGAATCTTCTGTTAAAGAAATTCTTGAACAGATGGCTGGTTCTTTAGCTGTAAATGAGCGCATTGAAATTCGTGGTTTTGGTAGTTTTTCCCTGCATTATCGTGCACCACGTGTGGGTCGTAACCCGAAAACGGGTGACAAAGTTGAACTTGATGGCAAATACGTGCCGCATTTTAAACCAGGTAAAGAATTACGCGATCGCGTAAAAGAAAACACCTGATCAGGGATGTTTTGGTACCAGCTAAGGCTGTGTACAAACGGAGTTGAGTTTGAGAAAACTGATTTACATTCTGTGTTTTGTTGCTCTGGTCGTGATTGGCTTGTTTTTTGGTTCAATCAATCAGCAAGCTGCTGAGCTCAACTATTTTATTGCCAAAGCTGAGTTACGGGTTGTGGATATAGCCCTGTTGTTTCTGTTACTCGGCTTTGCTATTGGTCTGAGTTTATCCCTTTCTATTTTATTCAAACTTAAAACCAAACGTTGGTTTTCTAAAGCAATCAGCAAGACCTAACCGCTATGCTAGAGCTGCTTTTCCTGTTACTGCCAGTCGCCGCCGCTTACGGATGGTTTTATGGCAGAAACAGCCTTAGACAGGAAGAGTTAAAAGGCAAAGCGAATGTTGCTAAAAACCTGTCATCTGGTCTTAATTTTCTCCTTACTGATCAAGAAGATAAAGCGATAGAGCAATTGCTGCAGCTTCTTGATATTGAAGCTGCAACTATTGATACCTATCTGGCTTTGGCCAATTTATTCCGTCGCCGTGGTGACTGGGATAAAGCTATTCGCATTCACGAAAAATTGCACCAGTTAAAGTTACCAAAATTACAGGCACAGCAAATTCAGCTGGAACTTGCCAACGACTATTATTCGGCGGGACTGTACGACAGGGCGGAAATTTTGTTAACCGCACTGGTCGGCACTGATGCATTCCGCGAAAAAGCACTAAAACAGTTGTTCAGTCTATTCATTGCTACTCATGACTGGCATAAAGCTGCAATCTTTGGCCCCGAGGTAGATAAAACAGATTCGAAGTCGCTTCGTATCGCTATCAGCAATATGCGTTGTCAGGATGAAAAAAGACCACTGGATGCTTTTTCACTGCGCTTGTTAACACAACAATATCCACAATCTATCAGACCCAAAATGCAGCTGGCCCAATTGTTATTACAACAGCAGCAGCTGGATGACGCTGCAGTCGCTTTTAAAGCTGTATTGGCACAAAAACCACAATGGTCAGCAGAAGTATTGCCTGGCCTGATCCAATGCCAGTTGCCGGCTCAGGAATGGTATCAACTGCTTAGTCAGCTCGCTCACAAACAAAAAAACGTTACCGCAACCATGTATCTTGCTGACTGGCTGGTACAGACCGGCTCGCCGGCAGCAGGAGAACAGTTATTGCTGGAGAAGCTACAGCAACAACCCAACATCAGGCTATTTCAGCGGGTATTACAACTTCGCCAAATTACAGAACCAGAACACAGAGCGGCTTTACATTCAGTAGAACAACTGGTGAATGCTTATCTGGAAACAAAAATTTTGTTTAGTTGCCGCAATTGTGGTTTTAAAACACGGCAAACCTATTGGTTATGTCCGTCCTGCCAGCAATGGGAAACTGTGGAACCATTAAGCGGCATAGACGGCCGTTAGTTAAAGAGGAAAATGAACATGACGCAAAGCCCAATAGTTGTGGCACTGGATTTTGAACAAAAAACAGCGGCCCTCGAACTCGTCAGCCGGCTGGATCCGTCTTTATGCCGCCTGAAAGTAGGCAAAGAAATGTTCACCCATTTTGGTCCTGATTTTGTTAAAGAACTGCAACAACGCCATTTTGATGTGTTTTTAGACCTGAAATTTCATGATATTCCCAATACTGTGGCAAAAGCGGTTCAGGCTGCTGCCGATCTTGGTGTATGGATGGTCAATGTGCACGCCAGTGGCGGCAGTCGCATGATGTCGGCCGCGCGGGAAGCCTTGATAACCTTCGGTGAAGAGCGGCCGTTATTAATTGCTGTAACTGTGCTAACTTCAATGGAACAAAGCGATTTAACTGAACTTGGCATCAACCGCAGCCCAGCCGAGCAGGTTCTGCACTTAGCCGCTTTAACACAAAAATCCGGCCTTGATGGTGTCGTATGCTCAGCGCAGGAAGCGCAAATGCTGAAACAACAATTTGGCCAGCAGTTTTGTCTGGTTACTCCGGGCATACGGCCGTCTTTCGCTACTGCTGATGACCAAAAACGGGTGATGACACCATCTCAGGCCCTGGCTGCCGGCGTAGATTATATGGTGATAGGCCGGCCTGTAACTAAAGCCGCAGATCCACTCGCCGCGTTACAGGCGATTTATCAGGAACTAAACACTCCACTATAAAGGACGCGCTATTGGATGCAGTGAACCTCAGTATTTTAATTGCCGGCGCGCTGTTTTCGCTTAGCATTATCGCGACATTAATATCGGCGCGCTTCGGCGCGCCTTTGTTATTAATTTTCCTCATTATTGGCATGCTGGCAGGTGAAGATGGCCTGCTCGGGATCCGTTTCTCAAATCCTGATTCGGCTTTGTTGATTGGTTCGGTCGCATTGGTCATCATCTTGTTCGACGGCGGTATGCGCACTCATCCAGATCGGTTTAAAGTGGTGCTGGCTCCGTCCGCTATGCTGGCAACTGTGGGTGTACTGATCACCTGTGCTGTACTGGGTATAGCAGCTATGTGGTTATTTAATCTTACCTTACTCGAAGGCTTATTGCTGGGTGCTATTCTAAGTTCAACAGATGCTGCTGCCGTATTCTCTATTTTTCAGTCTGCCGGGCTCAATATTAAAGAACGGGTCGCTTCTACACTTGAAATAGAATCGGGTAGCAACGATCCGATGGCTGTGATGCTGACCTTTACTCTGGTCAGTGTTGTCGCAGGTGAATCCAGCCTGGATTGGCGCTTAACAATGACCTTTTTTCAACAAGCCATTATTGGCGCTCTGATGGGTTACCTGGGCGGTAGAGCATTTATTTGGTTTTGTCGTAAGTTGCCGCTTGGCGCCGCTTTTTTTCCTTTATTTGCAGTCTCTTATGCATTGTTTACTTTTGGGGTTACCAACCAGCTGGGAGGAAGTGGTTTTCTGGCCGTTTATCTGGCAGGCTTTCTGATTGGCAATGCCAGACTGGCACAGGTGCAATATATATTACGCATGCACGACGGTCTGGCCTGGTTAAGCCAGATTGTGATGTTTCTGATGTTGGGTTTATTGGTGACACCATCTAAGTTATTGGAATATGCCGCGCCGGCTTTGTTATTGGCGTTCGTGATGATTTTCCTGGCAAGACCGCTGGCAGTCGTGTTGAGCCTTATCCCATTCAGATATCCCAAAAGAGATCAGCTTTTTATCAGTTGGGTAGGGCTGCGCGGTGCAGTCCCTATTATCCTTGCTTTGATACCTTGGCTTGCCGGTGTGCCAAATCAGGATTTGTATTTTAACGTTGCATTTTTCGTGGTGATTGTGTCTTTGTTGATCCAAGGCTGGTCCATTGCACCAGTCGCGCGCTGGTTAAAGCTGGAAGTGCCTAAAGCTCCGGGCCCGGATCATGTAATGGCATTAGAGGCGGTACCAAGCAACGATATTCTGCAGCTGCTTGCTTACAAAGTTGATAAAAATTCCGCCGTAGTTGATGCGGACTGGCAGCAACTACCAGTGCCAAACGGCGTGCAGTTTTTAGGACTTGTCCGGCATGGAGAATGGTTGCAAAGCACAAACTGCACCTTATTCAAACCAGAAGACACTATTATGGTGCTGGCAAAAGCTACTGATGCAACTTATCTGAGTGAGGTTTTATCCAGTTATGCTGAAGCTGCAACAGTCAGCAGACAAGACTTTTTCGGTGAGTTTGTACTCAATGGCCAGATCCTGTTGTCAGACTTAGGGGCCTTTTACACCATTGAATTTGGTGATCTGGATCCTCAACAATCATTATCGGACTACATAACAGAACGTTTCCACCGCCGTGTTGTGGTAGGTGACAGCCTGCAACTTGATCAGCTTGTGCTGACAGTAAGGCAATTGAATGAAAAAGGCGACATTTTACAGGTAGGTATCAAAGCCGCTCAGACCACACTCTAAAGTATCAATCTAGTCTGACAGAGCAGGGGACTTCGGTACCCCGTGATCATGTCTATCGAGTACCTTATTTTAAAGACCACGCTCCTTTATATAATCTTCCATCTCTTGCCAGGTAATAAAAGACTGCAGTTTTTCTTCAGATTTCCGATCAAGCGCAGGCCTGAGCTCTAACAGATATCTATTACCTGTCTGCAGCAATACCAACCGATACGCAAATTTGTAATTTGCAACCCCTTTAGAGCGCACCCAAAGTTGTGGTGTGATTCTGGTAAATTCCTCATCCGCCAGGGCTGCAGTATGGATCTGCTGATACTTCAACGGGATCCGAAGTGGGATCAAACGTTCTTCATAAGGAAATTCAGTCGTTGAAGGAGCAGCATCCATGGATGTAGAAAGTTTCATATCCATCGCAGATATTTTTTTATTTAGATTTATAATCTCTTGTTTTAAAACATTATTTTCGTTACGTAACTTTGTCATTTCCGACATCAAATCATCACGCTCATTACGTAATGTTTTGGCAATAACAAATTCTGCCTGCCGTCTTTGACGATAATTCCGTTGCCGCTCGGCGTTGCTAAGAGCCATTTTTAGTTTATCTTTCAGTTTTTTCCGAATTATAGTTCAGTAGTTACGTAACAAGTAGTTTTTAAATTACCAGAAAACAAAAAAACAACTGTCTATTTGTCAGGCCGTGGAAATGAATCTAACGCTGCTGGTTTTCGCAAGCAAAGAGAACAAAGTTGATACTCAGCTCATGTTTAAGCATGGATTAACCTTTGGTTGGAGATTCAACCAGAACGGGCTGTATGATGAGCATTAAAAAGTTGGTTGAAACCAAACCTTGTACAAAAACTGAGTTTTAGCGTTGTATAAAACAGCGGCTCATAAAAACCATCTTATGTCTAAAAATAACCTAATGAGTAAGGTTCAGAACTGCCTTAAGCAACGCACCAAACATATCCCATAATGTATATTATGTTAAATACAATATTAGAGTACAAAGTACAAATGGCAGTTATCATGTGTAGTTCCCACGTGTCATTGTCATTTTTCACACTGCTTGTCATTGATTGCAATGAATGCCCGCAGCGCTCCGCTCACTCAGTCCAATTAAAAACAACCAATACTAAAATCCACTTTGATTTACGACAATCTAAAAACTTCCATTGAAGCATTGCAGGCCTGACATCCCAGAGTAAAAACGGACTGTGACTTACTTACCTTGGTATTCTGACTCTTGCATACCGGACATGGTCGTTTTAATGGCGTATTGCCGCCGCAGTTTCCGCATTGCACAAAATAGCCATAACGGCCCGACTGTGCAGTTAAGCCATCAGCTGCGCCACAGTGCTTGCATGTTACTGCTACTGAATGATGCGGTCCTTTGATGTGCGCGACTTGGGCTAATTTGGTGTCTGGCAGTATTTCGGCAGGTTTAAGCTCGTGTGAAACCCATTCACTGACTTGATCTGTTTCGCTGATTGCTTCCTTGACTATTACCTGGCGTTGCTGAACGACGTTGTTTTCAGTGCATGGCGCAAACGGCTGGCTCGTATGCGCCAAAATGAAATCGCAAATTTTTGTCAGTTCTTGTGCGGTAAAACTTGGTCTATTTTCAGCAAGCCGGGCTTTGAATTGAAAAAACGTTTTGAAATCCATTTTTTTGTCGAGAGCTTCGACCACAAACTCGGATTTGACTAATTTATCAGCCACATCAATCGGTGCTTTACTGCGGTCAATGATGGCATCGCTGGAAATCGCGCAAAACACATCAAAACAACGACCTCCAAAACCCTGCTGCATGCCCAATAAGGTGCCAAGCAACTGTGAGTCATGGGCACTGAGTAATTGTTTTAACAGCGCAAGCTGCAACTCGGCTTGTTTAATCGGCGATGGCATACCACTCCACTGCCCTTTATAACTACGACTCCATTCGCTGTATTCGTTGACCTGTACTTCGCCGCGAATGCTCTTGGATTCCACCACAATAAAACCGTAGCTATAGACAATCAGATGGTCGATTTGCGCGTGTTCGCCAGCATGCGACAGGCGGATATCGTTAAACACCATCACATTATCGCGGTCCTTGTAGGCTCGGCGCAGGTAAAACGCAACGTCATGTTCTTGTTTAATGCCGGCATCCATTTTGATAGATGCCGAGCTGGTTTGAGTTTTATCTTTTAAGATCATCGTCGTGCTTACTCTTTAAAATAATCACTGTTGAACTTCGGAATTTTGACAATACGGGTCAATCTGAAGATTTGGTTGTCACCGGCATTGTGCCGGCGAAACCCTTGTTCTGTTTGTCGTACTTCGGTTACAACAAAATATAATCGTGCTGCTGTGTGATGCCCTGATGTGGTTCTGCAGTCAGATGGACATATCGTCCATCAATATTGTCTATCACAATACAATCATCCAAATCCCACAGATTGTCGGTGTGTGGTTTTTCCCATTGGGCTGCCAGCATTGTTTTACCTTTTTGTTTGGCAGCCATTTTGTCCTTTGCAACCACCAATAAATAACGATGTTCTTCGCCAAAATTGCCAGGTAAATAACCTCCCAGATTGATAAAAAATAATCTGGGTTCATCTGCAGCTGGCGCTACATTACTTAACCTGACTTTGTATTGCTCAACACCATCAACAGCCATCCAGCAATCAATATGCAAACCCTCTGCCCGACCAAACCATTGTTGGCGCAATTGTGGATAAAGCTGCTGCAGGTTTTCTCCGCTGACAAAAACCACATCATGAACTTCAATTTTGGCGGCTGCATGCCGGCCACCTAACATCACAATATAAAGCACAAAAACTCCTTTCCATCCTTTAAGCCCGCAACACCATCTGCAAAGGTCTGTT
>NZ_JAVBXS010000033.1 GCF_030824435.1 Rheinheimera sp.
TTATGGATTTTACCGGTCAGTTTCAGGATACGTTCGGTAGTAGTGGTTTTGCCGGCATCAACGTGGGCGAAGATACCAATGTTTCTGTATAACGATAAATCTGCTGACATAGTCATCTCAATAAGCTAGGGTTTGAAAATAGGGCGATAATATACAGGATTTTATTTTGATTTGCCCGAAAAAAAAGCAGCGTCATAGTGAATTTCAACAGGCTGAGATGAATTTTTAATGACGACAGCACTTTAGCGGCGAAAAAAACGCCTGACTCCTGCATATTTGCTATTGAAGATCCGCTTTGATCAGCCGGATCTTCCCCTGCCAAAACCGCTTTTTCCGCTTTGTGTTTGCTGTTATTTTGTTTTCACTGCCGTTAACTCCAGCCAGATATCATCCAGCACTTTTGGTGCATTAGATGGCGCGCCGGAAAAATTCCAGGGTGAAGGTTCGGGTGCTATGGATCGCAACAACCCTTCACCGGTTTTATCCCAGGTAGAAATGTAAATACCGGCTCCGGCCCAGTTGCTGACGCCAAGCGCCTGCCCCTGATATCGCACTATGATGACTCCGGCTTTAGCATCCACCTCAAGTTGTGGTGCTGCACCAAGTTTGTCCCCTGTGTTTAAGGCTGTGGCATTTTTGGCGTTAAACACTGAATTACCCCAGCCAAACATAAAATGGCCAAGTTGCCAGTTTTTGCCTTGTGGCATTTGACTGTTCAGGCCTGGCAAAGCCTGAGCTGATGGCAAATTGTCAGCCTTGGGCAGATGGAAAAAAATAGCAAAATGCACGTTGTCAAAACCATTGGCCGGCGCCCAGAACTGGCTGATTTGTGCCATCTGGATTTTCAGCTCCAGATTGGCGCCAGCGGCTTTGGCCTCCACAGCCCTGATATCCAGTTGTTGTTGTGAATGTTGCTGCTGTGGCTGTTGGTAGCTGCCGCTTGGGCCATGATCGTCGTTGGCCGCATCCTGCGTTGTGGTGTGCCACCTTGCTTCGGTGATCCGGCTTTGATAATGCAGGCTGTCGCTCACCTGCTGTAAATCCGCAGCATAAACCGCCAGCTGGTTTTGTTGTTCACCTAAATCCTGCACGTTTACCTGAAAAGTGAAGTTGCCTTGTTGATCACTGCGCTGCACCTGGGGCAAAACTTCACCGTTTTTGACCAACTGTAAAGCCAGATCTGGCTTATTCACCCGGCCTTGCAGCTGAAAATCCTTGGTACAACCCGCTGAACAAAACGGCCTTTGCAGCTGAAATAGCAGTGGTGTTGTTAAAGCTGAGCTGGCTTTTTGTGTTAGCTGTTGCTCAGCTTCAGGCGCCAATACTAACACTGCGCGGGCTGGTAATAATAAAGTTAAGCGGCCAGCAGCGTCAGGGTTGATACTGCTGATATCAGTCTGGTGTTGCCATAAAACTTGCCAGCGGTTTTGCTGTTTTGGCACTGCGCGCTTAGCAGATAACTGGGCAGGCAACTGCAAATTGGCCAATAACACCGGCCTGTCGGCGGTATTGATCAGCACCACTATTTGTTCTGTTGGTGCTTTTGTACTTTTGGGCAATAACAACTTTTCTTTTGGCGTTAATGCCATCTGATAAGCCAGTACGCCTGGCGCTGTGTTATCGGCTTGCAATAACGACCAGTCGCCACGGCTTAAAACCTTATGTTCACGCCTGAGCTTTGCCAGACTCTGGATTTTTTGGTACATCAGGCTATTTTGCTGAAACTGGTCTTTTGTTGTGCCAAAACCACCGGCAAACATCGCCTGACGGCTCTGTTCTAATAACTGCTCATCCCCCTGATAAATTACCGGAATACCGGGAATGCTAAACAGCAGCGCATAAGCCTGAATAAAAGCATCCACACTACCGGCCGCTAAAAACCTTTTGGTGTCGTGGTTATTTAAAAAAGTGGGCGTCAGATGTGGTTTTGGAAACTTGGTATGTTCTGCCAGCCGGTAGCCTAACTGCGCCGGTGGCCGGCCTTCGGCCAGTACAGCGTTAATCTCAAAATACAGCGGAAAGGCAATCACCGCATCCAGCTCAGGTTTATTGTTGCTGCCTAAAAAGGCTTTTAGTTTTTGCTCACCGTCATTGTCAAAAGCTTTGGACGCATCAAACACTTCACCAAAAGTGAAAAAATGCTGTTTACCTAACTCCTGCGCTTTGGCTTTGATGCCGTCAGCTGCATGCAAAAAATCAAACCAGAAGTCGTGTTCTACATATTTGGCCGTGTCGATGCGAAACGCATCCACCCCCACCTGCTCCAGCCAAAAACGGTAACTTTGTTTCAGCGCTGTGCGCACCTGAGGGTTGCTGGTATTTAAATCGGCCAGATTGGCCAATTGATAGCTAAATTCCTGGCCGGGCACAGTAGGGTCCTGAATAGGCGGAGTCCAATGGTAGATATTGGCTTTGGCAGCTTCCGGGTCCAGCCTGTTGATTAAATGAAATGGCGGCTGGCTGGGGGCGGCTTGATGGCCTTTTTCATACAACTCAAAGTTTTTAGCTGTGTCTTTGGCATCATAAGGGCCGCTATAACCAAAAAAGTTGCCGGTATGGTTCAGCACAATATCCTGAATAAGGTACATATTGCGCTGGTGCAATGCGGCAGATAACTGCTGGTAATCCTTTAAGGTGCCAAGGTGGGCATCCACCGCCATAAAGTCGGTGGCCCAATAACCATGATAACCGCCATATTGTACTTTTTGGCTCCACCATTGATTGGCAACTGGCGGCGTTAACCAAAGAGCTGTAGCACCAAGATTTTGAATATAATCCAGTTTACTTTTGATACCAGCTAAATCGCCGCCGCTGTAATGGGCCGAGCTTGCCGGATTAAATTCGCCCGCGCCCTGGTCATTATTGGCCGGATTACCATCGGCAAACCGGTCGGTTAACACAAAATAAATTACCTGGTCGCGCCAGTCGGGTGACGGGCGCTGTAAATAAGACTCCGCCAACAAGGGCGCTGCAACCATCATTGTCAGCAGGCTTAGCGCAGGAAAAATTTTGTGCATGCCAAGGCTCCGGCTAGGGGGTCAGACAAAAACTGAGAAAGTCCTGATGCGGCGGCATCCGGCTGGCCGTGACCTGCATAATGGCTTTTAAGTTGCCCAAGAGTTCCTGCAACTGCTCTTTACTCAGCGCATCCACCATCGGATGGTAATCCTGCGGCAACAACCCTTGCCCCATCATCACCTGCTGCCAGGCAATTTCCGCAAACAGTTCGTCCTGCTCCCGGAATACCCGGCCTGAATGACGGAATACTTCAATTTTACGCGCCAGAGAATCCGGAATGTCCATGCGGGCACAGTCCTGCCAATATTTGCTGTCGCTGCGTTCATTGAGTTTGTAATGCAAAATAATAAAGTCGCGGATTTGTTCAAACTCAACTTTAGACTGACGGTTATATTCATCCCGCTCCGCATCACTGATGCCATGGTTTGGGAAAAACTTAATCAACCGCAACACACCGGATTGGATCAGATGAATACTGGTGGACTCCAGCGGCTCAAGAAAACCACTGGATAAGCCGATGCTAACCACATTGCGGTGCCATTGTTTTAAACGCCGTCCTGTGCGGAAGGAGATTTTTCTGGGTTCTGCCAAAGGTGCTCCGTCCAGATTGGCCAACAATGTTGCTTTGGCTTCTTCATCTGAACAATATTTACTGGAATACACAAAACCATTGCCAATACGATGTTGTAGCGGAATACGCCACTGCCAGCCTTTGGCATGGGCGATAGAGCGGGTATATGGGGTGATAGGATCCACTGAAGCACAAGGCACAGCCAATGCAGTGTCGGCCGGTAGCCAATGCGACCAGTCTTCAAAACCGGTATTTAAGGTTTTATCTATCAGCAAACTATGTAAACCGCTGCAATCGATAAATAAATCGCCACTGATTTGTTGCCCCGACGCCAGGATCAGCGTTTTAACATCACCACTGAGCTCATCCAGTACCACGTCGGCAACTTTGCCTTCAATACGCTGCACCCCCAGACTTTCGCTGAATTTACGCAAAAAAGCGGCGTATAAACCCGCATCAAAATGATAGGCGTAAGACAAACCCGGCAGATTGACCCCTTCAATCCGGTCCAGATGCGCAAATGTATGTTGTTTTGCTGCCTGATAACCTAATGAAAAGTCCCAAAAATCATAACCCATGTTCAGTTGCTGGCTGCGTAACCAAAAATGATGAAAATTACAGGACGGAAATTCTTTGCCTATGCTGCCAAAAGCATGCATGTAGCTGTCGCCAGTTTTGCGCCAGTTTTCAAACTGAATACCAAGCTTGATGGTGGCTTTGGTTTCGCGGACAAAAGTTTTTTCATCTATGCCCAAAGCGGCATTAAAAGTCAGGATGGGTGGAATTGTGGCTTCGCCAACCCCAACAATACCAATATCATCAGACTCCACCAGCTGGATCCGGATGGACTTGCCTAACAATTTCACCAGTAACGAAGCGGTGATCCAGCCTGCAGTACCGCCGCCCAGAATGACCACATCTTTAAACGTTTTATGTTGCAGCATCATCACTCCTGAACCGGTTTATCCGGTGTTGTGCTGGCCGGGTATAAATAAAGACAAAAGCAAAAAAGTGAAAGCTATTGATAAAAAAAGCCCCAGCGAACCGGGGCTTTTATCAACAACTACTATTACAGCTTATAGCTGAAACCAAGCAGATAAGTACTGCCGTAGTCCTGATAGTCACGCACTTTCAGCGCATCACCCTGAGTAGACACAAAAGGCTCTTCTGTCAGGTTCTGACCTTGCAGGAAAATAGACAAACCTTCCAGGTTTTTATAACCCGCTTCACCAAAGTCAAAGCCAATTTGCGCATCAACAATGGTTTCACCCTGGATGTCCACTTGCTGGGTATCAAAGCCGATACCATAAACGTCGCCTTTAAAATCACCACGTTTACGCGCACTGACGCGGGCCTGGAAGCCGTTACGTTCAAAAAACGCTGTAGCAGAGATGATTTCTTTTGACAGACCTGGCAGCTCATAAGGGTTGCCATTTGGATCTTTAATATCCTGATCAACGATGGTGTAGCTGGTGATCACACCAAAACCTTCCAGCACATCACTAAAAGTGTTCAGCGGTAAGGTCACGGCAAATTCAGTACCCTGTAAGGTACCACCACCACCGTTTACTTTACCCGAACCTGTTGCAGTTGAAGTTGGTGGTACTTCACCTGTGCTTGGGTTGGCTACACCCACTAAATCAACTTCATATTTACCGTCGAAGATCCACTCATTCAGATCTTTCCAGAAATAAGCGATAGAAAAATAACCATCTTCGCTGAAGTAGTTTTCATAAGATAAATCCAGACCCAAAGCTTCTTTTGGCTCCAGCAGTGGGTTACCACCGTTGACACTCCAGAAGTTACCATTGTTGTCCGGCTGCTGGCTGTAGCTGGCACCAACAGAAGCATTCATCTCATCCAGACGTGGACGTGACAATGTTTTTGCTGCACCAAAACGTACTGACTGATCTTCAGCAACATCAAAAATCAGGTTCAGGCTTGGTAACAGGTGGTTGTAGCTGTGCTCAACATTAGTTGGTGACGACACAATCAAACCATTCACAGAACCAAAAGCTGTGCCCTGAGAACTTTGTTCGGTTTTGATATAACGCAGGCCAACACTACCTGTCACCGGAATATCGCCCAGCTCAGCTTCCAGATCAGCCTGAGTATATAAAGCTGTTACATCTTCGCTGACGGTCCAGGTTTTAAATGAATGGCTTTGGTTGGTCAGGCTTTCCGCCAACAAGTCATAATAACCGTCAGCCAGCATAGCACCTGAGTTGTAGGCGATCATATTGCCCATACCGATAAAGTCCAGATTCACTGTACCCATACGATATTGTTCCGGCACCACAACAGTGGCTGGGAACTGTTTCAGCGTCATGAAATAACCTTCAGACTTTTTGTCTTTTTCACGGCTCTTATAAGAAGCGCCATAATGCATTTTGGTCAGAATGCCGGCATCTTCCAGCACCTGAGTTGCTGCCAGTTTAAAGGCGTTCAGCTCGTCATCTACTGTAGGCGCATTGATAAAACCGTCTTGCGCAGTGTTTTCGTACAGTTCATTGCCAATCACACCGTATTTCTGGTTCAACGCTGTACTCCAGCCCCAGCTACGTGGGCCACCCAGTTGAATCAGGTTGTAATCAGCGTAGTTCAGGCTTGGTGTAAAAATGGCGCCAGAGTTGCCAGACTTAAATTCATAAGTCAGATCATCACCCACACCCAGTTTGTCACCACGGCCGGTACCGGCATAACTTTCAAAAGACCAGATTTCCCGTTCAACTGAAGAGTGGCTGGCGTCAAAATTTAAGGTCCAGTCATCGTTCAGGTTGTAATCAAGATTAAAACCAAACGCATTTAACTTGGCGTCGCGGTTTTCCAGGTCATTACGCACCACCAGGTATTCATCAGACACCTGAGCTTTAGTGATAAAACCGGTGGCCGGATCTACAGCCAGCGCAGTGCTGCCGCGGTTATAACCCCAGGCAAATGGAATTTCGATACCACGCAGAATTTTTTCATCGGTAAAATCAACGTACAAGGCATCAAAGGTCATTTTCAGTTTGTCGTTTGGTGCCGCTTCCACCACCAGCATGGCTGAGTCGCGATCCAAAGTAGAAGAACGCACAAACGGCTTGGCGCCACCTAACACTGAGTAGTTTTTACCATCTACGCTGAAATCAGGATAACCCCAGGCATTCCAACGTTTTTCCTGGTTTGGCGAGCTCATTTTGGAATAAGCAAAAGCAACGCCAATGGTGTCGTTGGCAAACTTATCGATATAAGAAAAAGTACCACGGCCACCGGCATCGTTACCGTCCGGGTTCAGCTTATCAAAACTGGTCATTTCGTATTGGCCGTTAAATTGGATAGTGCGCTCACGGCTTAATGGCTTCACCGTTTGCATGTCGATCACACCGGCAATACCTTCAGCTTCCAGCGTCGCGTTTGGTGTTTTATAAACGGTCACGCCGCTCATAATTTCTGAAGGGTACAGGTCAAATTCCACACCACGGTTATCACCGATAGAGACCTGCTCACGGCCGTTAAAAGTAGTGGCACTTTCGTTTTCACCAAAACCGCGGATACTGACGCGGCTGGCACGACCGTCCAGACGTTGTGACGTCAGACCCGGCAGGCGTGAAATAGATTCGGCGATACTGGAATCCGGCAGTTTACCAATGTCTTCAGCAGAAATAGATTCAACCACGTTGGTTGAAAAACGTTTGGTGTTGATTGATTCAACAACAGAACGACGGAAACCTTTAATTTCGATAACTTCAACAGCAGCATCAGCTTTGGCTTTTTCACGTGCTTCTGTTGGTGATAATTTTTTGCTGGCGTCAGTGGTCTCTTGTGCTGCGTGTGCAGTACCAAAAGCGGTCGCCAGAGCGAGCGTCAGTAAACTTAATTTATAGTGTTTCATGCCCTTCATCCCCGGTGTGGTGTTTCTGATTTTTAGGTTGTTCGCTCCACACCAACCGGTATGAAGTATGACAACCTTGCTATTTCTATGTGGATTACCTGAACTACACAACATGAATACGTATTCATACCAAAGCAAACGCACGACTTTAGTGCGCCTGGTCAGGCCTTTGCCCAAACCGGGTGCAAGCTAGTTGCCACATCTGCTTGTTCAGCATAGCTTTAGTTCAGAAAAATGCCGTTGCATCAACGAAAAACCAATGTTGATTCAGACAAAAACCACCAACTGTAGCTACAAGTCTGCAACATCAATAAAAGGCATGGGCTGAGCGTCGGAAAAAAAGCACTAACTTGGTGCGTCGACAGCAGCAGTTGTCTGTCGCTTGTTGTGGCATAAAATAACGCAGGAAGATGAATATCGGCCAGGCAGAATTGCATACGTATGCAGTTTTGCCAGTTTTTGCGTTCACAACATCTGCACTGACCGACACTACAACAGATCGCCACTTTGACGGCTGATTGCCGGATTTATTCAAACCAGCGGCTGGTGCAGCAGCGAAGCTGACCTGGGTTATTTACCCTTCTGATAGCTTTTTGTGTACCAAGCTTAGCTGCCGGATAAATAAAAAAGGGCCACCACAGTGACCCTTGATAACATCAACCAGACTTCAGAATAACCTTTGCCATTGCAGGAAAAGTTCGGTCTGCCAGTCACTGCTGTTGCTGGCTTTATAAGTGGTGCGGCTAAATTCCAACCCCCACTTCAGTTGATCAGAATCTTCACGCCACTGCTGCTCGGTTCGCCATAACAACACATTGCGTGCCGGTAACTGGGTTTGGGTCCATTGGGATGGCAAATCAACCCGACCACCGTCAATGTTTAGCTGCAAAGCGGCAATTTTGTTATGCCAATGCGTGTTAATGTCCAGTTGCGTCAAAATACCTAAGTTAAAAGCGCGGCTGTCGTTGTCGTAAGGCGAGCCAAAGTTACGGCCATAACGACGATAACCGTCATGATGCACACTATGTTCATACATGCAGTTCCAGTCGCGGTCATCACTACAATCTATAGTGGTATCGACAAACTCAGCATAAATGCGGCTGTCGATGGACGACAAAAACACATCGGCGCCCAGTTGATACACCACTTTATATAACGCTAGTTTTTTGCTGTTAAAATCTTCTGCAGTAGCGCTGAAATAAAAACCAACAGGTCTTTCCAATACGTTTGTTGACCAGCGTGCATCATAACCGGCCAGCATATTTTCGGTGCCTTCCAGCGACCCGCCATCAAAAAGTGCGTTAAACCAGTCGTTTAAGCCATTGCCATAACCATCACCGCCATATTGCATCACCCAGCTAAAACCTACATCCAGCGACGGTAAAGGTTTAGTGCCTAATCTGGCTTGCCATAATTTTGCTGAAGACACTTCAGCTCGCTCGCTGAGCTGACCAAAGCTGGTGGTAAAAGTCCAGGCTGGTAACCAGTCATCTGCTGCGGCTGCGCTGGAATGACGGCTGAAGCTAATACCGGCAACAGGCCGGGCATTAGTGCTGACAATAGTGCTGGCGTCCCAGCTTGGGCCCCAGTATTTTTCCAAAGCGCCAACAGTCACTACCCAGTTCCACGCTTTGACCGCTGCATAACTGCCATCCAGCCGGGTGCGTTGCCCGTCGATGGGCGCATGCACTTTGCTGACTTGCAGCCGGCCACTGAGATTTTCGTTGTGGTAACTGTATTGCAGCCCAAGCTGGGCTTCGTCACGCAAGGTATCACCAAAACGCACAAACTGCGGTTGTTCGGTTTCGCCAGAGAGGCTGATACGAGCCTGACTTGGCCTTTTATCACGCATATAAGCGGCCACTACCCGGCGCACTACTTCCGCCATCTGTGGGCTCAGTGTTTGTTGATCGGCGGCCTGCACGTCCTGTATCACCGCCTGCCACATTAACGGGAAAGTGGTGACAGGTTGCTGAATAATGCCGACATCAGCCAGCAGCTGAATATCTGAGCGTAAAGCCAAATCATCCGCTTCAATCCACCAGCCTGCAACAGCCTGACCATGAAGGCCTAAGGCCGATAAACATAGTGCCGCGGTCAGCGAAAGCTTCAAAGTTTTCAACCTTAAATCCTTGTAAAAAATGCCGAAGATGGTGGCGATTATACGGCCTTGCCGCCACAGCGCCAACCTTTGTCAGCCGCCATTACTGAGGCAGTGACAAAGCACTGGACCTGGCGGTTACATGAGTGAAATCCAATCAAAGCAAAAGCCATTTCAGCGAAAACAAAACGGAGCCAACAGGCTCCGTTTTATACCGGATACAGTTCCGGGTTCAGTTACCAGATTTTCACTCTTTGATCGTCAGGTCTGTACATGCCATCACCGGGTTTTACGTCATAAGCCTGATAAAATTCCGGCATATTCGACAGCACACCTAACACCCGGTACATGCCAGGTGAATGTGGGCCTGTGATCACTTGCTGACGTAAAGCTTCGTCACGGAACTTGGTGCGCCACACCTGGGCCCAACCGATGAAAAAGCGTTTTTCACCGGTAAAACCATCAATCACCGGGGCAGTTTTGCCATTCAGTGAGTTCTGGTAGGCGCGGTAAGCCACTGTTAAACCACCTAAATCGGCAATGTTTTCACCTAAACCTAAAGCCCCCTGCAGTTTTAAATCATCAATAGGGTTAAAGGCACTGTATTGCTCCACCATCAGCTGAGTACGCTGACGGAATTGTTCAGCGTCGGCCGGGCTCCACCAGTCACGCAGATTACCGTCACCGTCAGAGCGACTGCCCTGGTCGTCAAAACCATGGGTAATTTCATGACCAATCACCCCACCAATAGCGCCGTAGTTCACAGCATCATCTGCTTCCACATTAAAAAACGGTGGTTGCAAAATAGCGGCAGGGAACACAATTTCGTTCATGGTTGAGCTGTAATACGCATTCACAGTTTGTGGTGTCATACCCCATTCAGTGCGATCCACTGGTTTACCCAGTTTGCCAATCATGCGTTGATATTCACATTGACTGCTGCGCTGCATATTGCCAATTAAATCATCAGCGCTGATGCTCAGGCAGTTATAGTCACGCCACACGTCAGGGTAACCAATTTTAGTATTAAACTTTTTCAGTTTTTCCTGGGCTGCCAGTTTGGTTTCGGCGCTCATCCATTCCAGTTCGTTGATGGACTGTTCAAAAGCCACCCGCAGGTTTTTGATCAGCTGATCCATGCGTTCTTTGGCTTCTGGCTTAAAGTATTTTTCCACATACATTTTGCCAACCATAAAACCAAGTGCATTGTTAATGGCTTCTACTGCACGTTCTTCCCGCGGTTTTTGCTCTTGTAAACCACTTAAAACCCGGCCGTAAAAATCAAAACTGGTCTGATCAAAAGCGGCGCTCAGCATAGATGCATTACTTCGGATCAAATGAAACTTCAGATAAGTTTTCCATTCATCCAGCGTCACTTCCTGCTGCAATTTGGCAAAAGTGGTGAAATAAGTAGGTTGACGCACCACCAGTGCATCTTCGCTATTGAGCTGTGCCGCTTTGATAAAAGCTGCCCAGTCAAAACCAGGTGCTAAAGTGCTGAGTTCAGCAGGTGTCATTTTGTTATAAGTGGCGTTGCGGTCGCGGTTTTGCACCCGGCTCCACTGCGCTTCGGCCAGTTTGCTTTCTAGTGCAAAAATTTGCTCTGCCGCTTTGCCACCCTCAGCCCAGCCGGCGAGCTCCCAGAATTTGGCAATCATCCACTGGTATTGCTTTTTGATTTGTTCAGACTTTTCATCGGTTTTCAGGTAATAGTCGCGATCCGGTAAACCCAGGCCCGACTGGCTGGCACTAACAATATATGTTGTGGAGTCTTTTTGATCCTGACCGACATAAAGCGCCACTGGCGAACCATATCTTTCTTGTTGCAACTGGCCTAAAAACGCTGCCAGCTCAGCTGGTTGCGTGAGCTTATCAATAGCAGCCAATTCGTCTTGAAGCGGGGTTAAGCCCAGGCTTTCAATTTTGGCGGTATCCAGATAAGCACGGTACAAATCACCAATTTTTTGCTGATCTGTGCCTGCATCTGCCGGTTTGGCAGCCGCAGCTTTAATCAGCGTTAATACATGTTCATCTGCACCTTTACGCAATTCATGAAAACTGCCCCACACCGATTTATCAGCCGGAATTTCGGTTTTGGCCAACCAGTTGCCGTTTACATAACGGAAAAAGTCTTGTTGTGGTTTGGTTTGGGTATCCAGATTGGTCAGTTCAATACCACTTTTTAAACTGGCAACAGCAGCGACTGTAGCTGGGGTTGGTTCCGGGGTTTTGCTGGCTTGTTCACAACCGGCCAGACCAAAAGCCAATGCAATGCTAAAAGCTAATAAAGATTTTTGTTTCATCGGGTGTTCCTGCATAACGGCATAATGCTAATTAACGCCCGAGTGTAGTGAATCGGATCTGAATGTCCAGCCAGCGCAGATGCAAGGGGCAACAGCTGCGATAAAAGGCTGAATTTATGAGTTTATTGCGACAGATTCACCAGCAAAAGACGCTGCATTTTAGCTTTTTTTGCCAAAACGCAGCGCTGTGATTACACCTGATAAGCGGCTGCCTGCAGCCGCAATTTGGCCGCCAGCTCGGCCAGTGCCGTACTGGCTTCGGCACTGTGACGGGCGCTGTGGCTGACTTCACTGATACTGCCGCTAAATTCAGTGATGTTTTTATTAATATCTTCCGCCACTACTGTTTGTTGTTCAGTAGCTGCCGAAATTTGCACATTCATATCCACAATAGTGCCGACCGAACTACGGATTTCCTCAAGCACATCACCGGCTTGTTGGGCATTTTGCACACTGTCACCGGCATATTGCTGCGACTGGGTCATGGCATTTACCGCTTCACGGGCTGCCCCTTGCAGTTTATCAATCATGCTGCGAATAGACTCTGTTGCCTGTTGTGTATTGGTGGCCAGGGTCCGGACTTCATCAGCCACTACCGCAAAACCCCGGCCAGCTTCACCTGCTCTGGCGGCTTCAATGGCCGCATTGAGCGCCAGCAAATTGGTCTGGGCGGCAATATTCTGGATCACCAAAAGCACCTGACTAATTTTATCGGTTTCGTTATTCAGCCCGTTAATCACATTGCTGGCACTGCCAATAGCATCCGACAACTGGCGGATGGAACTGACATTTTGCGACACTTTGGCATAACCCTGCTGCGTTTTAGTATCTGCATCGCCTGCCTGCACCGAGGTGGCCTGAGCACTGGACGCCACTTCCTGAATAGCAGCCGACATCTGGTTAATGGCGGTGGCAATCAGGTTGGCTTGTTGTTCTTGCGCAAAGGCAGTGTCACTGACCTGAGCGCTGATACTGCTCATTTCTTCCGAAGCTGACGCCAGCATATTCACCGCATTACCCAGTTCAGTAAAAAAGGCCTGCACTCTGGTAATGGTCTGATTAAACGACTCGGCGGCTTCAGCAATTTCATCATTACCGGTAATTTTTACCCGCAGCCGTAAATCTGAATGTTGGCCCACATCGTTGATCACTTGCCGTAAATCCCGCAGCGGTCGCTGAATAGAACGATAAATCAACACAGCAAGCACTGTTAAACCCACAATCATCAGCACCATCAGCACAGAAAACAATTGCATGGTGCTGCTGTACCTTTGATCTGCTTCATTGGTAAATGCCAACGACTCGTCCAGCTGCAGCTGGATCAGCGCTGCCAGCGCACTACTGAGTGGGTCTGCCACCCCATACATTTGTTGCTGAAACTCGGCATTGGGCACCGCCAGCACAGAACCATCGGCTATGGCCAACAAATAACCCTGCAACTGTTGTTGCCACTTCGCAATCCAGGGATCTGCGGCCTGCACCAGGCTCAGTTCTTTGTCGGTCATTTTGGTTTGATGATAGGCTTGCCATTCGGTCTGGGCTGTTTCTGCCGCCAAACGGATCTGACTGCTGGCCTCTGTGATATCGAGCAAACCAGCTCTGTGTTTATGCATGGTATCAACAATGGTCACTGCATAAGCATCAGACACCACTTTGATTTGCTGCAAAGGTTTTATTCTGTCCTGATACAGACTCTCGACCCCAGTGGCCAAAATACGCATGTTATAGACAGAAATCAGGCTGACGATTATCAGCAGTAATAACGGAATTGCCGACAACCCGATCAAGCGGGTGCGGACTTTGATTTGATTTAACATAAACTCACCTCAATCAGGTTATCACCGAATCAATATCCGTGAGTCCGTTCATCAGATTGAGCCTAGTACAGACTGAGCTGATTTTCCGTACTTTAGCAAAAGCTAAGCAATATCAGCTGTAATTGCCTTTTGTAGTTAAATTCTGGATGATAGCGCCAGACCCACCCGTTTAATCAAAGGAAGATCTGATGTCTGATACGCTGCTCGCTTCAATTGCCGGTTTGCCTGAGTTTTTAAGTTTCTTTTTCCTCGCTATTTTGCTGCTTGGTTTATTTGCCCGAATTTACAGCTGGCTGACGCCCCATGATGAAGTGGCTTTGATTAAATCAAATAACACTGCAGCAGCCATTGCTTTTGGTGGTGCTTTGTTGGGTTTTGCCTTGCCTTTGGCCAGCGCTATTACCCACTCTATTTCGTTGGCAGACTGCGCCATTTGGGGTGCTATTGCACTGGTAGTGCAAAGTCTGACTTTTGTGGTGGTACGTCTAACCATTCGTCAGTTGCCACAACGTATTACCAATGGTGAAGTTGCTGCCGGTGTGTTTTCCGCTTGCTGTTCTATTGCTGTTGGTTTGATTAACTCTGCCAGCATGACGTTTTAAGGAGCATTTTTTTATGTCCAGATCATTTAAACGCAGTAAAAAAGCAGCGTTGATTTTAATGGTGCCTACCGCCACTTTATTAATGGCCGGTTGCAGCAGCGAAGAGCCGGTAGAAACCGCTGTGTACCAAAATGCGGACGAATGTGCTGCTTATTACAACCCTCCTGCTGAATGTCAGGCTGAATTTGCCAAAGCGCAGCAGCTGCATAGTCAGGTTGCACCTAAATATCAAAGTCAGGCTGAATGTGAAGCCGACTTTGGTACTGGTCAATGTGAAGCGCCTGTGGCCACTCTGGCACAAAACAACAGCACAGCAACGGACCCTGCTGCACCGGCCCAGCAACAACAAGCCAGCTCTGGCTTTTTTATGCCGATGATGATGGGTTTTTTAGCAGGCCAGATGTTAAACCGCGGTGGACAGAGCATGTCAAAACAGCCGGTGCCAACTCAGCCTTTGTATAAATCCCGTGATGACATGAGCACTTACCGCACCGCCAGCAATCAGCCTGTGGCACGTCAGTCTGGCCCTGTTTCGGTATTGCCATCCAAAATGCAGCCAAAAGCCGGCACTATGGTACGTCGTGGTGGTTTTGGTGCTCAGGCACAACAACGTCAGTCGTCAATGAGCAGTGGTGGTTAAGCACTGATGAAAAAAGTTGCGATTAACGAAAGACCAGGCTGGCGCCAATATGCCGAAAGTGTCGGTTTTGATTTTCACACTTTTGACGGTGAAGCTTATTGGGACGAAAGCGCTTATTACCAGTTCAGCCTGGAGCAGATTGAACAGGATATTGAAGCGCCGACCGAAGAGTTGCACCAGATGGCCTTGTCGCTGCTGCCGGATATTCTGGCTGACGAACAAAAATTACGGCTATTGGAAGTACCTGAACAATATTGGGACTGGCTGGCACAGTCCTGGCGTACAGCGCAGCCGCATTTATATGGCCGCTTAGATTTAGCCTACCACGGCAAAGGCCCGGCTAAATTGCTGGAGCTGAATTACGACACGCCAACTTCGTTATTTGAAACCGGCTTTTTTCAGTGGGTGTGGCTGGAAGATCAAATGACCCGCGGCCAGCTGCCACAAGGCGCCGACCAGTTTAATTCGTTGCAGGACAAGCTGGAGCAGGCTTTTGCCACAATGCCGCTGCGCCAACCCTGTTATTTCAGCTGTGTTGGCGACAATATTGAAGACAAAGGCACAGTCAATTATCTGCTGGATATTGCCACTCAGGCAGGCATCGACGGGCGTTTTTTAGCGCTGGAACAGCTGGGTGAAATCAACGGCCAACTGGTGGATAACGATGATTTTCCGGTGCAGGCTATGTTTAAGCTGTACCCATGGGAATTTATGCTGCGTGAAGAATTTGGCCAGCATTTATTAACTTCAGACACCCAGTGGCTGGAACCTGCCTGGAAAATGTTGTTGTCCAACAAAGGCATATTGCCGCTGTTATGGCAAAAATTCCCGAATCACCCGAACCTGCTGCCAAGCTTTTTTGAAAGCCCGGGTGAAGCGTCGTTACGTTCTGGTTGGGTGCGTAAACCTTTGTATTCGCGTGAAGGCGCCAATATTGAGCTGATAGACCCACAAGGCAACAAACTGGTGGTGGACGGCCCTTATACCGACGCTGGTTTTATCCGGCAGGAGTTTTATGCTTTGCCTAAATTTGACCAGAGTTACACTTTAATTGGCTCCTGGCTGGTGGGAGACAATGCGGCAGGCATTGGTATTCGTGAAGATAACTCTTTGATCACCAAAGACAGCTCACGCTTTTTACCCCACATTATTCTCGATTAAAGCCGGAGTTTGTATTTACCAGGGCCCAGCAACAATAAAACTGCACCATGCTGCCTTATTGTTGCTGGTTTTATGGTCTAAAGAGTCATCAGCACCTGACTGACACAGACACTTTAACTGTTGTTTGTCATTTTACTTTTGCAGTTCAAACTAACAACCTGAGCTCCTGAAAAACGACGAGCAACGACCGATCAGACATAGGCCTATTCTCAACTTTTACGGCCGGCAACCAACAATAAACCGCCAACCAGCATGGCTGCGACACCAGCCCACATCGGCACATTCACTCTTTTGGTTTCTTCAACAGACACTTCAATACTGCCAAGCTGCAAGGCTGTGCTGTCTTTGGTGTAACTAAAACCGCCATAAGCCAGCGCCAGCGCGCCGCCAACCAATAACAGTATTGCAATTAATTTTTTTGCATCCATAACTTCCCCCTGCTGCAGCTTAGCGCGCAATCCCACCGTCGATAACGGCACAAGGCGCTTCGCTTATTCTAAAACTCAGTGGAACACAGTCTTGGTGCACTAGCACACATAAAACATCATTTATGCTGAAATAAACGCCAGCAGCACAACCGGACGCAGCATATTCATGCAACAAAACCGGATAGATCAACACAAACAATAGATCACAAAAGCAGTGAAAGAACCTCAGCGGTTATGATGAAAGGCAGCAGATTCAGCCTGCATTTTTCACTAAATTTCTGTTGGATATTTATCCACTTTTACTTTAAAGTACGCGCCATTCGCCCATCCCGCAGCGGGTTCCGTATTCTGACCATTCCGTCAGCGCTGTTGCGGTGATTTTTCCACTACACTCAGTTCATTCTGCTGTCATACAAATGCCGTATGACTTGAACAAATTTTGAAGAAGGAACCAAACAGAGCGTGCGTACCACTGAAATTGTTGATGGATTTCGCCAGTCGGCCCCATATGTCAATGCACACCGTGGCAAAACCTTTGTGGTGATGCTCGGTGGCGAAGCCATGAGTCAACCTGGTTTTCGTAGCATTATCAATGATATTGCTTTGCTGAATAGCCTTGGCATTAAGATAGTGCTGGTGTATGGCGCCAGACCACAAATTAACCAGGCGCTGGAGCAACACGGTTTACTGGCGCAGTACCACAACAGAATTCGGGTCACAGACGACGACTCTTTTAAGCTGATCAAACAAGTGGCCGGCGCTTTACAGCTGGATATCACCGCCCGTTTGTCGATGAGTTTGTCCAACACCCCTATGCATAACGCCCAGATCAACGTGGTGAGCGGCAACTTTGTGATAGCCCAGCCTTTGGGTGTGGACGAAGGTATTGATTACCATCATAGCGGCCGGGTGCGCCGTATTGATGTGGCCGGTATCCGTCGCCAGCTGGATCAAAACTGTATTGTGCTGATGGGGCCGGTGGCGGCTTCAGTCACAGGCGAAAGTTTTAACCTGACCGCCGAAGAAATTGCCACCCAGGTGGCCATTAAACTGCGTGCCGACAAAATGATTGGTTTTACCGACATTGGCGGTATTGTGGATAGCGAAGGCGAAATTATTGCCGAGCTGATGCCTAATGACGCTGAAGTCATTATGCAGCAGATGGAACAACAACCCGGCGCCTGCACTGCCACACTAGCCTTTTTACATGCTGCCATTAGCGCCAGCCGCTCCGGTATTCCACGTTGCCATCTGGTCAGTAACAGCATGAACGGCGCTTTGTTGCAGGAACTGTTTTCGCGTGATGGTATTGGTACCCAGATTGTTACCGAAGCTGCTGAACGGCTGCGTGGCGCCACTATCAACGACATAGGCGGTATTCTGGATTTGATCCGGCCGCTGGAACAACAAGGTTTGCTGGTGCGCCGTTCCCGTGAACAACTGGAAATGGAAATTGACCAGTTTGTGCTGATAGAACGCGACGGTTTAGTGATTGGTTGTGCGGCGCTTTATCCGTTTCCGGAAGAAAACGTCGGTGAATTTGCCTGCTTAGCAGTACATCCAAATTACCGGGACGCCGACCGCGGCACTTTGCTGCTGAAAAACATTATTCAGCTGGCACGTCAGCGCAAATATAAAACCTTGTTTGCACTGACTACCCGCAGTATTCACTGGTTTTTAGAACACGGTTTTGAACTAAAAGACGTAGAAGATTTACCGGCAAAAAAACAGCAGCTGTATAACTACCAGCGCCGTTCGAAAATTCTGGCGTTAGATTTAACTTAACCAAGCATCAGGGCAGCCAACAGGCTGCCCTGATGCTTGTTGCCGCCCAACAACACAACACTTAAGAGCTTTGTACATCCGGCTGCTTTTGTTGCAAAGTTTCGCCAAGCTGTGCCAGCGCCAGCTCCACTCTTTTTAGCTCCCGCATTGTGGAAACCCGGTTCATCTCCAGCCAAATCCAGATTTTGGTGCCCACCTGCGCCTGAAACGCCAGCACTAAACAAATACCCCAAAACTGTTGTTGTGCCTGTGCCACAGTGAAAAACTGATAAGCACAATAAACAATGGCAACCGTTAACAGCAACGCCAGCACATAAGCCAGAATCATCAGGGGTTTTAAACCACCACCAAAGCCAGACCTGATCAGTGGCCATAATCCTTGTTCTTCCCGCATCAGTTTATCCAGCTGATAAGCCTGAGCCGCCAGTTCGGCCGCCATTTGTTGTTCATTTTTCATCTGTCTCTCCGTCAAGCTGTTGTTTAATTTGTTGCCGGGCCCGATACAACCGCGATTTTACCGTGCCTAAGGGTAGGTTCAGGATCAACGCCACTTCGGTCAGTTCACACTGATGAAAATAATGCAGCAACACCACCTGCTGTTCGGCAGACGCCAGAGTACCAATTGCCTGATAAAGCTCATCTTCACCCTGTGGTGGGGTATAAAACAACATGGATGCCGTGTTGTCATCCAGCGCTACATCATGGCGCTGACTGGCGCTTTTTTGCCAATCCAGCACTTGCCAGCGCACTGCTTTGTATAACCAGCTGCCAAATACTCTGGGATCGTCCAGCCGCTGTATCCGCTGGCTGAGTTTTAACCAGACGTTTTGCACCAGATCTTCAGCCACTGCCGGATTTCCCAGCAAATAGCCGGCAAAAAGCTTTAGTTTTGGCTGATAAAACTGATACAACAAAACAAAAGCTTCAGAACGACCGTCCTGCCAGGCCAGCACCAATAAATCCAGTTGTGCTTTGGTCATACTGTCCTTGTGTTGTGCAAATGATATGAACCTGTAGTCAAGACGAGGCAAGCTGGCTTAAGGTTCTGGCCAGACAAAAAATATTGTCTGGCCGGCCAGTTCAGTCTTTCAGGGGGGTTAATAAGGCTGTACATTTTTGCCGGACAAGGCAACCTGCAACACCACCTGTTTGGCCAAAGCTCTGGCCGTTGTCCATTTACCGCCTGTGACTGTTAATAACTGCTGCTGCCAATTCATGCTGTATTCGCGGCTGGCGCTGCTGGCGTTACTGCTGCCACCAAGCAAAGGCCGCACCCCGGCAAATTCACGCTGAATATCGGCAGCGTTTTTGGGCGTGACAAAATAGTGGTTATATAAATCAAGCAGATAACTACGTTCTTCATGGCTACAGGCAATAGGCTCTGCCAAACTTTGCCGCACTTCTGTGGTACCAAGTAAAGTCTGCCCCTGATATGGCAACACAAACACAATACGGGTTTCCCCCGGCACTTCCAGCATATGGCCATATTTGCTTACCGGCGGCAGCAACAAATGGCTCCCCCGCACTAAATCCAGTTGTTGGGTCACTTCGATGCCCGATTGTTCCAGCAGCTGATTACTCCAGGGACCTGCTACATTGACCACCCGGTCAAACTGCAACCAGTTGTTTTGGCCTTTGAGCTGAATACTGGCATTTGCGGTAACAGCCTGTACCGGGCAATGCTGATGAATTTTTACTCCTTGTTTTTCCGCCTGACTGGCCACCCAAAGCCCCAGTTGTTGATCCTGCATCTGGCCGTCAAAAAACAAAAATCCGCCAAGCAAGCCATCGGGGTTTAAATCAGGACTACAACGCAGCAGTTGCTCCGGATTTAGCCAACGGTGTCTGCCTATACCTTTGCGGCCAGACAGCGTATCGTACAACCACAAACCAATTTTAAGCTGCCAGCGCGGCCGGCGGCCATCCTGATATATCGGATATAAAATAGGCAAACGCCGGGTCAGTCTGGGCGCTTTTTTAATCCACCAACGCCTTTCCAGCAAAGACTCACGCACCAGCCGTAAATGACCTTGTTCCAGATAACGCAAACCCCCATGCAATAGTTTGCTGGAAGCTGCACTGGTGGCCTGCATCAGCGCATCCCGCTCAAATAATTCCACCTGATGGCCAGCCAGCGCCAGCTGCCATGCACTGGCCAGACCGTTAATACCACCGCCTATCACTGCTATGCGCATCTTTACCTCTGTGTTGCTAACTCCTTGTTACAGCAAAGCAACTTTTACAGATTTTGTCGAATTCACTACTGTGCAGCGGCCTGATTGCGGTATATTTTGTTTTTGCGTAATACTGGCGTCAAACAGAAACAAGACTAGAGTTAGTGAACTCTGTGGCACTGGTCCACAGCAGTCACAAAGCATGGACTTTGTTGTAGGCTTTGAGTGCAAGGACCCCGGTGGATGAATCAATCTCAGTTTGGCAATACGGCCTCTACCAAAAATATCAAAGATCTGCTGAGCAAAATTTATGATGTGACTGCTCGCAGAGACTCAGTTTATGAACAGGCTGCCCAATATTTTTCCTCACCTGAAGTGCAGGAAATTGCCCAACTGGAGCTGCGTGAACAGGAACTGCTGCAAAAGCAGGAAGCCTCCGGCAAAAGCAGCGGCAAGGCAGCCCAACTGCTGAGTGAAACCCGGTTGCAACTGAAAGAAAAACGCCGCCAGCAACAAGATTACCGGCTGGATCGCATCCGCAATTTAAAACAAATCGCCCGTCAGCTGCTGCATTTGCTGGAAGGCGACAGCGTTGCGGAAATCCGGCTGCAGGCAGCCCGCGCCCTTGGCACCATTCAGTTGGTTTCCCCAACCAAAGGCCGGCAAGTTCCGCTGATTAATCAACGCCATAAGCATGCTTACAAAGCCATATTGGCAGTGTTGTTACTTGACCAGCTGCTGGTTGATCAACAAATAAAAAACCGTTACGTGCTGAATAAAGTACTGGAAACTGAACAACAAAAAGCCGCCCAAACCGACTTGCTTTATTCACCTTTTCTGGAAGAAATTCAGTTACCGCTGGTAATGGCGGTGTTATTACAGGACATTGGCCTGCAACATCCGGATGCACAAAAAATTCTGCTTGGTGAAAACGCCGATCTGGATGAATTCCGCACCTTGCTGCCGGCAGAACGGCAGGAATTATTGCGGATCAGCTACGAACAAAGTCAGGAATATCTGAAAAATGGACTGGGGCTGGATACCTATATTGGCAATTCCAAAACAGAACGGGATAAATTTAACCTGACTGAACAGGACAAACAGCTGTTTATCAGTCATTTGCTCAAAGAAGCAATTCAACCTGAAGATGGTATAGGCAATCTGCTGAAAATACCGCAAGTTTATGTATCAGTGGTGCTGCCAAGTAAACAAAACTACCGTTATGATCAGCTACCTAAAGTCAGTGCTGTACTCAGGGCTGGTGTGACAAAAGGTTGGTATCCGGCCGCTATAGTCGACAGCCTGCTGCAGATCACCGGCGATTTCCCGCAGGGTTATGGCATCACTTATATTCCAAAAGATTCAGATCAAAAAGATTTGGACAGATACGAATACGCCATAGTCAACGCTTTGTACCCAACCGAAACTGACCAGCCGGTATGCCGGGTGGTGACCCGAAATCTGAATTACACCCATGCCGGCAGCAACCTGGTGGTCAAGCGGGACAACAATTTATATTTCCCGCAGGCGCAAAAAAAACTGGAACGGATGAGTGAAGAAAGGCTCAAAGAAATTCTGAGTAAACTGGTGTCCAATTTTGAAGAACGCAGCAAGATGGATCTGATCCCAAAATGTTGGGGACCGGATGAATTTTTTACCATATTAAAAAACCAGAATTTATGGAACCGCAGCTAACACCGTTCATGCCGGCCAATTTTAATTAACAATAATTTCATTATTTCATTGCACCTGCTTGCCAGCTCAGCTTGAATAAAGTTGTTACAGCAACACTGCAGGTTTGTTTATGTCCTTTTATCCGCCACTATTTGTGTTAAAAACCGTTGCTGACAACATTTGGTTAGCTGATGGCCCGGCGATTTCCTTTTATGGTTTACCTTTTCCAACCAGAATGACGATCATCCGGCTGGACAATGGCGGCCTCTGGTTACATTCACCTATCGCCTTCCGGCCACAATTACTGGCGCAAATTCAGCAGCTGGGGCCGGTGCAACATCTGGTCGCACCCAACTGGCTGCATTACGCTTATCTGCAGGAATGGCAACAAGCCTGCCCCACCGCATTGGTGTGGTTATCGCCCGGCGTACAACAACGCGCGTTGTCGCGGCACCTGCAGCTGCATGGTGACTTTGAACTGGGTTTTTCGCCAGACAGTGTTGCCGCAACCCAATGGCCGCAGGACCTTTACACTTTATTGGTCGGCGGCAGCAAAGTGCATCAGGAAGTAGTATTTTTCCATCCCGCCAGCAAAACGCTGATCCTGACCGATTTAATTGAAAACTTTGAACTGGAAAAATGCCCGCTGTGGAGCAGACCTTTGTTTTGGCTGGCCGGAAATTATGATCCGGACGGCAAAGCGCCGCTGGATATGCGCTGGTCGTTCCGAAAAGGCAAAGTAGCTTTGCGGCTTGCAGTACAACAAATGTTGGCATGGCAACCAAAACGGTTAATCCTGGCACATGGCCGCTGGTATCCGGATAACGCCGTGGCAGAGCTGTTAAGAGCATTTCGCTGGGTGTAACAGGCCACTAGCCAGTGTAGTGGCCGGCAAATAATGTTAGTCAGCGCCGGTCGCCAGCGGCAGTTTGTGATGCTGATGCTGTTGCAGATATTGCGCCAGCGTCAACTGCGTTTGGCCAAAGGCCCTTTGCCATAACCAGCTCAGACTCTGCCGGTTGGCCGCCGGCATTTCCAGCTGCTTTGCCACGCCCACTTCACCCGCACTGTTTTGTGGTAACACAAAACGAAAACTGTAGCCCGGCTCCAATCCCATCCTTAAGTCAGTGAGCAACAATTGGCCTTGTTGTTGTTCCAGCTGAAAAAAACCATGACTGAACCAGGCCAGCCGTGCCACTGCAGGCTGCTGTTGCCACTTGTTGATCAACACATTATCCCTTGGATAATGTTGCCAGCTGATATTTTGCCCGCTATCGAGCAATGAAAAATAAGCTTCGCTGTATTGATGGGGTTCCAGCCATACCAGCCGCCACAACAGCGTATTAAAAGGAGTCGCACTCACCAGCAATTTGCCCTGCTGTTTTGTGGTGGCTAACTGCTGCACCTGATGTGTCACATATTGTTGTGCCAGTAAACCAAACAACAAATAAACACTACTCAGCACCAACCCCAGCTTATTCCAGTACAGCTGCTGACTGCGTAACGAAAACACCACACCAGCAAGCAATGGCAAAGTGTATAAAGGGTCAATGACAAATACCGAACCCACACCAAAAGGATAATTGGTAAAAGGCAACAACAGCTGAGTGCCATAAATGGTCAGCATATCCAATAGCGGATGGGTGATCAGCACCAGCCAGACCGCCAGCAAAGCGCGGCGCCAGCTGCTGTTGCTACTGCTGATTTTTAACCAGAGCCAGGCCAACAGCGGCGAGAACAAAGTCAGGTAAAACAAAGCGTGGCTTTCGGTGCGATGTAAAGTCATATCACTGATGGGATCACCATGCTGGATCAACACATCCAGATCGGGCAAAGTGCCCATTACAGCCCCAAGAGCCGCCGACTGCCACAAAGGCTGTTTACCGCGAAAAACCGCCATACTGACGGCTGCCCCCAAGGCAATTTGTGACACGGAATCCATAAAAACTGTTACTCCAGATAAAAATGACGACCGCAATAAACCAGCACAGCTCTGGCAACAGACCTCAGTTATAAACAGCGGGGGGATTGCAACACAGCAAAAAGGCGCCGGTAAACCACAGAAAATATCGTCAGCCCCACAGTGACCGGCCTGCTTTATGGCAAAGGGGGCAAGTCTGAACCCTGCTTAATCGTTCTGGAAGGGATATACATTCGGCAGGTACAGTTCACCTTTTTCCTTAAATTTTTGCTCAGCAAAATCAAAGAAATTACGCACACTAACCCCATAAACTTTTTGCACATTAAACTTGGTTAACAGCTGATCGACAAAGTCTTCGGCAATATTGTGGGCACAGCGGATCAGCTGTAAATCAGCTTCATCACCATGCTCAAAATACATCTGAATAAAAGTATGTAACTGCGCAATACGAAACACCACTTTCATCGAACCCGGGTGCCAGAATTTAAACTCCATCTGCGGATGATTAACTAAATCTGTATGCAGTTCATGTTCACCTTTCCAGGCCACACAATGCACTTCAAAACCGTTTTTGGTAAAAACTTTATAAATCGACATCCGTGGTTTGTGTTCACAAACAATGTCGCCGAGTTTGTCTTCCATACCGCCCAATAGCTTGATATTCCAGTTCTTTTTATCGGTCAGCACATCAAGGGAATTTTCAAAACCATATTTCAGCATACCTTCGGCCATGCCAAGCGAGGTAGACACCGAATGATAAAAAGCCGGAATATTGCCAAAGGTAATTTTGCGTTTGAGCCGGTTAATTTCCCTTAAACTGTTTTCAACCTGCTGAATATGTTCTGTCATAACATGGGTCAGTCCGTAACAATCTGTATAACTTACTATATCTAAGCAAATGCAGCTGCGAAAGCTCCGCCTGCCAGTCGTTATCTGCGGACAAGTTGCAGCCACCAGCGGCACAGGGTAAAAAACCTGAACACAGATTCATGTTTACCGCAGCAACAACAGCGGTTTGAGTGGATTTTACCGCTCTCAGGTCGCAGCTGCCGGTGTGCCGGATATAAAAAACGCTCCTGATCCCGGAGCGTTTTTTTAAGAAGATCGGCAAACACTCGCCGTGTAATATTATGATTTGCAAGTTCTTTTTGCCATGCGACTACCTGTTCTGTGTTCGGCATGGCATGTTTTAGTGGTCTGAGCTTCTTGTTTTTCTACCTGGACAGACTGCGGTTGGTTGGTCGCAGCATCAGCAGCATTTTTTTCTGCAGTAGCACCACAACCGGCCAGGGTGAATAACGAAAAACCTAAGATCATCATTGCTTGTTTCATGGAGGCATCCTTGTTATGACTTTTTGTGCAGCCGTCTAAACTACAGAAAGATACATAAACAAACAATTCTATTTTCAATAAAGTAACCAAATGCCCCAAAACAGGGCATTGCTACCAGCCTGCTGGCCATGTTCCGCTATTTTGTTGCACCTATGGCCGCGGCTCAGTTGGCAAACCAACACTGAATATGTAAATCTGCAGCTATCTGCCTGAAAACACAGCAACAACTAGAATGGTTGGCGCAGCCCAAAAGGACGTTAAAAACAATGAGCATTAATTTTCGCAGCAAAATTTTGCCGGTGCGCCCCAAACAAAGTCAAAGTAAGACCCAGTGGCAACAGCAGGACTATCAGTTGGCGCATCTGCAAATGCAGCTGGAAAGTGACAGAGGCCGCATTATCAACTCGGCGGTGGTACGGCGTTTACAACAAAAAACCCAGGTATTTCCGCTGGAACGTAATGCCGCAGTGCGCAGCCGGCTGACTCATTCGCTGGAAGTGCAACAAGTAGGCCGTTTTATTGTGCAAACTATTTTCCGCCAGCTTAGCGAAACACAACAACAACAATATCAACTGACCGGTCTGGAGCGCGCCTGCGAAACGCTGGTAGAGATGGCCTGCCTGATGCACGACATCGGCAATCCACCTTTTGGTCATAGTGGTGAAAGTGCCATTAACCGCTGGTTTAGCCAACACCTGCCGCTGTTAAATCCGCTTGATGTCAGCAAAAGCACCGGGTTACAACAGCAGTGGCAACAATATCGGCAGGAATTATGTAATTTTGAAGGCAATGCCCAGGGGCTGCGGCTGGTAGTGACGCTGCAACAAATGAATCTCACCTACAGTCAGTCGGCTTGTATTCTGAAGTACACCAGGCCGGCCCAACTGGCAAAAGAACAGGTACCAGCTGATTTTAGTTATCTGATGAAAAAACCCGGTTTTTACCTCAGTGAAGCGCGTTTTGTGGCTGAACAAAATCAGCTGCTTGGCATCAAGCCACATTGCCGCCACCCGCTCACTTATATTATGGAAGCCGCCGACGATATTTCGTATTGCCTGGCCGACATTGAAGACGCGGTGGAAAAAGGCATTTTATCGCTGGAAAAACTGGCTTGTTTATTAAAAACCGAATTTGCCAGACACCCGGCTGCAGCAAAACCTATTAAAGGTTTAAAAAGTTCGGCCAACTTTGACCAATTGATAGATACCGCACTGCAGCAGGCGCAACAAGACAGATTAAACCCGACTTATGAGTTTTTTATCAGGCTGCGGGTCAGCATGATCCACCCTTTGGTAAATCATGCGGCTGAGCAGTTTATTCAGCATATCGACGCTTTGTATCAGGGCAACTTTAACCGTGCTTTGCTGGAAGATAACAGTCAATATCATGCCATCACCCAAAGTTTTAAAAAGGTGGCGCAACAACATGTGTTTAATGACCGCGAAGTAGAAATGCTTGAAATTCAGGGCTTTAAGATTATTTCTGGCTTATTGGATGCCATGTTGCCTTTGTTACAGCTTAATGCAACACAATTTACTGCAGTGATAAGCCCGGAAGGTGCCAGGGCCTTGCCACTGGAAAGCCGGTTGGCGCGCAAACTGCCAAACAAACATCTGGTCAGTTACCAGCAGGCGCTGGCACAACTGGATGAGCAAGACAGTCGTTATACACTGGATGAATTTTATTACCGCTGTCGTTTGTTGCAAGACTGGATCAGCGGCATGACCGACCATTTTGCTTTTGATGAATACCGCGCTTTGGTGCTCTGTCAATAAAAGAGAGATTGATAAAAGAGGGGCCAATCACACAGTTTGTTGTTTTAACAGCCTTTAACAACCAGTTGCAGCGGCAAGATTGCAACTGGTTCAACCGAACAACAGGCGCTTTAACGCGCCAGTTTTTTGCGGTAATACACCACTTCTACATCACCCAAAGGGTCTTTATGCAGCCCTTGTTTCACATAACTCAGGCCAAGTTTTTCCATAACTTTGATGGACGCTTTGTTGTCTGGCATGGCAATAGCAGACCAATACAAAATCGCCGGATTAGCAGCTGTGACCGCGTCAGCAACTGCCTGCGCTGCTTCAGTGGCAAAACCATAACCCCAGCTGGATTGCCGAAACCGCCAGCCAAGTTCCACGTCATCGGTTTTAGGGGTGCCAACAAAAAAATCCATTGGCCTGATGACCACCCAACCTAAATAACAATCCGGCATAACAGCATAATCGGCACGGGTGCTGACCTGCCAGATGCCAAAGCCAGTGGCCGGGTCGCGGTAGCTGTTCATTCTTGGCAACATGCGCTGAAGAATATCCTGCATGCTGTTGCGTATGCCGCCATTGATATAACGCATCACGGCTTCATCCTGATCCAGTTCAAACAGCAGTTGTGCGTCTGAATTGTCCATTAAACGGTAACAAAGCCTGGCCGACGGCGGCACTGTCACCGCGGCTTCCGGCTGCTGTGTTGTCAAACTTCCTTTGTCAGCGCTCATGCTTTTCATCCTCTTCCTTTTGGCTTTGCTGCTGCCTTAATTGTTTTTTCAGTTTGGCGATTTGATAAATCACCAATGCATAACTGAGTAAAAACAACAGGTAATACACCGGCATCATGTCAGCTTGCAGCACCTGGCCTTGTTGCCACAAAAAATACAACTTCACCTGCGGCAATAAAATGCTGGCAAAAATAACCGCCAACACCGAACCACTTTGCACAAAACGCACAAAATACCAAAGGCCCAGACTGAGTAACACCAGCTGCAGATGCAGCTCACCGGGATACCACAAACCAAGGGCAAACCACTGATACCCAACTGCGACTAAATAACTGAGCAGAAACAACACACTAAAAATACCAATGGCCTTTTGCATCCGGCACCTCAACAATTCACGCAGGAAAAGCGGCAGTATGCCTGAAGCCAGCTGCGGCGCCAACGCCAGCCGGTTTTATCCATTGCAGCTAAAGGCCTGCTTTGATTGACAATAAAGCGCCAGCCGATACAAGATTGGCCACAAAGAATAAAAAAACAACACAGCAGCTGCGCCATCAGGGCACAGTCGCCATCAGCAAGGGTGAACAGGGAGTTTTTATGCAGCAGCGAATTAGCCATATCGTCATTTGGCTGTTTATTTCTATTTTGGGCGCGTCCGCTGTCGGTGGTATAGCACTGCACCGTGGTGAATCTATTAATGCCATCTGGTTTATCGTGGCGGCAGTTTGTGTGTACGCCATTGGTTATCGTTTTTACAGCGCCTGGGTGGCCGCCCGTATTTTAATGCTGGACCACACCCGCGCCACGCCGGCTGAGCGGCTGAATGACGGCCGTGATTATATGCCAACCAACCGCTGGGTGGTGTTTGGTCACCATTTTGCCGCTATTGCAGGCCCTGGCCCGCTGATTGGCCCAACGCTTGCTGCACAGTTTGGTTATTTACCAGGTACCTTATGGATTTTGGCCGGCAGTGTACTGGCCGGTTGTGTGCAGGATATGTGTGTGTTGTTTTTTTCCACCCGCCGTAATGGCCGAAGCCTGGGTCAAATGGCGCGGGATGAGCTGGGGCCAATAGGCGGCGCCGCTGCACTTTTTGCAACCTTGCTGATCATGATTATTCTGATTGCCGTGCTTGGTTTAGTGGTAGTGAATGCAATGAAACATTCGCCATGGGCCACTTCCACTGTCATTGCCACTATCCCTATTGCCATTATTGTTGGCATTTATATGCGCTATTTACGCCCTGGCCGGGTGCTGGAAGGTTCTTTACTCGGCGTGGTGTTATTGCTGCTTTCGGTCGGTGGTGGTGGTTGGGTTGACCAACAACCCGTGCTGCGTGAACTTTTTAACCACCCAGGTTTGCCTTTGGCTTTTGGGGTTATTGGTTATGGTTTTTTAGCCGCAGTAT
Organism: Rheinheimera sp.; assembly: GCF_030824435.1. Taxonomy (GTDB): domain Bacteria; phylum Pseudomonadota; class Gammaproteobacteria; order Enterobacterales; family Alteromonadaceae; genus Pararheinheimera. The sequence continues at coordinate 29,301 of NZ_JAVBXS010000033.1, forward strand.
TGCCGGTGTGGTTGTTATTAGCACCCCGCGATTACCTGTCTACTTTTATGAAACTGGGCACTGTGCTGCTACTCGCCGCCGCCATTATTGTGTTGCAGCCCGAAATTAAAATGCCGGCGCTGACCCAGTTTGTTGACGGCACTGGCCCTATTTTTGCCGGTTCGTTATTTCCTTTTGTTTTTATTACCATTGCCTGTGGTGCTATTTCCGGTTTCCACGCGCTGATAGCGTCCGGCACCACGCCAAAACTGCTGAGTAATGAACGGGATATCCCGATGATTGGTTATGGTGGTATGGCGCTGGAGTCTTTTGTCGCCATCATGGCGTTAATCGCTGCCACTGTGCTGGAGCCAGGTATTTATTTTGCCATTAATAGCCCGGCCGGTATTGTTGGTGCTTTGCCAAGCGAAGCTGTTGCCACTATCAGCAGCTGGGGTTTCCCTGTGACGGTCGAACAAATGGACGCTTTGGCCAAAGCTATGGGTGAAGCCACTTTATTTGCCCGCACCGGCGGTGCACCTTCGTTGGCAGTGGGCATGGCCAGCATTTTTGGTTCGGCTTTTGGTGATCATTTATTAGCCATCTGGTATCACTTTGCCATTATGTTTGAAGCTGTGTTTATCCTCACCACGCTGGACGCCGGCACCAGAGTCGGCCGTTTTATGTTGCAGGATATGCTCGGCAATATCTGGCCAAAACTTGGCCGCACCAGCTGGTATCCATCGGTGATTTTCAGCAGCGCTTTAGTGGTATCGGGCTGGGGTTATTTTTTATATATAGGCGTCATCGACCCCAATGGTGGTGTGAATATTCTGTGGCCACTGTTTGGTATTGCCAACCAGATGCTGGCCGCCATTGCACTTTGTGTCTGCACCGGCATTATTATTAAATCCGGCAAATTAAAATATGTCTGGGTGACAGCCCTGCCGCTATTGTGGTTAACCATCCTCACCAGCACAGCAGTGTATGAAAAAGTCAGCAGCGACAACCCAAGGCTTGGTTTTTTTGCCGCGGCGGATGACCTCAGTCAAAAACTGGCCAGCGGAGTGTTGCCACCGGAAAAAGCCGCTGTGGCACCTCAGCTTATTTTTAACCAGCAGCTGGATGCCTGGCTGGCGCTGCTGTTTGCAGCCCTGCTGTGGATCATTATTCTGGATATGCTGAGAATGGCCAGCCGCCATCTGCGGGGTTTGCCGGTGCCGGCTTCCAATGAAACGCCTTATCAGCGCACGCAACTGGAAAATAACCAAGCTGAAGATAACAAACCGGAAAATCACGGACTGGGAGCAACAAGCTGATGCCAAACAAGGTTTTTGTCAGGCGCAGCAAGTTGTTGTTTCAGTTGTTACTCAGCAAACTACAACAAGGCTGGAACTTACTGCGTGAACTTAGTGGTGACGACGCTTATGAGCGTTATTTACAACATCAGGCGCTGGCCCACCCCGATGAAAAACCTTTATGCCGCCATGCTTTTTTTAAACAGGCGCAACAGCAAAAATGGCAAGGGGTAAAACGTTGTTGTTAATTAGATATGTTGCTCAGCTGGTGCAAAAAAGCTGAGCAAAACAGCACTCAAACAAACAGAGCGGTTTTGATGAAAGAACTTTTACAAGATGCGGTAGCCGCCATTTTTATGTTGTTGTTTATGCTGCTGGGTTTAGCGCTGGCGCTGAGCCCCAGCATTATTTTATGGTTAAGCATGCATAAAATGTTGCCGGCTTATTGCCCCTGGCATTGGGCCAAACCCACAGCTTTATGCCTGATATTGTCGTTGTTGGTGATTTTTACACTGAATATAGAGTTAGAGTCCGGTGTGTTGTCGATGTTTAGCCAGTTGTTTTTGTTGTCCTTTGGCTGGTCTTTATTGTTAATGCCGGTAGCTTTAATCAGCCAGTGGTGGCGTCAAAGGTAAATTTAGCGCGGCCTGACGCAAGGCCATGGCAGTGTGTTGATAGCGCAGTTATCATCTGGCAGCCAATTCCCCGCACAGCCCCTCAGCTTTGGAGTGCCAATGAAAACCCTACAAATAGACCTGGTTTCTGATATTGCCTGCCCCTGGTGTGCTATAGGTTTTGCCCGTTTACAGCAAGCATTGCAGAGCCTGCCAGATCTGAAAGTCACGCTGCACTGGCGTGCTTTTGAGCTCAACCCGGACCCAAATTTAATACCAGAACCTATATTACCGGCGCTGAGTAAAAAATATGGCCAGAGTGAAGAAGCGATGCGCCAGTCGCAAAATAACTTAATGGCCATAGCTGATGGGCTTGGGCTGAATTTTCAGAAGATGCAACAACGCTACACCAGCAATACCTTTGACGCGCACCGGCTAATGTATTGGGCGGCGCAATTTCACCGTCAAAACGAGCTGGCTTTGGCCTTGTTTACGGCTTATTTTGGCGAAGCTGAAAATATGGCAGCACACCAGGTGTTACAACATTGTGCTGAACAAGCCGGGCTTGATGCCGAAGCTGCGGCTGCGCTTTTGGCTTCAACACAATATGCCGCTGAAGTCACAGCCGAACTGCAACAAGCCAGGCAAAATGGCATCAATTCGGTGCCGGCTTTTATTGTGAATCAACGTTATTTAATTTCCGGTGCCCAGGAAAGTGCAGTACTGGCGCAGGCATTACAACAAATTGCCGCTGAACAAGCTTAAAAACTCAAGTGCCATAAGTTTGTCGCCAATCAACACAAACTTATTGCCACTCTTTACAGACTTAGCAGAAGGTTTTATGACAACAGAACAGCCACTTTATGCCATAGGCACGCCGGGCCAAGCCTGGGGCGAAGCGGAAAAAGCTTTATGGTTAAGCCAACAACAAATCAAACGCAGTTATCAGCAGGATGTGCTAACGCCTTTACAGCAGCTGTTCGCTGCCAACAGCAAAGTAACTGATGTGGCTGAGCTGCTGCAATATGGCACGCTGGATTATCAGACTTTAGGCCTTGGTGTTTATCCACTTTATGCGGTTGCCAGCAACAATTGGCAGGCTGATAAACCCACTGCACTGATCACAGGCGGGGTACATGGTTATGAAACCAGTGGGGTACATGGTGCTTTAGATTTTATCCGCGAAAAGTTTGCCGCTTATCAGCAACATTTTAACCTGCTGGTTTTGCCTTGTATCAGCCCATGGGCTTACGAAACCATTAACCGCTGGAACCCGCTGGCTGTTGACCCTAACCGCTCTTTTATTGCCAATAGCCCGTCGCAGGAAGCTGCTGCCGCTATGGCCCTGGTTGCCGCTAAAGCACCCCAAGTACTGCTGCATGTGGATTTACACGAAACCACAGACTCAGATAACAGCGAGTTCCGCCCGGCCAAAGCAGCGCGTGATGGTGTGGTGAATACCAACTGGAATATTCCGGATGGTTTTTATCTGGTCGGCGACACCGACAATCCACAACCTGAATTTCAGCACGCCATTATTCAGGCGGTTGCCAAAGTGACTCATATTGCCGAAGCGGACGAAAATGGCTGCCTGATTGGCGAAAAGTTGCAGCAGTTTGGTGTGGTGAATTATCCGAAAAAAGCGCTTGGGCTTTGTGGTGGTATGAGCAATGCGCTTTATGTCACCACCACTGAAGTGTACCCCGACAGCCCTAAAGCCAGCGCAGCTCAGTGTAATCTGGCGCAGCTGACGACTGTATGTGCCGCTTTGGATTTTGCTTTAGCCCAGTGATAACACCCGCTTGACCCGGCCCCCGGCAGCCCGGCGATTCAGCACCGCCACGACCCGGCAGAGCGCGGTTTAACAACAGCCGCACTCTGCCGCTTTATGCTTGCCACATAAAGCGCCGCCCCCTGCAGCCATTCCAATGACAAAGCCGGCATTTCACGGAACTATTTACTATTTTTTGTTTTCTACCAGACAGATAACAGCAGTCAGGGTTTACTTAAAGCAAAGCAGGTCCACCTCTCAACTGGCTGCAGCCCGAGCTTTTCATCTGGAGGAAACAATGAAAATTTTAAAATGGTTCTTACTGTCACTGCTGGCATTCACGCTGCTGCTCGGCCTGTATTTAACTTTCTGGTTTGATTTAAATGACGTGAAAAATAACCTTATCAACAAGGTCGCGGCAGAAACAGGCAGAACTCTTGAAATCAAGCAGGAGATTGGCTGGAGTCTGTATCCTGATTTGGCCTTAACCTTGGCCGAAGTCAGTTTGTCACAACCTCAGGGCTTGCCAGGCCCGGCCATGCTGCAAGTGACAAAAGCCGAAGCAGCAGTTGCACTCTGGCCTTTGTTGCAACAACAAATTCAGCTGAAAAAATTACGGCTTGATGGTGTGGAAATTTTTATCACTGAACAAGGCAAACTAAATAGTTTGAGTGGCCTCACTCACAATACAACAAGCGATAAAACAGAAAGCAGTAAATCCGGTACAGCTGCCAGCAACAATCCCTATTTAAACCAACTGCAACTGGATGAGCTTGAGCTTAGCAACGTGCTGCTAAGCCAACAAAAAGCCGGCAAAACCAACCAAATCAACTTACAACACTTCAGCTTACAGCAGTTCCAGCCGGGCAAAGCAGCGCCCGTCAGTTTTCATTTTAATATGCCGGATCTGCTTGATATCAAAGGCGAAGCCCTGTTGTTGTGGTTACAAAATCAGCAACAACTTCAGCTGCAGCAACTGCAACTGACAGCTGAGTTGCCAGGACAAAACATCCAGCTACAAAGTGCGTTACAACTGGATATGGCGCAGCAACAACTGCAATGGCAAATTGAAGAACTTCAGCTGAAAAACAACGATGGCAACTCTGGCAACAGCAAAGGCAGCGGCACAGTGGCGCTAAATTACAGCGGCAAAAAACCTGCCGCCACAGTGCAACTCACACTGGACCAATGGCAGCTGCAAACAGCAGAGAACAACAGCAGCGAACACAACAACAACCCCAAAACGACACAACCGGATCTGAGTTTTTTGCAACAACTGGATCTGCAGCTCAATCTGCAGATCCAAAATTTGCAGCTTAATAAGTTGCAGTTAAACAACAACCGGTTGCAACTGCAGAATCAGGGCGGCTTGGTACAGCTGACAAAGGCCAGCGCTGAGTTATATCAGGGCAACATCACAGCACAAGGCTCATTAGATGCCCGCAAAACCATGACCAGTTATCAGCTGAGTTCAGCCGCCAGCGGCCTTGATATATTGCAGCTACTAAAAGCTGCTGCCGATATGAACTTACTGAGCGGCACGGCAGAGCTTAACTTCAACGCCAAAGGTCAGGGATTATTGCCGGACGATCTGAAAACGGCTTTAGTTGCACAAGGCCAGTTTAAAGTGACTGACGGTGCTATCAACGGCATTAATATTCCGGCACAAATTCGTAGCGCCCGCGCCGCGTTAAAAAATGAAACCGCGCCTGATACAGCGGAAGCGAAAAAAACCGACTTTTCCAGCCTGACCGGCAGTTTTGTGTTGGCCAATGCCGTGCTGGAAAATCACGATTTACAACTGGCGGCGCCCTTGTTGCGTTTATCCGGCAGCGGCAACGCCAATCTCCAGACCGAACAGCTGGACTATCAGCTGAAAACCGCTTTGGTAAATAGCCTGAAGGGTCAGGGTGGCAAAGAAAAAGACGAATTGGCCAATATTGAAATTCCGCTGAAAATAAGCGGCACTTTTGCCAAACCTAAATATCAGCTCGACACTAAAGCGTTGTTTAACCAACATTTAAAACACAAAGTGGATGAACAAAAAGACAAACTAAAAAACAAACTGCTGGAAAAACTGGGTGGCGGTTAACAGCAAAAAGCGGTTTGATCTCAGACCTTTATTAACCACAGCAGCACAGCGGCAGCAAAAACCGCTGTGCTGTGTGCTAAGCCTGAGCCTGAGCCTGAGCCTGAGTATTAATCGTCGCGGGTTAACACTTCCAGCAGTTCAATTTCAAAAATCAGGTTGGAATTTGGCGGGATCATAGTGCCAATCTGCCTTTCACCATAAGCCAGATGCGCAGGTACCCACAGCCGGCGTTTGCCACCCACTTTCATGCCCGCTAAACCCAATAACCACCCCTGGATCACCCGGCCATTACTTAATACACACTGAAAAGCTTCACCACGGCGGTAAGAAGAATCAAACTCGCTGCCATCTTCTAAAAAACCACGGTATTGGCTGGTGATCAAAGCGCCTCTGACAGCCGCTTTACCATCACCCACTAACAAATCTTCAATTTTTAATTCATCCATCATTGCGCTCTTTGCATCTGCCGGTCAAAAAACCGATTATAACCTGCAGCCCTTGCCTGCTGACCAGTGCCAACAGCAAGCTTCTGCTACTGGTTAGCACAACTGGCACTGCAAGCAAAAAACGCTGGTGGTGTTTTGTTGTGTCCGGCTATTGCCACACAGCTGCTGCCGTTGCTGTTTTAGAAAAAAGTCGCTACTTTTTTTGGGCACTGTCAGCGGATTTTCAGTGCAACAGCCAAATGGACTATTGATGGAGGCGGTTATGAACAAAGTTGCTTTGTTAGCCATTCACGGCATGGGCTCAACCCAAAGGGGATTCAGCAACGAGCTGGTGCAGGATTTAACACGGAAGATGAACAACAACTTCGATGAACTGGTGGTGTTTAAAGAAGTGTATTACCAACATATTTTGCAGGACAACGAAAGAGAGGTATGGCACAAACTGGCCGGCAAACTACGTTGGGACGCCCTGCGGCAGTTTTTACTTTTTGGTTTTGCCGATGCTGCCGGGCTGGAGCATCGCAAAGAGCTGCAAGGCAGTGCTTATGAGCAGGCGCAGCTGGAAATAGCCCGGGCTTTGTATCTGGTTAGCCAGCAACTGGGTCATAACGACAAAGTTGTGGTACTGGCGCATTCGTTAGGTTGTCAGGTGATGTCCTGTTATCTGTGGGATGCGCTGGCGGCCGCAACACCACCAGCTGGGGCTCAACCCAAAAAAATGGCCGGCATCTGGCAGGATATTCAGCAACACGCTATGGACATTGCCGGTAAAGCAACACTCAGCCATGACGAAATCCTTTTTTTGCAAGGACAAAGCCTGGCCTTGCTGGTCACCACAGGCTGCAATATTCCCATTTTTGTTGCAGCCCATAAACAAAAAGACATCCTGCCTTTTGCCAAACCCAATACTGAGTTTGTCTGGCATAACTATTACGACAAAGACGATGTTTTGGGCTGGCCGCTGGCAGAGTTGTCGCCTGCTTATGGCCAGTTGGTGACTGATATCCGTATCAATGCCGGCGGTGGGGTCTTAGGTTGGATCAGCAAAAGCTGGAACCCTATGGCCCATGGTGAATATTGGGAAGACACCGAACTGTTAAAACCCCTAGCCAGACAATTGGAAATGCTGGCTTTGACCGGCCGGCTTTAAAATTCAGCCACACAGCGGTCTGTTGCAGGCCGCTGTTGATATGATATAACTTCGAAGACAACTATTTGGTTTTTCAAGATTTTTAAAAGGACTTATGCATGGACAACAACAGGGCGGATCCACCAGCACAGCTGCCCACTACAGGGGCCGAACCAGACATAATCACCACGGCGGCCGATACTGAGTTTGCAACACAAACTGACGCTCAACCAGCTGTGCAGTCAGAGAGCTCTGCAAATACACAACAGCCTGAACTGCAGCAAGATGACAACAGCTTGCCGTCAGTCACAGATACCGGCACTGGCAGTAAAAAAGGCCAGCTGGCCAGCCGCAGCCATCGTCTGATAGCCTCATTAATTGACAGCTTTATTCAATTATTGGTGTTTATTCCGCTGATTTGGTACGTCGGACTGGAAACCTTTAAAAGTCCAACACCTTTGCAAACCTTGTTAATTGCCCTTTATGGCATGACAACTTATGTTTTGCTGCATGGTTATCTGCTGTATCACTATGGCCAAACCATAGGTAAATCTGAATTTGGTATGCGTATTGAATTATTAAACGGCGACAAAGCCAGCCTGCAACATGTGATGTTATGGCGTTATTTACCCATCATGCTGCTGAACTTCGTGCCCGTTATAGGTCAGTTTTTATCCGGCATCTTTAATGTGTTGTTTATTTTTGGCAAAGAACGCCGTTGTTTACACGATTATATTGCCGGCACCAGAGTGCGTTATTTTTACGACGAACCCGACCACAACCCACAAAACAGCCCAAGCTAAATAAGCTGCAGCAATAGCGGTCTGAGATTTTTCCCGGCCGCTTAAAAAATCCGGCAACAGCCTTTTTTATCTAACCACTTTGCAGCGACATCTTTTTGGCACCATTTCTGGCACAGCAATTGCTAACAAAAAATTCACTTTATGGCGCATCAAAAGATGGATACAAAGTGATGAAAACCAGCCCCAGTTTGTTTGATACCCTGCAACAACTGCGCAGCCAGCAGCAAAACCGCCAACTGAGCTTAATGGCGCAATATCAGCAAAAAACCAAAACCGGCAACAACCCCACTGACACCACTCCGGTTAAAAACCAGCCCGGCACTGGCGATAACGGCAAAACGCCCACTCAGGTCGATTTCAGCCAGATGAGTGCTAAACAGCTGCATACCTGGCTACAACAAGGCCTTAGCAGCGGCAAAATTCCGCCGGAACAAGAAAGTGCTTTTAAAACGCTGATATTCTCCGCCAGCTCAGGCGACAGTAAAAATGAACATAGGCTGGTGAACTTCAGCGAAAAAGCGCAAGAAGGTCTGCAAGGTGCGCTGCGGCGCAAAGACAGCAGTTCGATGTTGTTTTGGGCTAACGCAGTGCAGACCATGAAAAAATTTCAGGGTGAAAAACTGCCGGCCCTTTAGTTCAACAGCTCAAAAAACAGCGACAACCGAACAATTGTTGCAATAAACACACTTAAAGAATGATTTTGGTTAATTTTTCTTTATATCAAGCTGCACATTAAGCAAAATGGCCGGGTTTATTTGACATCAGATGCTCAAACCGCCGGTATAACAGCCCCGGATTTAAACCATCATTCAAACAACAAAGCACCAACACTCAATAACCCGCTTTTGTTTATGCCGGATGCTTGCCGGTTGATTAAGAAAAAAGGATTTCTCTTTATGTTTAAACCATTGTTATTCAGCCTATTGTTGTTATCTCAGCCAGCCATTGCCGCAACATTTATTCAGTTGGACAGCGAGCCAGGTGAGCATATAGGTCAAGGTCGGCAAGAAATGCTCACTGAACCGCTGCGCTTAAACGCCGGAGAATTGGCTTTGTCGATTTCACAGGAGCAGGGTTATTCATTTGTATTTACCGCTGGGCAAAAAATAAAAAAGTTACAGCCTGGTGTTTATAAAAATGTGCAGGGGTTGGGCATGGAAGCCGGTACCAGACCGACCATGCAAATTTTAAATAACAATCGCAGCTGTACCTACCCAATGGGCGAATTTATTATTTATGAATATGATTTAACATCCAGCCCTAAAAAAGTAGCTTTAGATTTTATTCACACTTGTAATTCATTTCCGGCAAAGCTGCGTGGTTATATCCGGATGAATTCTGATGTGCCACACCCAACTTCTCAGCCTATTGCCATTATTCAGGGCGACAGTCTTACCACCGAAGAAAAAACCATCAGCTTAACTGGCGCTGAGTCCTGGACTGCAGAAGGTAAAATGGAAAGTTACCACTGGACCCAAAGCAGTGGCAAAGCAGCAGTACTGCAAAACGCTGACAGTGCCGAAGTGAAGATCCAATTACCCAAAGGAATAACCCTGGGCGGTGAAAAAGCCAGTTTTAAACTGACAGTCACTAATAGCGCAGGCATGCAGGATAGTGAAGAATTTAGTTTACATATTGCCAGCAAAAGCGACCCGCAAAGTTACGTACTGCTGGAAAGTGACACAAACAATATTTTGACCCAGGGCCGTCCCCGCGTTTTTAACCTGAATAACAGTAGATTTACCACAGAGCGCCAACACGTAGATTTTCAGTATCAGAAGACAAAAAGTGTCTCTGTCGACATCTGGAATGACGAATATTGGTTTTTCAGGATTGAAGCTCCGGGCTACACCAGCCTGGACAAGGGCCTGTACCCTTATGCCGAAACTATGGCTTCAACGTCCAATACCGGCGCTGCCGGTCTTCATATCTATACCAGCGGCAGAAGCTGCAACAACAGTGTTGGCAGTTTTAACATCACTCAGTTCTTGATGAAAAACGAAAAGCTGGAAGGTTTTAAAGCCAATTTTGAACATCGTTGCGAAAATATGGCGGGTCCTTTATTAAAAGGGGTTGTTGCCATCAATGCCTTTGATGACAGCGTGCCGGAAGCCAACGCCGGTAAAGATTTTGAAGACTTTGAAAACAACCGCATCACCCTTGATGCCTCGGGCTCTATCGACACTTTAGGTTCAATCTCTGAATTCCACTGGGAACTGAATAACAAAAACATCAAACTGGAACATGCCGATCAAGCCAAAGCTTATTTTGTCGCTCCGGCACTTGCAGACCGCCAACCCCAGACAGAGTATCTGGCGACTTTAAAGGTGGTTGATAACGAAGGTTTTCAGGCATCTGACACTGTGAAAATTACCGTAAAACAAAATAACAAAGCACCTGTCGCCAACGATGACAGTGCAGAACTGGCTATTGGCGGAAAAATCACACTACAGGTACTGGCCAATGACACCGATCTTGATGGCCGCATGCTGCCAGACAGTATTCGCATCATGTCATACTCAGGTGTTGGTGGGGTTTATCCTCAGGAAAACGGCACTATAGAATATATTCACACCGGCACTGAAGCTGCGGATCTGTTTATTAAATACAGTGTTGAAGATAACGATGGTGCGTTTTCAAATACCGCTACAGTCCGGCTTAAAGTTAAAAAGCCAGGTGAAGGCGGCTCCGGTGGTTCAGTGCACTGGCCGTTATTCACCTTGCTGTTTTTAATGTTGACGATTCGCCGGTCAAAACGGCATTTTTTACAATAATGCTCAACAAAGTCAGAATGTTAGCCAACAAAAAATCAAACTGAACAATATCAGGGTCAGCTGCAATAGCTCGTTTGACCCTGTTGTTTCACTTCATCCGGTGTGGCAGCACACAACAAAAATTTTTGTTTATTCCATCTGTAACTGCAATTTGCCCTGTTTTGCCGCCCTTGGTTTTAAGCCACAACACCAACTAAGCAGCGGCACAACGCGGATCAAGGCATAACCAACAGCGCAACCGGCCAGCGTCAATAACAGCAACAACCATACTTCCAAACCAGCCGGAATAGCCAAAGGTTTTAACCAGCTGGCAAACACAATAATCAAACTTTGATGCAGCAGATACCAGGGCAAAATGGCCGGGCTGGCGTAACGGTAAATAGCACCTTTTGGATCTATTGCATTGACCGGCCGGTTTAAATAACAACCGGCATAACCCAATACCGCCAGCAGCCAAAGCCAATGATTCAGCGACAACACCAGGCCATAACAAAGCCGCACCCATAACAGCTCATCAAACATCGAAGCATAAGGCTCAAACACATGGTGCCTGTCCAGCAATAACAAGCCATAACAGCAGAGCGCACCCAGCAAAAACAGCCTTCTATGCTTCACTACCGCCGCCCACCACAGCTGTTGTTGCGCCAGTAAATAACCCGCCACAAAAACGCCAAAATATTTGGCATGCCCATACCAGTCGTCTATCAGACCATGGGTCGTTGGGAACAGTGGACGCAAAAAATACCAGCTCACCCCCAGCAATAACAGCACCAGCAGCAATGCATAACGGGCGGGCAGTTGTTGCACCAAACGGCTTTGGGCAAAAAGGTTCAGCGGCAACCGACCTAACAACAGCAACATGCTGTAACACCAGACATAAGGTAAAAACCACAGATGATTCCAGGTTAATAAACCAATAGGGCTGTGATGTTCAGGCAATAACGCTGTTTGTGGGTTGATATATTGCCACCAGAATTGCAGATAACCGGGTTCAATCAGCTGCTGGCTTAAAGCTTCAAAATACACCTGAGGCGCCACCACCACAAACATGCCAAACAACAACGGCAATAACAAACGCTGGCTGCGCAACCACAACATTTTGCCCGTGCCGATGCGCTGTTGCGCCAGACTCAGCGCCATGGCACTGAGTAAAAACAACAAACTCATGCGCCATGGGTTGGTTAATGTCATCAAATCCTGCAACCAGTTATAGGTCTGCACGCTTTTAATATGCCACTCCCACTCAGCCACGTAATACATGCCAATGTGGTACAAAATAAGTACCCCAAGCGCCAGAATACGTAACCAGTCCAAATCATGACGCCTTGCTGCGGCGCTGCTGTTTAATGAAAATTGTGTTTCTGCCATCTGAAAACTCCGGTTAAAGTAACAACCGCAGTCTGCACAACAAGGCTGCCAGACCCAAGCCGACAATGGTGCAGAGGTGGTATTCAGGGATAACAGGTGGAATGCTGTGACCAAATTAAAACAACACAACTATCTGGAAATGTTTGAACAACGTCCGTTGTTATATTCTTATCTGCTGATAGCCATTTACCTGCTGATCAATAACAGTATTAATGCCACTTCGGTCTGGATGGAGCACAGCAGAGACCCTTTGAATACAACACAGCTGTGGGAACCTTTTTTATGGGAATACAGCAGCGCTTTCAGCACTTTATTGTTGTGTCCGTTTTTAGGCTGGATGTTTAGCCGTTACCCCATGCGGCTCAGCAACTTTAAAGCCTTGCTGCTAACCCATTTATTGGGTTCTTTGCTTTTTAGCATGGCCCATGTGTTTTTCATGGTGGCCTTTCGCGCCGGGGTTTATACATGGCTGCAACAAGGTTACGACTTTGGCCCAGTGCTTCGGGAGTTTTTGTACGAATACCGCAAAGATGCCTGGGGTTATTTGTTTTTTTTCAGCCTTTATCAGCTGCTGCAATTTGTCTATCGTCGCTTAAAAGGTGAAGCCAGCCTTATTCAGACCGGTGATGATGAGCCCATGCCAGCTCAATCAGTGGAACAACTGCAGCACAACCCTCTGGCAGGCAATAACCCGGCCGCAGCCGTTATACAAAGCCACTTTCTGGTAAAAAAGCTGGATAAAGAATTTTTAATTGCGATACCAGATATTGAATGGCTGGAAGCTTGTGGTAACTACGTGAATTTACACAGCAAAGGCCGGATTTACCCGCTACGCGCCACTTTAAGCAAAACCATGGAGCAACTGGCGCCACAAGGATTTAGCCGTATTCACCGCAGCTTTGCTGTGAATCATCATGCCATTGAAAGTATTAGTTATCAGCCAAGTGGTGATGGCGACATTCTGCTCAAAACCGGCCAGCAACTGGCTCTGTCACGGCGTTTTAAAGACGAACTGCGCGCGAGTTTCCGCGCCAGCTGAACAAAGTGTTGTGGCAGCGCCGCCTTTACATGCTGGTTCTTTTTTTCCGGCTGGACGGGCAGTCATCCTGTATGCGAAAATGCGACAAATTTACTTTTTAAAAACATAAAACACAAAGAAGTGTTTTATTTTAACTTTTATCTAAAGGACTACATTTATGTTTAAGTCTCTGCTGTTCAGTAGTTTGTTATTTTCCCCGCTCGCCCTCGCCGACACTTTTATTCAGCTCAATAGTGACCAGGGTGACTGGATTGGTCAGGGACAGGTGACACGTTTAGACAATAACCTGCCTTTTAGTGCCAGCGACTCTTCACTGTGGATTTCACATGAAAGTGGTTTTAGCTTTACTTTTCAGCCTGCCAACGGGCAAAAATTGCAAACTGGTGTTTTTAGCGGCGCGATGCGGGCACCATTCCGTTCCGGCACTGCGCCTGGGCTGGAAGTTTCAGGCCCGGGCCGTGGCTGTAACCAGATCAGTGGCGAGTTTGTTATTTATGAATACGATCTGAGCGCCAACCCACATAAAATTGCGCTGGATTTTGTGCAGTATTGCGACAGTACCAGCAAAAAACTAACAGGTAGTATCAGGTTAAACTCTGCTTTGCCTGATCCTTACCCTTTCCCTGTTGCTGTGATCAAAACCAGCCAGGTCAAAGTGAAAGAAGGTTCAACTGTGCAGATCCAGGGCCAGTCGTCTTTTTCTAAACCTGGCCGCATTACCAATTACAGCTGGTCGCAGATTGAAGGTAAACAAGTCACTCTGGAAGATACCACAACAGCTGAGCTGAAGCTGACAACACCAACTGATGTGGCGCTTGGTGGTGAAAAAACCAAATTAAGACTGACGGTGACCGACAATCTGGGTCAGCAGGACACTGAAGATTTTGTGTTAACCACCAGCAGCAAAAGTGACCCACAAAGTTATTACCGCTTTGAAAGTGCCGCCGGTGATTTTATTGGTGGTGGCCGCACCGAATCTTTTGACGACAACAATGCCATTTTTAACCTGAACTCAAATTACGACAAAGGGGTGTCTGTTTCTGTCACCACCAGGTCGTACTGGAATCTGGATTTTGCCGCACCAAATAATGAAGCACTCAGTGTTGGTGAATATCATTATGCCGAACGTTTCCCATTCCAGTCTGCCGGTGTGGCCGGTTTAAGCATCACAGGTGAACACCGCGGCTGTAACCGTAGCTTTGGCAACTTTAAAGTGCATCAATTGCAGATGGACAACAACAACAAAAGTTTTAAAGCCAGCTTTGAACAACGTTGTGAAAGTACCAGTGCTCCTTTACTCAAAGGTGAAATTGCGGTGAATGCAGTGCACGAAAGTGTGCCAAAAGCCAGTGCCGGCGCCGATATTGAAGTGTCGGAAAATGCCTTGGTGAACCTCAATGGTTCAGACTCGGTCGACCTGTTGGGCTCTCTGGTTATTTACCAATGGAGCATCGACGATGCCACAGTGCAGTTGGAAGGCGCCGATAAATCACGGGCCAACTTTAAAGCACCTGCATTGCCGGATCGCGTCTTTAGCAAAACTTATCAGGCTAAATTAGTGGTCGTCGATAACGAAGGTTATAAAGCACAAGACAACGTCAAAATTACCGTGCTGGCCAATAACAAAGCGCCAGTGGCGGCAGATGATAGTTTTGAGCTGGAAATTGGCAAAAGTCTGAGCCTGAATCTGCAAAAGAATGACAGCGACAGCGATGGCCGCCTGGCCAGCGACAGTATTGAGCTGGTGAAACAACCACAAAGTGGCACGGTAAAAATTAACACTGACGGCACTGTACTTTACAGCCATACCGGCACTGCGGCAGGCTCCGACAACTTCAGTTACCGCATTAAAGACAACGACGGCGTCTGGTCGAATGAAGCTGCTGTCAGCCTGAGTATTAAAGAAAAAGTGACACCGCCGGTACCGGTCGAAAAACCGGCCGAAAACAAAGGTAGTTCCGGCGGCAGCTGGTCATTTACCGGCTTTTTTGCACTGGCGCTGACCTTGTGGACACGCAACCGTTCTCAACGTCGCTCAACGGGCAGATAAGTTCAGACTGCAACAGCAGAAATCACTACGGCCGGCGTTTTCTCCGGCCGTTTTTTTGACCTGAAACAAAGCAGGACTCAATGAGGTTTGCAATTCACAACGAACTGGATTTTACTGCAAAGACCCACTGCAATTTTGTTGTTGCCGTCAGACTTACTGATTTATAGGGAGATGATGATGCGTACTTTTACCTTCACCTTGTTCGCTGCACTGCTGAGTCTGCCATTGGCAGCACAGGCCCAAACCACTTTATCCAGCCACCCTTACGACAAAGTGCAGCAAATATCCCCCGAAGTGCAGGTAGAACAGCTGGCGCCGGGTTTGTGGTTGCACCGCACCGAACAAAAACTCAGTAACGGCATGCTGTTTACCGCCAATGGCCTGTTATTGGAAACGCCACAAGGCATCTGGATGCTGGACACGGCCTGGGGTTATTACCCCACAGTGGATTTATTGCATTGGATAGACACAGTGCTGCAAAAGCCGGTGGTAAAAGCCATTGCCACCCATGGCCATGACGACAGAGTTGGCGGCGCAGCTGCACTGGCTGAACGTAATATTCCATTGCAGGTGACAGCCCAAACCGCAGCTATAGTGCAGCAGCACGCCAAAACAGCTGATCTGTTGTTGCCGGTTCAGTCGGCAGTGGCGTTAAAACAAGGTGAAAAATACCAGGATGGCCCGGTGGAGTGGTTTTATCCGGGCGCCGGCCACACCAGCGACAATATTGTGTTGTGGTTGCCGCAGTACAAGCTATTGGTCGGCGGCTGCGCCGTGAAAGCACCGCGTTATCCGGGTCTTGGTAATATTGCCGACGCCGATGTAGCAGAGTGGCCACACAGTCTAAAACGGATACAACAGGCTTATCCGGACATCAAAATTCTGGTGCCCGGCCATGGGGATGTGGCTGATGCTGCTTTATTGGATTACAGCCTGGGTTTAATGCAGGGCGCAATATCACAACCTTAACATGCCGGAATAAATGCAGAAGCCCCGACCTTTAAAGTGGTTCTCTGCATAAAAAAACAGCAGCACCAGAGGTGCTGCTGTTGTTTCAGAGGCTGTGATTATTCGAACCTGTCCAGCTCCATCACTTTTTGCCAGGCTTTGGCAAAATCGCGGGCAAAACGTTCTTTACCATCTGCCGCAGCGTACACTTCTGCCACAGCTCTGAGTTCAGCATGGGAGCCAAACATCAGATCTACCGGCGTTGCTGTCCATTTGATTTGATTGGTTTTGCGATCCAACCCTTCGTACAAACCGGCGTTAGCGGCCGACTTTTGCCATTTGGTGGACATATCCAGCAAATTCACAAAAAAGTCGTTGCTTAAGGTGCCGGCTTTATTGGTGAGTACGCCATGGCGCACACCACCACTATTGGCATTCAGCACCCTTAAACCACCCACTAAAGCGGTCATTTCCGGCACCGATAAATTCAACATGGCGGCTTTATCTACCAGCGCTTCGGCCGGCGACAACATGCTGTTGCTGCTGAAATAATTTCTAAAACCATCGGCCATCGGCTCTAACACCGCAAAAGAAGTTACATCGGTTTGGGCAGCTGTTGCATCTGTTCTGCCCGGTGTAAACGGCACTTCAAGGCTGAAACCTGCGTCTTTGGCGGCTTGTTCCACTGCTGCCGAACCTGCCAGCACTATCACATCGGCCAAAGACACTTTTTTGCCGCCGCTTAGAGTTTTATTAAAGTCCTGCTGCACTTTTTGTAATACCGGCAGCACTTTGGCAAGTTCCTGCGGGTCGTTGGCGGCCCAGTCTTTTTGTGGTGCCAGCGCTAAACGGGCGCCATTGGCACCACCACGCATATCGGTACCACGGAAACTGGCCGCTGAGGCCCAGGCGGTTTTTACCAGCTGCGGCACTGTTAAACCGCTGGCCAGTAATTTGGCTTTTAAGTTCTGGATGTCAGTGGCGTCGATCAGCGGGTGATCCACAGCTGGCACCGGGTCTTGCCATAACAACATTTCACTCGGCACTTCTTTACCCAGATACCGCACTTTTGGTCCCATATCGCGGTGCGTTAACTTAAACCAGGCTTTGGCAAAGGCCAGCTCAAAAGCTTTAGGGTCATTTTTAAAGCGCAGAGAAATTTCGCGGTAAGCCGGGTCTTCTTTTAGCGCTAAGTCGGTGGTGAACATAATAGGGGCATGGCGTTTAGTTTTGTCATGAGCGTCAGGCACCAGATTGGCCGCCTGATTATTGGCCGGGATCCACTGGGTAGCGCCAGCCGGGCTCTTGGTTTTTACCCAGTCAAAACCAAACAGGTTATCCAGATATTGTGTGGTCCAGGCTGTTGGATTGACCGACCAGGCGCCCTCCAGACCACTGGTGACAGTGTCTTCCGAATGGCCTTTGCCACATTTGTTTTTCCAACCAAAACCCTGGGCTTCAGTGGCTTCGGCAGCCGGCTCTTTGCCGACACATTCTTCCGGTTTATGGGCGCCGTGGGCTTTACCAAAAGTATGGCCACCGGCAATCAGCGCCACTGTTTCTTCGTCATTCATTGCCATACGGCCAAAAGTATCGCGGATATCTTTGGCGGCTAGTAGTGGGTCCGGTACACCATTTGGCCCTTCCGGATTGACATAAATTAAGCCCATCTGCACTGCCGCCAGCGGTTTGGCGAGTTTACGTTCTTTGCTGTTTTTGTCGTAGCGCTGCTCGTCCAGCCATTTTTTCTCGCTGCCCCAGTTCACCTTTTCCGCTTGCCAGTCATCCAGCCTGCCACCGGCAAAACCAAAGGTTTTAAAACCCATCGACTCCAGCGCCACATTACCGGCCAGCACCATTAAATCGGCCCAGGAAATTTTACTGCCATATTTTTGTTTGACCGGCCAGAGTAAACGCCGCGCTTTATCCAGGTTGACGTTGTCAGGCCAGCTATTGAGGGGTTCAAATCTTTGTTGACCGCCACCGGCGCCGCCGCGACCATCAAAAATGCGGTACACCCCGGCTGAGTGCCAGGCCATGCGGATCATAAAAGGCCCATAATGGCCATAATCCGGCGGCCACCAGTCCTGCGGTGTGGTTAAAATGGTTTTGATATCGGCTTTGACGGCCGCCAAATCTAAACTGTTAAATTCTTTTGCATAATCAAAGTCTTGACCATAAGGATTTGATTCAGCGCTGTGCTGACGCAGCGGCGATAAATCCAGCTGTTCTGGCCACCAGAAACTGTTGTTGGTCATCTCTTTGGCCAGCACCGACTGGCCACTTAATAACATCGCCAGCGTCAGGGCTGACAATACCGGAAATTTATTTTTCATTTGTGTTACCTGTCCTGTAACGGCTGCACTGCTCTGGTTCAGCCTGAGTTTTGGTTTGACTGCTCAGTGCTCCCCTGTGTGTCTGACAGCAACGGCCTTTAAAGCTACTGATTGTCAGAACCCACACGCAGCTGTGGCTACATCCGGGGTGCGCCCATAAATTAAAGCGCACCATAAAATGTTTGCAGTGATTAAAATCGATTGTTTTAATCGGTAATTCAGATAACCATTTTACTTAGACCCAGCAATGCCACTTGCTGCAGCACCAGCAACAACGGCAATAAGCGGTGAAATATGGCAATTTTTCCGCCTTACCTTGTGACTGCGAACAAGCAGAACCAGCATGAACCACAGCTGCCGCAAGTCACCCCAATAAATAGCCAGACAGACGGCTTGATGCTCAGATAGTTGATGCCGAAAACAACAACTGACAGTACAATGACCAGACAAATTTCACTCAGACCATAGCATCAGCAGGGCAACAGGCCTTGCCGACTGGTCTTTGTTTCAGCCGGCCACCCCGGCAAACTTATCAGCAGCAGGAAGAAAAAATGGCAGCATTTGGTAGTGTATTTATGCCTGAAATGGCAATGGCTCAGTTTGATGGTAACGGCTGGGACAAAAGCGCAATAGTCAGCGCCAACAGCATCAGTCTGCATCCGGGCGCCCATGTGCTGCATTATGCCAGCACCTGTTTTGAAGGTTTAAAAGCCTTTCGCCATGAAGATGGTTCAGTGGCCATTTTCCGCATGGATAAAAACATTGCCCGTATGCTGCAAAGCACAGAGTTGTTGTCTTTACCTAAATTTGACCCGGCGCTGCTGAGCCAGATGATTGTGGACATAGTGCGTCATTACGCCGCTGATGTGCCAACACCGCCGGGTTCTATGTATATCCGCCCAACCCATATCGGCACTGAACCTGCCATTGGTAAAGCCGCCACCCCAACCTTAACGTCAATGTTGTATGTATTACTGTCGCCTGTTGGTGATTATTTTGCCGGTGGTAGCCGCGCTTTGCGTTTGTTAATGGAAGACAACGCCCGTTGTGCGCCGCATATGGGCATGATTAAAAGTGGCGGCAACTACGCCAGCGCTTTGCAACCAACCATGCAGGCCAAGGCCAAATATCAGGCCGACCAGGTGTTGTTCTGCCCGAATGGCGATGTACAGGAAACAGGCGCAGCCAACTTCCTGCTGATTGACGGTAATGAAATTATTACCAAAGCGCTGGACGCTTCTTTCCTGCACGGTGTCACCCGAGACAGCATCCTCACTTTAGCCCGCGACTTAGGTATGACAGTGTCTGAGCGCGAACTGACAGTGGCAGAACTGCTGGAACGCGCCGCCAAACCAGGCACAGAAGCAGCCCTTTCCGGCACTGCTGCTGTATTGGCACCAGTTGGCACCTTAATTTACCAGGGCAAAGAAATTAAAGTGGGTTCAGGCGAACCAGGCCCAACCACCAGCAAACTGCGCCAGGCACTGAATGATATTCAGTGGGGCAAAGCCGAAGATAAACATGGCTGGTTAACCAAAATCTAATACGGCTAACAGAATTAAAAAACAGGCAATCCTTTGGTTTGCCTGTTTTTTTCAAGCATCAGTGGCCCTCTTCTCTGCTTTTTTCCGAAATAAACCCCCTGCGTTTTTTACCATCCGGGACCAGACAATATTTATCCGGGGTGATTGCAAAATAAGCCGTCAAACCGCAGCATCATTCTTTTGATGCCGCAGCGAATCACACTAAAAATGCCAATCAAATTCACAAACTTTACTGCTAAAAACCAGCTTATGGTTGTGCTAGCCGCTATTTTATTCTGGTTGTTACCATTCACCAGCCTGGCAGTAGCCGACAACACCAGACGCTTGCCAGACAACGATACCCGGCCACTGTTAAAAAGTGGTGAATACCAACGCCTTGTCGCCAATCAGCGTAAATACCTGCTTTATGTGCCAAAGTCGTTATCTGCCAACCAGAGCGCAGCTTTAGTGTTGTTTTTTCATGGTGGTGGCGGCCATATGGAACAAGCGGCCAAAGCTTATGGCTGGCGCGAAACTGCTGAGCGCGAGGCTTTTGTGGTGGCCTTTCCTAATGGCTATAGCAGTTTTCCCGCTGGTCGTTTTGCCAGCTGGAACGCCGGTGCCTGTTGTGCTGATGCACGCGATAAACAAATCAACGACGTGGCTTTTGTCAAAGATGTGCTGGCCGACATTCAGCAGCAGCTGCCAATAGATCCACTACGTGTTTTTGCCACAGGCATGTCGAACGGTGGCATGTTCGCGCACCGGTTGGCTTGTGATATGGCCGGCACTTTTCGGGCTATTGCCGCAGTAGCAGGCACAGACAATACCCTGTCCTGCCAGCCAGCAAGACCTATCTCAGTGCTGCATATTCACGCGCTGGATGACGACCATGTGTTATTTGAAGGCGGTGCCGGCAAAAAAGCTTTTCGCAACCACAACAAAATAACCCACTTTACCTCGGTACCCGACACCATGCGGCGCTGGCAACAAAGACTGCAACTTGATGGTGCCGCCAACAGAGTGCTGAATGTACCAGGCGCTTATGCGGACAACTGGCAAAGCAAAGACGGCCGTATTCAACTGCAACTGGTGGTAACCACGACCGGTGGGCATTCCTGGCCGGGCGGCCAGACAGTGCGGGGTAAAACACCTTCCAGGCTTGTGGACGCCAACAAGCTGATCTGGCAGTTTTTTCAGGCGCAACAACGCTGATTTTTGAGAAAAACACCCTCAGGGACACAAAGTAGGCACCGGTTGCAGCCTGATGTAGTTTTTAACCAGAACATCCTTTTCTTTCAAAAAGTTACAACTCAAACTTTTGCAGCTAAATGACAATTTATCATTCAGTTTGGTCATATTTTTGTATAACATAGCTAAACAAGGATGATATTTCGCCAGATACAGCGCAACAAAGCCTGTTCATTCCTGTCGCAAAAGCACTCCAACTCAATTGAATAAAAAAGGACTTTTATGTACCCACGACCACATGCAGCAAGCTATTTTATGCTTGCTGTATCTTTGCTGCTCAGCGCCTGTGGTTCAGGCGATTCCGATAGCTCCGCACCTGTACTCACTGTGCCTGCTGCTGTCAGTGTTAAAGAAAAAACCCAAAACATCATCACTGCCAATGGCGCCAGTGGCAACTTCAGCTGGACACAGATTTCCGGCCCTCAGTTGCAACTCAACAATGCTCAGTCCGCTACACTCAGCTTCACTACGCCTGCCGTAGATGCCGACAGCCAGGCTGTATTACAGGTAAGCCTGACCACTGCCGACAACAAGTCGAGCAGCCAGCAAGTATCAATACAGATTAAAAACAACCAGTTACCTGTACTGACTGCACATTTTAATACGGTTGACGAGAAAAAAGATGCCGAGCTGAGCGTTCAGGCCAGCGACCCTGACGGCAGCATTAGCCAGATTCTGTGGGAACAAGTCAGTGGCCCTGCGGTGCAAATCAGTGGCAACAACAGCAACAAAATCCGTTTTATTGCGCCGGCAGTAAACAGCAACAGCGAACTTGGTTTTCGTATTACCCTGACCGACAACGACAATGAAAAAGAGGTGTACCACAGAGTTGTCACTATCCGCCAACTGCTGGCCAAGGTGCAGGTGTGGGGCAAGGTAACAGCGCCGGAACCGGCCATTGCAGACGTAACGATTTTTTTTGCCGGCGGGCAGTTTGCTGCCACCCCCGACAACAAGGGTGAGTTTGACCTGACGCTGGAACATGATGATGACGAAAGCAACTTTGTGGCGCTGTTTAAAGTAAATCCGCTCAACGAATTACATCTGAGTTATTACGCTTTAGTGCCGGACTTGCAGACATTAACAGCACAACCAGTGCAAATAAATGCCTGGAGTACCGCCTGGTATGCCACCCTGGTAGCAGCAAACCTGCAAAAAGAACCCAAAGACCTTGCCAGTATAGTGGCCGCCGAACGCAAAGCTTTAGTTGCAACAATACCTGACTCGGCCGCTTTGGCTACTTTATTGTTCAGCGGCAAAGTCGCCTTGCCTTTTAGCAGCAACAACCTGTTGCATTTGCTAAGCAATAAAACCCAACTGGATGAATTAAAAAACAAAATAAACACTGAACAACCTGCTTTATTGGCAAATACCCAACAGCAACTGTTAAGCGACCATAGCCTGCTGCCACAAACTGCTTATCACCCTGTTTTGTCTGAAATTGCCGCCAGTATGCCGGGGTATACCACCGCAGTACCGGTTTCTTATGCTTTTTCCCGTGAGGGCTATGGCGATACTATCAGCACAGCGTCACTGCAAACCTTTACCTGGCAACAACAACAAAACCAATTACAGCTGAGCTGGCAGGACTACAGCACCACGGTGTCGGAACCTGTGGTTGCCGGCTTAATGGGCATCACCGAACAACAGGCACAACAGGTGCGCACTTATATGCAAAACCTGCAACTGGAAAGAAACTACCAACACACAGAATTAATGCCGTTGGTGCAAGGTGTTAAACGCCACCTTTATGCCGTGACCGACACTTACCAGCAAAAAATGCAGCAGTTGGTGTTACCCGGTTTAACTTTGCCGGCACAGCAGCAACAGGTGAGTAAAACCCGGTACACCTTAATGGTCGTACCCGACGCTGAACCTGAGACATTTAGCAAAGAAGAGCTGACCGGAGAATGGGCTTTTTATCGTTACCTGAAACAGGCTTTTAATCCGGTCGACAATTATTATCTGGACCCATTAACCTTTCACCCCAATGGAACCGGCCAAAGTAGCAATACCAAACAGCCATTTCAGTGGATTCTGGCACCAAATGGCTCTCTGATGATCCTATTTGATAATGGCCATAAGATGGAAATACAAAAATTTGAAAAGCTTGGCGACTTTTATCAGGTGTACATCAGGTATTATGAAAATAATGCGCCAGTGGCAGCTGCGATGAGTCTGGCGCTGCCGGTTTCTGCCACTGACGCACAACAAACCAGCATCAGCAACAGTACAAATGCTTATTGGCAGACCATGTCAGGCCTCTCGTCACCAACACGCTGGAACGGCCTGAAGCTGCCGGTGACCGCTGGCGACAATAGCAACAATGTACGCGGCCTGCAGTTCAGACCAGACAACAGCGGCGATAGTGTGAGCTCCACCAAATTCACCTTTAGCCCGCAACTCAGCACCCGTTTTAGCTGGACCCTGACACAAGACCACAATAACAAACAGATTATCCGCGGCGAAGGCAACTGGAGCTGTCCCAGCGGCCAGGTTTGTTTCAGGCGGGACTGGCGTATTTTAAAAGTAGTGCCAGGCCTTATCGGCAAACGAATTTATCTGGAAGAAAATGTCTGGTTACGCTTTGATAACAAAAGCAATTTTGAACATCTGACTGGTCCGGCATTAACCTTTGTTGAAGAAGTTCCTTATAGCTATTTCCAGCAGACGCCTTAATGAAGGCTGGTTGTATTTAACAGCAGCACCATAAAAAACGCCCATCGCTAAATAAGTGATGGGCGTTTTTATTGAAGCCAACAAAACTACGACGCCAACCACAATCTGCGTACCTTACGCAAAAGAGACGGTGTTACCTTTAGCCATACGCTGGACAACACCAACCGCCTTACCAGCACCACAGTGCCGTCTGAAAGCAGTATTGTGTTTGACTATGACAGCCTGGGGCGGCAGAAGTCGGTGACTCGTGGCACCCAACTGGTAACCAGCAGCTATGACACCTTAGGCCGGCTGCAAAGCACCAGCACCAATGGCAAAACCCTCAGCTACGGCTACGACAGCGCCGGCAGGCGCAATAGCCTTACCTACCCCGACGGTTTTGTTGTGCATTACCAGTATGAGTCCGACAACAGCCTGCGCAGCATTCTGGAAAACAATAATGCGGTGCCGTTGGTGGAATACAGCTACAACCAACAAAGCCGTTTAAATGGCATTTTCCGGCGCAATAATATTACGTCGGTGCTGGAATATACGCCGCTGCACCAGCTGCAAAACTTCGACCACGCTACGGTTAATAAAGCGAGTTTTCAGTACAATCCGGCCGGCCAGCTAATTAGCCGGATAACCTCGCATGCCGACTACCAGATAAAAATTCCGCAGCCCGGCCGGCAAGACTATTTGCCCAATAACCTGAACCAATACAGCACTGTCGGCGGTCAAAGCCTGAGTTACGACTTAAACGGTAACCTAAAAAGTTTTGACGGCTGGCTTTACAGTTACAACGCCCATAACCGCTTAACCAGCGCCAATAAAGGCGACACCAGCCTGAGCCTGGAATACGACGCTACCGGCCGCCTCAACAGCAGCACCGTTTATGGCACTAAAACCACCTTTTTATACGACGGCAATGAGTTAATAGCGGAATATAACGCCGCCGGCACTTTGCTAAAACGTTATGTGCACGGTGTGGGCAGTGATGACCCGCTGGTTAGTTTTGATGGCAGCGGCACCAGCAGCCCCACTTATCTTTTGGCCGACGAGCGCGGCAGTATTGTGGCAGAAACCAATAGCACCGGTACTGTCACCACCAAACACCAATACGGACCTTATGGTGAACCTATAAACTTCAGCACTTCACGTTTTAGATACACCGGCCAGATTTTATTGCCCGGCACTGAGCTTTATCACTATAAAGCGCGGGTGTATCATCCTAAGCTTGGGCGGTTTTTACAAACTGACCCGATTGGATATAAAGATGGCATGAACTGGTATGCTTATGTTGGCAATGATCCGATGAATGCGGTGGATCCGGAGGGGGAGCTAGCATGGATTATACCTGTAATCAACTTTGCAATCGGTGCTACGACCGCATATCAAGCTGCAGATAAAATCGAGGGCGCAACAAAAATGGATAAAGTAATGGCCGGTCTCGCAGGTGGTATGCTCGGATTAGTTCCTGGAAAAGTAGGAAACTTGATTGTGAATTCGATAAAGGCTGAAACTACTGTGGCAGCGGCTACAGTGGGTGCTGCGACCGTTACAGGAGGGATTACGGGGGCGGCCACACAAGCCTCTGCAGAAGTTTTAACAACAGGCAGTGTAGATAGTCAAGCTGTACTAGACAAAGGCATTCAAGGAGCTGAAGCCGGCCTTGCTGGATCTTTACTGCCTGCTGCGACATTAGGTACTGTAGCAAAAGCGGTTCAGGCGGTTGCTGAAGTCGGAGGAATTGGTGTATCCGAAGCTGTATCTAGCATGGATATTGATTCGTCGGAGAAGAAGAAAAAATGATTGTATCTGACCGAGCATTAACAATAGAGCGATATTTAAAAAATATTCGAAATATAGCGCATATCGTTGCACCTTGCGTTTTTATTATTATTTCACTGGTCATACTTTTGGGGGCGGGAAGGTTGCATGTTTCCATTCCAGATGTTGGCGCTTTGCAAAATGGTGAAGGGAATATAATTTGGGCCGATTATGATAAGAATGCTGTAATGTTCAAAGTTGCCAAAGGTGAGTGCGCGTATTTGATTGATTCAACAGTAGCTAGGATTGATGTAGTTGGCCAAAAAATTATTGATGCGATTGGTAACAAAGCTATATTTCGATACTCAAAGAGTAAAAATGCCTCAACAAAACATATAAATGATTTTAAGTGCTTTTATCGTGTATATGAAATAAGTAGTGCTAACGTAAACTTGCTAAGACTTCAAGATGCTCAAACTCATCAGGGATTAATTGATTCTTACTATGACTACTTTGGCTGGGCTTTTCTGGTCATTGGGATAGTTCTGATGTTGCGAGTTAAGAGCAAAATTAAACAAACCAAGTGACATAATATGCGTAAAACCACGTGACACCCACCCAGCACCAATGGTGGCAACTCGTAGGACATCCAACGCAATTAATTTTAACAAATGAAAATACGAAAACTGTTAAAAGCCCATCAGATCTGGTGGGCTTTGTCTTTTAATTAAGTTGAAGTTTCGAAAGAACTCGTAGGACATCCAACGCAATTAATTCGACTTATCTTTTGGCCGGCGAGCGCGGCAGTATTGCATCAATGGGGTCAGGTCCTGAGGTATCCCCACGAAATATCTATTGAAAACAAAAAGATGAGCTAAGAAGGAACATTCATGGTGCTTGGTGATCTGATTCATCGCCAAACAAATAAGAGAACCAAAACACCATGAATGTTAGCCGCATCTTAGCCAGTTTTATCCACAACGTCACGCCCATTTCTCACAAAATCCGCAGAGAAAAATCAATGGGGTCAGGTCTTGCCTTTTGCTTGATGCTGATGAATAACCAAAGGGGTCAGGTCTAATGTGATGACTCGCCTCCCATCCTGATTTAGGATGAGGTGACCAAACCGAAAGAGGCGAATCATCATGCTTATCAAAACATTAGAATCAATGGGGTCAGGTCTTGCCTTTTGCTTGATGCTGATGAGTTTACTTATACGGTCTAGTAGGCTGACGTTTTGCTTCGAAATCAATGGGGTCAGGTCTTGCCTTTTGCTTGATGCTGATGAGTTTACTTATACGGTCTGGTAGGCTGACGTTTTGCTTCTGAGTCAAATTGGGATAGGCAAAACGCAAGACCTGACCCTATCACTGTTTTCTGCAAACCGACCCCATCGGCTACAAAGACGGCATGAATTGGTATGCTTATGTCGGCAATGATCCGATGAATGGGGTTGATCCGGATGGGATGGAACAGAAGAAAGCGGGTATTGGAACCAGAATTCCTGGAAGAACTTCAGTTAATAGCTCTGAATATGGTGCTAAATCAAATGTTAACATTGGAGAGCGTCAAGAATGGAGAGTTACCGGGGCACCAAAGCTTGTAGAGGTTGGGACCGTCGGCGAATCACGAGATGATATAAATGTCACATTGGATTTAGCAACTGCTGGGGCAGGGAAAATTTTAAAAGAAGTAAATTCGTGGGGATCCCTCAGGGTCAGGTCTTGTCTTTTGCTTGATCGTGATGAGTTTACTTTTACTGTCTGGTACGCTGACGTTTTACCTCTGAGCCTAATTGGGTTAGGCAAAACGCAAGACCTGACCCTGAAGGATCCCCATTTGCCCAATAACCTGAACCAATACCCCACCAGAGTTGGCCAAACCTTAGGTTGTGGCACTGCCGCCAAGCCTATACAATCCAGAAATTATTTTGCAGCAAACAGAGGGAAGCGATGCAAACCGATATTCGCTGGCAACAAAGATTTGCCAATTTTCAGCAAGCTTTAACCGAACTGACGGAAGCTGTGCTATTGGCAAAACAAAGACCACTCAGCAAACTTGAGCAACAGGGTCTGATTCAAGCATTTGAATACAATTACGAACTGGCATGGAATTGCATCAAAGATTTTTATCAATTTCAGGGCGAAACCGATATCCAGGGTTCACGTGATGCAATCCGGCTTGCTTTTAAACGTGGTTTAATCCAACAAGGCGACTTGTGGATGAATATGATTAAAAGCCGTGCTTTAACTTCTCACACCTACAATCAAGACACAGCTAATGCCGTGGCTGAACAAATTTTGCAAAGTTATTACCCGGCCTTTGTGCAACTCAGGCAAGACCTTGGCAAACATCAAAATGCCAACTGATTCAACACAGAGCGCAGCTTTGCCTGTAAGCACGCAACAACAAATACTGCAGGTTCTGGCAAATTTTACCGATATTGAACAAGTTATTTTGTATGGTTCCCGTGCTATGGGACGTGAAAAACCGGGCTCCGATATTGATTTGGTGATTGTGGGTGAAGATTTCAGTCACCTGCAGCTATTACAGTTATTAACAGCACTCGATGAACTGCTGCTGCCCTATTCATTTGATATCAGCAGATTGCAGGATATCAATAATGCTGATTTATTGGCTCATATTCAAAGAGTTGGCAAAATATTTTATCAGCGTTAACACCGCTGCCTGCCGATAACGCTGAAACATCAATGGGGTCAGGTCTTGCCTTTTGCTTGATGCTGATGAGTTTACTTATACGATCTGGTAGGCTGACGTTTTGCTTCTGAGTCTAATTGGGATAGGCAAAACGCAAGACCTGACCCTATCAACGCAACGCAACGTGCGCCAGATAAAAATTCCGCAGCCAGGCCGGCAAGACTATTTGCCCAAAGGTGAACCCCCAGGGTCAGGTCTTGCCTTTTGCCTTTTGTGGCAGTTGGACTAAGGTTTAACCATCTTCACTACCAGCCGGGAAAACCAAAATGGCCAGGCCGCTCAGACTGGAATTTTCAGGGGCGCTTTATCACATCACAAGCCGGGGTAATGAGCGCAAAGCTATTTATTGGGAAGATGGTGATTTTTCGTCGTTTTTAACATTGCTCGGGCAAGTTTGCCAACAGTTTAACTGGGTTGTTCATGCGTATTGCCTGATGAGCAATCACTACCATTTGTTACTGGAAACACCTGATGCAAACCTTAGCAAAGGGATGCGTCAGCTCAACGGCATGTATACGCAGTGGGTGAACCGCAAATATAAAAGGGTTGGGCATTTATTCCAGGGGCGTTATAAAGCTATTTTGGTGGATAAAGACGCCTATCTGCTTGAATTAAGCCGTTATATAGTGCTGAACCCTATCAGGGCAAAGATGGTTGTAACTCCGGACGACTGGCGCTGGAGTAGCTGGCATTATGCAATGGGTAAGGAGGTATCACCGGATTGGTTGGCAACAGATGCATTGCTTGGTTTGTTTGCAAAAAATCGAAAAACTGCGATGGGAAAATATGCGGATTTTGTACAGCAAGGCAAGGGTGTTGAGGTTTGGGAAAACCTCAGTAACCAGGTATTTTTGGGCAGTGACGATTTTGTCAAAACCCATCTGGCATTGATAGCTGAGCAGGGCAAGGATTTATCTGAAATTCCGAAAAAACAACGACGAGCAACCGCACTTCCCCTTGCAGATTACGAAGGTTTATATCCGACACGAAATGAAGCAATAAAAGCAGCTTATCAGTCAGGTAGTTACAGCTTAGATGTACTCGGAAGGCATTTTGGTTTGCACTATTCCCGAATCAGCCGGATAGTGGCAAAAGGCAAGACCTGACCCCAAACACTCCTCGAAAACCAATGGGGTCAGGCCTTGCTGCCGATGGGCTTTGACCGCGTTGTGCATTCCCCCTAAGATAAAGCTCTTTTTGCCTTAAACCGGACTTATGATGAAAATAGCGTTAATTATCTTTGTATTAGCTTGTGTTGTTTATTATTTCTACAACAACGCCAACAGCCAAAAAACCGCAGCAGTCAATATTGAACAGGGTTCGGCTTTTCTGGCTGAAAACGGCAAAAAAGCCGGTGTTATTACCACCGCCAGCGGCCTGCAATATCTGGTGTTACAACAAGGCACAGGTGACAAACAACCAACGGCCACCAGCACAGTCAAAGTGCATTACCACGGCACTTTAACCAACGGCACCGTATTTGACTCTTCGGTAGAGCGCGGCGAAACCATTAGTTTTCCACTGAATAGGGTGATCCCAGGCTGGACCGAAGGGCT
Organism: Rheinheimera sp.; assembly: GCF_030824435.1. Taxonomy (GTDB): domain Bacteria; phylum Pseudomonadota; class Gammaproteobacteria; order Enterobacterales; family Alteromonadaceae; genus Pararheinheimera. Next base: position 59,424 of record NZ_JAVBXS010000033.1, read on the forward strand.
GCAACTAATGAAAACAGGCGACAAATTCCGCTTTTTTATCCCATCAAACCTGGCTTACGGCAACCGCAGCACCGGCAAAATTCCGGCGGGTTCAGTGCTTATTTTTGATGTGGAATTGTTTGCTATTGAATAAAAGTAAAGTGTTACCCGCTTATATTTAACAATACACCGGCGTGTGTTCTGACACGCCGCTGTTGTTACCGCCATTGCCAGTTCTTACCGCCAGCCGCCACAGTGTTTTATGCCGATAACTCAGCTTTAGCATCAGGCTATCCAGCCAATTGCAGTGGCAGGTGGTTACACAAAGTAAATTTTTATTTTTAATACCAGTTCAAATCGCCCTTAACCATTGTTATCAGCCAACCCCGGCTATTGCCACAACTATAAACTTTGTTGTGTTGAAAAATATCGTTTAATAAATGTTTATCTGCTGTTCAGCTTTTAATTTGGTTGCAAAATAGTTAACATCAACGGTTAAATTAACGGGTATTTGTATAATATTTAAACAGCCCTTTAGAAGAACCACAAATACAAACAGATAAAGCCCATACAATAACAGCATCTGGCTGACACTCAGCATGTCTGATTATTTGCTGCGATAAACACAAGGATATTTATGAGTCGATGTTCTTTTTTATTGGTGTTGATCACCCTGTTTTTAACAGGTTGTGCATCGGTAGCACCTTATGCCGGCGGTCAGTTAAAAGCGCAAAAGGCCTTAATTATTATCGATTTTGACAAGCAGAATACGCTTTTTATCAGTGCAGACGGCATGACAAACCCGTTATACAAAACAATTGATGGTCCAATGTTGGTTGAAGTAAATGCAGGGCAGCTGCATTTGCACACTATTTCGGATTCGCGGATGAGTTTTAATCCGGAATTAAGTGCAGTAACAATAGCCCCTGGCAGCATTAACTATCTGGGGAAATTAGAAACTATTTTTGATTACCCAAAACAACGGGCTTATTCAAAAGTGTGGGATGAAGAACAATCTGCCATTGCAGCAATTGAATCCGCTTATGCCGGCATTACAAAAAAGTATCCATATAAAAAATCAATTCTGCACCGGCGTTTCAGCAGTTATGGCAGCATAAACGACTACAACTCAATGAACATTCCAAAACCAGGCAACAATGATGCACTGGTGGTTGTTTACCGCCCCAATGACGGCAGCCCGGGTTTTTTAGTTACAGCAGGCATATATGTTGACGGCGTGCGCCTGGTTGGTTTGGAAACAAACAACTACAGCTATTTCCGCTTGCCAGCCGGTGAATACAAATTCACCGCCGGCATTGGCCTTTTGCAGGATATACAAGCCGAAAATACGGTAGAGGTAAAAGCAGGCACAGCCTATTTTTATAAGTTAGCCGGCGCCAATATATTTAAACGTATACCAATACCGGAATCTGTTGCAGAGATGCGCAACTATGAATACGACAAAATAGAAAACTCACCAAAACCATCTGCAGCACATTAAACCAGCCACAGCTTCAGCTGGTACTGCCCATTTTGCC
>NZ_JAVBXS010000091.1 GCF_030824435.1 Rheinheimera sp.
CGACGGCAGCAAAACGACAGTTGTCGTTTAAAGTGATTACTCCAATTATTTTTCTATTACCATGATTTTTTTAACATTTAACCAGCAAGATTTTATTTAAGCTGGGCAATTGTGACCATAGCGAACACTGTCATTGCTGCATCTATGGCTGATTCATGTTGATTGCCGGTAAACAGCAGCAAAGCCGGTGCTGCTTTTTGCTGCAGAAAAAGCAAAACCGGCTAAGCCGGTTTTGTGCTGACAAGGTGTCTGAAGTGCGACCAGATAAACCTGGCGTGCTGCCAACTGACTTTGGCCGGCCCCAAGCCGGGTTTTGCCATTATTCGCTACCAGACTCAGCTTTTTTCTCGGTCATATGTTCCTGCATACGCTGACGCATTTTAGCTTTACGTTCATCCAGTTTGGCTTTTTGCTCTGGTGTTAATACAGCACGTAACTGGTGCTGTAACTTCAGCTTCGCCACTTCCTGTTCCAGCTTTTTCGCTTGTTGTTTTTCCAGAATCACCCTGACGCCGGCTTCATCAAAAGTGTCGCTGTTTAAGGCCGCCTGCAATTCTTCATGCATGGCAAAACGTTCGGTTTTATTAATCATTTGCTCACGATGGGCTTTTAATAAAGTTTCCACCTGCACTTTTTGTGCATCGGTTAAATCCAGCCCTTTAAACATTTTACCATCGGCAAACAGATGCCCGCCGTGGCCACGCTGATGATCACCAGCCACAACAGCAGTACTGACACCGGTCAACAACACTGATGATAAAACTAAGGCTAACAGATTGAATTTTTTCATTTTACACTCCACTTGTCTGGTTTGGTTGCGCTGTGTTCCTGCTGGACTAAACAGCGATGAAACAAGCATACTCTGTGTAATGCAAAGCAACGCCAAGCATGGGTAAAGGTTGTGTAAAGAGCATTGTCGCTTTGTGTCAGGCCTTTAAACTGCCAGTGAAGTGGTACTGAGGATGCGCAATGAACCAAAAAATCCTGCTTATTGATGATGACCATGAGCTCAGTCAGCTGGTCACTGATTATCTGACGCTGGACGGTTTTAGCCTCGACAGAGCTGCCGACGGCGTTTCTGGTTTGCAACTGGCACAAAGCGGCCAGTATCAGCTGATTTTGCTTGATGTGATGCTGCCAGGGCTCGATGGTTTGTCGTTACTCAGACAGTTGCGCCAGTCAAGCTATTGCCCTGTGCTGATGCTGACCGCCCGCGGTGATGATATAGATCGTATTGTCGGGTTGGAGCTTGGAGCCGACGATTATCTGGCCAAACCTTTTAACCCAAGGGAATTAAGCGCCAGAGTCCGGGCCATTCTGCGCCGGGTAGAACTGGCACAACAGCCCCCCGCCCTTCATGTCACTAACCTGCTGGAACTGAACAATGTGCAGCTGAACCGGCAAAACCGTCAGGTGCATTGTGCCGGAATCACTATACTGCTGACCGCCACCGAATTTCAGCTGCTGGATCACCTGATGACAAACGCCGGCAAAGTGATTACCAAAGAAGACTTAAGTAAAGAAGTACTGGGCCGGCCTTTGCAACAATATGACCGCAGCCTGGATATGCATGTCAGCAATATCCGCAAAAAACTCGCAGTGGCCGATAACACAGAAAAAATTCAGACCCTGCGCGGTAGTGGTTATTTATTTCTGGAGCAATCATGACGCTGATGTCACTCAATCCAATGCGTTATCTGGCAGTCCGCATTTTTGCCTGGTTCTGGCTGGTCGTGTTGCTGACGATGGGCGCGGCCTGGCTGCTGGCCCGCGGCCTGAGTGACAATACAGAAATACGACGCCTGCCGCATGACGCCGCTCATCAGCTGGAACCTTTGTTTAAATCCTTACAAAGGGCCGATTCCATTGAAGACTTATCCAGACGTATCAACCGCAGGGATCGTAATCGCTGGCTAGTGGTAGACCCGCAAACCAATCAGGTGCTGAACAGCGAAATTCTGCCGCGCAATTTTGATCAGCATTGGCTGACAGAACTATCACAACTGGATAAACCAAGATTGTTATTACACCGCAATACACTGCTGGCCGGGCCATTTTTAGTCAATTTTAAAGGCACGCCGCTGGCGTTGTATCAACAAAGAGCCAGACCACAAAGCCCCGGCCTGGATTTAATGGCATTACCACAATATCTGTTGCCGCTGCTGCTGTTATTGGTGTCGGCACTGGCCAGTATTGTGCTGGCACTCAGCATTACCAAACCACTGCGCTTGCTGAAGCAAAAAAACCTCGATTTTGCCGCCGGCGATTTACAGGCCCGCGTTAAAGCACCGGCGCGCCGTGCTGATGAAATTGGCGAGCTTAGCCGGGGTTTTAACCTGATGGCCAGCAAAATCAGTGACTTATTACAGAACCAACAAAGGCTGTTACGTGACGTTTCACACGAACTGCGTTCACCTTTAACCCGTGCCCAATTGGCTATTGCACTGGAACAACGCCAGGGCGGCGGCCAACAATTGCCAAGGTTACAACAGGAGCTGGAACGTATTGATGAGCTGCTGGACGAGCTGTTAACCTTTAGCCGGCTGGACGCAGGCCAGTACCAACTGCAGTGGCAGGAACTGGATTTAGTGGAATTGATTGAAGAAATATTTGAAGTAAATCAGTTAGATGCAGAACAAAAACAACTAAAGCTGACTTTGCATGCGCCACCACGCTGTCTGTTGCAATGTGACAGCAGACTGATAGGCCGTGCTATTGAAAATGTGTTACGTAACGCCATTAAATACAGCCCGAATGGCGCTGCTATTATGTTCAGCTTGCAACAGGACGCAGAACAGGCCAGGTTACAGATCTGTGACCAGGGGCCCGGCATTCCGCCAGACTGTCTGGAGCAGATTTTTGCACCTTTTTACCGGGTGTCTGACAGCCGCAACAGCGCCACCGGCGGCACAGGTCTTGGGTTGGCAATTGCCGCTCAGGCTGCGCGCCAGCATGGTGGTTTTATCAGCGCCAGTCTGCCTGCTGCGGGTGGGCTCTGCATCGAATTGACCTTGAACAACAGGAGTATTTCTTGAGTTTATTCCCGGCACTGAAAGCCACGTTTTATCAGACTGATTTCAGTTCAGGTCAGGCAGATACGGCATTCAAGCTATTATGGCAACAAGGGCAACATCAGCAGTTTGTCGGCACAGCCGGCTGCCGGTTGCATTACAGCTGCTGGCAACCTGAACTTGCCAGGGCAGCTTTATTGCTGGTGCCCGGCCGTATTGAAGCAGGCCACAAATATGCAGAATTTATTGCCGATGCACTGAGCTGCGGTTATCAGGTTTTTGTGTTGGATCACAGAGGTCAGGGTGCTTCACAACGATTATTGCCCGACGGTCAGCTGGGTTATGTCGACAACTTTGACGACTATGCCAGCGACTTAAAATTGTTTGTTGATACCATCATACAACCTGCCTGCTCGTTGCCACTTTTGGCTGTTGCCCATTCGATGGGCGGCGCCATTTTAGCCCGTTATCTGCAACAACAGAGCGTAACAGCGGTTAAAGCTGCAGTGTTCAGCTCCCCCATGTGGGGCATCAATACCAGCCCACTGCCAGCGGCAATAGCCCCCTTAGTGGTCAAAATGATGTGCGCTGTGAACGGTACATTAAGCAATAAGCCCTGGTATTTGCCGGGTCAGGGGCCTTATCAGAACCGGCCTTTTTTAAACAATGATTTAAGTCATTGTGCTGAGCGTTACCAATGGTTTAGGGAGCTGTATCAGCAATATCCGCTTTACCAGCTTGGCGGCGTCAGTTGGCACTGGCTGGCCGAAGCATTACAGGCTTGCACTCAGCTCAAACAACGGCGGGCACCGCAGATCCCTTGTTTTTTATTAAGGGGTGCAGAAGACACTGTGATTGATAACAGGCAACAACTGCTGCTGTGGCAACAATGGCAACAACAACAGCCGTTATTACCTGCAGTTACTATTGCTGGCGCCCGTCATGAACTCTTAACTGAAACTGACGAGATCCGCGCTTTGTGGTTTACAGCTGTGAATCAGTTTTTGCTGCAGGTCGCGGATATTCCGGCACAGGCACCACAGAAACAGGATCAGCATGAATAATGACTTCGGCATCACGGAACAAAGCCGCCACTTTGTGCTCTGCATTGTCGACAATATCGTGTGCGTGCAACAACGACAGTTGATCAGACAACAATAACCGCAACTGCACAAATACCTTCACACCGGCCTGACGGGTTTTCAGTTGGTCCACCCCAAACACTTCCGGTAACTGATGCAGCACAACCACAATTTGTGCACGCTCTTTTTCTGACAACTCTTCATCCAGCAAATGCCGTAAACTCTCTTGCGCCAATTGCCAGGCCGTCCACAGCAGATATAACGCAATCAGCGCAGCCATCACGGCATCAGCCCACAGCACACTGTTACTGACCAGCCACAATGCAGCAATGACCGACAGATTCATCAGCACATCACCACTGTAATGTGCAGAGTCAGCTTTGACGGCCAGGGAGGCCGTTTTTTTGATGATCCAGCGTTGCACCAGCACCAACGTCAAAGTTAAACCGGTACAAATAAGTGTCAGTACTATACCGCTATTAAGCGCGCCCACAGGTTCAGGGCTGAAATAACGGCTCACGCCCTGATACAACAACAACACAGCAGCACCTGTTAAAAACGCCGCCTGAAATAACGCCATAATGGCTTCTGCTTTGCCATGGCCAAAACGGTGTTCTTCATCAGCGGGTTTAAGTGCATAACGCAAGGCGATAAAATTCAGGGTGGACACCAGCACGTCCAGCAACGCATCCATAAAAGATGCCAGCGCTGAAGCTGCATTGGTCATAATGGCCGCTGTCAGTTTTAAAGCGACAATGGCAAGGGCAGTCAAAAGCGTCAGATAACCTGAACGCCTGACCCACAACTGATAATCGGCTTTGCTCATCATCTCTCCCGCAACTTGATTAAACCGCGCCGGCAAACCCCTGCTGGCGCCAGGCTTCATAACTGATAATGGCCACCGCATTGGCCAGATTTAAACTGCGGGCATCGGCCATCATCGGGATCCGGATACGAAACTCAGGCGCAATAGCATTGCGCACTTCGTCCGGCAAACCGTGAGTTTCAGAGCCAAACAACAACACATCACCAGCCTGATATTGCACTTCGGTATGCGGTCTGCTGCCTTTGGTGGTGCAGGCAATAATTCGTCTGCCGCCCATCGCCTGTAAAAAATCGGCATAGTTGGCATGGCGGCTGACTCTGGTTAAATCATGATAATCCAAACCGGCCCGACGCAGCTTTTTTTCTTCAAAATCAAAACCTAAAGGCTCAATTAAATGCAAAGTACAACCATTGTTGGCCGCCAGCCGGATAATGTTGCCACAATTTGGCGCAATTTTAGGTTCAAACAAGGCGATGTGAAACATAAAGAAGATTTCCGCTGCTACAAATGTCGTTGCTAAAAAATAAAGCGTTCAGGCACGCCAGCTTAGAAGGCTGGCAGTATACCCAAATTTGCCAGCCTGTCACAAAACAGCACAATTATAAAAAGGTACTGTGCTGGTAATTTAGCTTAGTGTCACCAATAATTTCGGGACATATGTAAGCAGGGAAAGCGTTATGTTGCACAGTAGCTACACGGAGTTTGCCAGCTCTTTTGTTTTGTCGGCACCAGGTATAGGTTTGGTACTGATCCTGGCACTGGTGCTGATCCAACGTTGGTCACAACAAAGGTTAACGCCGGTACAAAAATTGTCGCTGGATAGTTTTTTCAGCAACTGTCCTTGTGCTGTCTGGCTGGCAGATGCGGATTTTAACTTACAACAGGCCAATCCGGCCGCGGCCAAACTGCAATGGCAGGAAGGCAACAGACCCCAGTATTATCAAAGTAAATATTGTCAGCAGCCTGCCTGGCCGGACATTGCCGCCGAACTGCAGTATCAGCAGCACTGGCATGGTGTGGTCTGGCTTAATACCCAACCCGAACCCAGAGCCATGCAACTTTGGATCACCAGACTCGCTGACAAAGACGCCCCCCGTTATCTGGTGGTGCAACATGACATCAGCGCCGAACAACAGCAACAAGCCCAGCTGCAACAACTCAGCACACACGACGCTTTAACAGGGCTGTCAAACCGCACTTTGTGGCTGGCACAGCTGGAACCTGTGTTAAAACAATGTCAGGCCAGTCAGCGCAATTGTGCTGTTGCTTTGCTGGAACTGACTGAACTTAATCAGATCCGGCAGCAATTTGGTAATCAGCAGGCCTTGATCCTCGAATGTTGGGTTGCTGAACAATTACAACAACATCTGCCTCCTTCAGCAGTGCTTGGGCAATTTTCCGAACGTCGTTTTGCGTTAATCTTTAAACCTGAACATTGCCAGCAACAGGCAGAACAAGCACTGTGGCAACTGGCGCGGCAATTACAAATAAGTTTACAGAACCCCTGCCCTTTAACCGACTTTGAAGTGTCAGTGCAGTGTTATATCGGACTGGCTGTTTATCCACAGGCCGGCACAGACAGCGAAACTTTGGTGCATCATGCCAGTTGGGCTTTGCAACAAGGGATTGAACAACAACAATGCATCACTTTCTGGCAACAACCCGGACTGGCGGCTCCGGCAGACTGGCAAACTGCCGATGAACTGGAACAGGCGCTGCGGCAATATCAGTTTGAACTTTGTTATTTGCCCAGTTACCAGCTGGAACAGCACATGTTGCACGCTTTAACAGTGCAGCTGGCCTGGCATTCGCCAAAACGTGGTTTATTGTGGTTGCCGCAATTTGCCGCAGTGGCGGCGCAAAGCCATCAGTTACTGGCAATAGAACGCTGGCAATTTCAGCAACTGTGCCAGCAACTCTGGCAATGGCGTCAACAAGGCACAACTGTGCCTGCAGTGCAGCTGGAGTTATCGGCGCTGCAATTACAACAACCCGATCTGGTGGCTTATCTGTTGCACCATTTACAGGAATGGCAGCTGGATCCGGCTTTATTTTCGTTATTGATCGACGAAGCGCACTACCTGGAGCAACCCGGTCTGGCACTCAAACAAATGGAAGCCCTGGCTAAAGCTGGTTTTTCGTTGTGGTGGCTGCATTTTGGCAGTGGTCAGACACCGCTGTTTTTAATGCAACAGCAATACTGGACAGGGGTGGTGCTCGCCGCCAGCGCAGTGGCTGAACTGGAAACTGATGATCAAAAACGACATTTATGCAGTTGCCTGATCCGTCTGGCAGCATCGCAGCAGCTGAAGGTGTCGGCGCAACAGATTGACAACGAGATGCAAGGCTATTTATTACATGTGATGGGTTGCCAGTTTGGCACCGGAGATTTATTTGGTCAGGCGCAAAATGCCAGCCAAATCAGCAAAATTCTGCATATTGAACAGAACACACAAAAAACCGGCTAACAGCCGGTTTTTTGTTATTCATCGCGTTTTTCCCGACCAAGCAAATCAATCGCAGCTGCGCGGGCATCTTTGCCCTGATACAACACCTGATAAATTTGCTCCGTAATAGGCATTTCAACACCCACACGGGTCGCCAGGTTAAAGACTTCTTTGGCATTGCGGTAACCTTCAACAACCTGTCCGATAGAAGCCATCGCTTCTTCAACACCGGCACCTTGCCCGAGCAACAAACCAAAACGCCTGTTGCGCGATTGATTGTCAGTGCAAGTGAGCACTAAATCACCCAAACCGGCCATGCCCATAAAGGTTTCTTTTTGTGCACCTAAAGCGCAACCTAAACGGCACATTTCGGCCAAACCACGGGTAATGAGTGCGGTGCGGGCATTGGCACCAAAACCAATGCCATCGGCCATGCCGGCGCCTATAGCAATGACGTTTTTCACAGCGCCACCCAATTGCACCCCAATAAAGTCGGGATTGGTATAAACCCGGAAAGTACGGCCACAATGCAATAAATCAGAAAGCACAGTAATAAATTCAGGATCGGTGGACGACAGAGAAATTGCTGTAGGTAAACCCTGCGCCAGCTCTTTGGCAAAAGTAGGGCCTGACAACACGGCTAAAGACACATCGTCCCCGAGAATGTCGCGGGCAACATCCTGTAATAAACGACCGGTATCCGGCTCTAAACCTTTGGTGGCCCAGGCCACCCGGGCATGCGGCAACAAATAAGGTTTAATTTGCCTTAAGGTGTCGGCAAAAGCATGGCTTGGCACCACCACCAACACATTCTGACTGGCCGAAACGGCCGAAGCCAAATCGGATGTCACCGCCAAAGTATCCGGCAATTTAATATCCGGCAGATACTTGTGGTTGATCCGATCTTGTTGCATCGCAGCAATATCTTGTTGGCTGCGGCCCCACAACAGGGTCTGATGACCATTGCGCGCCAGACAAATGGCGAGCGCTGTGCCGTATGAACCGGCGCCTAGAACTGTGATAGCCGCAGACATAAAAAGGCAGTATTAGTTTGGCAGCTGAGCTTGCGCTTCAGCCTGGCGCTGTTGCATATATTGCGCAAACAGAGCGTCAAAGTTGACCGGAGCCAGGTTCAGTTGTGGGAAAGTACCACGGTTGACCAGACTTGATACCGCTTCACGGGCATAAGGGAACAGGATATTCGGGCAGAAGGCTGCCAGCATATGCGCCATTTGTGCATCAGTTAATGCAGGCACTGAAAAAATACCGGCTTGTTGCACTTCACACAAAAAGGCAGTTTCCTGGCCGATAGTGGCAGTCACAGTCAGCGACAACACCACTTCAAAAGTGTTGTCATCCAGTTTCTCACTGCGGGTGTCCAAATCTAATTTTACTTCAGGCGTCCATTCTTTACGGAAAATAGCCGGAGAGTTTGGTGCTTCAAAAGAAACGTCTTTGATATAAATGCGTTGAATTGCAAATTGAGCCTGCTGCGCATCTGCAGCTAAAGTGTTTTGTTCGTCGGCCATGATGTGTCCTAGCTGAATTGAATGTTGTTATTTAAAAAGCAGAGTGTCCAGTTTTCCCTGCGCTTCAAGCGCGTGGAGATCGTCACAGCCACCTATATGTTGTTCATCAATAAAAATCTGCGGCACTGTGCTGCGCCCACCTGCTTTATTGATCATGTCCGGGCGAAGTTCAGGTTGTTCATCAATTTTGAACTCCTGGAACTGCACAGCTTTAGCGGTTAATAGTGCTTTTGCGCGAACACAATACGGGCAATAAGCTTTAGTGTAAATAGTGACGCTGGCCTGAGTCATAACTGCAAATCCTGTTATTTTTTCACCACAGGTAAGTTAGCTTCTTGCCATTTACCCATACCACCACGCAGTACCGCCACCTTGCTAAAACCAGCCTGAATCAGCTGCTTTGCTGCGCCTTGTGCCGACATACCGGCCTGACAGATGACAATAATGGGTGCGTCTTTATTTTTTTCAAGGGTATTCAGCTGAGCGGCAAATTGCGCCAGTGGCATATTACGGGCACCGGTGATATGACCCTTTTTAAAATCGTCGGCACTGCGGATATCAAGCAGCTGGGCATCTTCTCTGTTCACTTTAATGGTCAACTCAGTTGGTGTAACAAACTGAATTTTTGACACTAATGACTGCACCCAGCTAACCAGCAGTGCGACTAAAATACCTGCCCAGGCCAGACTGAGATAAGGATGATTACCGGCAAATTCGAGGTACTGTTGCATAAATTTAGCTTCCGTCATGCGATGATTTGGCGCCGAGTATAACGGCTTTCAGGGCCAAAAACAGCCCTGTGCTTTGTGCCTCAGGCCGAATTTACCGCTCTTTATGCTTTGGTTGCACAATAACTGAACAAGGACGATTGGAGTCGCCGGCAAATTTCGGTAAGATGAAGTTGAAATGATGATCAAGCAACAAGACGCGGAGCAGTGATGACAATGTCGGTTAAACCTTTGGTACTTCTGATTTTAGACGGTTGGGGTTATCGCGAAGATCCAACAGACAACGCCATACTGCAGGCAAACACACCGGTGATGGACAGATTATGGCGTGATTATCCACACAGCCTGATTTCCGGTTCAGGCATGGACGTTGGTTTACCTGAAGGCCAGATGGGCAATTCCGAAGTGGGCCACGTTAATCTGGGCTCTGGCCGGGTGGTGTATCAGGATTTTACCCGCATTACTAAAGCCATTCAGGATGGTGATTTTTATCAGAATCCTGTGCTGTTGAACGCAGTACGCGCCGCCGCCAATGCCGGTAAAGCCGTGCATTTAATGGGCTTGTTGTCGCCAGGTGGTGTACACAGCCACGAAGAACATTTAATCGCCATGATTGAACTGGCTGCCCGTGAAGGCGCCAGCGCTATTTACCTGCACGCCTTTTTAGATGGCCGCGACACCCCACCACGCAGTGCAAAAGCATCACTAAAACTGGTAGCGCAAAAATTTGCTGAACTTGGCAAAGGTCAGATTGCCTCTGTGATTGGTCGTTATTTTGCAATGGACCGCGACAAACGCTGGGACCGAGTGCAACAAGCCTATGATTTAATTGTTGATGGCAAAGCAGATTATCAATTTAACGACGCTATCAGCGCTTTAGATGCCGCTTATCAGCGCGACGAAAACGATGAATTTGTGAAGGCCAGTGTGATTCTGGGGCAAGACGGCAAGCCGGTGTTGCTGCAGGATGGTGACGCGCTGATTTTTATGAATTTCCGTGCCGACCGCGCCCGCCAGTTCAGCCGCACCTTTACCGAAAGTGATTTTCAGGGTTTTAACAGAAACCGTCAGCCAAAGCTGGCTGCTTTTGTACAACTGACCGAATACGCCGCTGATATTAAAGCCCCGGTGGCCTACCCGCCAACCAGCCTGAACAACGTGTTGGGTGAATGGCTGGCTAAACATCAAAAAACCCAGCTGCGTATTTCTGAAACAGAAAAATATGCCCACGTGACTTTCTTTTTCAGCGGTGGCCGTGAAGAGGTATTCCAGGGGGAAGAACGTATTCTGGTGCCTTCACCTTCGGTCGCCACTTACGATTTACAACCCGAGATGAACTCCACTTTGCTCACAGACAAACTGGTGGAAGCCATTCATAGCGGCAAATACGACGTGATTATCTGTAACTATCCAAACGGCGATATGGTCGGTCATACCGGTATTTTGTCGGCTGCTATTAAAGCGGTGGAAGCTGTTGATCATTGTATTGGCCGGGTGGTGGATGCTTTAGCCACTGTTGGTGGTGAATGTATTATTACCGCAGATCACGGCAATGCCGAACAAATGCTTGACCATGATTCAGGTCAGGCGCATACGGCCCATACCAGTGGTCCTGTGCCGCTGATTTATGTTGGCCGGCCGGCCGCAGCGATTGAAGGTGGCATTTTAAGTGATATAGCGCCGACCATGCTGCAACTGATGGGCATGCCGGTTCCAGCCGAAATGACCGGTAAATTGTTGTTTAAACTCAATTGAAAATGCCTATCCGATCCTTGTTTTCTGCACCGCTGCTGCTGAGCCTGTTATTGCTCAGCACAGTCAGTGTTTCTGAAGCACAGGCACAACAAAGTACCGCCAGCGCCCGTAAAGAGCTGGAGTCTTTGCAGCAGGAAATTAAACAGACAGAACGCCAGCGCCGCAACCAACGTCAGGCGTTAAAACGGGCTGAGGCAGAGCTGAAAAAAGCGGATCAGGTGCTGGCCGATGCCAGCAATGCAGTCCGGACAGAACAAGACAAGCTGCAAACTTTGCAGCAACAGCAACAACAGCTGGAACAACAGCAACAGCAACTGGAACACCAACGGCAACATCAGCAGCAGTTATTGGCTTCTCAGGTGAAAGCTGCATATCAGGTAGGTGGCCATGACTACACTCAACTGTTGTTAAATCAACAAGATGCCACCAAACTCGAACGTTTGTTAACTTATTACCAGTATTTTAATAATGCCAGAATGCAACAGCTGACGGCACTTAAAACCACGGTTGACGAGCTGGCGACACTAAAACAACAAAGCGAAGCCAACCAACTTGAACAAGAACAAAGGTTGGCTCAGTTAACCGCTCAGCAGCAAGAACTGGCTGCTGCCCGTAAAAGCCAACATGATTCAGTACAACAGTTACAGGCTTTATTGCAGGATCAAAAACAACAACTGGATTATTTAAAAAGCAACGAACAAAGCCTGCAGGCAACGCTTGCCAAGTTAAAAGCCCAGGCTGCCAACCGCAGATTAAAAAATACAGGTAAAGCAGGTTCTTTGCCCTGGCCAGTCAAAGGTGCTATCAGCCAGCAGTTTGGCGCTCGTCATGGCGGCGGTATGACAGCAAGTGGCGTTATTATTCAGGCACCAACAGGCACTGCAGTAAAAGCCATTGCCGATGGTCAGGTGATTTACGCCGATTGGCTCAAAGGTTATGGCTGGGTCACTGTGGTTGACCATGGCAATGGCTTGATGAGTTTGTATGGTAATAACCAGTCTTTGTTAAAAACACCGGGAGAAGTGGTAAAAAGCGGTGACACTTTAGCGCTGGTGGGCCAGAGTGGCGGACAAAATGATGCGGGGCTTTATTTTGAAATCAGACAAAAAGGTTCTGCCGTCAATCCTTTACGCTGGTTGCGTGCGCCTTAGTCAGGCATAATAAGCAGCGTATCTTTGGTCCTGCTGCAGCTGTGCAGCGTTTTGGCGGTGAAATAACCTTCTGTGTGTAAATTCCGTTTTTTATCCTTGTTGGCGCTTTTTTCAGTCAGTGTTGCTGCCCAAACTTTACCACCCAAAGTTGCCATTATTATTGATGATATCGGTTTTCAGAAAGCCGACCCTTTATTGATCCGCCTGCCTTATCAGCTGACTTTTGCCGTGATGCCTTTTACCCCTCAGGGCAAAGAAATGGCACAACTTGCCGCAGCACAACAAAAAGAAGTGATGTTGCATATGCCAATGGAAGCCGTAGCGCAAAATCATCTGTTGGGTAAAGGTGCTTTGCGCAAAACAATGTCGAAAATCCAGGTGCAACAAGCCTTACAGCAGGCATTGGCTGAGGTACCGCAAGCCATTGGTGTGAACAACCATATGGGAAGTTTGTATACCAGTCTGAGCGCACCTATGGACTGGACTATGCAGGTGATGGCAGAGCGGCAACTGTATTTTATCGACAGCAAAACTACCAACCGAAGTAGCGTTGCTGCCGCCACAAAGCAGCATGGTGTCAAAAGCCGCAGCCGGGATATTTTTCTGGATAACGACAAATCGTATCAGGCACTGGACCGGCAGTTTACCCAGTTGTTAAAACTGGCAAAACAACAAGGCAGCGCTATTGCCATTGGCCATCCCTACCCTGAAACTTATCAATATTTGCGGAAAAATCTCGCCAGGCTTAAAGCCGAAGGTATTGAACTGGTGCCGGTGTCACAATTATTGGCGCTGCCAGCACCTGTAACTCTGGCTAAACATAGCGGGGTTGCTGAGCCAGCCAAAGTTGTTCATTCAGACAAAGTGAATACGCCTGACAAAGTTGTCATTTCAGAAAAAATAGCGGGCAGCACAGCTTATGTCGCCAGCAGCACTAAACGACAACTGAAGTTATCACCACAAGCTCCATCCAGCGCTGCAGGTATTGCAGGCTCCGGTTCAGTCAGTCTGGTCTATCCAACTGCAGATGAAAGGTTAAAACTGCCGGAAGGAACGGCGGTTGATGTATCAATAGCCGACCCAATAACTGCAGAAGCATTGCAGTGGCACCCGCCCTATCGTATTAACTTGCCTGGTTTTAGCCAACCTACAACAGCAACAACCCAAGCCGACTGGCGTTTTTTATTCACTCTGCCAGCAGATAAAGCTGATGTGGCACCACTGAGCGGCTTGTTATTGCTGCGCTGATATTGGGCCTGGTATAAAAAACAACAAAGGCAGCCGAAGCTGCCTTTGTTTTTGCCACTCACTGCTAACTTAAGCAGCATCCACCATAGCGGCATGCAACTTTTTCATCGCATTTTTTTCCAGCTGACGTACCCGCTCAGCAGAAACCTGATAACGGTCAGCCAGCTCCTGTAATGTCAATTTCTGGTTATCCAGCCAGCGGGCGCGGATAATATCCTGACTCCGCTCGTCCAGAGTGCGGACCGCCGCTTGCAAACGATCAACTGCGGCACCTTCTGACTGATCTTCTTCATAGTTGTTGGCTAAGTCAGAAGATTTATCCTGGAGGTAAAATACCGGCGCATTAAAGTTGCTTTCGTCATCGTCGTCCTGAGCATCAAAAGGCATATCGTGATTGCTCATACGCGATTCCATTTCACGCACTTCGTATTCTGGTACACCCAAAGACTCAGCCACGTTTTTCACTTCTTCCTGACTAAACCAGCCTAAGTTTTTCTTAGCTTTACGCAGGTTAAAAAACAGCTTGCGTTGTGCTTTGGTGGTGGCCACTTTCACGATGCGCCAGTTTTTTAACACAAATTCATGAATTTCAGCTTTGATCCAATGAACCGCAAAAGAAACCAAACGTACACCCACTGTAGGGTCAAAACGCTTGACCGCTTTCATCAGGCCAATATTGCCTTCCTGCACTAAATCACCAATAGGCAGACCATAACCTGAATAACTGCGGGCTATATGCACGACAAATCGTAAATGCGACATAATTAACTGACGGGCGGCTTCTAAATCACCATGCTGCTGCAGGCGTTCGGCTAACGCGCGTTCTTCCTCGGCAGACAGCATCTGAATACTGCTGACCGCATGGGTATAAGCCTCCAGGCTTCCGCTACCAGCGACAGACAGTGTCATAAGTTGGGATGCTTTTGTCATATAAACAGCTCCTGCTCGGATTTAAGTGGAATCATCTTAGCACTCTTTGATTGAGAGTGCTAAACGAAGTTCCATCATTTTAAGATCCGAATCTTATAAAGGACCATTTTTCAGAATATCAAAGCATAAGTTACTTTAGATTTTTACGATATGCTCAGCTCATCAGCCCAATCTTTTGCCACAAAACCCTGATCCATCAGCCACTAATCGCATGACCTTTGGCAACATCGAAGGTGAAGTAGGAGTTGCAGCATGTATTGTTATATGGCACGTCAGCCGATTCTGGATAACAACAAAAATTTATATGGTTACGAGTTGTTATTCCGGGACGGTGAAGCCAATGCTTTTCCCAATATCAACGATGACGAAGCCACTTCAAAACTCATCACTGAACACCATCTTCTGATGGGGGTGGAAAAAATCACCGGTGGCCAGCTGGCATTTATTAATTTTTCCGCCGATACGCTGATCCATCACTTCCCGACTTCTATTAACCCTAAAAGTATGGTGATTGAAATTCTGGAAACAGTGCCTATCAGCAGGGAATTACTGACAGCCTGCCGTGAACTGCACCGTATGGGGTATCAGCTGGCGCTGGACGACCATGATTTTGACCCCAAATGGGACATTTTCCTGCCTTATATCAGCATTATTAAAGTGGATGTACAGCAGTTTAATCTGCTGCAGATCAGCAAATACATCTCAAGGATAAAACACTACAACGTTGTGTTACTTGCAGAAAAAGTCGAAACCGCCGCCGAATTTAACAAACTACGCCAGCTGGGTTTTCATTTGTTTCAGGGTTATTTTTTTGCCCGTCCAGAAATGCTGAAACATAAAAAAATTGCCAGCAGCAAACTGAATCTGATGTTGTTAATTGCAGAAGCGAGCAAAGTTGAGCTGGATTTTGACCAGCTATCACAAATTGTTGAGCGGGATTTAGGTTTGTCTTACAAACTGCTGCGGTTTGTGAATAGTGCCAGTTTTGCCCGCGAAAAACCTATTGGTTCGTTAAAACACGCCATGGTGTATATGGGCGAAGCTGAGCTGAAAAAATTTATCGCTTTATTGGCTTTGGCCAACTTAAGTGAAAACAACGGCAGTGAACTGTTAAATATGTCAGTGGTGCGCGCCAGATTTTGCGACCAGCTGGCAAACCTAAATCAGGATCCGGCGAATCCGCCAACAGCATTTTTAACAGGTTTATTTTCGCTGGTTGACGCTTTATTAGAGCAGCCGCTGGCCGAATTGCTGGATGACTTACCTATCTTACCGGAAATAAAAAATGCGTTATTGCAGCACAGCGGCAGACTTGGCAAATATCTGGAACTGGCCAAAGCTTTTGAACAGGCCAACTGGGAAAAACAACAACAATTGACCAGGCAAGTTCTCAACAAGGCCATAGATTTAAGTCCGGTTTATCTGGAAGCAGTGCAGTGGGCGCATGGCTTGATGTTAACGGCCAAAGACGAAGACAACAAAGAAGCAGTTAAATAAAGCAAACAGCGCTCAGAATTTTAGCTCTGAGCGCTGCAAATTAAGGTTCAATCGCCTTAATATGACTACGCACTGCAATATAAGAACCGACCAGCCCCAGGCTCACCGCTATCAGCATCAGATAAGCAAACTCATGCAGACTCAGGGAGCGCAATACAAAATCACTTTGATACAGCTGAGTGACAGTCGCAATAGCGCCTTGCAGCCACCAGAGCATCAGTTCGACCACCACAAAAGCCAAAAAACCACCAAAAACACCTAACCAGATACCGGTATACAAAAAAGGTCGCTGAATAAAAGCGTCGGTGGCGCCCACCAGTTTCATCACTTCAATTTCGGCTTTTTTGTCCATAATCGACAAACGGATGGTATTGCCTATCACCAGCAAAGCAGCACTTAACAACAAAACAGCAATGGTATAAACCGCTTGTTGCATCAGGTTCATCAGTGCGGCTAAACGCTCCAGCCAGCTGATATCGAGTTTGGCGAGTTCAACAAAACGTTCTTTTTCCAGCTTGTGCATTAAAGCTTCGGCAGCTGCTGGCTGATTTAATTTTGGCGTGACCAGCAGCACATCAGGCAAAGGGTTTTGATCCAAAAAGGCTAAAGCCTCACCAAAACCCGATTGTTGTTTAAATTCAGCCATAGCAGCAGCTTTATCAATTAACCGCACTTTGGCGACCTGATTGTCACCTTGCAATAAGGTCACTAGGGTGGCGATATCGGTTGCACTGGCGTCATTTTTTAAAAACAAACTAATTTCAAAAGACTGGTCATAACTGCGGCTCACCTGCTGTACGTTTTTGACCAGCAAATGCAAAGTGGTAGGTAAGGTCATGCTGATACCAAGCACGGCAACTGTGATCAAAGCCCAAAGTGGGCTACGCCACAGTTCACCTAAACTAGTGACCGCCTGACGCACATGGGTGAGCACAGCACGCAGCAATTTTTGCAGCAAATTTGGTTGACTGGCAGTGGCACCGACAGCACGGCCGGCAAACAACATACTCATTCGCCGTCCTCCTGATGCGTCAGACCATCATTGATCATCTTGCCGCCTTTGAGTGTCATAGTGCGGTAGCGCATCCGGGCAATGAGTCCAAGGTCGTGGCTTGCTACCAACACCGAAACACCGGCCTGATTAAATGCTTCAAACACCCGCATAATGTCTTTGGATAAATCAGGGTCCAGATTGCCGGTCGGTTCGTCAGCCAGCAATAGCGGTGGTTTATTCACCACAGCACGGGCAATACCCACCCGCTGTGCTTCACCACCGGATAAAGTGGCTGGCAGGCAGCGGGCTTTATCCAGCAGCCCAACCTGATCAAGGGCCGCGTGCACCCTTTTGGCCATTTCGCGACCGGTAAAACCTTCAATCACCAGCGGCAAAGCCACATTGTCAAACACACTGTGGTTCATTAGCAGCCGGTGATCCTGGAAAATCATGCCAACGTCACGGCGCACATAAGGGATTTGTCTGGCTTTGACTGCACTTAAATCCACACCGTTAATAAATACTTTTCCGGCCGATGGACGTTCAATCAAACTGATGAGTTTAAGCAGGGTACTTTTACCAGCGCCGGAGTGGCCGGTTAAAAATGCCATTTCACCTTTGGCCAGTTCAAAACTGACCCTGTCCAATGCCACAAAACCGCCACTGTAACCTTTGCTGACCTGCTCAAAACGCAGCATGTTCAGAATTCCTTATTAAATAATGCCCGGATAAAATCTTTGCTGTTAAATACCCGCAGGTCGTCGATGCTTTCACCCACACCGATGTAACGGATAGGCAACTTAAACTGGTCGGCAATGGCAAAAATAACGCCGCCTTTGGCGGTGCCGTCCAGTTTGGTCAGTGAAATACCTGTCAGTTCAACAGCTTCGTGGAACAACTTTGCCTGACTCAAGGCATTTTGACCAGTACCGGCGTCTAAAGTCAGCATCACTTCATGTGGCGCTGCACCGTCGATTTTTTTCATCACCCGGACAATTTTTTTCAGCTCTTCCATTAAATGGGCTTTGTTTTGCAAACGACCTGCGGTGTCGGCTATCAGCACGTCAATTTTGCGCGCTTTAGCGGCCTGATAAGCGTCAAATATCACCGAAGCGCTGTCAGCACCTGAATGCTGGGCAATCACCGGAATTTGGTTACGCTCACCCCACACCTGCAACTGCTCAACAGCAGCGGCGCGGAAAGTATCACCAGCCGCCAACATCACAGATTTACCCTGTAATTTAAACTGCTGCGCCATTTTGCCGATGGTGGTGGTTTTACCCACACCATTCACACCCACCATTAAAATCACAAAAGGGCCGTCATTGTTGTGGATTTGCAGTGGTTGTTCCACCACATCCAGCAGCTCAGCCATTTCCTGTTGTAATTTTTCATACAGGCTGTCGGCATCTTTTAACTGACGCCGGTCGGCATGTTGCACCAACTGTTTAATCAGCTTTTGACTGGTTTCAACACCCACATCAGCCATCAGCAGCTGGGTTTCCAGCTCTTCATATAAATCGTCATCTATTTTCTTGCCCAAGAACAAACTGGCTAAACCGTTGCCAAGGTTCTGGCTGGTTTTGCTTAAACCTTGTTTGAGGCGGGCAAAAAAACCTGGTTTTTTATCTGCTGCTACCGCTGTTGTTTCCGGGGTTTTATCTTCAGCTTGTGGGGCTTCTACTTTGTCAGCCACCGGGCTTGAAGACTTTGTCGCTGGCTCAATTGGTTCTGCAGCCACCGTTGTCTCTATAGGCTCTGCTGCTGGCTGTGCTATTGTCAGCACTTCTGGCGCCGGCTCTGGCACTATTTCAGCCGCAGGTATCAAAGCCTCTGCCACAGGTTCTGCCACTGTGTTGAGCGTGCTTGCTACTGTGCTGTTTTCTGTTGCCAGTTGCGGCTCAGTTGGTGCTGTAACCGGTGCTTGTTGAGGTGCTGCCACTGGCAACAGCTCTGGCTCTGCCACAGCAGGCGCTACCGCCTGTTCAGTGGTATTTTTTGCATCAGGCGCAGCTGCTGGTTTTTTACCAAAGCCAAGCCAGGAAAAGAGTTTGTTAGGTTTTGTCATAGGGTTCGCTGTCAGAATACTGAAACTCAGGTAAAATCGCCGCTTATACTAACACCTTTATTATTCAGGCATAAACTCCAGATGAAAGCGCGTCGCCCTGCAGCAAATGCTCCTACCCACAATGGCCCGGGTTTTGTCCGTATTATCAGCGGCCAATGGCGTGGCCGGCGTTTACCTGTGCTCAATGCCGAAGGGTTAAGGCCCACCACAGACAGAGTCAAAGAAACTTTGTTTAACTGGCTGATGCAGGACACCGCGGGCCGCACTGTGCTGGATTGTTTTAGTGGCAGCGGCAGTCTGGCGCTGGAAGCTTTGTCACGCCATGCCAGCTTTGCCACTATGCTGGAACTGGATAAAACAGCGGTGCGGCAACTGCAACAACATCTGCAAACACTTAAATGCAACAATGCCGAAGTGATAGCAGGCAGCTGCTTGTTGTATCTGCAGCAACAGCCTAAAAGGCAATATGATTTAGTATTTTTAGACCCGCCGTTCCGGCAAAACTTATTGTTGCCTTGCGCCAGCTTGCTGGAACAACAACAATGGTTAAGCGACGATGCGCTGATTTACGTTGAATGTGAAAAAGAACTGCTTGTATCTCAATTGCCTGCCAACTGGAGTTTATATAAAGAAAGTGTGGCGGGTCAGCTTGCTTACCGGCTTTATCAGCGTCAGCTGCCGGAGCCGGCAGCTCTGACTTCAGCCGCAGCTCAAGCCACCAGTTAGCGAGGGAAACCTCAAGCACAACAATGTGGTGCAGAGCTTCTGCAACAATAACAAAAAGCCCGGACTTTTCAGCCGGGCTTTTTGTAAGCAACAACACACTGAATTCCGGATCAGACCGGAACTCAGCTGCCGATTAAGCTTTGTTTGCTTTTCTGCGGCGCAGCATCAGGCCAGCAAAAGCCAGACCAAATAAACCAAACATACCAGGTTCAGCCACATCAATTGAGGTACAAGGAACACCCGGAGTTGGCACACAAGCCAAATCACCACCGTTTACAGTTAAGGTTGATTTACCTAAAGTCACTAACCAGCCAGCATTGTTCTGATCGATATTCATCCGGACTTTTAAACCAGCGTTCACCTGGCTTTGCGCCCAGCTAAATGCACCTAAATCAAAGTCAGTGAAGGCCCAAATGCCATCACCGCCAGCCAGGTTACCCAGACTCAACCATGAAGAACCATCAAAAACTGAAATGGCATCCAGCTCACCTTGGGCAAAATCCACGTCAAACGCAGAAATACTCAGTTTGATACTGCTGAACACGCCAGCCAGTGGGTTGTGGATCCATTCCCAGTCCTGGTTCTGGTCACGCCAAAAAGTCGGTTGGCTATATTTATTCGCATCAGAGTCAACAAAATATTCAGTTGCGCTGTTGTTGCTGTATTCCTGCACATCAGTAATAGGCGCAGCAAAAGCAGCAGAAGACATTAAAGTGACAGCAGCTGCAAAACCAGCAAACAATTTCCCAAAGTTATACGTCATGTTGAAGTTCTCCAGAACTCTTTGAATTACACCAAGCAATGCCAGCAGCGCTGACCGGATCGCAGGTATTGCAGCTTTGCTCTGATTTTCCAGATGCACCTTAGCCTCAAATCACCTTACGCTGCAGTGGATTAGCAAAAATAAGGCCAACAATTTACAAAAATAAACCATTGATTTAAAAGGAAATAAAACAAGAATAAAAGAAACTAAACAACTCATGTAAAACATATTGACACGAAAAAGTTACAAAAAGGTACAGGTTGTTTAATTCTTAAACCGCTGATTGACGAAGATAAATTTTTTGCAGCAAAACACCGGCAGCTGCTGCTGCTGACAGTGTTTTATGACGGGGTAAAACAAATGATGGCTCGGCACTAAAACGCGGCTCAAAACAACATAGTGTGGGACATCAAAAATTGGGGCTACAAAAGCAAGCGCAACTGCAGCTTGTGCCATGCTGCGGCGCATACAGCAGAACGGGCTGCGCTGTATCAGCTGTGTGGTACTGTCAGCTCCATGCCCAGGTTAGTCACACCCTGCTCAACCACCCAGCCTCTGAGCTGCTGTATTTCGGCACGGCCAAACTCGTTAATTTCACTACAGATATCAATCAGTTCGGCCAGACAGTCCATTTCGTAGCACATCAGCTCGTGCTCACGCACCACCTTTTTCAGCTCAGCTTCAGTGGTAATGTCCAAATCAGCGGACTCATGTTCAATCAGCCTTGCCACAGAGGCCTGCGATATTTTGGCCACATTAATAAATTCGGTGCTGTCCTGCTGGGTAATGCCATTGAGCATGGTATCCAGCGCTGTGATGGCATCCAGCGCAGGATATACACCAAAAATATCAAAATGGCTGACCTCAGGAGTCACCAGTTCCAGTTCTTCCTGTAGCCGGTCAAAGTTAATTTTGGCGCGTTTGACCTGCAGCCATTCCCAGACTAAGTCCAGTACATGACGTGGCAAAGCGGCATCACCAAAAGCACTAACTTCCGCAAACAGCTGGTAACTGGGGATCATCCGTTCAAGCAAAGTGGCCGCCACTGCGGCTTGCTGATAAAAGCTTAAATCACGCATGCGCTGGAAATTATTGGCTTTTATATTCATGCAATTCTCTTATCTGACAAGCAGTTGCCATTGTGGCAACCTGAAAGGCCGCTATGATACACAAGGCTTGGCGGCAGAACCAGCATCACTGCCGGTTCAACCCGAAGTTGCATTCAGCTGACGCTGGGCATACTCAAACTTCAGCCGGTATTCGGTCAGCTGTTGCTCCAGTGTCTGTTGTTGTTGCTGGCTGTCGAGTTCCAGCTGCTGTAATTGCTGACGCAACACCCTGATGGTTTCCCTGGACTGATCGCCTTCATTTTGTTGCCGTTCTTCCAATGCCTGTTGCCGGCTTTGCGCCCGGAACAACTGACTTTCCAGTTTGTGCTGGATAGCCGACCATTCCTGCTCTTTTTGCTGCAGAGCGTCAAGCTGCTGCTGCGTTTGCGCCAGCGCATCGCTCACCGATTGCAGTTCTGCAGAACCCGACTGCTGGCGTTGTTGTTGTTCGGCAAGAGCGCTGCTGAGCTGCTGTTTTTCCTGTTCCAGCTGCTCAAACTGCTGCAAACGTATCTTCAGCTCCTGCTGTAATTGTTGGTCAATTACAGTGATTTGATTCAGCTGCACTGCCATCGCATTCACTTGTTGCTGATATTGATCCAACTGCTGTTGCAATTGTTGTTGTTGCTGCTGATATTCGGCAGCCTGTTGTGCCAGTGCCTGAGCCAGAGTTTCTTCGGAGGTTTGCTGCTGCGCGGCCCACAAAGCACTGCTTTGTTGTTGCTGTTGATCCAACTGTTGTTGCAACGTCAGCTGCTGTTGTGTTGCCTGTTGCAACTGTTGCTGAGTTGCCAGCAGTTCTGCTTTGCTCTGCTGCAGTTGTTGCTGCAGATCAGTGACAGCGCCTTGCTGTTGTTGCTGGCTTTGTTGTAATGCGGCCTGACTTTGTGCCAGTTGCTGTTGCAACGCATTCTGCAGCTGCTGCGCTTCACCAGCCGCCTGCTGACTTTGTGCCAGTTCAGCTTTAAGCTGGTTATATTGTTGCTGCTGTTTTTCCAGTTGTTGTTGCCACTGACCCGTCACACTGGCTTGCTGCAACTGGGCATCCTGCAACTCGGTGCGCAGCTGTTGCAATTGCAACTGCATGGCATCCCGCTCAGAAGTCACCTGATGTAACGCAGTTTCAAGCAACTGATGACCGGATTCACCTGCTTGTTGCTGCTGCTTCTCCAGCTCCAGCACCCGGTATTTTTCCGATTTATAATCGTCCTGGCTTTGTTTCAGCTGCACAGCTAAACGTTGCATCGCAGCAAGCGCTTCTTCTTTTTCTTCCTGAAACTGCCGTAATTGTTGTTGCAGCTGTTGTTGTGTCTGTTGTTGTTGTTTTTCAGCGGCGGCTAACTGCTGCTTCAGCGCGGCACAATCTGCTTCTAACTGCTGTTGCTGTGCGGTGGCACCATCGGCGGCATTCAGCTGCGAGTTTAATTGTTGCTGTTGTTGTTCAAGTTTTTGCTGCCACTGCTGTTCAACCTGCAGGCGTACCGACTGTGTCAGTTGCTCCAGCAGCTGTTGTTGTTGACTCAATAACTGACCTGAAAAATCCACCAAAGCGGTTTCAAGTTGTTGTTGTGCGGTTTGGACCAGAGTCTGTTCAGGGTGCTCTGTGTTATTTTTGACGACGGCTTGCATCTGTTAATCCCATTTAAAATAATGGCTGATGCCATTTAACAACATTTGTACTGCAATTATCACTAAAATCATACCCATTAATCTTTCCATCGCGGTCAGACCACGTTCGCCAAGCACTCTGTGCAGCAAAGGCGCAAATAATAAAATGGCAGAACTGAGCAGCCAGGCGCCTACTAACGCCAGAGTCCAGTCCATCATCTGCCCTGGTTGTTGATTCGCCAGCAGAATTAACGCCGCCAGAATAGAAGGTCCGGCAATCATAGGCACAGCCAGCGGAAATAAAAACGGCTCTTCACCTTCTTTTAAACCAGCCAGACCACCCGGTGGCGGAAAAATCATCCGGATGGCAATTAAAAACAGAATAATACCGCCGGCAATACTGACCGCTTCTTCTTTGACACCAAGCAGTGCCAAAAAGCTCTGGCCACCGTATAAAAACAATAACAAAATAATCAACGACAAAATAAGTTCACGAATCAAGACAATACGGCGGCGCTCTGGCTTTAAATCTTTTAGAATAGCCACCACAACCGGCAGGTTCCCCAGTGGATCCATAATCAAAAATAACGTCAGCATTGCACTCCACAGATCAACTGCCATGCTGTTACTCCTGTGCGGTTTTTTTTGTCTGAAGTCAGTGTAATATGAGTTCAGATTTCAAGCGAATCAATTTGTTGCAGCAACTTTGCTGTAAAATCCATCAGCAAAGGAGCAGATATGATGACCATCACCACACCGGCTTTGTTGTTTCCAGCCATTTCGTTGTTATTGCTGGCTTACACCAACAGGTTTTTGGTGTTGGCCCAGCTGATCCGCCAGCTGAATGACAGAGAAGGTGATCAGGTGCGGGATCTGGCCAAACGCCAGATTGAAAATCTGCGCCAGCGGATTGTGCTGATCCGCTCTATGCAACGTTGGGGCGTGATTAGTTTTTTACTTTGTACCTTGTCGATGTTCAGTTTATTTTTAAACTGGACTTTAGCCGGCCAATGGTGTTTTGGCGCAAGCCTGGTTTGCCTGCTGTTAAGTCTGTTGATTTCGTTATATGAAATTCAGATTTCCTGTCACGCTATTAATATTGAACTTGAATCACTGGAAAATCGCTGAAAACCATTTTTCTGCGGTGCAACAGCTGCCAATACTTTAATTGTCAGCCATAGTTAACAGTAACTTTGTATTGAGCTGAGCCTATGAGCAACCAAGACTTTTTATTCAGTCAGGACACTGCCGTCAGTTGGGCAACTGAACCGGACAAATCCCAGGTCACCCAAAAACCCTGGAAGGTACTGATAGTCGACGACGATGAAAGCATTCACCAAATCACCAGTCTGGTTTTGCGCGGCTTTCAGTTTGAACACCGCAATGTCGATTTGATCCATGTTTACAGCGCCCGTGAAGCCAAATCTGTGCTGGAAAACAATCCGGATATCGCGGTTGCCATTATTGATGTGGTGATGGAAACCAACCACGCGGGTCTGGATTTAATCAAAACTATCAGAGCCGAACTGAAGCAACATCAAATCCGCTTGATTTTGCGCACCGGTCAACCCGGCGAAGCACCGGAAGAAAGTGTGATCCGCGATTACGACATTAACGATTACAAAAACAAAACCGAAGTGACGGCCATCAAACTAAAAACGCTGTTGTATTCGTCGTTACGCTCTTACCGTGATATCTGCATTATCGACGACAACAAAAAAGGCCTGGAAAAAATTATTGCTTCCACTGTCAGTTTTCTCGAATGTGAAAGCCTGACTGAATTTGCTTCCAATATTCTGGCGCAGGCCGCCCATTTGTTAGGCCTTGATCATCAACAAATTTATTGTTGTGCCGCCACAGGTGACCCACGTCAGCAACAACTGCAACTGGAAGTTATTGCCGCGACCGGTCAGGAAACCACACCGGATCACCAACTACCGGACAATGTGGTGGACCGGCTAAGAAAAGTACATCAGCTGAAACACACTTTTCATGGCGACGATTATTTTGTTGGTTATTTCACCACCAGTCGTGGCTTGGAAAACCTGTTGTATGTCAGTAAAGACAGTAAGTTTGACCAGGTTGACCATCATCTGCTGAGTTATTTTGCCAGCAATATTGCCGTGGCTTATGAAAATATCCGGCTGCGCGAACTGATTAAAGAAAGCCAACGTGAATTGTCTTATATCCTCGGTGAAGCTGTGGAACGCCGCTCCAAAGAAACCGGTAGCCACGTTAAAAGAGTGGCCAATTTCAGTTTCCTGCTGGCACAAAAATACGGTTTATCCAACTATGACGCGGAAAAAATTAAACTGGCGTCACCGCTGCACGATGTCGGCAAAATTGCTATTCCGGATCATATTCTGAATAAACCAGGTAAACACGACGCGGCAGAATGGGACATCATGCGTCAGCACGCTGAAATTGGTTATCAGATTTTGCAAAAGTCCCAAAATGAAATTCTGCAGCAAGGCGCCATTATTGCGTATGAACATCATGAACGTTGGGATGGCAAAGGCTATCCACGGGGTTTAACAGGCGAAGAAATTGATATTGCCGGCCGTATCACGGCACTGGCCGACGTGTTTGACGCCCTTGCCAGCGAACGTTGTTACAAAGAAGCCTGGCCTATGCCAAAGGTGTTGCAGTATCTGGCTGAGGAAAAAGGTAAACAATTTGACCCTGTGCTGGTGGATATTCTGCTCAGTCATCTGGACGAGTTTATTGCCATCCGCGACGCTTACCCTGATTTGCAATAAGGGCTGATGGCAGCCTTCACCACAAATAACAACTGCTGCAAAAGGCCTGTGTAAACACAGGCCTTTTTTATACAACATTATCCTTGTGGCGCCAGCGGCACTGTACGTTCCGTCTGATGATAACGACGAATAAAAGCGGCGCAATCTGCTGTTTTGTCGAGCTGGCGAATCGCCAGGGTAAGCTCCCCTACTGTCAGGCCAAATTTATGTAAGGTGGATCTGTTGATCAACTGGTGAGGGCTTACCAGATACAGCCAGTCTTTGACAGTCACATCAATAAAGTCGCCGTCCTGCGGTATCCGCAGCACATATTGCCAATACAAAGTATTGCCTGCGAGCTGACCCGTGGCCTGCCCCACCACATCTTCAGCAGTACCGGATATTTCGCCTTTTTCATTCTGCCGCAGTTGCCAGTGCCTTTTGTCGATACGGCCATCACTAAAACTAAAAATCTCAAATAAATCGCCTTTTTCGCCTTGCCACTGACCACAAAGTTCAGCGGTAAAATGCAGACTCTGCTTGCCACGCCAGTCGTGCATCACCCCAAAAGCTTCGCTGGAACCAACAAAAAATTCTGACAACCTCAGCTGTGGTTGTATAGCCTGATAGTCCTGCACCGACTGGCTGCAACCAAACAAGGCCAACATACTTAACCATAAAGTTCTGCGCATCTGTGAAATTCCGCCATAACTGCAATGACAACAGATACGGCTGCACAAGACTTTCGGATTGGTGCATAAAAAAACAGTCAAAGATGAAAAAACTGGCAATAAAATTATGAATAAATTCAATGAACTGAATTAGTATTAAAAAAATTTGCAGTTTTTTCGCCAAATGGCCAACTAAATTCCGTCAGGCCACGACCAATGCTCATCAGAACCTGAGAATAAAAACAAAGTGTTTAAACGCAGTGATGAATCCTTAATCAACAAAGCGCTGAATGGCGACGAACGCGCCTGGCAGCAGCTGATCAGCCGTTATCAGTCGGTGCTGTATTATTACGGCCTGCGACTGATGGGCAACCCGGACGATGCCCGTGATCTGCTGCAGGACGTTTGTATGGTGTTGTGCCGCAATCTGGCGCAGTTCCGCGGCGACAGCAGCTTTAAAACCTGGCTTTTTGGCATTGCCAATTACCGCGCTATGGATATGCTGCGCAAGCGCAAACCCAGCCAGGATCTGGATGATATACCGGAACTGTATAACGAGGACGAACAAAGCCATGAGCAGCAGCTGTACGGCAGCCAGACGCAAAAACTGGTGCAGCAGCAGCTTAGAACCTTAGCGCCGGAACAACGGCTGGTGGTGGAATTACGTTTTTATCAGCAGTTTACTTTTGACGAAATTGCCGAGCAGCTGGCGCTGTCGAGTAACACCGTCAAATCAAGATTTTACGCAGCATTAGATAAACTGCGTGTGCAGTTGGAGGTAACAGATGTTGGACAATCAGCAAATTTTTGAAGCCTGGCTCGCGGGCAAAATAACCGCTGCTGAATGTGAGCAACAACTTCGTTCAGATAGCCAGTGGTATGGCCGTTTTCTGGCGGCAAGCAGCATCCAACAAGATGCCAGAGCGCCGATGTTTGATGCGGTGCCGCAAATAGACACCAGTCAGATGTTCCGCCAGCAATGGGGCCACAAAACCACTAAAACGGCCTGGTGGCCGAGGTTGAGTGTTGGCATGTCGGCCATGGCACTGATTATCAGTATTTCACCTTTGCAGCTGCAACTGCAGGACGGCGCTTTGGCGTTAAGCTGGAAGCAATATGACAGTGCACAGCAACAACAGCAGTTGCAAACCATGCTGGCCAGTTTTCAGCAGGAGCAGCAGCAATATTTGCAGCAACAACTGCAAAACCAGCAGCAACAACAAGCCACTCAGCTGGTGATGCTAAAAGACTATCTGTCTGAAAATGAACAAAAAGCGCGGCGTGGCGACATGCTGGAGCTGGTTGAATACCTGAATCAACAACGACAAGCCGACTGGCAATACTGGCAGGACAATGCCCAGCCAAGCCAGGCCCGGCTTGATTACAGTAGCAGCAGTTATCTGCCGAACCGAACCATCAACGGAGTAAACAAACCATGAAACTGAATTTTTACGTTACAGCACTGGCCGCCCTGCTTTTTAGCGGCAATAGCCTGGCCGCCACTGAAGTGAGCCCTAAGCTGAAGCAAAATCTGGAGATCATGCGCAATATTCTGCAAACGTCGTTAGAACAAGGCAAACACTCGAATGTCAGCCGCATCAGCCACAGCTATCTGGCAGGCCAGGGCGTGTTGTTCCGCACCGGCACCCGCGGTCAGTTTGGTCATTATTTTGCCATGGCGCCTATGCCACCGGCAGCACCTATGCCACCTATTGACCATGCAGCTATTGCGGCCATCAGCGCACGGGCGACAGCGGCAGCGAATACTGCGATGGCAGGCGGCCATATTTCGGAAGCCGATATTGAAGATATTGCTGAACAGGCCGAAGCTCAGGCTGAACAGATGATGGAACAACAAGAACAAATGCAGGATCAGATGCGCGACCTGCGGGAGCAAAGCCGCGATCTGGAACGGGAACTCAGGGATATAGAGCGGGAAAAACGCGACATTGAATTTGCCCGTAAAGTGGGTAAAGAAGACGCTGAGCAGCAAAAACAACTGACGCAGCTCAACAACAAAAATGCCGAGCTGCAAAAACGTCTGGCCGATACCAAACAAAAATATGCGGCCTGGGAGCAGGATTTCCAGAAAAAACGTGACGAGCAGGCCAAGTTAGCAGCGCAAAAACAAGCTGAGCTGATTACCAGCATCAGCGTAAACTTTGCCAACACTTTATGTGACTACGGTGCCAGCCTGCGCGAAATTAAAGACAACGAGTTTGTGTCTTTACAGCTGGAAACCTCACAAGGCCGCGACAGCAAAGATATTTATTGGGTCTTTAAAAAATCTGATATTAATCAGTGTGTCAGCGGTAAGTTAAAAGCTGAGACTTTGCTGAAAAAAGCGGATTATTATCAGTATTAATGTCGAATTAAGCGGGATAGACCGCTTCGCCTCTACAAAGCCTGCATTTAGCAGGCTTTTGCTTTTTTGGCTCTGCCTAACCTCTTTGAACGCCGCAAAAAGGAGCGAGACGAATAAGCCTGAGCAACTGCTGTAAACCTGCACTACTACTTGCTGATGCTGTTTCTTCAGACTTTGCCGACCTTGCCAAACATACGCGCAAGTTTGGGCCTAAGCGGTAAAATCAGCCGGTAAGCGCCTTCAAATAACCAGGGCAAAGGCGGTATAGCACCGAGATAACCCAAAAAACGCCAGCCAGGCAAAGCCCGCCACAACCGCAAAAAAGCCCGCGCCCCCTGCCACACCTGGCCATTTTGGCCCACCAGATGGAAACGTTTAAGCGCATCACATCTGTTAATGCCTTGCGGCAGTGGTTGCACTGTGTCCGACACATCAATAAACAGCAGCGGTTCCCGCGCCTGCAGCTTTTGGTAATACGCAATTTCCCTGCTGCACAGTGGGCAACTGCCGTCGTATAGCACTTTTAGTGTGGTGTTGTTCAATCACATGCCCCTTTGTTGGTGCTGCCACCTATGGCTTGGCGACTGTTACAGCATTTTGCTGCTCTGATGTTGTATGGGGTTATTAACGTAGTCGGGCGGTTTTTGGATCTGAGGTTGATGGGCTGGCTTTTTTTGCTTTGCTGGCTACTGGCGTTGAAGTTTAACTACATAGGTGACACTGCACTTCAACTAGATGGGTGACTCTTGGCGTTCTCCCTAGGCTTAAGGGGGTAAGCGGCTGTTTATATATGGTTTTTTGATGCCTGCGGCATGGCGCGGATGCCGGGTTTCGCCCCGGCGGGCGAGTCCCTTTCTTTGCTGACAAAGAAAGGGACACAAAGAAATCACCCCGAGATCGCTCGAAAGCCCGCTGTTTTGACCAATTTTGAGGCGCCGCCAAAACTCGGCGAGCGCTACCGTCGCTCGCCTCAAACAGTTGTCGGCTTAAAACCTCAAAACCGGCCAAAACAACGGCTCGCTTGACGGGGCCAAGAGCGGTTACAACTTGACCATTTTGTTTAAAAGTAAAACTAAGACTTCAACATCACCATTTGTTTCTAACAAAGACAAAAGGCAAGACACGACCCCATCGCATCTTACGACCCCATCGCATCTTATAAACGGGGATGGAAAAGCATTAAGTTGATGATGTGATCACTTCTATTTGTGCAAAATAGATACTGCAAAATTCAACCGCTTTAAATAGTTGGCGACTGATAACGTCAAAACCGGTCAAAAAAGCTGATCAGGTTACGGAAGTAAAGGCTTTATATTTCAGGGAGTTTTAACTCTTAATGGTTGCAAAAATGTAACTTATCGTTGCAGTATCTGCCTGCAACTTGAAGGGAGGCATTTTATGGATAAACAAAAACTCAATCCGAAAGAGCACACCCATTTCTCCACTGTATTTATCTCCGGCAGGTGACAGATGAGCTACAAACTAAACATCTTTGTCGCTGGCCTTGCCGGTTTAGCACTGTGGAATTTGTCATCTTACCTGCCGCCGGATTTATCCGGCTGTGTGCAGTTTCAGGATATTTATATTCCTAAAAAATTCCTGATGCCCGGCAACAGTAGTTTTGTCAAAGTACCGGGCATGGAGTTTGACAAAGCCAATGGGATGCAGGTGGTTGTTTTACCCGACAGTAAAGGGAATGAGTTATCTATAGAGCTTTGGGGCAAATATGCTGTTCGAAGAAATGGTGCAGATACTGAAGCGAAGCCAGCGTTTGAGCAAATGGGGGGAAATGCCATTGCACCAGACCCCAATTTGGCTGGGTTGTATCGGTTTTATCATATGGAATATGAAGGGAAGCGCCTGAATGTATGGTTTTTGGTTAATGCTCCGCAGCCACCGGCAAACCCTGATGCACAATGGGCCGTTGGTTCATGTTCTGGTGGGCAGTCAGGCATTGATTGCTCTTATGTAAAAGACAGCCATGATCTGTGGTATATGATGACCTTTAAACCCGAAAGATATCGCAGCCTAGCTGAACTGGATAAGGTAATTCAACCGCATCTGGACCAGTGGAAAACCTGTATTACACCGCGTGAAAAATAGTTGTTGAATGACAGCCCCTTTACCGGGGCTTTGTTTTACCCGATGTCTTTGCTAATGCCATTGGGTTGACGCAAAACCGACTCTACACAATTCAGGCAAAGCATGGATTCGTTTTTTATGGCCGCCAGATTTGTAAGACCGTATCTAGCTCAAAGCAAAAATGACGGGGTCGCGTCTTGCCATTTGCCTAACTTAATCCGTGTTATGCCAGTTTTGCATCCAAAACCTATATTCCTAAATTAAACCGCCAAACCAAAACCGGGAGCTGCGGAGTGAGCATTCAAGAGTGAGCGCGGGAGGCGCGAACGGGCGAGCGGCGTAGTTGCCGGTGGTGGTTCGTGCCATGCCGATTTAACCTCAGCACGGCCAACAGACAACAACTGAGAATTTCGGCAGCCTGGCAAAAGCTCACTACCAAGCATGAAATGATGGAGTCGCGATTGCCATTTACTAAACTTAATCCGTGCTACGTCGGTTTTTCCCCAAAACCCATATTCACAAATAAACCACCAAACCAACACCGGCAGCTGCGCAGTGAGCATTCAAGAGTGAGCGCGGGAGGCGCGAACGGGCGAGCGGCGTAGTTGCCGGTGGTGGTTCGTGCCAGGCCGATTCAACCTCAGCAGAGCAATCAGACAACATAATCAAAGAGCATCATCAGACAACAGCTGAGAATTTCGGTAGCCGGACACAAGCTCACTACCAAACATGAAATGATGGGGTCGCGATTGCCATTTGCCAAACTGAATCCGTGCAACACACAGCACCAAAGACAGGTGCCGGTCGCATCAATGCCCGGCTTTGATTGGCAAAGTGCCTAACTGGTAAGTTGCAGTGATATTGGGATTGGCAGACCAGACCGGATCGGCTTGTATCAGAGCGCCGCGGTTTTGACTGGCAATATTCAGCTGCAAACGTTCTTTATCAATGCTTTGCCACTGCACATCAATGCCAAGCTGTTCCGGGTGGCCTTCACTGGCAAACAAATTGCCCGGGCCATCTGCCAGCATGCCGTCTTTGGCCAGAATGGAAATATTGCTACTAAAACCGGGGGCATTATTGCAACTGCGGACAAACACCACGGCTTTAAAGCGATCGTCAGGTGAAGCAAGCTGCGCTGTGATGCCATTGGTGCAGGATTGTGTGGTGGCCGCAAACATCCAGGCCACCAGAGCGCCCAGAATCACAACTGGTGCAACAGCAAACAACCCAATATCTCTGACAACCTTTTTCATGTGTTTTCCTTTGAATGATGACGACAAAACGGCGCCATTACATGTCAGCACAGGCGCAAATGCAAGCAGCACATCAGCTAAATAGATGCCCTGCCCTATCTACAGTGAAAATGTCTGCCGTGAGAATGCGTGCCGTGAAAATGATGGGCGCGTCCTGTAATTTGCCTGACATGACCTCTGCCAGGTCCGTTCCCTCAAAATCCAAGAGCCCCATCAACCGCCAAACCAACACCGGCAGCTGCGGAGTAGGCATTCAACAGTGAGCGCGAACGGGCGAACGGGCGAACGCAGTAGTTGCCGGTGGTGGTTTATGCCAGGCCGTTTTTTTCCTGCTTTGGGCAAATAAAAAAGCAGCCCAATTAGAAAAAGCCCCATCACGCCATACCAGCACAACGGGGCTTTGTTGCTTTAACTCCAGCCAGCGTCAAATACCCCTATTACTGCAAGCCTTCCAAAATCTGGTAAGCCAGCTTTACCCTGAGTGCATTGGGGTAACGTTTATTGGTCAGCATCACTATGCCTACCTGACGTGACGGGATAAAAGCGGCGTAAGCGCCAAAACCGCCGGTGGCACCGGTTTTATGCACCCAGCTGCTTGTTTTACTGACTGTTTTGCTGGCAGTTTTGCCCGCTGTTTTATCAGCAGCAGGCTGCAAAATTAAACTGGCGGCGCTGCCGGCAACAAAAGCCGGGTCTGTCATAGCTTCGAGCGCTTGCAACTGCACCGGGTAGTCGAGCATTTCCCAGCCCAGCCCCTGATACATCTGCCCCGCTTTGGCATAGGGCAACTGCGCCTTTAAAATAGCTGCTTTCAGCACTGGCGCTTGCACCTGCTGCGGCTGCATATTGGCCTGCACCCAGCTTGCCACATCACGCACACTGGCCTTCACGCCACCCGCTTCGTCCTGTAATACACCAGTGCCAATATGCACAGCTTTGCCTTCTTTATAACCCCAGGCATATTGCGCCTGCGCTTCTTTAGGCACCTGTAAATAAGTGCTGCCAAGCTTCAGTGTGGTAGTCAGCTCAGCAAATTCATCAGCATAAGTTTTACCAGCGGCAGCTGCTGCCAGGTGGGCAAATAAACCTATGCTGCTATTGGCGTAGACCCGCTGAGTGCCTGGCGCGTAAGCGGGCTTAAACTCCTGGTAATACTGCAGCAAACTGGTTTTGTCGGTCACGCTGTCTGGCATAAAAAGTGGCAGCCCACCTGCGGTGTAAGTGGCCAAATGTTGCATATTGATGTTTTGCCATGGTTTTGCCGTAAGCTGCGGCCAGTGGGTTGCCACGCTATCTGTAAGTTTGATATCACCCCGCTGCAGCGCCATGGCGCCAATGACACCGGCGAAGGTTTTGCTGATAGAACCCAGCTCAAACAAAGTGTCCGGCGTTACGCTGCTTTGGTTGGCAATATCGGCCATCCCAAAGCTGTAATAAAAAGTCTTGCCCTGCCACAACACCGCCACAGCCATACCCGGAATTTGTTGCTGCTGCATCAGCTGCTGAACTTCGTTGCCAACAGCAGCTTTTAATGCTGCTTCGTTGTGAATGAGGTTGGGAATTTTGTTAGGAGTTTCGGTAAAAGTTGCGCCGTTTTGCGCCAGCGCCGGGCCTGTGCTGAACAGCATAAGTGCCAGCGCCATTTTTGACGCCAGCGCTACTTTAAACGCCTGGGCCACTCTGGTTTTTAATAAGTGCATAAATGTTCCTTTGCAAAATGAATGGTTAAATAAAAGTGCCGGGCCCGCACTATCCATAGCTTGCCGCAGTTGACTTCGCCGGACAAAAGGTTAATTTGCATAGCAGCTGTTAGAAAAACTTACAGAACAGAGCAGGAAGCCGCATGACACGCCGTTATATCCCGTTAAAATCTTTGCGCGCTTTTGAAGCAGCAGCCCGGCATTTAAGTTTTACCCATGCTGCCATTGAGCTGAACGTGACGCACTCGGCCGTCAGTCAGCAAGTAAAATTGCTGGAAGATCAGTTACATTGCCCGTTATTTTTGCGTATTCCACGTGGCCTGATGCTGACGCCTGAAGGTGAAACTTTGTTGCCTGTGCTCAACGAATCTTTTGACCGTATTGCACAGCTGTTAGATTATTTTGCCGGTCGTAAAGTGCAGGAAAAACTCAAAATTGGTGTGGTCGGCACTTTTGCTACCGGTTTTTTGCTGCCGCGTCTAGCGGCTTTTTATCAGAAATTCCCGCATATCGAACTGCAAATTTCCACCAATAACAACAGAGTGGATCTGGCTGCCGAAGGGCTGGATTATGCCATTCGTTTTGGTAGCGGTGCCTGGCATGGC
The DNA here is from genome assembly GCF_030824435.1 of Rheinheimera sp. Taxonomy (GTDB): domain Bacteria; phylum Pseudomonadota; class Gammaproteobacteria; order Enterobacterales; family Alteromonadaceae; genus Pararheinheimera. The sequence goes on from NZ_JAVBXS010000091.1 coordinate 34,890, forward strand.
ACTGCTGCTTTGTATTTATGCGATAGCCCGCTGACGCCTTTATGTACACCGGAACTGGCGGCCAAAATTAGCCAACCGGCCGATTTACTGAACTTCAGGCTGCTGCGCTCTTACCGGCGCGACGAATGGACACTCTGGTTGAAACAAGCAGGCGGGCCGATGCTTCCGCCCACCCATCCGGTGATGGTGTTTGACTCCAGCGTCACTATGCTGGAAGCCGCACAAAGCGGCATAGGTGTTGCGATAGCACCGGCGCGGATGTTTAGCCATTTGTTACAAAATGGGCGTATTGTGCGGCCTTTTCATACCGAAATCAGCCTCGGCAGTTATTGGCTGACCCGGCTACAATCCAAACCCGAAAGCAGCGCCATGCGCGAATTTGCGCAGTGGCTCAGCGCAGAATTAATTGAAAGTGCGCTTTAACCTGAGCTGTAACCTGCGCTAAAAAGTCCAGGTTACAACCATAACAGGAAGGCGGCATAGCTGGCTGCAGGCTTTCTGAGCACCAGGCTGTTGTGGTTTTTCTTAAAAACACCGGAACTTCATCAGGCAGCTTTAGTCTGTATCTGCATCATTTTCCTCAGTTTTAAGACTGCCTTTGTTGTATTCCCGCTTGTCTGTTGCCATTGCACTTTCGTTGCTGCTGCATTTGTTATTGCTGGCGCTGTTGTTATTGCAGCCTGTCCCTGCCCCGGCCAAAACTACCGTCAAGGCGGCGCCACTGACAGTACAAATCATCAATAGGCCAAAGCCCAAAACGCCAGCCCCTGCTACAAGCAGCAATAAAAACAAAGAGCCGCCTGCAACAAGTTCCGGCACAACAGCGGCGGAAAATCGAAAAGCAAACCACAGCGCTGAGGCTGCACCAGGCAAAAAACCAGCTATACCCAAACATCACAACACCACAAAAACGGCAAAAGCTTTCACCGCGCCCACACTAAAAACAGCTCAGAAGCAAAATACCCAGCAAGCCGAGCCGCAGCCAGGCACAGCAGAGGCAGCAATTGGACAACCAGGCCTTGCCGACCGCATTTTAGCCACAGTGGCAACCCGGCAGCAGCAACAGGCAACAGAACTCAGCAGTGCTGAAATTCATGCATTACAGCAAAAAACCGCGCCAGACAAAACAAGTTCGGTAGTGCGCAGCGGCCCCAAACCTTCTTATGCCGCTGACAATGTGCTGGAAGTGCTGAATGACGGCAGTTTTATCGAAAAAATTGGTGATTATTGTTATCAAGCCAAAGATGGAGCAGACCTTCGCCGTGATATCAGCAGCATGAAACCTGTCAACTGCGGCGACGATGCCAACGAAGTTTTGTACCACAGCATTATGGATAAAGTCGGGAAAAACCGGCGTTAGGGATAAACAACACCGGCACTTTCTGCATCACAATATCACTGCTTGTCCGACCAACAGACAAAACCGCTGTGTTACCTTCAATAGCCAATAAAACCCGGCTTGAGCTATGCGCCTTAGTTTCTGCCATAACGCCCGCGACCAATAACAGCAGCGCTGCGCCTGTCTCCCTTGTTGTGGCTTTGGTTTTCAGGCAGCATTTTTGCATATTCATCATGAGGTTAACCCATGCGCCTTCCGTTTTGTCTTGCCACGCTCGCCAGTGCCGTTTTGTTTTCGTTGCAGTTACAGGCAGCCCCTGTTGGTAACCTGCTTAATATCCAGAGCCAGCACAATCAAATTCAGATCCAGACCGATCAACAGGTGCTGCTGCACATCGAACTGCTGAAAGACAACCTGTTCCGGCTGCAGGCCGGTTTACATGGCAAACTGACGGACGCCGGTGACAAAGCCGCCACTATTGTATTGGCGCAAGAATACAACAAGGTGAATTATCAGCTGAGCGACAAAGGCGCTTACCAGCTATTACAAACGCAAAAATTTGCACTACGCATATATGCCAAACCGCTGAAATTTGCGCTTTATAAAGCCGACAACCAACAACTGATCATGCAGGAATTACAACCGCTGGAGCTTGGCAAAACACAAAGTTTCCAGACGCTGAGCACAGATGCCAATGAACGTTTTTTTGGCGGTGGCCAGCAAAATGGTGCTTTTGAATTTAAAGGCAAAACCATGGAAATTTCTTATTCCGGTGGTTGGGAAGAAGGCGACAGACCCAGCCCGGCGCCTTTTTATATGTCGAGCAAAGGTTATGGTGTGCTGCGTAACAGCTGGGCCAACGGCAGTTATGATTTTCGCTCCAGTGAATACATTAACTTAAACCATAACGAAGGCCGTTTTGATGCTTATTATTTTGTCGGCGACTCCATTCAGGATGTATTGGCTGATTATACCGAGCTAACAGGCCGCGCCCGCCTTATTCCACGTTGGGCTTTTGAATATGGTGATGCCGACTGCTACAACGACGGTGACAACATTAAAAAACCGGGCACAGTGCCGGATGGCTGGAGTGACGGCCCCACAGGCACCACGCCGGATGTGATTGAAACTGTTGCCAAAAAATACCGTGAACACGACATGCCTGGCGGCTGGATTTTGCCGAACGACGGTTATGGTTGTGGTTACACCGACTTACCCAAAGTGGTGGCTGGCCTTGCCAAATATGGTTTTAAAACCGGCCTCTGGACCGAAAACGGTGTAGATAAAATTGCCTGGGAAGTGGGCACTGCAGGTTCACGCGCGCAAAAACTGGATGTGGCCTGGACAGGTCAGGGTTATCAGTTTGCTTTGGATGCCAATAAAGCTGCAGCTGACGGCATTCTCAATAACTCAGACTCACGGCCATTTTTATGGACAGTGATGGGCTGGGCCGGTGTGCAAAGATATGCCGTCACCTGGACAGGCGATCAATCCGCCAGCTGGGATTATATCCGCTGGCATATCCCCACCCTGATTGGCTCTGGTTTATCGGGTCAGGCTTATGCCACTGGTGATGTGGACGCTATTTTTGGCGGCAGCGCCGAAACTTACACCCGTGATTTACAGTGGAAAGCTTTTACCCCAGTGCTGATGGGCATGTCGGGCTGGGCCAAAGCAGCACGTAAACACCCCTGGTGGTATGACGAACCTTACCGCAGCATCAACCGCGATTATCTGAAACTAAAAATGCGGCTGACGCCTTATATGTACAGCACGGCTTATCAAGCCGAAACCACAGGCGCGCCTATAGTGCGGGGCCTGATGTGGGATTATGCGCAGGATAAAACCGCGCTGACCGAAACCCATAAATACCAGTTTTTACTCGGCAAAGATTTGTTAATAGCGCCGGTGTACCGCTCCATGGCGGCGACTAAAGGCTGGCGTAAAGATGTGTATTTGCCAGAAGGCCAATGGATTGATTATTGGGATGGCCGGGTGGTCGATGCGCCAACTGAGGGCATCAGCCTGGACTACAAAGTGGATTTAAAAACCATACCTTTGTTTGTGCGTGCCGGTGCTATTTTGCCAATGTACCCTGCTGCTTTATATGACGGCGAAAAACCAAAAGATGTGCTGACTTTGGATATTTATCCTTATGGCGACAGCAGTTACAGCATGTATGAGGACGACGGCAACACCCGCCAATATCAGCAGGGCAAATTTAGCCAACAGCAATTTAAAGTGACAGCGCCACAAGGCAAAGCCGGGGATATCAGTGTCACTATTGGTGCTGTAACCGGAGAATATCAGGGCCAGGAATCAGAGCGGGTGTATCAGCTGCAAGTGCACAGCAGAATAAAACCAGAGCAAGTAAGGCTTACAGACAAGAACTTACCTGAGCTTAAAGACGCTTTATCTTTTGAAAAAGCCCACAGCGGCTGGCTGTACAGCCCGGAAAAATACGGTGTTATTCTGGTAAAAACGCCAAAAACCTCAATCCGGCAAGCTTTGCAAGTTGATATCAGCATCAATAGCGCTTTAGCGCTTACACCAACTGCCGGTTACCCCAAAGCGCCAGAGCTTGGCAATGCCATTGCCGCCGACAGTTTGCTGGTGCTGAATAGGCCAGCCGAAGAGTCAGGCCATGTGCTGGAAAATGCCTTTGATGACAACCCAACCACATGGTTTAGGACCAAAAGAGATCAAGCCTTAAAAACCGGCGCCCATGAGTTTACGCTGGCTTTGGGGGAGCGCCGTATGGTGAATGGTTTTGAAATAGCACCCCGCAATGACCAACACTGGAAATATGGTCAGGTACGTGATTATGAAGTCTATATTGCCGACAATAACGGTGAATGGGGCGAGCCGGCGCACAAAGGCCAGCTGAAACAAGCGGAAAAAGCGCAAAAAGTGGAGTTTGCGGCCAAAGCCGGTACTTTATTTCGCTTTCGGGTATTAAGCACTCAGGATCAGGCTGAAGATGGCACTGCCCTTGATCCCATGGTGACAGCGGCCGAAAACGGCTCTGACACCACAAAAACCACAGTGGCCAAAGCTTATAACGCGCTGCTGCCAAAACAAGTGACCCCTATTAGCATTTCGGAATTTAAAGTGCTGGAACAGCACTTGCCAAAAGCAGAACGGCAGCAACTGTATTTGTCGGAAGTGAAAGCTCTGGTCAGTGAAAACAAAATCACCCCCAAAGCGCCGATGCAAATGAATGGCCTGAAATTCCGTCAGGGGTTTACCGTGGCAGGTGAAAGCAGGTTTGATTATCAGCTCGCTGGGCACTGGCAGATATTCCGCGCTGATGTGGGCATTAACGACAGCTGCCGTCAGCATGGCTCTGTACAGTTTCAGATCTATGGTGATAACAAACTGTTGTTTGACTCAGGCACACTCAAAGCACCTGCGGTGGTAAAACCTGAGCTGGATATCCGTGGTATCAAACTGCTGAGCCTGCGTACAGTGGCAGGTAATAACAAAGTGTGCGCCAACTGGGCCAACGCCTCTTTGATTGGTTTTGCCGGCGACAAAGCAGGTGTCCTCACGCAAAAAATGTAACAGCGGTATTTAAAGTTGCTAAAAACAACAACCCCAGCCTTGGCTGGGGTTGTTGTTTTCAATAACGATATGCGTTAAGTCGTGGGGCATTGCGCCTGTAAGCTGGATTGGTCGCTGATTAAATACCTTTGTTGCAGCTGCTGATATTCGGGGCTTTGCCAGAATTGCAACATGGCTTGATTAAAAGCATCGGCCAGTTTTTTATCACGAAAGGCCACCCGGTAATAACTGGCAGGAAACAAAGCATGCACCTGTACTTCCTGCGGTGGTTCAATTTTGTCGTGGTGGTAATAAAAAATATTAATGTCCATCACCACAGCCTGCACCCGCAGTTTATGCAAAGACTCCACCTGAGTACGCTGCTCTACAGTTTCGCGGTATTTAAAAGATTGTTGCGCCAGGGCACGGAATTCTTCACCAAGCACAGCAGTGGCATTCTGAAAGGCCAAAACCGACAAGTTTTTTAAATCAGCCAGCTGATTAATGGTCAGTTGTTGCATTTCCAGACTAACCACCACATTTTGATAACGGATATAAGGGCAGCTATAAAACAGGCCCGGCTCAGCAGCTTTTAACGGCTGCAAGGTCGCCATATCGCCGATATTCTGCTGCAATAAACTCTGAATACGTTTATTAGGCACATGCGTAAACTCTGCTTTGGCGCCCATACGGCCAACCAAAGCTCTGAGCAACTCAATTTCATAACCATCTGCGGTTTCTATTTGAATATAGGGTGGTTTATTCATTCCCACCAACACTTGTAATGCCTGAGCACCGGCACTGAATACCGGAGTACAACAGAGTATTAAAGCGAATAACCAGGGGCGCACAACCATAGCTAAGGCTCCAAAAAACACCAGATTGATTGAGCATAGCTGGCAATAGCCAAAACAGGCGAACCAGAGTTGCGGATTATTTTATGGCGACAATTTGTGACAACAACAAGAGGGGGCAGGTCTGTTATGATGCCGGGCAAGTCTTCTGCGAACACTGCTGTTAAAAAATGAACATCATGCCTAAAGTCAGCTCCATCAGGTTCTGGCGCACCTTACATCTGTGGTTCAGTGTGATCTTGTCGTTGCAGCTGCTGGCCTGGTTTGGCAGTGGCCTGGTGATGTCAATATTGCCTATTACCGAAGTACGGGGTGATCATCTGAAAAACCCTGCTCCACCAGCGCACTGGCAACTTGCCCGCGTCAGCCCGGCTGACATTCAGCATCCTTACACCAATCCTCTTTTAAGCCTGAAACAACGTGGTCAACTGCCGGTTTATCAGTTACAACAAAATGAACAACAGCAATATTTTAGCGCTGTGGATGGCAAAGAACTTTTACCGCTGACAAAAAATGAGCTGCAACAGCTGGCACAAGCCTGGTATAGAGGGGAAGGCACTGTCAGCAAAGCACAACTTCTGACTGAACTGCCGCTGGAAGCCCGGGGTTTGCCACTGCCGGTGTGGCAGGTACAGTTTCAAGACGCGGAAAATACAGTGTTTTATCTGGATCCTATGCTTGGACAATTATTAAGGGTTCGCACCGACAACTGGCGTTTATTTGATTTTGTCTGGATGTTACACATTATGGATTATCAGAACCGCGATAATTTTAACCACCTGTTATTGATAGCAAGTTCGGCCAGCGCTTTGTTATTTACACTCAGTGGTTTGGTATTATTGCTAATGACGCTCCGCCGCAAGGCGAGGCGCACAGCTGAATAACCGCAAGGCTTAGCGGCATTGCCCTCTGGTTGGCAGGTCACAGCGAACTGAAATTTGCTGCTCTATACTACAAAGTAGTCAACCACCAGCGGAGCCTTTTGTATGGACAACGGTTATCATTCGTTAAGCCAGCTGTTTGACCAGCTTGGCCTCGACAGCGACAGCAACAGTATTGAACAATTTATCAGTCAGCACAGGTTACAAGGCGATTTAGCCTTGTCTAAAGCCAAATTCTGGAGCCCGGCACAAGCCAGCTTTTTACGTGAGAGCTATCAGCAGGACGCAGATTGGGTGGAAGTGATTGACCAGCTGAATCAACGCTTACGCTGATTCAGCTACTTGAGCACAGCAACAGCAGCTGTTATTCAAGGTTATTCAATTGATAAAGCGGCAGTGCGTTTAAACGACGGTCAATTTCCTGCACCATCTGCTGATACACTGCCGAATCAACCGACTGATATCTTTGTTCAAACAGCTGTTGTGATAAACCTTCAGGCAACCGCGCTTTACTTGGGAAAATTTCAGCTTCTTCTCTGTCTTGTTGAAAAAACTGTTGTACCGCTGCCGCTGACTCAGGGGAAGCAGTGGCAAGACGGGCAAAACGTACACCGGCCCGGTCTGCCAATAAATCAACAAAACTAAAACCACTGCCGCCTTTAATAGAGTCCAGCAGTTCTTTGGCTTCACCCACAGTGTTACTAACGTTACGGCTGGTCAGCAGGTGAATGGCTGCAGAATAAATAAAATGTTGTTGTAAATCAGGCCGGCGCGCCAAAGTCACGCGAGGCGCTTTGACGCCAGTCGGACGTTTGACTTCATTCACCAGCAACTGCAAATTCTGCCCGCCAAGTAACTGCGCCAGCGCCAGCAACACGGCCTGATTTTCGTTGGCTGCACGGCCAGGTTCACCGGCACTGCGTATTTTTGCTTGGCGAAACAACAATTGCAGATAACTGACCAGACTGCTGCTGCGCTGGGTGGCTGCATGGTCCAGTGCTATCTGATAATAAAACTCGATGTCAGCACGTTGTTGCGGTGAACTGAATAAGTCGCGGTACACCGAAAGGCCGGATTGTTTCAGCTGTTGTAAATTCCAACCGCTGGGTTTGGTTAGTTCTACTTTCATCGCATTTTCTTCAAACTGAACCGAACGCACCATCAACATTAATTCGGCACCTTTACCAGGTCCCCACACCTGATCGGCGGCCCAACCAACCAGAGTTAGAGCGGCGCCCCCCGGCACAGTTAACATGCCAATTTTTACTTTGTCGATTTGCAAAGGACCACTGGATGGGTTTATTTGTACTGTGGCATTCAGATAATACTGCTGACGGAAGATCCGCAGCGGCACTGTCATCAAAGTGGTTAAGCCCAGTTCAGTTACCTGCGCTTGCCCCTGAAAACCAGGCAAAGTACGACTGGCCAGACTAAAAGCCGAATTGAGTTCGTCGGCATTGGCCGCTATCACCCATTCTGCGCTATCGGGGTTCTGGATCGATTGGTTCAGGTTATTCAGTAATTGTTTGCTATGCCGTACTGTATCAGCACTAACCTGACCGGATGGGGTTAATAATGGCTTCCTGTCCAGCAACAACCAGCCGGCAAAAGAAAGTGTGGCAACAAGTACCAACAACAACGTCAGCAATTGCCGGAATAAATGATGCACAGCCTGCATGAACTCTGCCAGACCCCGGTAAGATGAAAGTGGTTATCTTACCAGAAGCTTTTCTAACTGCGACAAGCTTTTATCAACAACAGCCAGAGTTGGCTTGTATGCACATTCGCTAATATTTTTTGAAGTTTGCCGCCGCATCAGTTATTTTATGCACAGAATGTCTTAAATTTCACCGGCATTGTGAATGACAGCCCTGTTTTGATTCTGGCTGCTAAGCTTGTCGCAATAACTACAATAAAACAGCCCAGTGAAAGAGATCCCAGATGAATGCAGTCGGCGCCCTGTTCCACTTGATATTTTGCTTCAGAGCATTACCCAGATTATGGCTGTTGCTGCTGCTTGGCAGTTTTGCCGCAACTGCGGCTGTAGAGCTGGACACCCAACTTGAACAGCAGCTTGAACAATATCTGGTGCAGGCCAACAAAGACGAAAATCTGGCTGGCAAGTTTCTGTTCTCACTGGAAAAAGATGTTTCTGCACTGACCCCCATCAATAGCAGGGTGCGTTTTTATGTGTATAAAGTGTCGGAACAACGCCGGTTAAAAGACCACAAAGGTGCAGCACAAACCTTAACATTGCTGCAGGAACTGGCACAAAGCAGCCAGGATCCGGATGTATTGGCCGAAATTAATGCAGAAATGCTGGTGCAATATTGGGATCAGGCTGACTTTGCCAAAGCCATCACTTTCCTCGAACCCACCCTGATTTATGCGGCGCAGGCCACACAAAGCCGGGTGCGTTATTACGCTTTTAATATCGTCGCCAATTTTCAAACCTGGCAAGGTAAATATGACCAGGCGCTTGAGTCTTATCACTCTGCTTACGACGCTATTGAAAAGGACGAAAACCCCAGAACCCCATTTCGCCGGATGAATCTGGCACTTCGCATGGCGAATTTACAGTCGAGTTTAAAAAACTTTGTTAAATCAAACCAGATGATGGAACAAAGCCTGCCAGTTGCACTGCAAAACCCTGATCTGGAAGCATTTTTACCCGATATTTATATTCAGCTTGGCTTTAACCTGGTGGAGCTGGAGGATCTGGAAGCTGCCGCTAAAGCCAATCTGGAAGCGTTAAAATGGGCGAAAAAACGCAATCTGGTTTTTGCTGAAACGACAGCGCTGAATAATCTGGGTGATATTGCGATGCGCCAGCGCAAACTGCCGGAAGCCAGACAATATTTTGAACAATGCCTGAAATTTGGTATCGAGCAAAAAGACAAAAACACCGAGAACATGGCGCGTTTTAATCTGGGTTATGTTCAGGTGCTGGAAGGTAAGTTTGATGACGGCCTGAACGTGATGCAAAGCATTATTGATCTGTCCAAAGAAAGCGGTGCCCCTGCCGAAACCATGGATTACCTGACTGAAATGGCCGACGCTTATCAGTTGGCCGGTTTATATCAGCAAGAAGCCAAAACACTGCGTGAACATGCGGCGCTGGCAAAAGACATTTTTAAAGCCGAAAGCGAACGGCAGATCAATCAACTGCAGGAAGAATTTTCTGCCAAAGAAAAAAGCAAAGAAATTGCCGGTCTGAAACAACAGAACCAACTCAAAGCTGTTGAAATAGAAAGACAAAAACTACAACAAGATGTCACTTTATTGATAGGTATAGTGATTATTCTGGCCGCAGTTTTATTGTATTTGTTGTATCGCAAGGTACAAACTGCAAATCAGCGGTTAAAAGAGGCCAACGACCAACTGGCTTATCAGTCGTTACGCGACCCATTAACGGGTTTATATAACCGCCGTTCTTTCCAGGAGCAGATGGAAAAACGCCAGCGGCAGGTAGAAAGACGCCAGCTGGCCGCTTTGACCACCGACGGTTTTATTTTGCTGGACGTCGATTTCTTTAAACATGTCAACGACCACTTTGGCCATGCCGCCGGCGACGCTGTGCTGGTTGAAATAGCCAACAGATTATCCAGCCTGACCCGTAATGACGATATGGTATTACGTTGGGGTGGTGAAGAATTCCTGATTTTATTACGCCGGGTTGATATTAAGGCTTTAGCAGCTTTTACCCAGCGGGTGCTGGATACCATTGGCAACAAAGCGGTGCATTTTGGTGAACATCAAATCCGCGTTACGGCTTCCGCCGGTTTTTTAACTTATCCTTTTGCCAGCCTGAATGAACAAAGTATGGGTTGGGCCAAAGCCTTACAACTGGCCGATATGGCTTTGTATCTGGGCAAAGTACATGGTCGCAATCGCGCTTATGGTCTGGTGCAGTTAAACAAACCTTATACCGATATTGCCACTCAACTGGAAACTGATTTATCTCAGGCCATTGAACAAGGCAATGTGGATGTGATGTTGGTTGAAGGACCCCAAAAAACCACCGCGGATAGTTCATTCTGATATTCGCTGTGGCAGCACAGTCACTTTCAGCGTTGCAAGCCTGACGGAAACATCTGCTGACCTTTTACCCATTGGCTGCTTTGGCTCTTGCGTATTAACATCAAGAGTCCTCACCCTTACCAGGAAGAACAATAGTGTATAGCAGCAATCCAACACCGCAGCTTCATTCCATTGTCGCCACGGCTCAACAAGGGGTTGGCCATAGTGATGGCAAACTGAGTCTCAATGCGCACACACTCACTTTTGAACCTTTTAATCAGGCTTTTGCGTTAGGCCCCTATCACATTAGCCGCACTGATATAGTCAAAACTGAATTGTGCCATGGCAAAGGGGGTGGTTTTATTCCGCTGGCTACTCAGGGTATTGAAGTAACCACAGCCGACAATAAAAGTTATCAGTTTCTGCTGGCCGAACCTGAAACATGGCTGGCACTGCTACAACCGCCAGACAGCATCTGATTTTACCTTGCCAGCTGGCTGAATAAGCACAACACTGCATACAGCCTCTCCCAAACCGGTGTGATGTTATGTTTTTTATTCAGCAGCTGGATCATCTGGTACTCAGAGTACAAAACCCCGAATTGATGTTGATGTTTTATCAGCAGGCTTTGGGTTGTACTTTGGAACGGGAACTGCCGGAGCTTGGTTTATATCAGCTCAGAGCCGGGCAACAACTGATTGATTTAATCAGTGTGGATGGTGAACTTGGTAAGCTTGGAGGGCAGGCGCCAGGCACTGAAGGCCATAATCTGGCGCACTTTTGTTTATTGATAAACCCTTTTGAACCTGCTGCTTTACAACAACATTTTGCCCGCTTTGGTATTGATATCAGCGAACCTGAAATCCGTTATGGCGCCACTGGTTTTGGCCCTTCGGTGTATGTGAAAGACCCACAAGGCAATACCATAGAACTTAAAGCGGCTATGGCTAAGCCAACGGCATAAAAAAGCAGCCTTTCGGCTGAGACTAAAGTAAAAAAGCAGCCCTTAGGCTGCTTTTGCATTTTTAGCTTGATCAGCACCTTTAACAAAAGACGCCGTGCCGCTTTACTGTTAATCCCAGTTTAAAACCACTTTACCCGACTGGCCTGAACACATAATGTCAAAACCTTGCTGGAATTCTGCCACCGGCATTTCGTGCGTGATAATTGGGCTTAAATCCAGACCTGACTGAATTAAACTCGCCATTTTGTACCAGGTTTCAAACATTTCGCGACCATAAATGCCTTTGATCACCAGGCCTTTAAAAATCACTTTGTTCCAGTCCACCGCCATATCTGAAGGCGGAATACCCAGCATGGCAATTTTGCCACCATGGTTCATGGTATCGAGCATTAACCTGAACGCTGAAGGCACACCGGACATTTCCAGGCCGACGTCAAAACCTTCGGTCATGCCAAGTTCGGCCATCACGGTTTTTAAGTCTTCTTTGCTGACGTCAACAGTGCGGGTGGCGCCCATTTTTTTGGCAAGCGCTAACCGGAACGGGTTGACGTCAGTGATCACCACATGGCGGGCACCAACATGGCGGGCGACAGCTGCAGCCATAATACCAATAGGGCCGGCGCCGCTGATCAGTACATCTTCACCCACTAAATCAAAAGATAAAGCTGTGTGTACCGCATTGCCAAAAGGGTCAAAAATAGCGGCGATGCTATCAGGGATATTGTCCGGAATTTTAAAGACGTTAAAAGCCGGGATCACCAGATATTCAGCAAAACTGCCCTGACGGTTGACACCCACACCTATGGTGTTACGGCATAAATGCACCCGGCCAGCACGGCAGTTACGGCAATGACCACAAACTAAATGGCCCTCCCCTGAAACCCGGTCACCGATAACAAAACCACGTACTTCAGAGCCCATGCCAACCACTTCACCAACATATTCGTGGCCAACCACCATACCGTGTGGAATGGTATTTTGCGCCCACTCATCCCATTTGTAGATATGCACGTCGGTGCCACAAATAGCGGTTTTTTTAATTTTAATCAGCACATCATTAGGGCCAACTTCAGGCATTGGCACTTCGGTTTGCCAAATACCCGGTTCTGCTTTTAATTTTGCTAATGCTTTCATCGGGCTTTCCTCAGGCAATGACGCCCATATCTTTACCAATACGGATAAAAGCGTTGATGGCTTTATCCAGTTGTTCTTTCGTGTGTGCTGCCGAAATCTGGGTGCGGATACGCGCCTGACCTTTGGGCACTACCGGGAAAGAGAAACCCACCACATAAATGCCTTGTTCCAGCATACGGCGGGCAAACTCTGACGCTACTTTGGCATCCCCCAACATCACCGGAATAATGGCGTGGTCTTTACCGGCCAGGGTGAAACCTGCTGCCGACATTTTTTCACGGAAATATGCGGCGTTATCCCACAGCTTAGCGCGCAGTTCGTCACCTTGCGCCAGCATTTCCAGCACTTTAATAGAAGCAGTAACAATAGAAGGTGCCAGACTGTTGGAGAATAAATAAGGGCGTGAACGCTGACGCAGCCATTCAATCACTTCTTTTTTGCCTGAAGTGTAACCACCGGATGCGCCACCCAAAGCTTTGCCTAAAGTGCCGGTGATAATGTCGACGCGGTCTAACACGTTGCAATATTCGTGAGTGCCGCGACCTTTTTTACCCACAAAACCAACAGCATGACTGTCGTCGACCATCACAAGGGCGTTGTATTTGTCGGCTAAATCACAAATAGATTTTAAGTCGGCAATCACACCGTCCATCGAAAACACACCGTCAGTGGCAATTAACTTATAACGGGCGCCATCGGCATCTGCTTGTTTAAGCTGAGCTTCTAATTCAGCCATATCGTTATTGGCATAACGGTAGCGTTTGGCTTTACATAAACGCACACCATCAATAATAGAAGCGTGGTTCAGCGCGTCAGAAATTACCGCGTCTTCAGCGCCTAAAATGGTTTCAAACAAACCACCGTTGGCGTCAAAACAGCTGGAGTACAAAATAGTATCTTCGGTGCCTAAAAATTCACTGATTTTCGCTTCGAGTTGTTTGTGAATGTCCTGGGTACCACAGATAAAACGCACTGAAGCCACACCAAAACCATGGCTGTCGAGGCCATGTTGCGCTGCCTGAATCAGTTCTTTGGAATTGGCTAAGCCTAAGTAGTTGTTAGCGCAGAAGTTTAAAACCTGCTGGCCGCCAACTGTGACGTCAGAAAATTGTTGTGAGGTAATAATACGTTCGGCTTTGTATAAACCTTCGTTTTTTACATCATCAATTTGTTGTTGGATATGGGTAAGGAAAGAGGTCGTTCGCATAAGCCCTCCTGTAGGGGGTTGAGGCTATCTGATAAAAACGCCGCCATTGTAATAGTGAAAACCGCCTTTTGCTGCCTTTATTTCAGCGAATGCTGTTTTTTTGTCAAAGGTCGGAGCAGCGGTGGCTGGCACAGGCGGTTTAAGCGGAAGTCTGGATGGGAAAACAGGAAAAACGCCACACTTCAGGTTTGGTTTTAACCGCCAAACCTGAAGTGTAACTCTATCGGGCCGTCTCTATCAGGCCTTCACTATCAGGCTATCAAGCCAACACTATCAGGCTATCAAGCCAACACTATCAGGCAATCAAGCCAACAAAGGCTGCCCGGCCAGTTGTTGATAATGCATCTGCAGTTTATCTATCCGTGGCATGGCCTGGGTTGTGGCATAAGGTTTAAACAACAACAGAATTTTTAACACGCCCTGATAAGCCTGCTGCTGGTCAATAGCGGCATGCGGCGCCTGGGTTTTTAAATAGCTGATCCAGAAAGTCACCACTAGCTTGATAGTGTGGGCAAAATTCGGCACATCGGCATCATCAATAGCAATGACATCAGCATTTTTTAGTGCTGTGAGTACCGAAATCACTTTGCTCAATACACCTTTTTGCACCTGCAGATAATCCTGCTGCAAAGCGTCGTCGCGGCTTAAAATGTCCGGCAAGTTGGCGTAAAAAAAGTGAAAACGCCACATCAGCTCAAACACCACATCCAGATATTGTGCTAAAGCATCCAGCGCTTCAGAAGGCCGGCTGGGTGGTTGTAATCTGCTATCCAGCAACTTGGCATATTCTTTAAAAATATGCCGCACTATGTCTTCTTTGTTCCTGAAATGGTAATACAAATTACCAGGGCTTATGCCAAGGTGGGCGGCTATATGATTGGTGGTCACCTGCCGTTCGCCCTGCTGATTAAACAGTTCAATACTGGCCTGCAGAATTTTATCTTTGGTGCGTAGCTTCTTGTCCATAACCTGCATGGGCTTATTTTTTTTTGAATTATTTTGATATAGTAACGCCAAACCGATGAAAAACTCTAGTCACAGCCTTTACACCCCGGCACACAGCCATAGGATTGCACTCATCTTTATGAAAACTAAAGCGATTTACCCAGGGACTTTTGATCCGCTGACCAATGGTCATGCCGATTTAGTGATACGTGCCGCCCGGTTATTTGACGAAGTGATTCTGGCGGTGGCCGCCAACCCCAGTAAACAACCGTTATTCAGCCTGAGCGAACGGGTGTCTTTGGCCGAAGAAGCCTTTAAAGCCTATCCCAATGTCAAAGTATTGGGCTTTTCCGGTTTATTGGCGCAGTTTGCCAAAGATCAGCAAGCGCAAATTTTATTAAGGGGTGTACGTGCTGTTGCTGATTTTGAATACGAATTTCAGCTGGCCAGTATGAACCGCCAGCTGAACCCGGATCTGGACAGTTTGTTTATGACACCCTCGGAAAAAAACACTTTTATTTCCTCAACCTTAGTAAAAGAAGTGGCCAAACATGGCGGTGATGTGTCGCGTTTTGTACCCGCCCATGTTGATGTTGCGTTAAAGGCCAAATTGCTACCATGAAAAAACTTGTTGTTGCCTGCGCTTTAGCGCTTAGCGGTTCAGTGGCGGCCACACCATGGCTGGATACCTCGGATAATAGCTTGCGGCAGAGTTTACAAACTCTGGCACAAGCCGGTGTACTGACAGGGCCGGTGAACACCTACCCTATTATGTGGAAAAACATCGCCATTGATTTAAATCAACTGGATATCAATGCCTTAAGCCCGGAACTGCGTTTTGCGGCTTTGCATTTAACATCAGCTCTGGCCGCCAACCGAGCTAAACAAACCAATGGGCTCAAACTGAAGCTGAATTCAGCAGCGAGTCCTGCGCAAAACTTCGGTGAAGATTATTTTGAAAAAGCCGCAGTGTCTTTTTTCAGTGAATATCAGGACGACCGCTGGGCTGGCCGGTTACAACTGAATCAACGTAAAACTGAAGATGGCAAGGCTCAAGACGGTAGAGCAGAACAAACAACCACTTATGACGGCAGTTATCTGGCGGCCATTATGGGCAACTGGGTGTTGTCTTTTGATCAAAATTCACAGTGGTGGGGGCCGGGCCAACAAAGCAGTTTATTGCTGAGCAATAACGCCCGCCCTATGCCTTCTGTGCGGTTAAGCCGCCACAGCTGGCGCGCCGACGAACGTCCATGGCTGAACTGGCTGGGCCCATGGAACATCAGCACCTTTGTTGCTGAAGGGCAACACAGTAGCCAGATTGCCAGCATCAAATATTGGGGTGGCCGCGCCACCATCCGGCCTTTTAGCGCGCTGGAGCTTGGTGTCAGCCGCACTTTGCAATGGGGTGGCAAAGGCCGCAGCAACTCATTCAGCACTTTATGGGATTTAGTCAGCTACGACAAAAGAGACGAAATTCCGGCCGACCAAAGAGCGGCGGTGGACCTGAGTTATCACCTGAATACTTTTGGCCTGCCACTGACGCTGTATGGCGAAATTGCTGATGATGACAACAGTTCAGGCCTGCCGGATAAAGCCTTGCAACTGTATGGCGTGCGTACCTTCTGGGGGCAAAACGACGTTTTGCACAGTCTGAACCTGGAATACAGCGACAGTTATTTACAATGTGAAGACAGTCTGGAGCCCGGCAACTGTGCTTATCAGGGCAACTTGTACCCTGAAGGTTACCGCCGTTATGGCCGTATTATTGGCAGTGGTTATGGCGCGGACGCCAAAGTGCTGAGTTCAGGTTATTTATATCAGCTGCCTGGTGGCCAAAGCTTTGCGGCACAGCTGGCATATGCCACCTATTATCAGGCTTTGCAAAACGACAGTAGCTGGCAGTTAAAACTGGAACATCGCCGGCCTTTGTTCAACGGTTTATTGCAGTTACAAACCAGGTTTTTGCAAAAATCGCCACTGCGGCCAGAGCAGGAAAAAAGCCTGAGTGTTGCAGCAAGCTGGGAATACCGCTATTAACTGGTGCTGTTTAAAGCTTCGCAAGATTCAAACAAAAGGCGCTTTCAAGCGCCTTTTGTTTTTTTAGATTTTGATAAAAATCTGCCTGCGATACAAAACATAAGAAATGAACCAGAACAAGCCGACATGCAATAACGCAAACAGCAACGAAGCCGGTTTGTCGGCAAGGCCGCTTTGTAACAGCTGATACAACCACTGATAAGCCGACATGGTGTTTTCTGTGCCGCCCGTACTCCCAACCCCAGCGACCTGCCATACCAGCACTTTGCTCAGCAGCACTGTCCAGCACCAGGACAAAATGTAAATAAACAAAGGGTTAGAACCGTAAACCCGCAGCGGCTCTGCAATAAAAGCAAAGTTGCGGATATCCACCAGCCACACCATTAACGCCAGCAGCCCCAATAACAAGCCAGTGCTTTGCAGCACATAACTGCCGGTCCATAAGGCTTTATTCACCGGCCAGATTGGTGCTAACAACTGCGATAACAGCAACATCAAGGCGCCAACCGCCAATAACCACAACATCCCTGCTTTGGGCTGGCGTTGACTGAGTTCACCCGCTACCCAATAACCCAGCAGCACATTCACCACAGCGCCTAAAGTACTGAGTAAACCTTCAGGGTCAAAGGGCATACCAAAACCCTGATATAACCGATGTTCACCCAATAAAGCCCTGTCTATCACCCCAACAATATTGCCTTCCAGACTGTAAGGCGCTGGGCCGCCAAGCTGTAATAACAACCAATAAAACGCTAACAACAAAGCACCAAACAAAGGCATCAGATATTGCTGTTTAGCACCGGTAAACCAGGGTTTTAATGCCAGCACCAATAAAGCCGCCAAGCCATAACATAAAGCAATACGCTGCAATACCCCCATCAGCCGCATTTGGCTCAAATCCGGTGTCCATAAAAAATTTAAACCAAGGCCAAGCACAAACATCAGCAGCGTGCGGCGCAGTACTTTTTTAACTGAAGCCGCACTCCAGGCTTGAGTTTTTAACGCAAAAAACATCGCCGCGCCCACTACAAATAAAAAGCCCGGAAACACCAGATCGGCAAAAGTAAAACCATGCCAGTCGGCATGTAACAGCGGGCTATACACCGCCGACCAGGAGCCTGGTGTATTGACCAGAATCATCAGCGCCAAAATTAAACCGCGCAGTGCATCAAGGGCGACAAAACGTGTGGTGGTCATCAAAACTTCTCTTTTTTATCAATAGGGTAAAGCTGGTTTTAGCAAGGCTGGGTTTAGAAAAAAGCAGCGCCAAAGCGGCCTGCTTTAAATACAACAACGCCAGTGTTTCCACTGGCGTTGTTGTTGAATCAAAAATGTTACCACTGACGGATTTTATGGCCTTTAAAAGCATAAAACAGGATAAACGCATAACAAGGCAACATCACCCAATACGCCAGCTGGCTGTCGCCTGAGCTGTGGGCAAAATAACCATACAGCAGCGGCAACAAAGCACCACCGGCAATACCCATAATCAATAGAGCTGAAGCTGTGGCGGTAAATTTACCTAAACCATCCAGCGCCAAAGGCCAAACCGCAGGCCACACCAGCGCATTGGCAAAACCTAACATCGCCAGATAAAGCACAGTGTCCGGCACTGTTGGAATACCAGTCCAGCCAAATAACAGCTGCGCAATCAGATGGCTGTCACCGGAGCCAAACATCACCCCCAAAGTGAACAACAAACCAAAAATTGCCGAGCCTTGTAAAGCACGGGCTTGTGACAAATATTTCGGAATACAGCTCACACCCACCAGATAACCCAACACCATAAAAGCCATGGTATAAGAAGTTAAAGTACCGAAGTTTGCCACCTGCAGGTTCTGACCATATAAACCTATGGTGTCACCGGCAATGACTTCAACACCCACATAAAAAAACAACGCAATCACACCCAATACCAGCTGTGGGAATTGCAACACTGAGGTTTGAGGTTGTGCTTTGGCGTCGCCAATGACAGCGTCTTCCAGATCCGGCTCTGGCAGCGGCGAAAATTTTACGAAAGCCATTAAGGCCACTAAAGCGGCCGTCATATAGATATAAGGTTGCACCAGACGGTTCGATAACTCGGCAATACGGCTGGCTTTTTCTTCTGCCGTTAACGCAGCCAAAGCTTCAGGGGTAAACTGGTCCATGCCGGTTAAAATTAATGCGGTAAATACCAAAGGCACCACAATACCGGCACCTTTATTCACCAGCCCCATACAACTGATACGCATAGCGGCACTTTCGCGTGGGCCAATACAAACGATATAAGGGTTAGAAGCGGTTTGTAAAATGGTGAGGCCGGTACCCAAGGTAAACAAAGCTATTAAAAACAAACCATAAAAGCTGCTTTGTGCCGCCGGAATAAAGAGCACAGCGCCAACCGCCATAATGCCCAAACCCGCCACCATACCGTTTTTATAGCCAATGCGGTTTAATACCATCGACATCGGAATGGCCATCACTACATAAGCAATATAAAAGGCGAATGTCACCAACAACGCCTGAAACTCATTGAGATCACAGACAATTTTTAAAAACGGTATTAAAGAACCGTTTAACCAGGTGACAAACCCAAATACAAAAAACAAGGTGCCGATGATGACCATCGGCAACAAGGTATTTCTGCCCTGTGTGTTGTTTATCGCCATTTCCATATCTACCTCTGTTGTTTGTTGCTGTTATTGTTATCCGGTTACAGCTAAAAGCTGCACCTGATTTATCGTTGTGTGTTTTTGTATTGTGCAGCAGCGCGCTATTACAGCTGAGCGGCGCCGCCAATCCAGCATTGTTGTACTAAACCTTGTTCATTCAAAAGCACCAGATCAGCACGATAGCCCGGCGCAATCCGGCCCATATGAAGTTCTGTGCCAATACACTGCGCCGGATATAAAGACGCCATACGTAGTGCTTCGCCTTGCGCCACACCAAGCTCAGCCACGGCATATTGCACAGCTGCCGCCATATCTAACACTGAACCTGCCAGCTGACCGGTTTCGATGGTGAGTTTATTACCATCGCGAAACACTTTGCCGTCAAAAAAGGCAAACTCAGTGTCGGTGGTGCCTACCGGCGACATGGCGTCTGTGACCAGCAGCAACTTGCCGCGTGGTTTGGCTGCCAGCGCCAGTTTGGCCGCCAGCGGATGCACATGATGACCATCGAGAATAATGCCACACCAGGCATCCGGGCTTGCCAAAGCAGCACCGACCATACCGGGTTCACGCGAGGTCAGTGGTGACATGGCGTTGTATAAATGGGTAAAACCACAAGCGCCGGCCGCTAAAGCAGCGTTGACAGTGGCAGCGTCGGCATTGGAATGGCCCAAGAACACCAACACACCGAGCTCCACCAACTGGCGGATTTGTGCGGCGCTGATATTTTCCGGCGCCACTGTAACAAGCTTCACGCCAAGGTCGGTGCGGCGATAAATTGCGAGTTCTGCTTCAGACAAAGGCCGGATATGTTGCTGTGGATGCACGCCTTTTTTTGGTACCGATAAATGTGGTCCTTCAAAATGCACACCCAACACACCCGGCTCTTTAGCAGCAATAGCAGCTGCTATCACATCAGCAGCTTGCTGCATCAGGGCAACAGAATCGGTGATCACTGTTGGCAATAAAGCGGTGCTGCCAAAACCGGCATGGGCTTTGACCATGGTTCTGAGCGTTTCTAAAGTGGGTGCTGTATTAAACAAAGCACCACCACCGCCGTTCACCTGAATATCAATAAAACCAGGCGCTAAGGTCAGCGGTAATACAGAAGCTGCATCAGCGGCAACAATCTGGCTGATGTTGCCGTTTTCAAAACTGACCTGCACATTGTGCAACCAATGTTCACCGTCAAACAACTTTGCTACGGCCAGATGTTGTATTGTCACTTGTTACCTACCTGCTTTTAGCACTGGCAGCCAAAAAATGGCTGCCACATTTCTCTGTTTTTATTCTTAGCAAACTACTGTTTTTATAAAGAATTACACTGTTTTAGTCACTTTATTCAGGCCAGGAGGCGCATCAGGGTTCACCCCACGGCTACGCGCAACAGCTTCCACATCCAGATAAAAACGTTGTAATACCAGCAGTGGCAATACTCTTGGATGAGAAGTTAAAGCACCGTGATTTAAATGCACCACAGCAGCGCCGCGGCTTTGTACTTCCAACACCTGCGCCTGATGCGCTGCCAGCGCTTCGTCAGCAACAGCAACATCAATAATGGCAAACTGGTTTTTTACCAAAGTCACAGGACCATGTAAAAACTCGGCACTGGAAAAAGCTTCGGCATGAATACCACAAACTTCTTTCAGTTTTAACGCAATTTCACGTGCTATGGCATAACCAGGGCCACGGCCAAGCACTACCCCATGTTTTACAGTAGCAACAGACTCTGGTGTTAACTGCGCCGGTAATTGTTGCGCTTGTTCCAGCAAGGCCGGCAAAGATTCAACTGCTGCCAATAACTGCGGCTGCGCCGACCATACCGCCACCAGCTGTAATAAAGCACTTAAAGTGGCCAGATAGCTCTTGGTAGCTGCAACTGCTTTTTCCGGTCCGACAAACAGTGGCACCACAGCGTCCGCTTGTTCGGCCAGTGGCGAGCTGGTGTCGTTCACCAAAGCCACCACATAAGCACCGGCCATTTTGGCCATTTCAACCTGCGCCAGAATATCCGGGCTGCGGCCCGACTGCGAAATCACCAGCACCAGCGCGTCCTGCAACTGCAGTTGTTTGTGATAAACACTGGCAATAGAAGGCGCAGCAGGCACCACAGGTAAACCCAATTCGATTTCAATCAGATATTTGGCAAATACACCGGCGTGATCAGAAGATCCACGGCCAACCATATAGACATACTTAGGCGCACGTTGTTGAATTTGCTGCACAATACCGGCAATAGTGCCGCTGTTGGCGGCCAGTTGTTCACGGATCCGGGCTGGAGCTTCGGCGGCTTCCTGCGCCATAATGGTACTGTTCATCTGCTACTCACTTCTGTTTCAGGATTCTGTTTTAGGATGCTGTTTTAGGGCTCTTGTTTAGGATTGCGCCGCCGCTGCGGCAGGTAATAAGTTTTGTTGTTGTCTGGCAAACCAGACAGCACCAAATTCGGGGGCTGCCAAAGCCGGTGTTAACGCCTGCTGCACCTTGTTGTCCAGATAAGGCACCAGCTTATAAGCCAAACCACCAATCATCGAAAAACGTGGTGGCGACAGTTCAAACAGTTTCAGCGCTATCTGATTAATAAAAGCTGCACCTTGTGCCACTATGCCAAGGGCTGTTGTGTCGCCCTGCTCGGCGGCGGTAAACACCAGCGGTGCATAACGGGCATACACAGTAGGTGTGGCGTGCATAAAATGACTGACGATCTGCAGAGTGTCAGCTGCGCCAATCTCGTGGCACAACAAGCCGGTCAATAAGGTATCAGGCGCCAGGCCATCTTTGTGCAGCAACACATGATGTAACAACTGCATGCCAAACCAGGCGCCGCTGCCGTTATCACCATAAGGGAAACCATGGCCACCAATATCCAGCAGAGCCCCTTTTACATCGGCCAGACCACAAGAGCCGGTGCCGGCAATCACCACAGCACCATCACCACCGGCATGGGCGCCAATACAGGCAATATGTAAATCCGTGGTCAGGTGAAAAGCAGCAAACGGATGTTTCCACTCGGAAAATAACTGAAAATACTGCGGCATATTGACGCCAGCCAGACCAGCTCCGGCAATCAGGCGCGACATGTCGTTAAATGTCATACCTGCAGCCGTCAGCGCCTGTTGTGTTGCAGTTAAAATAGAATCTGTGGCCACTTTCATGCCACGCAGCGGATTGGCCGGCCCGCCCAGACCTTCGCCCAGCAGCTGATTATTGGCATTCACAATGACCACCCGGCATTTGCTGCCACCACCATCAATGCCAAGATACAAAGGCCCCTGCTGCCCTGAACTTATTGTCATCCGCCCAACCTCGTTACGTCATTCAGGGTTCCCCCTGCACTGCCTGCATTTTTGCTTGTACTTTGATGTTGAAAAATTGTACATTAGCCAAATTGACAGCGTTGTCATTTTTCCAGTTCAGCATATAATAATTTTGACAAATAACAAGACCCTTGTTTAAAAATCAAACTGAAATTTGTATTAAAACAACGGGGCGAAATAATTAACTGACTTAATTCAGTAGCTTAGCAGTCAAAATTGGCGCATTGTTTCTGCAAAGCCGGACTAAAGCACAAAAAACAACAACCGGCAGTTGTGACCGGTCTTAGCAACAGGGGAAGTCTCATGAGTATCAAGCTGACGCGTCTGACAACACTGCTGGTTTTGTTTGCAAGCCA
Source organism: Rheinheimera sp. (assembly GCF_030824435.1). Lineage (GTDB taxonomy): Bacteria > Pseudomonadota > Gammaproteobacteria > Enterobacterales > Alteromonadaceae > Pararheinheimera. Next base: position 58,144 of record NZ_JAVBXS010000091.1, read on the forward strand.
AGCATTGTTGGCAAAAGATTTTCTGCAACAAACCGAATTGCAAAAATTTGCCAGCCAAAGCCAGCTGCAGTTTGTTGTGGTCAGCAACTTTGTTGAAAATACAGGCACAACAGGCCAGCTGAAACTCAGCAATTTGTCTGACATCCAGCTGCATAAAGGCACAGGCAACTGGCAGATTTACCTGCACTCTATCCGTAAACTCAGCGCACCGGAACAACATGGTTTACGGCTTGAACATATTCAGGGTGATTTACACCGCCTGAGCGCAACCGCCAATTTTGCCGGGCTTGGCCAGGGTGAAGCAGTGGAAATTCACTACAGCGGCAATGCCCATATGGTGAGTTTTACCGACTTTATGCCAAGAGCTTTTATTGTGGCCACTTCGTTACAACCGGAAATTTTTGCCAATACCGATACCGAAGATCTGGCGCAGTTTGTTGCCCCTTTTTTAAAGCCGGAACAACTGCTGCGTTACCGGCAGCCTGAGCCGGATTTGCACCCTATCGCCAGCAGTGAAAGCCGTTATCAGCAGAATCTGCCGGTGAATGCCGCCAGCATCGAGTTACAAAAGCTGCAGGATAAAATAATTCCAACCCCACGCCAGCTAAGTTATCAGGCCGGGCGCACCGAACTGAATTCAGCATGGCACATTGCCTATCAGGGCCGGCTGGCGACAGAAGCAGCTTATTTACAACAACAGCTGGCGCAAAGTGGCTTGCAGCTGCCATTACAGGCCACTGTGAACGAACAGCTGCAACAACGAATTGTGTTGCTGGTTGATCACAAAGTGGCAGAGACCGAGGGTTATCAACTTAGCATCAGCAACAACAGTATTTTGATCCGCGGCCATGACAATGCCGGTGTGTTTTACGGGCTGCAGTCGCTGCTGAGCCTGCTGCCTGCCACTATTACAAACCAAAAATACAGCCTGCCACAATTGCATGTCAGCGACAGCCCACGTTTTGCCTGGCGTGGCATGCACTACGATATGGCACGTAACTTCCACGGCAAAGCCGTGACTTTGCGGCTGATTGAACAAATGGCCCGTTATAAACTGAATAAACTGCACCTGCATCTGACTGAAGATGAAGGCTGGCGACTGGAAATTCCGGGATTGCCTGAGCTGACCGATATAGGCGCCAAACGTTGTTTTGACTTAACTGAACAACGTTGTTTATTAACCCAGCTTGGCACTGGTCCACATGTTTCAGGCTCGGGCAATGGTTATTACAGTCAAAGTGATTTTATTGAAATTCTAAAATTTGCCGCTGCCCGTCATATTGAAGTAATACCGGAAATTGATATGCCAGGTCATGCCCGGGCCGCAGTTAAAGCCATGGAAGCCCGTTATCATCGGTTAAAAAAACAAGGAGATGAAGCGGCTGCACGG
>NZ_JAVBXS010000092.1 GCF_030824435.1 Rheinheimera sp.
CCATAGTCAGGTCCTTCTTTGCGTACTAACTTGTCATATGTATCAGCTATTTCTCCCTCTAATGGCTTATACCCTTCAGATATTTTCGTGAGAATTTGAGGGATTTTTCGAGGAATTATGGAATGCTTTGAAATAATAATTATATTCATTGGGCATTGTTCGTGATAATTTTTGCTAGCATCTGACTCAACGAAAGAAATAGTGAAATCAATTCCACTTTCACTGACCTCAACATTTTTAATTTCTCTCTTAACTGACAGTTCAGCAAACCTCACCGAATATTCTTTTTTAATGTATAGCATCTCCATTAGTAAATTTTCCGCTATGTTTTGTTATGTCCTGAGACAAGACTATCAGACAACTTATGTAATGTCCGCTTTTCGCTCAAAGCAGAAATCACGTAAACACAGCACCCAATTTGATATCAAATCGCGTTAAAGCGCCAATAGCAAAACCAACGCCGGGAACTGCGGAGTGAGCATTCAAGAGTGAGCGCGGGAGGCGCGAACGGGCGAACGTAGTAGTTGCCGGTGGTGGTTTATAGTGGCCTTCCTGCAACCAACCCCCTATCAACAAAAACAAAAAAGCGAACCCATTTGGGTTCGCTTTTTTACTTAACGCTGTTTATTTGCCCCTGGCGGTTTAAATAATTATCCCGCCAGGGTAACTAACCAACTTACCGATAATCTTCCGGGCTTGGGCAAGCACACATTAAATTCCGGTCGCCATAAACGTCGTCGATACGGGTCACTGTTGGCCAGAACTTGTTGTCGGCTACGTATTGTGCCGGGAAGGCGGCGTATTGACGGTCGTATACGCGGTTCCAGTTGGCGTCGAAAATATCGGCCATAGTGTGTGGGGCGAAGTGCAGCGGGCTGTTGTCTGCTGTCCACTCCCCTGCTTCTACCCTGGCAATTTCAGCGCGGATAGAGGTCATGGCTTCAATAAACTTGTCCAGTTCCACTTTAGATTCAGACTCTGTTGGCTCAATCATTAAAGTGCCGGCAACCGGGAATGACATGGTTGGGGCGTGGAAACCGTAGTCCATTAAACGTTTGGCAATGTCCATTTCGGTCACGCCGGTTGCTTCTTTTAACGGACGCATATCGATAATACATTCGTGTGCTACACGGCCGTTTTTGCCTTTGTACAGCACAGGGAACATAGGGTCGAGTTTAGCGGCCATATAGTTAGCGTTTAAAATGGCGTATTCAGTGGCCTGACGTAAACCGTCGCCGCCCATCATCTTAATGTACATCCAGCTGATTGGCAGAATGCCGGCGCTGCCAAATGGTGCGGCAGAAACTGCACCGTTGTTGGCGCCAGTATCGGCAATTTTTACCACAGCGTGGTTAGGCAGGAACGGAGCCAGCTGTTTTTTCACGCCAATTGGACCCATGCCAGGGCCGCCACCGCCGTGTGGAATACAGAAAGTTTTGTGCAGGTTTAAGTGAGATACGTCTGCACCGATAAAGCCTGGTGATGTTACACCCACCTGAGCGTTCATATTGGCGCCGTCCATATACACCTGGCCACCGTGGGCGTGAATAATGTCACACAGCTCACGAATAGACTCTTCAAACACACCGTGGGTTGAAGGGTAAGTCACCATAATGGCGGCTAAACGGTCAGAAACAGCTTCGGCTTTGGCTTTTAAATCAGCCATGTCGATGTTGCCGCTCTTATCACAATCTACCAGCACCACTTCAAAGCTGGCCATAGCCGCTGTTGCCGGGTTAGTACCGTGCGCAGATACCGGAATTAAACAGATGTTACGCTGTGATTCACCACGGCTTTCATGGTATTTGCGGATAGCAATCATACCGGCGTATTCACCCTGAGCACCTGAGTTTGGCTGCATCGACATTTGGTCGTAACCCGTGATGTTCACCAGCCAGTCGGCCAGTTCACCAATCATCTGGTAATAACCTTCGGCCTGATCTTTAGGCACGAATGGGTGTAATGACGCAAATTCTGGCCAGGTCACCGGAATCATCTCAGCAGTTGCGTTTAATTTCATAGTGCAAGAGCCTAATGAAATCATCGCGTGGTTTAATGCTAAGTCTTTGTTTTCCAGCTTTTTGATATAACGCAGCATGTCAGTTTCGCTGTGGTACTGGTTAAATACCGGGTGCGTTAAATAAGCGGAAGTACGGACTAAATCAGCAGGAATAGAGTTGGAGCCTTTGGCAACAATAGTGGCATCTAAAGCTGCTACATCTAAACCGTGGCCAGCGCCAAATACCACATCAAAAAGCACAGCAATATCAGCAGCTGAAGTTTGTTCGTGGAAGCTGACGCTTAAAGTATCGGCTAAATCGGTGCGGAAGTTCAGGCCGGCGTTTAAGGCACGGGCTACCACTTCACTGCGGTTCGCAACTGCAAAAGTAACAGTGTCAAACCAGCTGTTGTGCTTAAGCGCAACGCCTTTGGCAGTTAAACCAGCGGCAAAGATATCGGCTGAGCGGTGAATACGTTCGGCAATGTTTTTCAGGCCTTGTGGGCCGTGGTATACACAGTAGAACGACGCCATATTGGCCAGCAGCACCTGAGCAGTACAGATGTTGGAGTTGGCTTTTTCACGGCGGATATGTTGCTCGCGTGTTTGCATTGCCATACGCAAAGCCTGATTACCACGGCGGTCTTTTGACACACCAATAATACGGCCAGGCATAGAACGTTTGTAATCGTCACGGGTGGCAAAAAATGCCGAGTGTGGGCCACCAAAAGCCATTGGCACACCAAAACGCTGGGCAGAACCTAATACGACGTCTGCACCTAACTCACCTGGTGATTTTAATAACAGCAATGCCATTGGATCTGTAGCTACTGCCACAATGGCTTTTTTCGCTTGTAAATCAGCAATCAGCTGCGCGTCGTTGCGTACTTCACCTGTGGTCGACGGGTACTGAATTAAAGCGCCAAATACGTCGTGGTTAGTGGCTTCAGTGGCTTTACCTACAATGATGTCAAAACCAAACATTTCAGCACGGGTGCGCACTACGTCGATGGTTTGTGGGTGCACGTCATCAGCGATGAAGTAAGTATTTGATTTGTTTTTAGTCACACGTTTAGCCAGCGCCATAGCTTCAGCAGCGGCAGTGGCTTCGTCCAGTAAAGAAGCTGACGCCAGCTCCATACCGGTTAAATCTAATGAAACCTGTTGGAAATTCAGCAGCGCTTCTAACCGGCCCTGGGCAATTTCCGGCTGGTATGGCGTGTAGGCTGTGTACCAGCCCGGGTTTTCCAGCACATTACGCAAAATAACGTTTGGCGTGTGCGTTGGGTGGTAACCCATACCAATGTACGAAGTAAACATTTTGTTTTTGTTTGCGGCAGCTTTTAAATAAGCCAGAGCATCCGCTTCTGTCGTCGCTTCGCCTGTTGCCAAAGGTGTTTTTAAACGAATATCAGCTGGCACAGTCTGCGCAATCAGCTCTTCAATACTGCTGACACCCAGCTCATTGAGCATGGCTTGCGTTTCAGCGGCGTTTGGGCCTATATGGCGGGCGATAAATTCTTGTTGATTCGCAAGTTGCGACAGGGTTTTCACAGAAGTGGTCATGCCTGGAATTTCCTAAAAAGCTTAACTGGGGCAACGGTTTGGCGCTGCAGACTTTACCCTTACGAAGCAAATTTCTGTTTGGCCTTGCCGTTACTGATTTAACTGCTAAAAACATTTGCCCTTTCGGGCGTTCCTCCAAAATCATTGATGATAAAGGAGGAAAACAAAACCCCGCTGATTATGCGGGGCTTGTGTTGCCCTGGCGGGCCTTATTCTGCGATAGCAGCAGCGTAACCTGCGGCATCTAACAAAGCAGCAACTTCGGCTTCGTCAGAGGCTTTAATTTTAAACATCCAGCCATCAGTGTATGGAGCGCTGTTGACTGTTTCAGGTGAATCACTCAACGCTTCGTTGATGGCCACAATTTCACCGGAAATTGGCGCATAAATATCAGAAGCAGCTTTTACTGACTCAGCAACAGCAACGTCGTCGCCCTGAGCAACAGAGTCACCCACGTCTGGTAATTCTACAAACACCATATCACCCAGCAGGTCTTGTGCGTGTTCTGTGATACCAACAGTGTAAACGCCGTTGCCTTCACTGCGAACCCATTCGTGTGACGCTGCATATTTTAATTCTTGTGGGATAGAGCTCATGTTTTTTCCTCGGACTTAATTCGCTATTTAATATTTTGTTTATCTGACCGGCAGTTGCTGTTTAAACCACAGCTGCCGGCCAAGGCAACAGCTAGTTTAGATGACTTTTTTACCCATACGGACAAAAGAAGGTTTTACCACTTTTACCGGAACTAATTTACCACGGATATCCACTTCAGCGGTTTCACCCACAGAGGCTGGCACACGTGCCATCGCAATGGAATAACCTAAAGTAGGAGAAAAGGTACCAGAGGTAATTTCACCTTCGCCACCTTCAACCACAACTTTCTGGCCATGACGCAGCACACCTTTTTGCTCCATCACTAAACCAACCAGCTTAAAGGTGCCTTCGGCACGTTGTTTTTCAAGCGCTGCGCGGCCGATAAAGTTACGCTCCGCCGGCTCCCATGCAATGGTCCAGCCCATATTGGCGGCTAAAGGTGATACGGTTTCGTCCATATCCTGACCATAAAGGTTCATGCCGGCTTCTAAACGCAAAGTGTCGCGGGCGCCTAAACCTGCTGGTTTTACACCGGCTTCCAGCAGCTTTTGCCAGAAGTCAGCGGCCAGTTCGTTTGGCAGGGCAATTTCGTAACCGTCTTCGCCGGTGTAGCCTGTGGTGGCAATAAACAAATCACCAGCCTGTACACCAAAAAATGGTTTCATACCGGCAACAGCGGCTTTTTGGCTATCGTTTAATAAAGTGGCTACTTTGGCTTTGGCGTTTGGGCCCTGCACTGCAATCATGGCAAATTCAGGACGTTCAGTAACTTTCACGTCAAAAGCTTTGGCTTGAGTGTTGATCCAGGCCAGGTCTTTTTCGCGGGTGGCGGAGTTCACCACTAAACGGAAATAATCTTCAGACAGGAAATACACAATCAGATCGTCAATCACACCACCAGCTTCGTTCAGCATGCCGGTGTACAGCGCTTTGCCTGGTACTGTTAATTTGGCAACGTCGTTGGCCAGTAAATAACGTAAAAATTCGCGGGTACGGGCGCCATTTAAATCAACAATGGTCATATGGGAAACGTCGAACATACCGGCGTCAGTGCGCACAAAGTGATGTTCTTCAATTTGAGAACCGTAATGCAGCGGCATATCCCAGCCGTGGAAATCGACGACTTTTGCGCCAGATTCGAGATGTTTGCCAATTAACACAGTTTGTTGAGCCATCTGTACCATCCTGTCTGCCAGTTTTACTCTGGCTGTTATGTAGGGTAGTAACGGTTCTGCAGCATACAGCTTGTCTGGCACCATGCCGGATTAGCCTTTAAGGCCCCGGCCAGCGCCCGGCAATTTTGCTGATATCCACAGCATCATTACGGGTATCGCTAAAAGTTGCGCCGGATTATAACGTATGGCATTAGCGCTCAACAGCCCCTGATTAATTAGATTTAATAATGCGAAATATGGATTGTATACCGTATACCCTGTGCCGGAAGTTAGTCTTTCACCGGCACAGGCCTTGCCAGCAAAGGCAAGTCGCCACTGTTACCCAATGCTGCTGCCATAATTTTTTGCTTTAAAAAAGGCAGTTGATTGGTGCTTTTCATGCCAACAGCTCGTACCAGTTTCGCCAGCGGTGAAGGCAAAGAAAACCCCCTTTTAAACAGCTCCATAGCTGCAATCAGCTGTTGTGCTTCAGCTTTTCGCCAACGTTCATACTGGCGTAACATTCTTTGGCTGACCCAGGGTAAATTTTTCGCCATTTGCTGATTGATTAGTTCTGCTAATGCGGCAACGTCCATCAGCCCTAAATTCATGCCCTGCCCCGCCAGCGGATGTATGGTGTGGGCAGCGTCGGCCACCAGCACCACCTGCTGTTGTTGCCACTGCGTTGCATAACGCATTTTAAGTGGATATTTTTGCCTTGCGCTTTGCACTTGAAGCACGCCAAGTGCCGACTGAGTAGCAGCTGTCAGCGCCTGATTAAATTGCTGTTCTTCAATTGCCAGCAGCTGCGCCGCGTGCTCCGGGCTGGTACTCCAGACAATAGAGCATAAATGTGGCTCACTCAGCGGCAATAAAGCCAAAGGCCCGGTTGGCAAAAATACCTGACGTGCACATTGCCCGTGCGGCTGCTGAGTTTTGATCACAGCAACCAGCGCATGATGGTCATAATCCCAGAACGCCAGCGGCATTTGTTGGCTTTGCCGCACTTTGGATTCAGCGCCGTCGGCGCCGACCAGCAGTTTGGCCAAAAGCACTGTGCCGTCACTGAGTGTGACAAGGTTTTGTTCATCACCGGCGTTAATTTGTTGAATACTACAGCCAAATAAACACTGCACCTGCGGATATTGTTTCAGCCTTTGATAGAGCTGCTGACAAAGCTGCTGATTGTCGACTATCCAGCCGAGTTCAGTTTCATTTTGGCTATGTGCATCAAACTGAATACGGGCAAAACTGTCGGCTTCCCACACGTCCATCTGCTGATAAGCCGGATTGGCGGTCAGCCCCTGCCAGACGCCAAGCGCAGTTAATAATCTTTTCGACGCCTGATTCAGCGCGCTGACTCTTTGCAACTGCGGTGCTGTAGGCTCAGGCGCAGGCCCTTGTTCCAGCAAGGTAATTTTAAGTTTCTGGCTATGCTCGCCTGTCGCCAATAACAAAGCCAAAGTTAAACCGGCGCTACCGCCACCTACTATTAATACATCAGAGGTTTGCATCAGACTGGCCTCCGGGGCCTGGTTGAAGATGGCTTAAAGATAAATGCTGCTGCGCTTTTACAAGCGCTTCTACAGACGCTTGAACAGCCGCTGTTTCGGAAATGTGGGTTTGAGCCGCCATAAGTTTCACCAGCTGTTGTTGCTGTTTTTTTAACGGGCTCAGCCCCATGGTTTGATTGGCAAATTGCTGTTTTAACATATCAATTTGCATTAAAGCTGTTAAACCGATACTTCGGCCCAAGGCCAAAAGACGTGAGCTGTTGGAGAATAACCGCACCAGGCCGTCGGTGAGATTAATCACTTGTTGCATATCGCTACTACGCAGCTTTTGATACGCCGAAGTGACGGCATAACAACCCGGATCTTCAACATTTGCCACTAAAGTGCGGATAGCGGCTATATCACGCAAAGCCAGATTAAAACCTTGTCCGGCAATAGGATGCAAATTGTGCAAGCTATTACCACAAAGCAATAATCTGTGTTTGCTGGCCTGCGCAGAAAATTTTAGTGTTAAAGGGTAACTCATTCTGCTGCCAACACTTTGCAGCACACCGGCTCTGTAACCAAAAGCTTGCTGCAGCCGCGCCAGAAATTCAGCGTCCGGCAACTGCTGCATATTTGCCGCCTGCTCTGGCGTCATAGTCCAGACCAGCGAATAACGTTGTTTGCTTAATGGCAATAAAGCAATTGGGCCGTTTTTGGTAAAACGTTCAAAAGCGCGCTGCTGATGCGGGGTTTGAATACCAATATTGGCTATCACAGCGGTTTGGCCATAAGGTTGTTGTTGCTGGCTGATACCCGCCAGCTGCCTGGTTGGAGAGTCGCCACCTTCACAAAGCACCAATAGTTTGGCACTGAGTTTGCGGCCACTTTGCAGT
>NZ_JAVBXS010000009.1 GCF_030824435.1 Rheinheimera sp.
AATCTGGTTGTAGAAAATAATAACAATTGAAGGGGATGATATTGTGAACAAGTCTCAACTTATCGACAAAATTGCTGCTGGTGCAGACATTTCTAAAGCGGCAGCGGGTCGTTCTCTTGACGCGTTCATCGAAGCCGTTACTGAAGCTTTAAAGGAAGGTGACTCAGTTGCGCTGGTTGGTTTCGGTACTTTCGCAGTACGTGAGCGTGCAGCCCGTACTGGTCGTAACCCACAAACTGGCGAAACGATTCAAATCGCTTCTGCGAAGATCCCTTCTTTCAAGCCAGGCAAAGCGTTAAAAGACAGCGTTAACTAAACTTGAATGCTGTGCCGGCGCGCCGGTGCAGTAGCTAAGCTTAAAAAGAACAGTAAGGCTTGTTTTACAAGCTGAAATGATAAGTGAGTTAAACCTTAGCGCGCGTATCGACAGTTCCGTTACAGCTTCTATAAAAAAGGCGCATCTGTTAAGATGCGCCTTTTTTTTAAGCCGTCATTGCCGTTATAAGAGATGAAGCAAGCATGTTAGAAAAGATCAGAGAAGGTTCAAAAGGGATTGTTGCTCAGGTCATTCTGGGCCTGGTGATCCTGACATTCGCCGTATCCGGCGTCAGCAGCTATTTTGCCAATAACAGCGATCAGTCTGTTGCTGTGGTAAATGGTGAAGAAATCAGCCGCGCTAAGTTTGACCAGAGTTATCAAAACGAACGCGCCAGAATGCAGCAACAGTTTGGTGATATGTTTTCATCGCTGGCCGCTGATCCAGAATATATGAACAATTTCCGTAATTCAGTGTTGGAACGTTTAATCGACGAAACACTGATGAAACAACAGGCAAACACTCTGGGGTTAAAAATCAGCGATGCAACGCTGAAAAAAACCATCACTGAAATGACAGAGTTTCAGATTGATGGTGTTTTTAACAACGAACGTTATAACGCCTTATTACGTCAGAACAACCTGACCCCAAACCAGTTTGGTGACATTTTGCGTGAACAATTTGCCCGTAACCAGCTGATGATTGGTCTGGCAGGTTCTGAGTTTGCGTTGCCTGGCGAATTAAAAGCGCTGATGACGTTACAACAACAAAATCGCGATATTGAATACGTTACTATTAAAGCTGCTGATTTTGCCGCTCAGGTTGAAATCACCGATGAAAAGCTGAATGAATATTATCAGCTGAACCAAGCCGCTTATGCCACGCCTGAGCAGGTGTCACTGCAGTACGTTGAGCTCAACAGCAGCGAACTGGCAAAAACGATTGAAGTGTCAGATGCCGATGTGACTGCTTATTACGAAGCGAACAAAGACAGATATCAAACAGAAGAACGTCGTCGTGTTTCGCATATTCTGCTGGAAGCAGCCGAAGAAGATGCAGCAGTAAAAAGCAAAGCTGAAGCGCTGCTAAAAGAGATCCAGGCAGGTGCTGATTTTGCTGTTGTTGCCAAAGCTAATTCAGCCGACACAGTTTCTGCTGAAAATGGCGGTGATTTAGACTTTATCAGCAAAGGTGTGATGGAAGCCGAATTTGAAGCTGCTGCTTACGCCCTGGCTAAAGTGGGTGATGTCAGTGCTGTTGTGAAAACGTCTTTTGGTTATCACATTATTAAACTGACAGAAATTGAAGCGGCGCAAGTGAAGCCTTTGGCTGAAGTGCAGGACGCTATTAAACAAACAGTACAAAAAGAAAAAGCCGCTGAGCAGTTTGCTGAATTGCAACAAAAACTGGCTGAAGTGAGTTTTGAAGTGGCTGATAACCTCGACGAAGCCGCAACTGCGGTCAATGCCAAAGTGCAGGAACTGCCATTGTTTTCACGTGAAAGTGCCAAAGCGCCTTTTGCGGTACCTGTATTCCTCGATAAAGTGTTTAACGCCGACTTTATTGCCTCAGGCACTAACAGCGATGTGATTGCGCTGAGTGAAGAGCATGTGGTGGTGGTGCGTCTGGTTGAACATCAGAGCGCAAAAACCAAATCTTTTGACGAAGTAAAAGCTGAAGTGGTTAAAGCTGTCACTGCAGCCGAGAGCAGCAAACAGGCAAAAGCTAAAGCTGATGCGTTGCTGGCTGTGTTTAATGAAGGCAAAGATGTACGTGCTCAGTTAACTGCAGACGGCTTAAAACTTGAAGTGGCAGCGGCTACTCCACGTTTTGGTGGTGCTTTAGATGCACAAATCCGCACTAAAGCCTTTGAGCTGGCAAAACCTGTTGAAGCTAAACCTATGTCGGCCGGTATTGCTGAGCTGGCTTCAGGCGATGTGGCATTGGTTCTGGTTACCAAAGTAACTGAAGTTGCCACAACGGTTGAACCTGCTACAGCAGAGTTGCAGCAGTTTGCCCAGCAGATGGGACAATCCCACTTTGCTGCAGTGCAACAGGCGTTAAAAGCGCAGGCAGAGATAGTGCGTAAGTTGCCGGCTATGACCAGTGAAGATTTATAAGTTCAACAGAACTTAAGTTAAAAAAACCGCCATCTGGCGGTTTTTTTTGGCTGCGATGGCGGAACTTGTTATTGCATCTGATGCTGCATTTCAAACGATATAAAAGGCGCAGCGGTTGTCAGGCAGAGGTGCTGTCGTTCTGCGTATTGTTTCTGTGAAGCCGGATATCAGAGCTCTTTGCCTGTTTTGTTTGTTGTGTTCAGGGGTTTATGTTGCCGCCTTAATATTGCAGGCTGTTAATCAGTTTACGGCTGTAATCGTGTTGTGGGTTACTAAAGACTTCATTAGTCAGGCCATAGTCCAGACTTTGCCCCTGATGCAATACCAAAGTTTGATCAGCAATATGGCGAACCAGTCTCAGCTGATTGGTGACCAGTAAATAAGCCAGACCGGTTTTTTGCTGCAGTTCCAGTAACAGGTTCACAATCTGAGCCCTTAACGAAGGGTCCAGTGCCGTCAGGGCTTCATCGAGGATCAGAATTTTGGGATCCAATATTAACGCCCGTGCCAGTGCCACCCTTTGCAGCTGACCTCCGGAAAACATATGGGGGTAATAGTTGCCATGCTCATTGAGTAAACCCAATAACTTCAGGGTGTCGGCTATTTTCTGTTCACGTTGTTCAACATTCAGCACAGTGCTGTAGCGCAGCACATCATGCAGAATGTCTGAAATTTTTTGATTTGGATTTAACGAACGGGCTGCGTCCTGAAAAATATACCGGATCAAGTGATTTGTTTTGTGAAAACCACGGCAGTTAATCACCTGACCGGCCAGCATGATTTCACCACTGTCCGGCTGTTCAATACCAACCAGTAATTTAGCCAGCGTGCTTTTTCCAGACCCTGTTTCGCCAACCACCGCCAGAGTTTCGCCAGCCTTGAGTGTAAAACTGATATCAGAAAGCGCCTGTATGGTTTTATGCCGGAATAAACCCTGAGCTTTCTGATAACTTTTACTCAGATGGCTGACCTTGATCAGATCACTACTTATTACCTGATCATTCATCAGTTTTCTCCAGCATAGGGAAGTGGCAGCTGTAATAGTGGTTTTGTAACCGTTCCAGCACCGGCGTTTTTACACACTCTTTGCGGGCATTTGGACATCTTGGCCCTAACCGGCAGCCGATAGGCAAATGTTGTAGTGTTGGAATACTGCCATGCAAGGCATAAAGTTGTTGTTTAAAACCAAGCTCCGGCTGAAATTCCGGCACACTTTTAATCAAAGCATGCGTATAAGGGTGCAGCGGATGTTTCAGAATAGTGGCGGTGTCGCCGGCTTCAACTAACTGACCACAATAAAGCACACTTAAAGTATCTGTGTTACGAGCCACAGTTTCCAGCTCATGGCTTATCAATAAAATTGAGGTGCCTTTAAGCTGATTAAAACTGGCCAATAACCGGAATAATTGCGCCTGAGTTGTACTTTCAAGTGCAGTGGTGGGCTCGTCGGCGATCAGCAACTTCGGGCTTTTAGCAATGGCCATCGCAATCATAATTTTCTGACAAACCCCTTCAGACAGCTGATAAGGGTAACTGTTTAATACAGCGCCATGATCACGGATCCCCACTTTATGCAACAAAGCGATGGCACGTTTTTTCCTGAAGTAACCCCGTTGCCACCAGGACGCACCTTCAAGCTGATGGTCCGGAATAGCTTCAGCCAGCTGCTCACCAATGGGGGAGGTTGGGTCCATGCTGCGGCTGGGTTCCTGATAAATCATTGCGATGTCGCGGCTGATAATACGGCGTTGTTCGTCATACGATAAACGCAACAAGTCCTGACCACACCAATTAAAACGGTCTGCCGATATTTTCCAGCGCTGATGGAGTACCCCCATAATAGCTTTGGCAATCAGGCTTTTACCTGAACCAGACTCGCCTACCAGCCCACGAATTTCACCTTCTTTCAGCGACAGGTTCACCCGGTCGACGGCCCGCACTAAGCCATCGGGCGTTTCAAGCTCCAGCGTTAAATTGCGGATATCTAATAACTGCATCAGTTTTCCCGCCGTTTTTTCATCGCGACTCTCAGGCCATCACCCACCAGATTTACCGCCAGCACTGTGATAAAAATTAATAATCCCGGTAGGGCGACGGTCCAGGGGGCCAGATAAATAGAATCCAGCGAGTCGGCAATCATTGCGCCCCATTCGGCCGTCGGCGACTGTGCGCCAATACCCAAAAAGCCCAATGCTGCAATATCAAGCACTGCGGTAGACAGAGCCATAGTGCCCATCAACACCAGTTGTTCCCAGGTGTTGGGCAAAATAACGGAAAAAAGTAATTGCCTTCTGTTGGCACCATCCAGCCGGTAAGCGGTGACATAATCTTGTTTCAGCTGCTGGGCTATGGCATTTCTGACGCCGTGCACAAATTGTGGCAACAATGCCAGCATAATGGCCCAGATGGTATTGAGTAAACCTGGTCCCAGCACTGCGACTATCACTATGGCCAGTAATAACGAAGGAATCGTCAGGGCTAAATCTAATAAGTGGTTAAAAATACTGGATTTTACACCTTTACTCATACCTGAAAGTGCACCTAGTATCAGCCCGACCAGCAAAGAACCCACGACAGCAAGAATGGCCAGACCAAAAGTGTAACTGGCACCAAGCATTAATCTGGACATCAGGTCGCGGCCAAGGTCATCTGTGCCAAGTGGATAAGATACCAGACCTGAGTCTTGCCAGGACGGCGGCAGCAGCAGCAACTGAGAGTTTTGCAGGTACGGATTATGCGGTGTTAAAAAAGGCGTCAGCACAGCAAGCGCCAGCAGAATGAGTAATAACACCAGGCCAAAAAACGCAAAATGCTGCGGGGCAAAATGTTTCCACAACAGTTTCAGTGGGCCTTTGTTGTGTTCCTCGTAATACAGCCTGAGTTTTTTCATCTCAGAACTTCCTGGCCAGAGGGTTAAATAAGGTATGCATAATTTCGGTCAGCATATTGACCAGGATCACCAGCGACGACACCAGTAGCACGCCCCCCTGAATCGCAGGGAAGTTGCGTTGATAAATACTGTCAATCAGCCAGCGGCCAATACCAGGCCAGGAAAAAATAACTTCGGTGATCATGGCAAGGGTAATCAGCGTACTAAATTGCAAACCGACCTGACGGGTGACCGGCAAAAGTGCGTTACGCAAGCCATGGGTATACAGCACCTGCAAACGCGTTAAGCCTTTAGCTCTGGCTGTTTTGATGTAGTTTTGGTCCAGTACATCCAGCATCGAATCGCGGGTAAAGCGGATCATCACAGTGGTCGGGTAGGTGGCTAAAACCACTGCAGGCAACAACATATGGCGGATGGCGTCAAATAGTGCCTGTTGGCGGTAACTGACATCAGACAACAGAATATCCAATAACATAAAACCGGTATTGGGGGATATTTCATACAAAACGCCGAGCCGGCCTGAAGTTGGTAACCAACCCAGACTTAATGAAAACACCATAATAAGTAACAAAGCCCACCAGAAAATTGGCATTGAGAAACCTACCAGCGCCAGAGTGGAGATCAGTTTATCCAACCATTTATCTTTACGGACAGCAGCGACAATGCCCAACGGGATCCCAATCAACAATGATAAAAACAGCGCATAACCGGCCAGTTCCAGCGTTGCCGGCATCACCAGCAACATTTCCGTTAATACGTTTTGTTGACTGGAAAAAGACAAAGCCCATTGCCCATGCAACAAACGCTGTAAAAACAACAAATATTGCTGCAGATAGTCCTGCTCCAGACCAAGTTGTTTTGTCAGAATCATTTCATTGGCCGGACTGATATTACGCAGACCGGTAAAGTTTCCAAGCACATCACCCGGAAACAAATAACCCAGACTAAAAGCAAAAACAGTCAGAGCTATAAATACAAAAGCCAATAAAAACAAGCGTCTGAACAGGTAATGTAAAATCATCAGTGTTTTCCTGCCATCGCAAAGTTAATGCCACCATAAGGATTGATCTGCACACCAGTGATATTGCTGCTGCGTACCTGAAACCTTTTGGAATGGGCAATAGGTACCAGCGGCATTTGTTCAGCCTGATATTGTTGTGCCTGCAGATAAAATGCGCGGCGTTCGTTTAAATCTGCGGTATTCACTGCTTGTTGCAGCAAATTGTCAAAGTGTTCGTCACACCAGTTGGCTCTGTTGCTGCCGGAAACGGCCGAGGCGCAACTTAACAAAGGCCGCAGAAAATTATCAGGATCTGCGTTGTCTGCCGACCAGCCAATCAAGACCGAATCATGCTCGGCTAAAGTCAGCTTGCGGCGAAAGGTGTTCCATTCGTAGGAAACTATATGGGCTTTGACACCAATCAGTGCCAAATCTGCCTGAATCAGTTCAGCCATTTTTAACGCATTCGGGTTATATAATCTTTGTACCGGCATGGCCCAGATATCCAGGCTAAAACCTTTGGCAAAACCAGCTTCGGCTAATAATGTCCGTGCCCGCACCGGATCATAAGGGTCCGCCACAGCAGGTTTTTGATAAGCCCATGAAGTGGGAGGTAATAATGAATCTGCCTGCTCAGCCTGGCCAAAATAAACGGCCTGCAAAATATTCTGTTTGTTGATTGCAAGCGCCAACGCTTGCCGGACTTTGACATTATTCAGTGGTGGTTTTTGTGTGTTAAATGCCCAATAACCTACATTCATGCTGGTTTGCACATCCACCACAAAGTCTTTGCGCTGGGACAGCAACTGTAGCTCAGCCAGACGCGGGATAGGAGCAACATCGCATTCATGCGTTAATAATTTGGCAATACGTTTGGTGCTGTCGGGCACTATATCAATGACCAGTTGTTCAAGATTTGAACCCTGACGCCAATGTTGCTGATGCCGGTAATAACGGATCAATACATCTTTTTGATATTGCCGGAATAAAAACGGACCAGTGCCTACCGGCAGTTGATCCAGTTCCATGAGTGCATTTCGGGCCAGCAGCCGGGCACCATATTCAGCAGACAACACAGCAGAAAAATCAGTGGCCAGGGTTGATAAAAATGAGCTGTCGGGTTTATTCAAACGAAACTCAACTTCCATCGGACCTATGGCTTTTATTTCCGCCACCAGTTGCCGCCATTCCATACTGTCAAAATAAGGGTATTCAGTGGCCGTCTGGTGAAATGGATGTTGTGGTAACAATACGCGGTTAAAGGTAAAGACCACATCTTCCGCATTCAAAAAGCGGCTGGGTTGAAAATAAGCGGTGTGATGAAAGGCCACATTGTCCCTGAGTATAAAACGATAACTCAGGCCATCAGGGCTGACCTGCCAGCTTTTTGCCAGCGCCGGGATAAACTCGCCACTTTGTGCATCAATGTCCAGCAACCTGTCATAAAGGTGTTGGCTGATAGCATCAATGGTGGTTCCTGAGGTGACCAGCTGCGGATTAAAACTCTCAGGTGAACCTTCCACACAATAGACCAGACCGCTGACCCCAATATTACCGCTATCAGGCTGACAACCGTTTGTTGCAACGGCTATCAGACAGGCAAGTGACAAGCATAAAGAAGGTTTCATTGTTGACTGTCTAATAATTTGTATTTTTTCATGTAACCACGCAGCTGATGATAAGTCAGGTTCAGTGCCTCTGCCGTTTTTTTCTGGTTGTATTGGCTAGCCGCCAACGCCTGTTTAATCAGAGTAACTTCGTAATTTTCTGACAGCAGTTTAAAATCCTGGGCTTCTGAAAAATCAATCACGGTATGAGCTTGTTCTCTGGCTTGTGGCGCGGCGGCATTATCCACTGAACTGACGGTTTTGACTACAGCCGCGCTCTCTTGCACTGTGGTAATTCTGTCATTGGTTCTGACCCTGCTGATGGGCCGGAACGGGGATTCAAAAGGGTCAAACAAAATCTGATGTACAGGCACATAGGGGTTGTTGCTGCGATAAACACTACGTTCCACCACATTTTTAAGCTCACGCACATTGCCTGGCCAGTCATAGTCGAGCAGCATTCTTTTGGCTTTTTCGCTAAAACCACTAAAGAGTTCAAAATTCAGTTCACGCGCCATATTGATTGCAAAGTGTTCAGCCAGCACCAGTATATCTTCACGCCGCTCCCGCATTGGCGGCAGGGTGATCACATCAAAGGCCAGCCGGTCCAGTAAGTCGGCTCTGAATTCACCTCTGTCTGCCATACCGGGTAAATCTTCGTTGGTAGCGCATATCAGCCGCACATCCACTTTAATAGCTCTGCTACCACCAACCCGCTCAAACTCACCATATTCAATAACGCGCAGCAGTTTTTCCTGTACCAGACCCGGTGTATTGGCCAGCTCATCTAAAAACAAAGTGCCGAAGTTTGCGCGTTCAAAACGGCCTTCATGCCTTTTGCTGGCACCGGTAAAAGCACCGGCTTCATGACCAAACAATTCACTTTCCAGCAGGTTTTCATTTAATGAAGCGCAGTTCAGCGTCAGATAAGACTGATCCCAACGTTGGGATAAATAATGCAAACGTGCTGCTATCAGTTCTTTACCTGTGCCACGTTCGCCGATAATCAGTACTGGTTTATTCAGAGGTGCAATTTGTGAAACCTGATCCAACACATTTAAAAAACTGTTGGCTTGCCCAATAAGGTTGTCCTGTTGAAATGACCTGGCCATATCCCTGCTACTAATTGGTTAAATTTGCTAATTAGTAGTCTATTTCAAAAGTTGTTTTTTCAGAAGAACTATCGAAAAATAAATAAATATCAATTAAAACAACATGATAAAAGTTTTTTGCAAGTTGGCAAGAAACCTGAATAAGTAAAAGCGTAAAACACCGACAATTAATGAGGTAACTATCATGGGTATTTTCTCTCGCTTCTCAGACATCGTGAATTCAAACATCAACGCTTTATTAGATAAAGCGGAAGATCCGGAAAAAATGGTGCGCTTAATTATTCAGGAAATGGAAGACACCTTGGTTGAAGTTCGTTCAACCTCAGCAAAAACCATTGCCGAGAAAAAAGAACTGCAACGTGTTGTAAACCGCCTGGAAGAAGAAGTCGCCGACTGGCAGGCAAAAGCTGAACTGGCTTTGTCAAAAAATCGTGACGATTTAGCCCGCTCAGCGCTGGTTGAAAAACAAAAAGCTGCAGATCAGGCCGCAGCCGTTACAGCAGACATCGCAAATCTGGACGCTCATGTCAGCAAGTTACAGGACGAAGTGGCACAATTGCAGGAAAAACTGGCTGACGCCAAAGCACGTCAAAAATCCATGTTGATGCGCCAAAAAACAGTTGCTTCAAGGTTAGAAGTTAAAAAATCGTTAGACAGCAACCGCTTAAACGATGCAATGTATAAGTTCGAACGTTACGAGCAAAAAATTGACACGCTGGAAGCCCAGGTAGAATCTTACGATTTAGGTAAAAAAACCTTACGTGATGAATTTGCTGAACTGGCAGCGCAAGATCAAATTGACTCAGAACTGGCTGCATTAAAAGCAAAACTGAATAACGATAACAACGCCTGATTTTCAGGCGTTTGGGAGTATCAACATGGAAATTAACGAATTTATTGGTGTACCGCTGATCCTGTTTATGATCTTTGTGGCGCCAATCTGGGTCATCATGCACTACCGCAGTAAAAACAAAATGTCTGAAGGTTTGTCAGACACTGAGCTGGCGCAGCTGAATGATCTGGCTAACAGAGCTGAAAAAATGGCAGACCGCATTAAAACGCTGGAAGCCATTCTGGATGCTGAGTCGCCAAACTGGAGACGCGAGCATGAGCACAGTTAAAAAAGAATTGTTGCGGGATGACCGCAACGGCAAAATCGCCGGTGTCTGCGCCGGTATTGCCGACTACTTCGGCTGGGAGCTGTGGTTAGTCCGGGTGGTGGCACTGGCGTCTGTGTTGCTGGGTTTTGGCAGCTTTTTACCTGTGTTGTATTTTGTTGGCTGGATAGTATTGGAGAAAAAATCGGTGGCAGAAGCCCGCAAGGGCACACCACCTGTGCCGAAAGTTGACAGGCCTGTTGAAGTGAAAACCCGCATCTGGCAACGGGGTGAAGCACCAAAACAAGCGCTGAACCATCTGCAGCAGCAGTTTGATCATATCGAACAACGACTACGCAATATGGAGCGTCATGTGACCTCCAGCAAATACCAGTTAAACCGCGAGTTTAACAGACTCTGACAGCCACCTTTGGGTGGCTTCCCATCAAACGGCATTTGGAGGGCAGATGCAAATCTGGCAAGAGTTCCAGCAGCAAAGTCAGCAACTTACCAAGCGTGTATTCAATCGTCATCTCAGGTTGGGGGTGACAGGTTTATCCGGTGCCGGCAAAACGGCCTTTATTACCAGTCTGGTCAATCAGTTGACTGCTCCGGTAGATACAGTCAGATTGCCTTTTTTTTCGCCATTGCAACAACAGCGTTTTTTAGGTGGCCGTATTGATACGTCTCAGGCCATGCAAACACCGCGTTTTTCCTATGAAAGCAATCTGCAACAAATACAGCAGGGGCAGTGGCCGGCTTCAACCAGCAGCTGGAGCCAGTTGTCGCTGAACCTGAGATATAAACCTGCCGGTGGTCTGGCGGCGCAATTAACCGATTATCGCGAGCTGCAACTGGATGTAGTGGATTATCCGGGCGAGTGGTTACTGGACCTGCCCATGTTGCAACAGGATTATCAAAGTTGGTGTCAGTTCAGCTGGCAGCTGTTTGAAAAACCACATCGTGCTGAACTTGCGGCTGAATTTGCGGCTTATTTACAACAAGTGGATTTGGACGATGATTCTGAACTGCAGTTGCAGCAACTGACCAACACATACAGTGCATTGCTGCAAAAGTTTCGCCTGCAAAGTCATGCCTGCTTGTTACAGCCTGGCCGGCTGTTATTGCCGGCAGAACTTGCCGGCACACCGTTATTGCAGTTATTGCCGTTATTACCTTCGCAACTGCAGCAGCCTTCAAAATTATTAAGCCGGTTGCAACAGCATTATGCCAGTTATCAAAAGCTGGTAATCACACCTTTTTATCAGCAGTATTTTGCCGGCATTGACCATCAGGTGGTGCTGGTGGATTGTCTGTCAGCACTTAACGCCGGTTACGATGTACTGCAGGAGTTGCAGCAGGCGCTGATGCTGATTTTGCAAAGTTTTCATTATGGCCCGACGGGCTGGTGGCGTCGCTTATTTAAACCCCGCATCAGCAAAGTATTATTTGCCGCCAGTAAGGCCGATCAACTCACACCGGAACAACATAAAAATTTGACGTTATTACTGCAGCAATTGTTGCAGCAGCCTCTGCAGGACAGCCGTTATCAATATTGCCAGTCTGAAGCTATGGCGCTGTCGGCAGTGGTTTGCAGTGACATAGGTCAGGTGCAAACGGCAGAAGGGTTACAAGCCTGTTTACAGGGCATTTCGGCGCAAAGTGGCGAGCTCATTACTTTGTATCCCGGTGAGGTGCCCTGGTCTATGCCATCTCCCTTGTTGTTTTCACACCATCGTTTTGCTTTTCCCGCGTTTTTGCCAAGGCCAATACCAAAGCAGCAGGTACTGCCACAGTTAAGACTGGATCAGGCGCTGGAATTTTTACTTGGAGATCACCTGACATGACGGAATTGAAAAAAGCCGTTGTTTTTGATGAAACCGGTTTTGTTGCGCTGCAGCCTGAAATAACGGATCAAGCGCCATTGGTGCCAACCCGGCAATTCCAGAATACAGAATTTGTCACAGAGCAAGTGCCGCCAAATGTCGAAATACCGGTGGCAAAACCAGACCCCAATTTTTGGTGGTGGGGAGGCGCTTTTGCCAGTTTGACCGCTCTGGCGCTTTGGCAGTGGGCCACTTTTGTTATGGACAGCTGGCAGGCCGGTCTGTTGCAAGGCGGTCTGGTGTCGCTGTTGACATTCAGTGTGTCGGCTTTGTTAGCCCGTTTTGGTTATAGCCAGTGGCGGCTTAGTCGTCAGCTGAAACAACGGCAACACTGGCGTCTGGCTGAACTGCGGTTAAACCAGTCCGAACAGTTCGGTGAGGCTATGCCCATCTGTACACAAATTCACGCCAGTATGCAGCAGCAATTATTAGTTACACCTTTGTGGCAAGAGTTTAAACAACAGCATAAAGCGGAATTTAGCGACACCGAAGTGCTGCAACTTTTTGAAATTACAGTGCTTAAGCCAGTCGATAAATTGGTTGAACAACAAATTCGTCAGGCTGCGATGCAAAGTGGTGTTGCTGTGGCGCTCAGCCCATTTGCGCTGGCCGATATGTTGCTCGTGTTATGGCGTGGTAGCCTGATGCTCAGAGAAATTTCCGCACTTTATGGTAGTCCCATCGGCAAACTGCAAAGTATGCGTATGATAAAAAAATGCATCAAAACGTTGTTTTTTACCGGAGCCAGTGAAATGGCAGTTGATGTTGGCAGCGATTTGTTAGGTGCAGAACTGACCGGGAAATTGTCGGCCCGGCTTGGGCAAGGGTTACTTGCCGGTGTTCTGGTGGCTAGGTTGGGTCGTTTTGCCCAGCAAGAACTCAGACCCTGGCCGAAAAAAGAGCCGGAACAAATATTATTGCGCCAGGTGGCTGGTGATTTGTTGCAAAAGCTTAAACCAGGGACAACTGCAAACTAATTTTTACAACTCTGTGTTTTGTGTTGCTTGTTGATCTGCCGGCTGTAGACTGACAGATGTCTGTATGCCTTGTGGTTGATATAACTAATTTGCTTTGATTAAAAATAAATCATCTAAGGCAGTAGTTTTTGTTATGAGCAGTTCACAGCAGTTTAACCACGCAGAAACCCAATGTATTCACGCCGGTAAAGTTAAAGACGCCCAATACGGTGCTTTAGCAACACCTTTGTATCAAACTTCCACTTTTGTTTTTGACAGCGCCGAGCAGGGCGCCGCCCGTTTTGCCGGTGAAGAGCCGGGTTATATTTACACCCGTCTGGGGAACCCGACCACCCGCGAGCTGGAATTAAAAGTTGCTGCGCTTGAAGGTATGGCAGACGCTGCAGCAACTGCCACCGGTATGGGCGCAGTAGCGGCTGCCACTATGGCGTTTTTACAACAGGGTGATCATCTGATTGCCAGCAAAGCCATTTATGGTTGTAGTTTTGCGCTTTTTAATCATCAGTTTGCCCGTTATGGTATTGAGGTCAGTTTTGTGGATATGACTGACCATGCTGCCGTTGCTGCGGCACTTAAACCAAATACCAAAATGTTGTTTGCCGAAACACCCATTAACCCGAATCTGGTGGTGTTGGATCTGGAATTCTTGGGCAGTTTTTGTAAAAAACACGGCATTATCTCGGTGATTGACAACACTTTTTTAACGCCGTTATTGCAGCAACCAGCCCGTTATGGCATCGACATTGTGTTGCACAGCGCTACTAAATATCTGAACGGACACGGTGATTTAGTGGCTGGCATTATTGTGTCAGATGCCGAAAAAATTCAGACCATTAAACTCACTACACTCAAAGATATGGGCGCAACCATTAGCCCACATGATGCCTGGCTCATCATCCGCGGTCTGAAAACATTGTCAGTGCGGATGGAGCGTCACTGCGCCAATGCCCAGCGGGTTGCAGAATATCTGGCTCAACATCCTGCCATTGATACCGTCTATTACCCGGGTTTACCTGATCACCCGGGTTATCGTTTTATCGGTAAACAAATGAAAGCCGCCGGTGGTGTGTTGGCCTTTGAAATTAAAGGCAGCCTGGAAGATGGCCGTTATTTTATTAATCAATGTCAGTTGCTCAGTCTGGCAGTCAGTCTGGGTGATGCGGAATCTCTTATTCAACACCCGGCGTCAATGACCCACAGCCCTTACAGTGCAGAAGAGCGTCAGGCGGCCGGTATCAGCGACGGTTTGATTCGCATTTCTGTTGGCCTTGAGCATGTGGAAGACATTATCGCTGACCTGTCTCAGGCACTAGTAAAGATGCAAGGACAGCAGAAATAACTAAGCAATATCAGATGGTTATACTCAGTCCTTGAGTCGTCTGTATAAAAATGGTTACAAAGCCGCAGTGCCGATTTCACCGCCAACGATTAACAGCCGGATCCCAATCATCTAGGATCCGGCCATCAAAGCCCACCGTCAGAGTTCAGGGCTAGTCAGAATCAACAGGTAGTAACATGAGTAAATATGTGTCAAAACAATCCGACGCCAATGGTTTTATTGCCTGGTCGGCGGAAGAAAATGAAATCTGGAGTGCGCTGATTGCCCGTCAGTTGTCCTGCATCAAAGGCAAAGCTTGTGATGAATATATGGCAGGCCTTGATAAATTAAATTTACCGACAGACAGAATTCCGCAGCTGGAAGAAGTCAGCAAAGTACTGCGCGCAACCACAGGTTGGGAATGTGCTGAAGTGCCGGCGCTCATCAGTTTTGACCGGTTTTTTGAACTGCTGGCCAATAAAAAATTTCCGGTCGCCACTTTTATCCGCAGCAAAGAAGAATTTGATTATTTGCAGGAGCCGGATATTTTCCACGAAATTTTTGGTCACTGTGCCATGTTAACTCATCCGGATTTTGCTGAATTTACGCATATTTACGGCAAGTTAGGACTGGCTGCCAGCAAAGAAGACCGGGTCTATCTGGCGCGTTTGTATTGGTTCACTATCGAATTTGGTTTGCTGCAAACGGACGACGGCCTGCGTATTTATGGGGGTGGTATTTTATCGTCACCTGGCGAAACCCAATATGCCATGCATTCTGAGGTGCCGGAGCGCAAAACGCTGGAGGTTGTTGACGTGCTCAGAACGCCATATCGTATTGATATCATGCAACCTATTTATTTTAAAATTAATAAAATCCGCGACTTATTCGATATAGCGCATTTAGATTTAATGGCGCTGGTACAACAGGCCAGAGCCCTGGGTATGCATAAACCTAAATTCGAACCTAAACAGAAAAAAGCCAGCTAATCGCCGGTATTTCCCAGATTAACAAGGATAAAACGAGAACTGTCATGACTGAATTAGCTGTAATGAAATGTGAAGCCTGCCGTGCTGACGCGCCAAAAGTGTCAGACGCTGAATTGCCTGAGTTGATGCGTCAGTTGCCGGATTGGGTGCCAGTGGTGCGCGATGGTATTTTGCAGCTGGAGCGCAGCTACAAGTTTAAGAACTTTAAACTGGCCTGGGCCTTTCACAATAAAGTTGCGGAAATGGCCGAAGCTGAAGGCCATCATCCGGCGTTATTGCTGGAGTGGGGCAAGCTGACAGTGACCTGGTGGTCGCATTCCATTAAAGGGTTGCATAAAAACGATTTTATTTGTGCCGCTAAAACAGACCAGCTATTGGCCGGCTAACAACCTTGGTTCGCTGACTTAAAAAGCTGCTTCGGCAGCTTTTTTTATGCGTGCAGCAAAATTGTTCACAATAGTTTACAAAAATACTGGTCTGTCGCGCCGTGGATGCCGTATTATGAAATAACCCCATCAGTAAAAGGTGCGAGAGGCAATGCGTTTAGAAATCCACTGTCAGGACCGGCTTGGCATAGCGCAGGAAGTTCTGAATATTCTGGTGCATTATCAGATTGATTTACGCGGTATTGAAGTCGACCCGGTATTGGGTCGTATGTATGTGGCTTTTCCAACGGTCGATTTTGAGAAATTTCAGGAGCTTATGGCAAAAATCCGCCGTATTCCCGGTGTGGATGATGTCAAAACCACTGCTTTTTTGCCTTCTGAACGTGAACACAATGAGTTATCGACCCTGCTGAAAACCTTGCCCGATGGTGTGATAGCCATCGATACCAAAGCCAATGTCACCATCATTAACGAAGCTGCTTTGCAGGCTTTGTCGGTTGCTGCTGCCGATGTGGCAGGGCAGTCTTTGATGAATATGGTGAAAGGTTTTAATTTTTTACGTTGGCTGGAAAGTGATGATGTACTGGCGCAAACCCGCCGGCTTGAACTCCACGGTAAAAGATTTATCGCCGACATTCTGCCGGTGATGGTGCCGGACGAATCGGGCCACGAAATTCTGGCCGGTGCAGTGATTAACCTCAAATCTGAAAGCCGGCTTGGCGAGCAGATGGTGGTATTTAAAAAAGGCGATCAGGAAAGTTTTAACAGCCTGCAAGCCACCAGCAACGTGATGCGCCGTGTCGTGCGTGAAGCGAAAAAAATGTCGCAGCTTGATGCGCCTATTCTGATTGTTGGTGAAACAGGCACAGGCAAAGAGTTGTTGGCCAGAGCCTGTCACGCTGCCAGCAGCAGAGCCGGCAAACCGTTTTTAGCGGTGAACTGCGCCGCCATGCCGGACAACGTCGCTGAGTCTGAACTTTTTGGTTATGGCCCTAATGCTTTTCCTGGCACAGTGGAAGGTAAAAAAGGCATTTTTGAACAAGCCAACAAAGGCACTGTTTTTTTAGATGAAGTTGGTGAAATGTCGCGAGAGCTGCAAACCAAGTTATTGCGCTTTTTGCAGGATGGCAGCTTCCGCCGTATTGCCGATGAAAATGAAGTGCGGGTGGATGTGCGGGTTATTTGCACCACCCAAAAAGATTTGCCGGGCATGGTGCAGGAAGGTACTTTCCGCGAAGATTTGTATTACCGGCTGAATGTACTGACTTTGGCATTACCGCCGCTACGCGATCGTAAACAGGATATTTTGCCGCTCAGTGAAGCTTTTATTAGTCGTTTTTCGGCACGGCTTGGTCGCAAAGCACCGAGGTTAACCGAAGATTGTGCCCAGTTTATTCAGCAATACCCCTGGCCCGGCAATGTACGGCAACTGGAAAATGCTTTGTATCGTGCCGTGACTTTGCTTGAAGGTTATGAACTGGATAAAGAGCAATTGCAGTTGCCAAGTTACACCAATGATTTTGGTTATCTGGAAAAAGACTTTGACGGCACCCTCGATGAAGCGGTGAAACGTTTTGAAGCCAACTTGCTGCGTAAGTTGTTTCCAGCTTACCCAAGTTCGCGCCAACTGGCGAAAAAATTGGGTTTAAGCCATACCGCAGTGGCCAATAAACTGCGCGAATACGGCATTAATCGCAAGAGCGTAAAAATTTAATTACGCTTCGTGCGGTAATCTGTACTCAGATAGCGCCGGGATCCAGTGATTCCGGCGTTTTTTTTACTGATTTCGGGAAAGTCAGCATTTCGTATAGCAAAGCGTACAAAAGAGCTGTTTTTGCCGCTTTTACCCATCTACAGCCGAACCCTTCCATTTTTAGCGGATAGCTTCAAGATATAAGGATAAAACAAGACCTTATCTTTGGAGTATGCTGATGTTTGACCCTATTAACCCTTTAGGAACCGACGGTTTTGAGTTTGTTGAATACACTGCTGCAGACGCAGAAGGCATCAACAAGTTAAAACAACTATTTGCCTCTCTCGGTTTTACTGAAGTTGCCCAGCATCGTTCGAAACAAGCCTGGTTGTATAAACAGGGCGATATCAATTTTATTATCAACGCCGAGCCTAATTCTCAGGCTGAAGCTTTTGCCCGTGAACATGGCCCTAGCGTATGTGCTATGGCATTTCGCGTAAAAGACGCCGCCGCTGCGCTCAAACACGCATTGGCTAATGGCGCTAAAGAGTACAAAAACCAGATTGGCCCTATGGAGCTGAATATTCCGGCTGTGTATGGCATAGGTTCGAGCCTGCTGTATTTTGTTGACCGTTATGGTCAAAGTTCGGTTTATGACGTCGACTTTAAGTTTTACGACAACTGGCAGACCGAAATGTCGGCGCACGGTGTTGGCCTGGAAGTACTGGACCATTTAACCCACAACGTACGCCGCGGCAATATGAATTTGTGGTCGGGTTTTTATGAAAAAATCGGTAACTTCCGTGAAATCCGTTATTTTGATATCGAAGGCAAGCTGACAGGTTTAGTGTCACGTGCCATGACGGCACCTTGTGGCAAAATCCGTATTCCAATTAATGAATCTTCAGATGACAAATCACAAATTGAAGAATTTATCCGTGAATACAAAGGTGAAGGTATTCAGCATATTGCGTTAACTTCTGACGATATTTACAAAACTGTGCGTACCTTACGCGAGCGTGGCATGGACTTTATGCCAACACCTGATACTTATTACAACAAGGTTAACAGCCGTGTTGTTGGTCATGGTGAAGATGTGGATATGCTGCGTGAGCTGCGTATTCTGATTGACGGCGCGCCGGAAAAAGACGGTATTCTGCTGCAAATTTTCACCAAAACTGTGATTGGTCCGGTGTTCTTCGAAATTATCCAGCGTAAAGGCAATGAAGGTTTTGGCGAAGGCAACTTCAAAGCGCTGTTTGAATCTATTGAAGAAGATCAAATCCGTCGTGGGGTACTGGCAGATGCGTAAGTGGGCGTCATTTCCGCTAAAAGAAGGGGATGTATCGCGTCAGGCGCATGCTGATTTTCCTGAGCAGGCCATTTATGAACGTGAAACCGGCCGCAGTGGTTTTTTTGGCCCTGCGTCTCACCTGCACCATACCCATGCGCCAACCGGCTGGAGCGACTGGCAGGGGCCTTTGCGTCCCCGCTTGTTTAACTTTAACGATATTGGCGAAGATAACAGCAATTCGCCGTGGTTAGTGCCGGATTTACTGCACAATGCCCATTGTAAAATGCGCACCTGGCGTATTAGCGAAGCGATGGATTATTTGGTACGCAATGCCGACGGTGATGAGTTGCTGTTTATTCACGAAGGCAGCGCCGAGTTTTATTGTGATTATGGCCATTTAAGCTTGCGTGACGGCGATTATGTGGTGATCCCAAGGTCCACCATGTGGCGTTTAGTGCCAAATGAGCCGCTATTTGTGTTGATGATTGAAGCGACCAATGACTCTTTTCAGCTGCCAGAAAAAGGTCTGGTAGGCAATCATGCAATTTTTGACGCCGCTATGCTGGACACGCCAAAAATTGATGATGCTTTTAAAGCGCAATACAGCGAAGTGGAAACTAAAGTACAGATCAAACGCCACAATAAAGTGTCGACTGTGACTTTCCCTTTTAACCCACTGGATGCTATTGGCTGGCACGGCGATTTATGCGTGATGCGCATTAACTGGCGTGATATCCGTCCTTTAATGAGCCACAGATACCATTTGCCACCATCAGCGCACACCACATTTGTGGCCCAGCGTTTTGTGGTTTGTACCTTTGTGCCAAGACCGATTGAAAGCGACCCCGGTGCGTTAAAAGTGCCGTTTTATCATAACAATGACGATTATGATGAAGTGCTGTTTTATCATGCCGGTGACTTTTTCAGTCGCGACAATATTGAACGCGGCATGGTGACTTTCCATCCGGCTGGTTTTACCCATGGTCCACATCCAAAGGCCTTTCAGGCGGGCCTTGAGTACCGGAAAAAATTCACTGATGAAGTCGCAGTGATGCTGGATACCCGTGATGCGCTGGAAGTAGGGCCAGCAGCAGAGGCCACTGAAAATCCGGATTATGTAAATAGCTGGAAAATAAAACCAGCCACCTGACTCCGGCGAGCTAAATAATAACGCAGCCTGAAATCTAATTTCAGGCTGCCATGCAATTGAATTGATAGGAAATGTTGTTATGAAATTAGCCAGTCTGAAAAACGGCAGTCGTGATGGTCAGTTGGTGGTGGTAAGCCGTGATTTAAAAAAAGCGGTGGCAGTGCCTCATATTGCCGCCACTATGCAATATGCATTGGATCACTGGTCAAGCCTGGCACCTGCGTTGTCTGAAGTGTATCAGGGCTTAAACCATGGTTCAGTGCAGTCTGAATTTGTGTTTGATGAAGCGGCTTGCGAGTCGCCGTTACCACGTGCTTATCAGTGGGCCGACGGCAGTGCTTATGTTAATCACGTCGAGCTGGTGCGTCGCGCCCGTAACTCTGAAATGCCACCAAGCTTCTGGACAGATCCTCTGATGTATCAGGGCGGCTCTGACGATTTTATTGGCCCAACGGACAATATCGAAGTGGTATCGGAAGAATACGGTATTGATTTTGAAGGTGAAGTGGCAGTGATCACCGGTGATGTGGCTATGGCATCAACACCAGAGCAGGCTGCCAGCCAAATCCGTTTGGTGATGCTGGTCAACGACGTGTCATTACGTGGCCTTATTCCAAACGAACTCGCCAAAGGTTTTGGTTTTTTCCAGTCTAAACCTGCGTCAGCTTTTAGCCCTGTAGCAGTGACGCCGGACGAGCTGGGCCAACATTGGCAAGATGCCAAGTTGCATTTGCCACTGGTGTCGCATTTAAACGGCAAATTGTTTGGTAAACCAAACGCCGGCGTCGACATGACCTTTAACTTTGGTCAGTTGGTGGCGCATGCCGCTAAAACCCGTAATCTGGGCGCCGGTGCTGTGATAGGTTCAGGCACAGTGTCAAACAAACAGGGCACAGATTACGGCACATCTATTGAAGAAGGTGGTTTAGGCTATAGCTGTATTGCCGAAGTGCGGATGATTGAAACCATTCGTGATGGTAAACCGGCCACTGGTTTTATGAAGTTTGGTGACCGTATTCGTATTGAAGTGCTGGATGACAAAGGTCAAAGCATTTTTGGTGCTATAGACCAACAAGTGGTGGCTTATCAGCCAAAATAACCATGAAGGTTATCAATAACACTGACAAAAGCTACTCTTCAGAGTAGCTTTTTGTTATTTGCTTTTCCCACTGCAGGAGCATGTTATGGAGTTTTACAGTTATTGGCGTTCATCAGCAGCTTATCGGGTTAGGATCGCTCTGGCATATAAAGGGCTGACAGCCGACACCCGCTATGTACATTTATTAAGAGATGGCGGGGAGCATCGTGCCGCTGGCTATCAGTCGCTCAATCCGGCGCAATTGGTGCCTGTTCTGGTTGACGGCGATTTAAAACTCAATCAGTCGTTGGCTATTCTGGAATATCTGGAAGCGTTGCACCCTACACCCGCGTTATTACCAAAAAATTTAAAATTGGCCATGCAGGTGAGGGCGGTGGCGCTGGATATCGCTTGTGATATTCACCCGTTAAACAACTTGCGTGTTTTGCAATATCTTACCGGGCCGCTTGGGCTCAGTGAACAACAAAAATTGCACTGGATCCAACATTGGTTGCAACAGGGGTTGCAGGCTCTGGAGCTTAGATTGCAGGCAACTGCCAGCAGTTGTTGTTTTGGCGACGACGTCACCTGGGCGGATATTTGTCTGGTGCCGCAAATTTACAACGCGGTGCGTTTTAGCCTGGATATGTCTGCGTATCCAACCTTAAAACGTATTTATCAACACTGTACCTCTTTACCGGCTTTTATCAAAGCCTCGCCAGAGCAGCAGCCAGACGCACAATAAACACATCTTGCTGGAGGGTGAAAAATAGCCGTTATGCAGCACTGGTGGCTTTTTTCCTGTGCTGTTGCTGGCGCTGTTATCAGTTTTTTGTCTTTTCTGCCACTCCCGCTGTGCTCAGGAGTGGCGCCCATCCTTCGTCTTGTGTTACAACGTCAGAATTGCAACCGTCGGATTTGAAACTTGGCCATGCCATTCACAGCTGAAGTTGGCTACAATGTTGAGAGTCGTGCCTTTGCCGGAGTTTCGCAGTGAATCACGAACCACAAACTCAGGCTTTTGTAGCCATTATTGTTCTGTCGGAACCACAGAGGCAGGCGTCATTCAGACACTTGTTACAACAATCATTGCCAAATTGGTTTTGCCATTTTGTGACTGATGCCAAAAGTGCCAGGCATTTATTAAAAACTGAAACTGTTGCCTTGTTAATGACTGAATGGTTGCAGCCTGAAGATAGCGGTGACTTGTTATTGGACTTTTGTTGTCGCCATAGTCCGGCCACTGTGCGTATATTACTGGCCGAAGAACATACCGACACGTTGTTACTGGCAACTAACCATGCTGCGCAAATCTTGTTGGCACAACCCGTTCATGATCTGCAAGTTATCCAGCTATTTTTGCGTGTTCAGCTGTTATACAGTGGCCATTTTACGGCACACAGCCGTTATCAGCTCGGACAAATTAATTCCTTACCGGTCCAACGTAATCATTATCAGACACTTATCCAATTGTTAGCCGATCCGGACAGCAGTACGCACTCGCTGGCAAGCACCATAGCACGTGAAGCGCCGCTGGCTGCGAGGTTAGTGCAAATTGCCAACTCTGCTTATCTTGGGTTTAACCGTCAGACGGTAGACCTTGCTGAAGTTGTGGTACGTTTAGGCCGGTCAATGATCAAAGCAGTAGCCTTTGCCGTTCAGCTGCACAGTCAGTACGAAGGAAAAATCCGCCCGGATTTACATCAGCAGCTGCTGCATGAATCTTTTGAACTGGCTGGTATGGCAAGCCAGTTGGCAAAAACCCAGCAAAGTGGCCCCGCTCTGGCCGACAAAGCATTTTTGGCTGGGTTATTACAGGTGTTAGGGCCACTGGTTTTGTTATCTTCGATGCCAGTGCAGTTGCAGCGGTTGACGGAGGAAGACATGTTTCAGGAGGGGATCCCTGATCACTGCCTGATTAGCGCTTACCTGCTGTTATTGTGGGGTTTTGAACAGGATATTTGTGATGCGGTCATGTACCGTCTCAGTTTAAATGAAGTTGCACAACCCGGATTATTACAAACTATTTTGCACCTGAGTTCTTATGTGTTGATATTCCGCCGTCAACAGCAAGACGACAGTTTGCCTACACCTTGCTGGACGGCTTTGGCGCAGTTTCAACTGACCGACACATTCTGCCGTCTGCAACAACAGGTGACGGAGCCTGACTTATGAAAATTTTATTGCCCAAACAATGGCTGAATGCTGCTTTTTTTTATCTCGGTTGTCTGGGATTGTTGTTTCAAATCAGCGCTCAGCTGATGATATGGTGGCAGGGTTATGACCATCCCGGTATGCCATGGTATATCTGGTTGGCGCCTATGTTGTTGATTTTGTGGGGTGTTGTGCCGGCATTGCAGCTGCAAAATGAACTCCCGCACAAAAGTGGTGAAGTCACGTTAAAGCTATAGTAGCGCCATCTCGTTATGATGTTCAGGGAGCAAATTGCGGCCCTGTGTACACTTCAGCTAAGAATACTGCTGCGCTTTATCAAGCTGGTAATTTTAAGTTATCACACACCGGAAATTTTTAACTTCTGTCCCGGCTGTAACTTGCTGTTGATTTGCAATTGATTCCACAATATTAAATCCGCAATTTTCACTTTGTGTTTTCGGGCAATTTTATCCAGAGAGTCGCCAGTTTGTACTGTATAACTGCGGCTGTTTGTTTTGCTTTTTTTGTTTGTTGTTGCCGATGTCATCGTTGGGATCTGAATTTTCTGTCCGGGTTTTAACGCTGACTTTTCGCTCAGTTTGTTCAGTTTAGCGAGTTCAATCAGGTCTACTTTAAATTGACGGCTTAAATCCCACAAATTGTCACCCGTTTTAACTTCGTAGCTGCGACTTTTGCGAACAGGATTTTTACTGATGTGTTGTGGTACATCGGCAAAACCAGGTAAGGATAATTTCTGACCTGTTTTTAGTTGGTCTGAGGTTAATTGATTGGCGCGTTTTAAAGCGGCAACCGTTGTTTGATGGCGTTTGGCAATGCTACCCAGACTATCTCCGGATTTCACCGTATAACTGGCGGATTGTGGTGCCTTTTGTAATGGTAGTTGTTTGCTGTTGTTTTCAAACTGACTCAGTTTATCAACCGGTAGTACCAGCACATAAGGCCCGCCAGGGGCAGTGTTTGCGCGTCTGAAAGCAGGGTTTAGCTGTCTGAGTTCAGTTAACGACAATCCGGCCAGATGTGCAGCCTGAGCCATATCAACGGAACCTGGCAGTTTTGCAAAGCCAATCTTTGGTTTGTTTGCAATAAAAGCCCAACGTACGCCGTGCTGATCCGGATGTTTAACCATATCAATAAGTGCAAGCCATTTTGGCATGTAAATGGTTGATTTTCTGGGAAGATTTAGCGACCAAAAGTCGATGGGTTTGCCGGCTTTTTTATTACGTTTGATAGCCTTTTCAATGGTACCTTCTCCGGAATTGTAGCCAGCCACAGCGTTCAGCCAGTCTTGACCTAACATCTGATACAGGTATTGCAGGTAATCAAGGGTTGCAGCAGTGGATGCGATGGGGTCTTTGCGGCCGTCATACCATTCGTTACGTTTTAAGCCGAAGTTCCGGGCTGTTTGCGGAACCATCTGCCACAAACCTGCCGGAGCACCGGCCTGCGCCAGCGGGTTAAATGCACTTTCGACTATGGGTAATAAAGCCAGTTCGACCGGCATATTGCGTTTTTCAAGCTCAAGCACTATGTGGTACAAAAAAGGTTCAGCCCGTTTTGACACCTGATCCAAAAACTTCTGATGTCTTTTATAAAACTTACGCTGAGCTCTGATATCGGCATTATCCGGTACTTTAATGCTGATTTGGTGGGCTATACGTTGCCAGACATCGTCATATTGTGACAGTTCAGTCTGGATTTTATCAGCTGTTGCAGATGTAGCTTGTGGCGGGGTCGGAGCCACCTTGATCTGATGTTGATGCTCTGTTTGTTGTTGGTTTTGTGTATCAGCAGAAGTTGATCTCGAAGTCGATGTACCGGCACAACTGGCCAGCATAAAAGCCGCGACAAACAAAGCCATTCTTTTAAACAAAACCATCAGCTATCTACCATCTTTTGTGCAATTCTAACTTGCATCAGCCTCATGACATTCTTTCCCCGGCTGAAACGCGCGCAGCAACGGCAAAAAGACCGGTATGTTACCTGCTCTTCATCTGAATGCAAGTTTGGCTTAATAACGGTCTTTCCATAACCGGATAAAGCTGAATAAGGCAACGGCATCCTGCTGCTGCCAGCGCTGTTGTAATGCGGTATTGTCACAGCGTAAATATGGATTGATTTGCCGCTCTTTTTCAATACTGGACGGCAGTGTCGGTTGATTGGCTGAACCTTGTGTTTCACACCAATGCTGGTGTTCGACTATGCTCAGGTTATCCGGTTCCACTTCAAGCGCAAATTTCAGATTTGCCATTGTGTATTCATGGGTACAATAAATTCGAGTCTGCGGGCTTAGCGCATTTATTTTTTGTAAAGACTGATACATCTGGGTGTGACTGCCTTCAAATAGCCGGCCACAGCCCGCACTGAACAGGGTATCGCCACAAAACAGCACTGGCGGTTGTTCTGGCGGCTGACACAGGTATGCCATATGACCCAGCGTATGGCCCGGCACTGCCAGCACGGAAAAAGTCAGGTTAACTTGCGGAAGCAAAAACTGCATGTTGTCGCTGACAATATGGCAATGCTGCAACTGATGTTTGGTTTTTGCTCGTTCTGCAGCACCTATATATACAGGTAATTCAGGCCATAACTGCTGCAAAGCCGGAATGCCGTCGACATGATCCCAATGATGATGTGTGATCAGAATGGCGACAGGGCTGAGTTTTTGTGCTGTTAAAAATGCACTAACCACTGAGGCGTCACCCGGATCAACCAAGACGGCTTTGCCCTGATGATGTAAACACCAGATATAGTTATCTTTAAATGCCGCAATAGCAGTGATATGGTACATCTGATTGATCTCGTTAGATTATTTTTAGACGTTAATACAAAGCGACCATGAGGGCGCCTTACTTATGAAACCCGCATTAAGCAGACATATTCCGACCACTGTGCCTGTCAGCTGGGCTGATTTTGCGCAGGGTAAACAATTGTCTCAACAGCTCGAAGCTCAGTTTAATTTATGGTGGCCGCGTATTTTTGGTTATCACTTATTAAAAGTGGGCGATCTGAGCAGCGCACTGGATACCAGCGCCTGCAGTATTAAGCATCAGATCAGGCTGGCAACTCAAGCTGAACTTGCCACTGTGATGGCCGACCCTGATGATTTGCCTTTTATCGAACACGCGGTGGATGCAGTGTTGTTGGCACATTGTCTTGAATACGCACAGGATCCACATCACGTGATTAGGGAGGCTCACCGGGTGTTAATGCCCGATGGTTATTTATTAATAAGTGGTGTTAACCCGGTGAGTTTATGTGGTTTATTTAAACTGTGGCCAGGTTTACAACATCGTTTGCCCTGGACCGGCCGGTTTTTCAGTATGGCAAGGGTAACGGACTGGCTCCATTTGTTGGGTTTTGAAATTTTGTATGAACAACGGCTGTTCTGCAGCAGTTTATTGTCCGAGAAAAATCAGTTACCGGCCTTCAGATTGTGGGCGGATCATCATTTACATTATTTTGGCGCAGCTTATGTCATGGTGGCGCGTAAAAGAACCTTACCTCTGACACCAATTAAACCAAAGTGGCAGTTAACCAACAGTTTTAATCCGGCGGTGAAGGGGATAAGCGCCCGGCAGCAGAGTTAAAGCGGAATCAAGGTTGGTAATTTGAGTTTTGTCTAATGCGGCATCACTTTTGATTAAAGTGGGCATAGGCAGTTAAAAAGCTACAACTTACTGTTTTGCCTTTTTCCCGTTTGTTGACTTATCACCCGAACCGGTGGTCCGCCGGACAAATATTCCGCCCACTGTTAATGGTTTGAGCGTCTGCTTTGCAGGTATTGATCAAGCGCATTGCCAAATTTCTGTTTGTCTTTGTTATCAAGTGCGGCAGGTCCACCAAGTTGCATACCACTGCCACGCAATTCCTCCTGAAAGTTACGCAGCGTCAAGCGTTCACCAATATTGTTTTTATTAAGCAGATCACCTCTTGGCGTGATCACGATGGCTCCTTTGGCTATTGCTGCAGCTGCCAGAGGAATATCTTGAGTAATTAATAATTCACCTGCCTGAATGTCGGCGGCAATTTTACTGTCTGCAACATCAAAACCTGAAGGTACATGCACGGCTTTAATCAGCACACTTTTTGGCAATGGAATAGCATGGTTAGAAACAAAAATAAGTGGGGTCGCCGTTCTTTCACTGGCCCGGCACAACATTTCACGACATACCTTTGGACAGGCATCGGCATCAATCCAGATGGACATATGGGTGCTCCTTGATACAGACCACCGAAGCTCCCTGTACAACAGGCATCAACTGCCATTTGTTGGCAGCTAGCAGAGTTTTGGCTTGTTTATTATTCAGTTGCATAAAACGTAAATCCGGATGGCTGGTACCGGGTTGTGGTTTTTCCACAAATCCAAGCTGTAGATAACAATGAGCGGCCAGATGGTTGTGTTTAAACACAAAAAGTGAAAAATCAAGTTTTGGGTTTTGTTGTAACGCCCTTGCCATTAATGATAACAGCAATACATAACTGAGCTGCTGGCCGCGATATTCTGGCAACACCAGCAGCCTGGCGAAATGATGTTTACCAAAACGATCACAAATCTGGCCAAAACCAACAATACGTTTTGCGAAACTAAGCTGATAACTTTCGGTGTCAGCTTTGTGTAATTGATGGAGAAATTGAAGTTTATTCACCGGATACACAAAACCGTCACCACCCCACTGACTGAGTGCAGCTGCGCTGTCAAAGCATCGGCTGATCAGCAGGCAATCATCTATGTCTGCAGCATGAAGCTCGTACCTGTGCACCACTAATGCAGCCCACCAGACCAGAGCCAATAGCCGGCCGGTACACACAGGACCAACAATAAGATCCCACTCAAATACCAGCTCCAGCGATAAAATGATTGTACATAAAAAGTTTTATCCCGTTTTATCCAGCTGAGCATCACAAATGCTATCAATGGTGATAATGCAAATACCGGCTGAAAGGTATGATTCATCACACTGAGCAGTGTTGCAACCAGCCCGGCAACAGATAACAGCAACCAGGACAAGACGGTTATTTTACGTTGATTAGTATTCAGGCACTGCTCCTTCAATTGTTTTGAACGACAGGGATGATTACCACATCAAATCATCTGGGATTTTGAAGTCTGCGTATGGATCGTCTTCCGGCACTTGCTCGTCCTGCTGGTTTAATACCAATACCGCTTCAGGTAAACGTTGTTGTACTTTTTCTGCAATCTGAATTGGGATCAAATGATATTGTTCAGTTACTTTGGCTACGGCAATTAAACCTTTGACCAGTTGTTGCTGCACTTTTTCGCTGACGTAAATACGTTTAACCAAAGTGCCATCGGTGAAGTTAAAAGCAACTTCACCTTTATGGGGAAGGCTGTTGAGTTCGACAATTTGTTTGACCTGAGCTGCCAGTGCTTTTTTGGCCAAAGCTTCAGTTTTTTGACGGTTCAGTTCCTGATCTCTGGCAAGTTGTGCTTGTCGGCTTTGTTCTGCCAGTAGCGCAGCTTCATTGACGACAACACCATGTTTACCGGCTTGTACCCGCTCTTTATGTTTTTCTTTTTTAATTGCATTTAGCTTTTTTGCATTACCAAGACCAGCTTTGAGCAGCTGTTCCTGCAGAGATTTGCTCATTGTTATTTTCCTGAAACATCTGGATTAGGGTTATTGTTTCATGTTCTGCCACTGTTGCAAAGTAGGGAGGCTTATTGGACAAATGCTGACGGTGTGACGGCTTTTCGGTTATGCTATGTGGGTTTTGTATTAATAAAGAGAGCCTGCTTTGCCATTTCGCGACTTAAGACTTGACCCAAGGATCATTCGTTCCATTGAACATCTTGGTTTTACCCAACCCACACCAATACAACAGGAAGCCGTGCCTGCTGTGATGGTGGGCAAGGATTTGATTGTTTCGTCGAAAACAGGTTCTGGCAAAACTCTGGCTTATCTGCTCCCGATGATGCAGCGCTTGTTAAAAAGTAAACCTTTGTCGCAAAAAGACCCAAGAGCCGTTATTTTGGCGCCAACCCGTGAGCTGGCACAGCAAATTTATGCACAGCTGCGTTTGTTTGTTGCCAATACCAGGCTCAGTAGTGCTTTTATCGTCGGTGGCGAAAATTTTAATGACCAGGAAAAACTGTTAAAACGTCAACCCGATATTATTGTCGCCACTCCGGGGCGGTTGGCGGACCACCTGGAACATAAAAGCTTTTTTATTCAAGGTCTTGAGATGCTCATTCTCGATGAGGCTGACAGAATGCTGGATTTGGGTTTTATGCCGCAATTGACGGCTATTCACAAAGCAGCTAATCACCGGCTGCGCCAGACACTGA
Source organism: Rheinheimera sp. (assembly GCF_030824435.1). GTDB lineage: Bacteria > Pseudomonadota > Gammaproteobacteria > Enterobacterales > Alteromonadaceae > Pararheinheimera. Next base: position 29,396 of record NZ_JAVBXS010000009.1, read on the forward strand.
TGTTCTCGGCAACTCTTGATCACGCCGATGTCAACGAACTGGCTTTGTCTTTATTAAAAGACCCATACCGTGTTGCTATCGGCGCGGGTTACGATCCGCATAAAGACATTCAGCAACATTGTTATTTTGCCGACAACCTCACCCACAAAGAGGCATTGTTGCAGCATTTTTTAAGCAATGAAGACATTAAACAACTGATTATTTTTACCGCGACCAGAGAAGACACCGACAGGTTGGCTGCTTTAGTGCAACAACTTGGTTATGCCGCTGTTGGTTTAAACGGCAAGCTGACACAAGCGCAGCGTAACGCCGTCATGCAGGCATTTGCCACCAATAAACATCAAATTCTGGTGACCACAGATGTTGCATCCCGCGGCCTTGATTTGTTGCAGGTATCTCACGTGATCAACTTTGATATGCCAAAACATCCGGAAGAATATGTTCACCGCATTGGTCGTACAGGCCGTGCGGGCCAGCAGGGTAAAGCGTTCTCTTTGGTAGGACCAAAAGATTGGGATAGTTTTGTCCGTATTGAACAGTTCTTACGACGTCCTCTGGAAATGGCTGTGGTTGAAACTCTGCCGGCCCGCTTTGACGGTGTAAAGGCAAAAAAAGCCGGTGCTGTTGTGAAAAAAGCATCCTCAGGCAAAATTAAACCAAAACAAGAAAATACCAAGACACAAAGCCAGAGTGATCAAGTTGTTGTAAAAAAATCGCCTAAGTTTTTCCAAGGTGGGGATGACGGTTCGGCACCGATTAAAAAAAAGCAAAAATAATCTGATTTGCTTGTTTTTTATTCATTAAATGGTGCTACACTCGGGTAGTTGTCAGCTCAAAAAACAGACGAGTGAGGCAGCAACATATTGTTTGTTAAGCAATGTCTTTCGAACAATGGGTGCGGTCAAGACACAGAGAATTTATTTTCTGTCGGAACAGCAATACCTATTGACCCAATTATTAGGTTCACTGATAATGGGGTTGTAATATGTACTAGCTCGAACGTGGCCGGTAATATTTAAGTCGCCAGTTGTATGGCAAATCTAGTTAAAGTAAGAGAATGTTATGTCACAATTAATTTCCGGTACCGTTAAGTGGTTCAACGAAGATAAAGGTTTTGGTTTCATCGAGCGTGAAGGCGGCAAAGACGTTTTCGTTCACTTCCGCGCTATCAACGGTACTGGTCGTCGTACTCTGGTAGAAGGTCAGAAAGTGACTTTCGAAGTAACTGAAGGCCAAAAAGGTCCTCAGGCTGAGAACGTAACTGTAGTTGCTTAATAGCAATATATAGTCAAAGTTTCTGTAAAGAGCCGGCTCATGTAGCCGGCTTTTTGTTGCTTGTGATTCAGTAAGATTTCATTCGTTTTGAATGTGTCAGGTGTCGGACAGTGACAAGAATAAACGAAGATTGATATTCGTTTGAATCAGGTGACATAGTTAAATAATAGTGTGGAAAAACATTGGCGCAGCAGATAGATAACAAACTTTAAAACAAACTACTCCCAGTGCAAATCAAGTTGGGCTTGTTGCTCCGGTGATTTTAATCCAACATGAATACCAACCAACCGTACTGCTTTTCCGTCACCACGTTGCCAGGCTTGTGATAACAGTTGTTCCAGCATAGGTAAATCCAGTTCATGATGTTGCCGCTCTATAGTGGTTTGGCGAAAATCCTGAAACTTCAGTTTGATACCAATTTTTTGAATGTGATTTTTTGCATCGCATCGTTGCACTCTTCTGTGGAGTTTTTCATAAAGTGAATGCAACGACAGCTGGCCTTGGTGCAGTTGATGCAAATCCTGACTAAAGGTTTGTTCTACTGCTATGGATTTTCGCTCCCGCTCTGTTTGTACTTCCCGCAAGTCATTGCCTTTACTGCGTTCAATCAGCACTTCAGCAAAACTTCCAAACTCTTTGATAAGCAAAGGTAAACTGGCTTGTTGAATATCTCTGCACCAGTGTAAACCCAGTTTTGCCAAACGCTCGGCTGTTTTTTGCCCAACCCCTGGTATTTTTCTAAGCGGCAGCGTTTCAACAAAAGCGGCAACTTTGTCAGGTGGTAACACAAATAAACCATCCGGTTTATTTTCATCACTGGCTATTTTTGCCAAAAATTTATTAGGTGCTACCCCTGCCGAAGCCGTAAGACCGGTTTCCTGAAAAATTGTGCGTCTGATGTCTTCGGCAATAAGAGTGGCTGAGCCTGAAAATAACGGGCTGTCTGACACATCCAGATAAGCTTCATCCAGTGACAAAGGTTCAACTTTGTCGGTATAACGATGAAAAATCGCCTGAATATCGGTGCTGACCGCTTTGTACTTTTCCATATTGCCCGGCACCAGCATCAGTTGTGGGCAGAGTTTAAAAGCCTGACCTGTTGGCATGGCTGAACGCACGCCATATGCGCGGGCAGGGTAGTTGCAAGTGCTGATGACCCCTCGTTCAGTGCGGCTGCCTCCAATGGCGAGCGGAATATGACGCCATGCCGGATTGTCGCGCATTTCAACAGCGGCAAAAAAACAGTCCATATCAATATGAATGATTTTACGCATCATGAGCAGCTTTACGTTTGATTGCTGTATGTCTATACAGTTATTTTGTGCTATTTTAACAAACTGTCAAGTCCTAAGATTTAAAGCATTGAAATTAGATAATATTCATAAAGATATCAGAGCTCTTGCCAGCGAATCATTAGTTTAATTAATGCAAAATGGATGGATGGACGGCCATTTTAGCAGTGCAACAATGCTCAATTCGATGTATGATGGCGCCCAGTTTTTTAGCCCGTTGATCCACAACTTAAAAAGCCTTTGTGCCGCCGCAGGAGTAAGCATGTTAAAGCGTGATATGACCATTGCCGGTTTTGACCCGGAATTAGCCAAAGCCATTTCGGACGAAACGCAACGTCAGGAACAGCATATCGAACTGATCGCCTCTGAAAACTATTGCAGCCCACGCGTGCTTGAAGCGCAGGGTTCACAACTGACCAACAAATATGCCGAAGGTTACCCGCACAAACGTTATTACGGCGGTTGTGAATTTGTTGATATCGCAGAAGATTTAGCTATTGCCCGTGCCAAAGAATTGTTTGGTGCCGATTATGCCAACGTACAGCCACATTCTGGCTCACAGGCCAACGCCGCTGTATTTCTGGCGCTGTTAAGCGCTGGTGACACCATTTTAGGTATGAGCCTGGCGCATGGCGGCCATTTAACCCACGGTGCATCTGTGAGTTCTTCCGGCAAGCTGTACAAAGCCGTGCAATATGGCCTGCACCCTGAAACTGGTGTGATTGATTACGATCAGGCCGAAGCTCTGGCACTTGAGCACAAACCAAAACTGATCATCGCTGGTTTTTCTGCTTATTCAGGTATTGTGGATTGGCAACGTTTCCGTGATATCGCTGACAAAGTGGGTGCTTATCTGATGGTGGATATGGCGCACGTTGCGGGTTTAGTAGCAGCTGGTTTGTATCCAAACCCAATTTCAGTGGCTGACGTTGTCACCACAACCACGCACAAAACGCTGGCTGGCCCACGTGGTGGTCTGATCCTGGCGCGTAAGAACGAAGAAATTGAGAAAAAACTCAATTCAGCCGTATTCCCTGGTGGTCAGGGCGGTCCTCTGATGCACGTGATTGCTGCTAAAGCTGTTGCTTTTAAAGAAGCACTGCAACCGGAATTTAAAGTGTATCAGCAACAAGTGCTGAAAAACGCTGTCGCTATGTGTGATGAGTTTATCGCCCGTGGTTATAAAATTGTGTCAGGTGGTACCCAGAACCATTTGTTCCTGCTTGATTTAATCGACAAAAACATCACAGGTAAAGATGCTGACGCAGCGCTTGGCCGTGCTCACATCACTGTGAATAAAAACTCAGTGCCAAATGATCCACGTTCACCTTTTGTTACTTCAGGTCTGCGCATCGGTACACCTGCCATTACCCGCCGTGGTTTTGGTGAAATTGAAAGCCGTTTGGTTGCCAACTACATCTGTGATGTACTGGACAACATGGGTGACGAAGCTGTGGTTGAACGCGTGAAAGGCCAGGTGACTGAGCTTTGTGCCCGTTTCCCTGTGTATGCCTGATTTGGCAAGCCAGCTTTAAATAATGATATCATGGCCGCAATTGCGGCCATTTTTTTAAGGAACACCCCCGTGTTTTGTCCGTTTTGCCGAGCTGATGACACCAAAGTGATCGATTCCCGTTTAGTGGCTGAAGGCCATCAGGTGCGTCGCCGCCGTGAATGTGGTGCCTGCCATGAACGTTTTACCACTTTTGAAACCGCTGAGCTGGTGATGCCACGCATTATTAAAAGAGATGGCTCACGTGAACCTTATAACGAAGATAAGTTACGCAGTGGCTTGCAACGTTCTTTAGAAAAACGCCCCGTGCCTACTGAGCAGATCGAACTTTTGATCAGTAAAATAGAGTCGCAGCTGCGTGCAACAGGTGAACGTGAAGTACAAAGTGAGTTGATTGGTCAGCTGATTATGGATGGTCTGGTGAAACTCGATAAAGTGGCTTATGTCCGTTTTGCCTCTGTCTACCGCTCTTTTAAAGATATCCGCGAATTTGGTGAAGAAATTGCCCGGTTAGGGGATGATTAAGTGATGTTCTCTGAGTCTGATCACCTGTTTATGCAAAGGGCGCTAAAGCTTGCTGCACTTGGTCGTTTTACCACTTCACCCAATCCAAATGTCGGTGCTGTGGTGGTTAAAGATGGTGTGATAGTTGGTGAAGGTTACCATCAGCAGGCGGGTGGCCCACATGCTGAGGTTTTTGCTTTGCGTCAGGCAGCTGAAAAAGCCAAAGGCGCCACTTGTTATGTCACCTTAGAGCCATGCAGTCATTATGGTCGCACGCCACCTTGTGCACTTGCGCTGATTGATGCCGGTGTCCGCAGAGTGGTGCTGGCGATGACAGATCCAAATCCACAGGTCTCTGGCCGTGGTATCGCTTTATTACAAAATGCTGGTATTGAAGTAGCAAGCGGTTTGCTGGAAAACGAAGCCCGCGCGTTAAATCCGGGTTTTTTACATAAAATGTTGTATCAGCTGCCTTATGTACAGCTAAAACTGGCGGCCAGTCTCGATGGCCGTACCGCACTGAAAAACGGCGTCAGCAAGTGGCTGACAGGACCTGAAGCACGCCTGGATGTGCAGCATCTTCGTGCCCAAAGCTGCGCTATTTTATCTACCGCTGAAACTGTGCTTTGTGATGATGCGCTGTTGAATGTGCGTGCACCAGACATCACGTCCCTTAAAAACGGCAGCATGCGCCAGCCGCTTCGTATTATTCTTGACCGGCTTTGTCGTTTAACGGGGCAGGAGCCCTTGTTTTTGCAAGGTGGCGACATCATTTTGTTGCATCAGGCACAAGCAAGGGAAAATGACAGCTGGCCTTTGTTACAACTGCCAGAGTCAACACTGTTAAAAGTGCAGCGTCATGCTTTGGCACTGGCCGCTGATGGTCGTTTTGATCTGAAGGCCGTCATTGCTTTTATCGCCACTTTGCCGGTGAATATGTTGTGGGTAGAAGCAGGGGCAAAACTTGCCAGCAGCTTATGGCAACAACAGCTGGTTGATGAGCTGGTGCTTTATCAGGCGCCCGTGCTGCTCGGACCCGATGCCAGGCCAATGCTAGAGTTTGCTGAACTGACAGAGATGAACCAGGCGCCCAGGCTCAACTGGTTTGATATTCAGCAGTTTGGTGCCGACCTTCGGCTACGTGCCAAAGTGAAAGGACAATAACAATGTTTACCGGAATTATTGAAGCCACAGGCACTTTAGTGCAACTAACACCCAAAGGCGGTGATGTCAGTGTGAAAATTCAGAGCCAAAGCCTTGATTTTTCAGATGTAAAGCTTGGCGATAGCATTGCAAGCAATGGTGTTTGCCTGACGGTTACTGCATTTGGGGCAAACTGGTTTAGTGCCGATTTATCCACCGAAACCCTGAAGCGTACTTTGTTTGGCAGCTACAAAACCGGGCAACGGCTGAATCTGGAAAAAGCCTTATTACCAACCACCCGTATGGGCGGGCATCTGGTCAGCGGCCATGTGGACGGTTTTAGCAGTGTCAGCCGAATTGAAAAATCCGGCCGGGCCTGGCAGATTTTTGTAAAAATGCCGGCTGAACTTAGCCGTTATATTGCCGAAAAAGGCTCTATCACTGTGGATGGAGTTAGTCTGACAGTGAATGAACTGCTGGCAGACGAATTTCGTTTAACCATAGTGCCGCATACAGCGCAGCAAACCACTTTAGAACAGCTTGAAGCGGGCAGCAAAGTGCATCTGGAAGTAGATTTGCTGGCCCGATACCTTGAACGACTAATTACCGGCGCAGCAGCACCGGCCAAATCCGGCGTCAGTCTGGAACTCTTACAACAACGCGGCTTCCTCTGAGCCCACAAAAGGGCCTGGCCCTATTAGGTGAGTTATGCAATTAAATACGCCTGCCGAAATTATTGAAGATATCCGCAACGGTAAAATGGTCATTCTGATGGATGACGAAGACCGGGAAAACGAAGGTGATTTAGTGATGGCAGCTGATTATGTCACGCCTGATGCCATTAATTTTATGGCGACTTATGGCCGTGGTTTAATTTGTCTGACTTTAACCAGAGACAGGTGCAAACAACTGAACCTGAGCCTGATGGTCGACAAAAACAAATCGCAGTTTGCCACTGCTTTTACCTTGTCAATTGAAGCGGCCGAAGGCGTCACTACCGGTATTTCAGCGGCCGACCGTGCCCGCACTGTCAAAGCTGCAGTGGCGCGTGATGCCAAGGCTTCTGACATAGTACAACCTGGTCATATTTTTCCATTGATGGCGCAGGATGGTGGTGTACTGGTGCGCGCCGGTCACACTGAAGCTGGTTGTGATTTAGCCCGTCTGGCGGGTTTAGAGCCGGCATCTGTCATTGTTGAAATCCTCAATGACGACGGCACTATGGCGCGCCGGCCTGATCTTGAAAAGTTTGCCGCCAAGCACGGCATTAAAATTGGCACCATCGCCGATCTGATTGAATACCGTAACCTCAATGAAACCACTATTGAAAAAGTAGCCAGCTGTAAGTTACCAACAGCTTGTGGTGAGTTTGATTTATTCACTTTTCGCGACACCATCGACAACCAGATTCATTTTGCCCTGGTAAAAGGCGAGATTCAGCCGGAACAAGCAACTTTAGTGCGGGTGCATTTGCACAATACGTTCAGTGACTTGTTGCTGGCAGACCGCGCCGCTAACCGCAGTTTTTCACTGCACAGCGCGATGAAACGTATTAGCGCTGAAGGTGGTGTGCTGGTGCTGCTGGGTAAACATGAAAGCACTGAAGAGCTGATGGCGACAGTACAGGCGTTTGAAGCCGAAGACAAAGGTGAAAAACCGGTCAGTGCCCCCTGGAAAGGCACTTCACGCAATGTGGGTGTAGGTTCACAAATTCTGGCTAGCCTTGGGGTTCGTAAAATGCGTTTATTAAGTCAGCCAAAACGCTACCATGCACTGTCAGGTTTTGGTCTGGAAGTTGTGGACTACGTGTCGGAATAAGTCTGATTAAAAACAACAACAAAGAAACACTAGTCGGATGAGGCCCTTGTTGTGCTATTATATGCGGCCTTTTTTACCATCTGTACTGAATGACTGTGGCTATTGATGGCCATCCCTTGTTTAGCAGCAAGGTTTAACAACAACGAGGATTACCCATGCAAGTGATTGAAGCTGGTTTAGCTGCCAAAGGTAAAAAGTTTGCCATTGTGGTGGCACGTTTTAATAGCTTTATCGTGGAGAGTCTGCTTGAAGGTGCCATCGATACCCTGAAGCGGGTAGGCGATGTAGCTGACAGCGATATCACAGTAGTGCGGATACCTGGCGCTTTTGAACTGCCACTGGCCGTGCAGAAAGTAGCACAAAGCGGTAAATATGATGCGGTGATTGCACTGGGTGCAGTGATCCGTGGTGGTACCCCTCATTTTGAATACGTCGCCGGCGAATGTGTTAAAGGCATAGCGCAAGTGTCGATGCAACATAATCTGCCAGTCGCTTTTGGCGTACTGACAGTTGAAAGCATTGAACAGGCGATTGAACGTGCAGGCACCAAAATGGGCAACAAAGGTGGCGAAGCAGCCATGTCTGCCCTTGAAATGGTTAATGTGTTAGCACAACTCTAGGACTTTTAGATGAAACCAAACGCACGTCGCCAGTCCCGTTCGCTGGCAGTCCAGGGGGTTTATAGCTGGCAGGTCAGCAAAAACCCTATTGGCGATATTGAACAACAGTTGCTGCTGGAACAAAACACCAAGCATCTGGATGTGGCTTATTTTCAGGACATCCTGCGGGGGGTTGCTGTGAACCATGCTGTGCTTGATGAAGCGGTTAAACCTTTTATCGATCGTCCTTTTGAAGAAATCGATTTGGTGGAAAAAGCCATTTTGCGGGTGTCGGCTTATGAGTTGAAGTTCCGCCTCGATGTGCCATACAAGGTCATCATCAACGAGGCGATTGAACTCGCCAAGGCCTTCGCCGCTGACGACAGTCACAAGTTCGTTAACGGCATCCTCGATAAAGCAGTGAAGTTACTGCGACCAAATTGATGGAGAGCCGGCGAAAGTCGGCTTTTTTATGGGCGAATTTGAACTCATCACAGCGTGTTTTAGCCAGGCCGGACGCAGCAGAAGCGATGTTGTCATCGGTGTTGGTGACGATGGTGCTGTATTGCAGGTGCGCGAAGGTTTTGATCTGGTAGTGACCACAGACACTATGGTTGAAGGTGTGCACTTTTTCCCTGATGTGGATCCCAGAGCACTAGGTCACAAACTGGTTGCGGTAAATATCAGCGATTTAGCGGCCATGGGTGCTGAACCCAGCTGGTTGTCGTTGGCTATTACTTTGCCAAAAGTCGACAATGTCTGGCTGCAGGCTTTTGCCGAAGGTTTAAGCGAAACTGCTGACTATTACAATTGTCAGTTGGTAGGCGGCGACACCACCCGTGGGCCTTTAACTTTGACTGTGATTGCCAAAGGGCTGGTGCCCAAAGGCAAAGCTTTAACCCGCGCCGGCGCCAAAGTAGGTGATTATATTTATGTCACCGGTACTTTGGGAGATGCAGCTTTAGGGCTGAAACTGGTACAAAACCAGGTTGAAGTCAGTAAAAAACACCGTGCTCATATTTTGCAGCGTTTTCATTACCCAACGGCCCGTGTGGCGCTTGGTCAGGCTCTTCGTACTATTGCCAGCAGTGCTATGGATATTTCTGATGGTTTATGTGGTGATTTGCCGCATATCCTGCGGCGCTCCAAAGTGGGGGCCACTGTTGATGTCAGTAAAATTCCGATGTCGCAGGCGCTCAAAGATAGCTGCGACTGGCAACAGGCGCTCGAGTGTGCGTTATCCGGTGGTGAAGATTACGAGTTGTTGTTTACCGTACCGGAAGATAAAAGGGGGTCGCTCGAAGTCCTGTTGTCCCCCTATGGTGTGCCTGTGACTTGTATTGGTCGAATTACAGGGGTGGCAGGTAAACTCGAACTTCGAAACGCCGATCAGCTGTTTGTTTATCAGCATCAGGGATATCAACACTTCGAATGAAACCCCATCCATTTCATCTGAATAAATGGCAACATTGGCTGGCTCTGGGTTTTGGCAGTGGTCTGGCGCCTAAAGCACCAGGCACCTTTGGCACCCTGGCTGCTTTGCCGCTGGTCTGGTTATTGGCCATGTTGCCTTTGGGTTGGTCGGCGGCTTTAATAGTGGCCGGCGCCGTGCTTGGGGTTTACCTTTGTGATCATGTCAGTCGTGATATTGGCGCAAAAGATCACGGTGCTATTGTCTGGGATGAAATAGTAGGTTTTGCCATTACGCTGTGGGCTGTGCCTGTTAGCATCCAAAATGTGCTGGTTGCTTTTGTGTTATTCCGGCTGTTGGATATTGCTAAACCCTGGCCTATCCGCTGGTTTGACCGCAATCTGCAGGGTGGGTTAGGCGTGATGATGGATGATATTGTCGCCGGAGTACTGGCCTGCCTGCTGCTTCATAGTGTATGGTTACCTCTCCAATTGTAATTCCCGGTTAACCTGTTGCAGGTCGTTATGAATTCTGCCCCTTTGTTTTTGTTATTACTGCTTTTTTTCTCCTCTTTTATCCATGCTCAGCAGCCTCAGTCTATCTACGATTACGATATCAAACAGTGGACAGCTGCCGATGGTTTATCCAATAACTCAGTGCGGGCTGTTACCCAGGATCAGCAAGGTTATTTATGGATAGGTACCTTAACCGGGCTGAATCGTTTTGACGGTAATAAGTTTGATGTGTTTACCTCACAAGCCAACAGACACCTGATCAGCAACACTATTACCAGGCTGTTAACAGACAGTAACGGTTATATCTGGGTCGGGACCCGTTCGGGTTTATCTGGTGTAAATAGTGCAACCTTGAAGTTTGACCGTTACCCTATTTTGGGTGAAGTGACTGCCATAGTCGAAGTTGCGCCGGACGAAATCTGGGTGGCGGCAGATAATCTGTTTCGGGTCAAAGAGGGCAAAATAAGCCGGGTAGAGCAGGTAAAAGAGCAGGTCAATCAGCTTGAAGTCACGCCGACAGATGTTTGGATCAGCAGCAGCAAATTTTTATATAAAATCTCCAGAACAGGTCAGCTTGATAAGCTAACGCTGCCAGCCGATCTGGCCCAACATCCGATTTATGATTTATTGTGGGAACATGACAGTATGCATCTGGCCAGCGAACAGGGTTATTACCATGTTGGCGCCGATCAGCATTTTCACCGTTGTCCTTTGCCACTGCGCGATTCCAAAGCTGTTTATAAGCTGTTTCATGATAAACAACAGGGCGACTGGGTATCGGGTTACAGCGAACTGTTTCATCGCCACCAGGATCAGGACTGGCAGGTGATCAGCCGTGATGAACTGGGCAGCTCCACTTTGTTTACCGATATTTACCAGGACAGGCAGCAGAACGTTTGGCTGGGAAGTTTTGGTGATGGTATTTACCGTGCTTCCAGAGGCAAAATAAAACGTATTGTAGGTAAAAACCAGCCGGACGAAGTGGTGCGCAGTGTAGCCACAGCTGCGGATGGCCGTTTGTTGTTGGCTTTACAACAGGGGCTGGGTTTTCTTGATGCCAGTCATCAGTTTTCGCCGATAACCACTGCACAAAATATCAGTCTGGGTACCATCCAAGATATGCAACAGGATGGCCGGGACTGGTTGCTGGCAGCCGACAGCGGGGTTTACCGGTTAAATCCGGATAACGGTGACTTACAGCTGTTGGACCCGGTGTTACAAGGTGTAAAAGCACGTGTGGTAAAACCCAGAGTTGCCGGTGGATTCTGGCTGGGGACCAGTGCCGGTATTTATCAATATCAGCACGGCAAACTCAGTGTTTTTGCCGGCAACAATGAACTTGAGTCCACTGTTATTACTTATATTGAAGATCAGGGCGACAAACTATTGATCGGTACCACCAGAGGTGGATTTCAGTATCAAAAAGAGAAGTTGTTACGTATTGGTCTTGGCAGCCCCTTGTATAATGCTTATGTCAGCAGTTTGTTGTGGCGAAAAGATGGCACCTTGCTGGCGTCCACTATTGATGATGGTTTGTTTATCCGTCAGTTTGACGGTAAATGGCTGCAGTTTGACACCGCCAATGGTCTGCCTTTTGAACCTATTGTCAGTTTGTATGACGACATCCAATCCGGTTATGTCTGGGCCAGCACCCTCAAAGGTATTTTCCGTTTCCACCCGGCCGATCTGGTACGTAACGATCAAAGTAAATCTTTGTTTGAACAGGTACTGACACCATTCGATCGCCAGCTTGGTACCGCGCCTGGCCGTTGTTGTAACGGCACCGGACACAGCAAGGTGGCTATGCTGGATCAGCAGTTGTATTACCCAACCCTGAAAGGGCTGGTGTCTGTGCCGCTTAATTTTAAAGGCGGCCCCAACACGACCAGCAGACCTCTGTTGCAACAGGTTGTGTCGCAGCAGCGCAATTACGAAGTGCAACCGGCACAAAGCCGTCAGGTGATGGCGACTGACGAACGCAATTTAACGTTACGTTACACCGCTGTCGATTTCCTGACCCCGGCAGCATTGGAGTTTAGGTATCAGCTAAAAGGTTTTGATGCAGGCTGGCATTATGTCGGCAGCAGAAGGGAAGCGATTTATACCAATTTGCCACCTGGCATCTATCAGTTTCAGTTGCAAAGCCGGCAAAGTACCCAAAGCTGGGAATTGGCGCAAAATACTGAGCTTGAGCTGGTGATCCCCAAACGTTTTGATGAAACTATTATTTACCGTGGTCTCTGGTTGCTGCTTGCACTGATTATTTTGTATGGCCTGTTTTGGCTTGGCCGGCGCAATAACCAGCTTAGAGAAGCTTCATTAACCAAATTGGTAAAACAACGCACTCAGGAGCTGGAAAACAGCAACACCCGGCTGAATGAGCTGAACGAACAATTATCACAACTGACGCACAAAGACCCGTTAACCGGCCTGCGCAACAGGCGTTTTATGTTTGAGCAGCTGCCCAAAGATATTGAACATTATCAGCGCAACCGAGAGTCGATGCTGGCGCAAAATAAATGTATTGCACTTATTCATCTGGATTTGGATAACTTTAAACATATCAACGACAAATACGGCAATAGCGCCGGTGACAGCGTATTACAACAAATCAGTGGTCTGCTGATCCGCGAAACCCGGGGTTCAGATTATGTGGTGCGTTACGCCGGTGAAGAATTTATGCTGGTACTCAGAGATGTGCCGCAGGACTTAGTGAAAGAGTTTGCTTTGCGGTTAAACGAACTGGTGGCGCTGGAGTCGTTTTTGTTACCGGATGGCAGGGCAGTGCGGTTAAATTGTTCTATTGGTTATGCCTTGTATCCGCTTGATTTGTTAGGTGGCCAACTGATTGGCTGGGAAGTATCTCTGCAATTGGCCGAGCTTGCGCTTTTCCATGTGAAGCATGCCGGACGTAATGGGGTTGCCAGTATCTTGTTTGATCAGCAGGTTGATGCTTTTGAGTTTGAAGACAGTAATCATATTGAAGCTCAGGTAGAAAAATTCCTGGCTGGCAGTGTGGCCTGGTTTGATTTAACTTTATGTAAAGTAGGTAAAGCCAATCCCTAACAAAGGCTGTGTCAGCTGCAATTGATATAAAAAAGCCCGGTGAAGAAACCGGGCTTTTTATATGGACTGGATGTAACGTACTGTTGAATCACCAAAAAACCGCTGATAGTCAGCACTGTGGCTGCTCAGCGTGCGGTGATTAAACGGGGTGTTGCGCCATAAATTGCTGAATACGCGTCAGGATGCCCGCACTATCAAGCCCCAGTTCTGCATATAACTCTTCTTGCGAGCCGTGGCGGATAAACTGATCCGGCAAGCCTAAATTTAATAAAGTGAACTGAAGCCGAAGCGCAGCTACAGCTTCGTTCACCGCTGAGCCTGCACCACCTGCTATCGCATTATCTTCTATTGTCACCAGCGTCTGATGTGAGGCTGCCAGCTGTTGTAATAAAGCTAAATCCAAAGGCTTAACAAAACGCATATCTACCAGCGTGGCATCCAGAGCTTCTGCAGCAGCAACGGCCTGATGCAACAGCGGGCCAAAACAGAGAATGGCGGTATTTTTGCCCTGACGCACAGTGCGGCTTTGGCCTATTGGCAGCAAATTCATTTGGCTTTGTGCTTCAGTGCCATTGGCATAACCACGCGGGTAACGCACTGCCGCCGGGCCTTTGTGCATATACCCTGTGTACAACATCTGGCGGCATTCGTTTTCATCCGAAGGTGCCATGATCAGCATATTTGGAATAGCGCGCATATAACTTAAATCAAAAGCACCCTGATGGGTGGCACCGTCAGCACCAACAATACCGGCGCGGTCTACGGCAAACAACACGTCAAGATTTTGCAAAGCCACATCGTGAATAAGCTGATCATAAGCCCGTTGTAAAAAGCTGGAATAAATAGCCACTACCGGTTTTAAACCATCAATCGCCATACCTGCCGCCAGAGTAACGGCGTGTTGTTCGGCAATCGCCACGTCAAAATAACGGTCCGGATAAGTTTTTGAAAAACGGACTAAATCTGAACCTTCGCGCATTGCTGGCGTAATAGCCTGCAGTTTTGCGTCCTGCGCCGCCATATCACACACCCAGTTGCCAAAAATATTGGAAAAATTTGGTTTACCGGCTTTTTTGGCGGGTTTGTTCTGAGCACTTGGGTCAAATTTACTGACGGCATGATAACCAATAGGATCTTGCTCAGCCGGGGCGTAACCTTTGCCTTTTTTGGTGACCACATGCAGCAGTTGTGGGCCTTTGAGCTGACGCATATTACGGATGGTGTCGACCAATGTAACCACATCATGGCCATCAATAGGGCCTATATAGTTAAAACCCAGCTCTTCAAAAAAAGTACCAGGGGTCACCATACCTTTAAAATGTTCTTCGGCGCGGCTGGCCAGTTCATGCAAAGGCGTGCCGCTTAAAATCTTTTTGCCACCTTCACGCAGGCTGGTATAAAAATTCCCCGATAAAATACGGGCAAAATAACGGTTTAACGCACCGACGTTTTCTGAAATCGACATTTCGTTGTCGTTCAGAATCACCAGCATATCGGGTTTTACTTCACCGGCGTGGTTTAAGGCTTCAAACGCCATACCAGCGGTAATAGCGCCATCACCAATTACGGCAACTACTTTGCGGTTTTTTTGCTCGGCTTTGGCGGCAATGGCCATACCCAAAGCAGCGCTGATGGAGGTACTGGAATGACCCACTGTTAAAGTGTCGTATTCACTTTCTTCGCGGCAAGGGAAAGGGTGTAAACCGTCCAGCTGGCGAATGGTTGGCATACGGTCGCGTCTGCCGGTCAGAATTTTATGCGGATAAGCCTGATGGCCCACATCCCAGATTAAACGGTCAAAAGGCGTGTTGTAGACATAATGCAAAGCAACTGTCAGCTCAATAGTGCCAAGACCAGAGGCAAAATGGCCACTGCTTTGACTGACCGATTTTAATAAATAGTCCCGCAGCTCATGACTGAGTTTACTCAGTTGCTCTTGGGGCAACTGGCGCAGCTCTCCAGGCAGATTGGCTTTGGCTAACAGTGGGTAATCAAGAATATCGGGCGCCATAAACTAAAACCTTGGTCAAAAGCTGCGTGCAATTACGTAGTGGGCAAATGCGCTGAGTTGTTGGGTGTCATAAGGTAACACAGAAAGTGCGTCTTTGGCTTGTGCAAAGAGTTGCTGCGCCTTGGCTTTGGCAACCTCTAAACCAAGCAAAGCCGGGTAGGTGGCTTTATTGGCTTGTTGATCAGAACCCTGAGGTTTACCCAAAGTGGCAGTATCACCTTCAATGTCGAGAATATCGTCCTGCACCTGAAATGCCAGGCCCAATGCCCTTGCATACTGCACTAAAGCGGCAAGTTCTGCTTCATCACGTTTGGGGCTGCATAACCAGGCCATTTGTACGGCTGATTCAATTAAAGCGCCGGTTTTTAGCTGATGCATGGCTTCTAAGGCATTGACTGTCATTGCTTTATTGGTGTGGGCCAAGTCAATGGCCTGACCACCGCACATACCGTTATAACCTGAGTGCAGCGCCAGTTGCTGCACCATCAATAGCCGCTCTTTAAAATTCACTTGCTGATAAGGGTGTGACGCCAGCACTTCAAAAGCGATGGCCTGCAACGCATCACCTGCCAGAATAGCTGTGGCTTCGTTAAATGCTTTGTGACAGGTTGGCCGGCCACGACGTAAATCGTCATTATCCATGGCTGGTAAGTCGTCGTGAATCAGTGAATAAGTGTGTAAACACTCCAGCGCCATAGCCGGAGCGTCTAAATCTTCCAGACTGGCACCCAGCATCTGGCCACAACTGTACACCAGAAAAGGTCTTATTCTTTTACCGCCGGATAACAGGCTGTATTGCATAGCCTGCAACAATTCAGCATCGGTATTGACTCTGGCATGCAACAGGGCCGCCATTTTTTGCTCTACTCTTTGCTGGTAGAGCGGCAATACAGTTAACGCCACTTTATTCTCCTGCTGGTGGGGTAAAAGCAACCAGTTGTTCACCGTTGTTTTGTTGCAGCAGAATTTGCACCTTTTGCTCGGCAGACTGCAATTGCTGCTGGCTGGCGCGGGTCAGGGCAACACCCCGTTCAAATTGTTGCAGCGCATCATCGAGCGACAAATCACCTTGTTCCAGCTGTTGCACTATAGCTTCCAGCTCGGCGATCATCTGCTCAAATTGCTGCGGATTTGCTTGCTTTTTACTCATAATCCGGCCTTTTTAAAAGTGTGCGCAAAGTTACCTCAGAGCTTGGCTATGGTCAATCAGAATGGCTGTCACGGCAACTAAATTTGAATCACAAATCAAATAATTTTAAGCATTTACTGCTATTGGTCGATAACTCACTATAAGCTAAGATAAATCTGATATTTGGTATGTATTTTTCGGGAGAATAATGTGGATTTAGCAACCGTCATAGGTTTAGTTGCCACTATCGGGATGATGGTCTGGGCTATGTACTTAAGTGCTGCCGGCAACCTGATGATGTTTTACGATTTTATCTCAATCGTTATCGTTTTTGGTGGCAGTATCACTGTGGTGATTATGAAGTTCACTTTTAGTCAGTTGGGAGGCTCTTTTAAAGCCGCCGGCAAAGCTTTTATGTTTAAAAGTGAATCACCCGAAGAGTTGATTGAAAAAGCCGTACAGTTGGCAGATTCAGCCCGTAAAGGCGGCTTTCTGGCGCTGGAAGAAGCGGAAATTCCCAATCCTTTTATGCAAAAAGGTATCAATATGCTGGTGGATGGCCATGATGCCGATGTGGTACGCGGCACTTTGGAAAAAGATATTGACCTGACTTACAACAGGCACGGTGTGTTTATTGCTGTGTTTAAGCAAATGGGCGATTTAGGCCCGGCCATGGGCATGATAGGAACCCTGATAGGTCTGGTTGCTATGTTGGCGAATATGTCAGATCCAAAAGCCATTGGGCCTGCGATGGCGGTGGCATTGTTAACTACTTTATACGGTGCCATTCAGGCAAACTGTATCTGCATGCCACTGGCAGACAAAATGGCAGTGCGTAATGAAGAAGAAAAAACCAATAATCAGCTTATTCTGGACGCTATTATGGGCATTCAGGACGGCCAGAACCCGAAAGTGATTGAAGGGGTGCTGCGCAATTATTTAATGGCGGCAAAACGCGAACCTAAAGCTGAAGCAGAGTAGGAGCGGTTATGGCTGAATGTCCGAAATGCCCACCCCCCGGTTTGCCCGCCTATATGGGTACCTTTGCTGACTTAATGTCGCTGTTGATGTGCTTTTTTGTATTGTTGTTGTCGTTTTCCGAAATGGACGTACAAAAGTTTAAGCAGCTGGCTGGCTCCATGGCTTTTGCTTTTGGTGTGCAAAATAAAATTGAAGTTAAAGACATTCCCAAAGGCACCAGCGTGATTGCCATGGAGTTCAGACCGGGACGGCCGGATCCGACCCCTATCGACACCCTGCAGCAACAAACAGTAGATATGACACAACAAACGCTGGAGTTTCAGGCGGGCCAGGAAGATTCTGCCGGTGGCCGGCAAGAACAACGTGAAGATAAAACCGGTGGTTTAAGCGACAGCCCCGATGAACAAAGTCAGGCGCAACCGGAAACTGAAACTGCGATGATGCAGGAACAGATCAATGAAATGGTGAAAAAAATCGCCGAGCAGCTGGAGCAGCAAATTCAGGATGGTGCTATAGAGCTGGAGTCTTTAGGCCAGCAAATTATTATCCGTATCCGGGAAAACGGTTCTTTTCCGTCTGGTTCAACTTTTTTACAACCTCGTTTTAAACCTATAGTGCAACAAATTGGCGCTATTTTAAAAGACATTCCAGGGGAGATTACCGTATCCGGCCATACCGACAATGATCAGGTGTCCGATGAGCTGAACAGCAATAACTGGGAGTTATCGGCCAAAAGGGCGGTGTCCGTTGCTGTTGAATTGCTGCAGGGTACTGGTCTGGAAAAAGACCGTATTGTGGTGGTTGGTCATGCCGATACCCGCGCTTTAGTACCCAATGACACTGAAGTAAACCGTCGGCGTAACCGCAGAGTGGAAATATCTATTATGCAGGGTAAAGCGAAAGAATCGGCGCCTATTCAGTTGCAACCGCAAGTTCAGCCCCAAGCGCAACCAGCAAACCAGCCGCAAGCTCAGCCTCTGACGCAGCCTGCAACCCCAGTGGGTTAATGCTGTTTGCAGGCGCTGTGTTTTAACTCTTTGCTTTAACAAGAAAGAGCGGCATTGCAAGTAGGGCTTTTACAGCCTGACAGACAAACAATGCCGCTTTTTTTGCCGATGGCGTTATAATGCGCGCCAGTTTTTTGCCGGCAGCCCAGTTATGATTGAATTTATTGTTAAGTTACACCCTGAAATCTCCATTAAAAGTAAGTCGGTGCGTAAGCGCCAGACCATGCTGCTGGAGCAAAATCTTAAAACCATTTTGTTGCAGCTGGATCCCGCTATTGTGGTGCGTAACTTATACGATCATCTGACAGTCACTTCGCCATCAGGTGATGACAATATGGCCATGAAGATGGCCGAACAAATGCAATGTATCCCCGGCATAGTGCAGTTTGCCCAGATGCAATCTTCTGAGTTCAGTTCTTTACACGATATTTTTGAACAAGTGTTGGCGGTTTACCGCGACCAGCTCGATGGCAAAACTTTTTGTGTAAGGGTGCGCCGCCAGGGCAATCATGAGTTTTCTTCCATCGAAGCCGAACGTTATATTGGCGGTGGCTTAAACCAGCATATCCCAACAGCACAAGTGCGGTTAAAGCAGCCGGACGTGACAGTGCAGGTCGAGATACGCAAAGAAAAACTGATTATTGTGCGCCGTGCATATCAGGGCATGGGCGGTTTTCCGCTGCCTTCTCAGGGTGATGTGTTGTCGCTTATTTCCGGTGGTTTTGATTCCGCCGTGGCCAGTTATCTGATGATCAGAAAAGGCCTGCGCACCCATTATTTGTTTTTTAATTTAGGGGGGGCAGCGCACGAAACCGGTGTGCGGCAAATGGCGTTTTATCTGTGGCAAAAATACAGTTTGTCGCACAAAGTAAAATTTGTGTCTGTAGATTTTGCCCCTGTAGTCACGGAAATTCTCGAAAAAATTGACAGTGGCCTGATGGGCGTTGTGCTTAAACGTATGATGATGCGCGCTGCCACTACAGTTGCCGACAGCCTGAATATTAAAGCTGTAATCACAGGCGAAAGTGTAGGTCAGGTGGCCAGTCAAACTATTGCTAACTTAAATGCGATAGACCGCGTTACTGACATGTTGATCCTGCGCCCGCTGGTGTATCAGGATAAACAGGAAATTATTGATATTGCCCGTGCCATTGGTGTGGAAGACCTCGCCAAAACTATGCCGGAGTATTGTGGTGTGATATCTAAAAGCCCAACCATTAATGCTGTTCTGGCTGATGTGAATGCCGCCGAAGCACGTTTTGATTTTAGTATTCTGGAAAAAGTCAGTTTGGATGCCAAAGTGCTTGATATCCGCACTGTCGAGTATCAGGCGGGCCAGCAAGTGGCAACGGTTGAAACTGAAGCTGTATTGCCTGAAGGCGCTGTGGTGCTGGATGTGCGCTCACCGGAAGAAACTGAACGTCAGCCGCTGGAACTTGCCAGCCATACTGTGGTTGAACTGCCGTTTTATAAAATTGCGTCAGGCTTTGCTGCCTTGGCACAAGACAAACAATATTATTTGTATTGTGACCGTGGTGTGATGAGCAGGCTACAAGCGCTGCTATTGAAAGAGCAGGGTTATCAGAACGTCGCTGTTTATAAAAAGCTTTGATCTTTAGTTTCTGAAGGCCGGATGGCTATGCTGTCCGGCATAAATTAAACCTGATCGTCAACACCTGTCTTCGCTACAAATATTCACAACATGACTCCCCGGATAACTACAGCTGCCAGGGTTCGAGTTTTGCTGCTAAAGCAGTATAAAGCGCCTGATGTGCAGGTAACTGCAACTGATGCAAAACAGCCTGGGCTAACAGATACCCCGTGATAGCACCAAGTTCGGTGCGTCTGCCGTTCGCGACATCCTGCTGCATCGAAGAAAAATTCTGCGCTGTGCTGGTTTGCACCTGCTGCAGCTGTTGATATAACTCGCCCTCAGTAAAACTTTGACCGCATGCGCTGGCCACTAACACAAATTCAGCAAGCAAGCTTTTGATTTGCTGCTGAAATTCAGCTTTGTTCAATTCACCGTTGCGACAATTGTGTAAAGCAGTCAGTGGGTTAATGACAGCATTCATCGCCAGTTTTCGCCATAAATAAGGGGTGATGTCATCCACCAAAGTTAAAGGCGACAAGGCCTGACTGAGCTCCTTTGTTAGATTCCAGCTGCAGTGTTGGGCGGCCTGATTACAAGGCGCTAATATAGTGCTGCCAAAACCGGTGTGACGCAGATGCAGTGCGTGGGGTTTATAAGCTCCATGGGTAGTGCTGGCAAACCATAAGCCCTGCCTGGGGCCAAGTAATGTTTTAACGGGCTCTAAAGTGCCCATACCATTGTGACATAACACTACTTGCGCTTGCTCACTGAGCATTGGCAATAACGACTTGACCGCATCAACCACATCATAAGCTTTCAGTGGTACCAGCACTTTGTCAAAAGGTCCGCTTTGGGCATTTTGCAGCATCATGGCATAGTCCTGGCTGCCACTGCTAAAGCGGTAACAAAGCGATTTTGGCTGTTTTTGCCATAACAACACAGGTTGTTGGCACAGTTGCCAGCGACTGGCTGCCAATAAACCTATGGCGCCTTTGCCAACCACCAGCCAGGGTGTTTTCATGCTTGCTCCAGTGTTTTGGCAGGCGCAAATCTGCGCCAGAACGGTAATTGCCACAGCAATAGCGCCAAAGCTAAACCCGCAATA
The DNA here is from genome assembly GCF_030824435.1 of Rheinheimera sp. Lineage (GTDB taxonomy): Bacteria > Pseudomonadota > Gammaproteobacteria > Enterobacterales > Alteromonadaceae > Pararheinheimera. The sequence continues at coordinate 50,359 of NZ_JAVBXS010000009.1, forward strand.
TCAGCCAATAAATCCCACCAGTCGCCAAACCGGCTGGTAAAAAAGTGTTGTGCCAGTTCAATAGCTGCACCATAAAGCGCCAGCAACACAACACCAGCCAGGGTTCTGCCATAAAAACTCAGTTGCCATAATCCCATCAACACCAGAAAAATCAGCAGATGCATCAGTTTGTCGTTTGGCACCCAACCCGATGGCACTGCGCTTACGTCTTTTAAAAAACCAACAGTGCAAACAAGCAAAAAAACGCTGAATACACAGCGAAAATGCCATGGCTTTAACAGCATGATAAAAATCTCCGGTAACAATAGCGCCAAGGCTCGGATTATACGGCCATTTTCGCTATAATCCAGCGCACCAATTTTTCATGATGTTATGTCATCATCTTATTGTATTTATAAAGGAGAGCACTGATGCCTTCATTTGATATTGTGTCTAAGGTTGATCAGCAGGAAGTGCTGAACGCAGTAGAAAACGCCAACCGCGAACTGGACACCCGTTTTGATTTTCGTGGTATTAACGCCAAGTTTGAGCTGAAAGACAAACAAGTCAGCATGAGTGCTGAAGCCGAATTCCAGCTGCAACAGATGAAAGAAATTTTCCTGGCCAAAGCAGTGAAACGTAACCTGGATGTGCGTTCTTTTAAAGAAGAAGACGTGGTGCATTCAGGCAAAACTTACAGCCAGTTGCTGAGCCTGAAACAAGGTATTGATCAGGATATGTCGCGTAAAATTGTTAAGCTGATTAAAGAAAGCAAATGTAAAGTTCAGGCTGCGGTGCAGGGTGATGAAGTCCGGGTTTCCGGTAAAAAACGTGATGATTTACAAGAAGCTATTGCCCTTATTCGCCAAGCCGATTTAGGTCAGCCTTTCCAGTATCAGAACTTTCGCGATTAATTGAATTGTCTGCCAACAGAGATTATTGCCGGCGTTCATTTTGATGAATTAGCCATCTGGATTTCTGTTGACAATCTATCAGCGGCCGCTACACTGTGGCCGCGTTTTTCAGGTGCTGTTGAAGCTTGCTTGCAACAGTGAAACGGGAATCTGGTTAAAAGCCAGAGCTGCCCCCGCAACGGTAACATCATCAGCCATTGGGCTGTTTGTTTTTCACTGCCACTGTCTTTGGATGGGAAGGTATAAAACGAGTCGGATTTATTTCAGTTATTGCTGAATAAGTCTGGATGATGCAGCCCGGAGACCGGCCTGAAAATACATTCACCCAACAGCACGCGGTGGGCGTGTATTATGGAGTTTCCATGTTGAAATTATCTTTACTGACCCTTGCAGTGGTCAGCTCTTTTGCCGTTGTTGCCAATACCCCGCAAACCTTAGCTGCCAAATCTACCGATGATGCCGCCCTGGAACATATCAGCATTTATGCCAATCGTCAGAGCAAAGCAGTAGCCGAAACGCTGAGTAGTGTCACTGTGATCAATCGTGATGAAATCATCCGCCGTCAGGTACGTGATTTACCAGCTTTATTACAGCAAGTTGCCGGTGTCAGTGTGGCCCGTGACGGTGGTCGTGGCCAAAACAGCAGTGTATTTATCCGTGGTGGCAGCAGTGGTCATACCCTGGTGTTATTAGACGGTGTCCGGATTGGCTCTGCCACTTTGGGATATCAGTCGCTGGCGATGGTACCTGTGGCATTAATTGAAAAAATCGAAATTATCCGCGGCCCAAAAGCCGCATGGTATGGCTCTGACGCTTTAGGTGGTGTCATTGCCATTACCAGTCATCAGGGTGAAAAAGTTGAATTTAATGCCAGCTTAGGTAGCAATAAGCTGGCCGAAGTGGGTTTGTCCGGCAGTCAGAAAAGCGGCGACCTGACGTTATTTGGCAGTGTCGGCACTGCGATGGCCGATGGTTTTTCTGCAAAAATTGGTGCAGATCCGGATGATGACGGTTTTGAACAATCGTATCTGAACGCCGGAGCTGAGTACCAAACGCAAGCAGGTTTATGGCGCTGGTACTCACAGCTAAACGACGGCTTTTATCAATACGACAGCGACTTTGGCGGCGATATGGCCGACACCAAACAAGACTCACATCAGCTGGACTGGAGTCTGAGTCGCGGCGCTTTTAGTCATCAGCTTAAACTGGCACATAGCATCGACAGCGACATCAGTTATGGTCTGCGAAGCCCGGAGTCGTTATTTGAGACCAAAAGGGACGAAGCGGCTTATCAGCTGACTTATGTGTTAAATGCACAACTGAATTTATTGACGGGCGCTAACTGGTATCAGGAAGAAGTGCAAAAAAATGCACCTAATTATTCAGCCGACAGCCGTGATAACCAAAGTGCTTTTGCCGGTTTTGCTTTTGATAACAACAACTGGTTGTTTGATGGTGCTGTGCGTCACGACAACTTCACCAACTATGGCAGCAAAAATACCTATCAGCTGAGCGCCGGTTATCAGCTGACATCGGAACTCACTGCACGTTTTAGCCAGGGCTCAGCCTTTAAAGTACCGACTTTTAACGATTTATACTGGCCAAAATACGGCAACCCGCTGTTAAAACCGGAAGAGTCGTTAGCACGCGAGCTGGGGCTGAATTACCAGTTATCCGCTGTCACTGTAGATTTTGTGGTGTTTGACCGTGATTTAACCAACCTTATTCAGCGTGGCCAACAAAACACCAACGTGCTGCTGGCCAGTATCAAAGGGGCAGAGCTCAGTGCTGCCTTTGCCATTCACGACTTTGAGCAGCGCCTGAGTTATGGTTTTCTGGATGGCAAAGATGAAAAAACCGGCCTGAAGCTGGTAAAACGTCCTGAGCATAAAATCAGCTGGCTCAACAGCAAAACTTATCAGGACTGGACTTTCAGCACTGAAGCTTTGTATCAGAGTCGTTCTTTCTCCGGTAAAGACTGGCAAGGCAATTTGCAGCCAGAACTTGGCAGTTATGTGATTTGGAGTGCAGGTGTGGCTTATCAGTGGCAACCTGGCATTACCTTGCGGGCTAAGCTCGACAACCTGTTTGATAAAACTTATCAAACCAATCTGGGTTACCGTCAGGCCGGTCTGGAGTTTGTATTGGGTGTCCAAATGCTGGCGTTTTAACGCCGGACAGCTCAGGCGGCAATAACCTTGTGATAAATAAAAGCCGGTGCCCTTAAGTGCCGGCTTTGTTGTTTTTGTGCATCTGGTTTAATACAGCCGTCAGGCTATCAGCACATCCGTTTTTATAAGCAAGGCCATTTATTTCAGCAAAGATGCAAATTGCTGGCGGAATTTCGCCAGTTTAGGCAACACCAAAAATTGACAATAAGGCTGAGTTGGATTGGCCAGCGCATAACCCTGATGGTAACTTTCCGCCGGATAAAACACCGCAAGCTGCTCCAGCGTAGTGACTATTTTTTTGTTATAACCACCACTTTGTTCAAGTGTTGTTATCGCGGCTTTGGCTGCCAGCAGTTGCTCCTCATTGGCGTAAAAAATGGCAGAGCGATATTGGGTGCCAACATCATTGCCCTGACGGTTCAGGCTGGTGGGGTCGTGCAGGAAAAAAAACACTTCAAGTAAGGTGGCCAGCGAGATCACATCGGCATCAAAGCTCAGTTGTACTACTTCGGCATGGCCTGTTTCGCCTGTGCAAATATCACGGTAGGTTGGGTTCAGTTGATGGCCGCCCATATAACCGCTGCTTGCTTGTTGCACCCCACGCAGCATATTAAAAGCCGCTTCGACACACCAGAAACAGCCGGCGGCTAAAGTTATCTGTTGTTGCTTCATTTTTTTGTCCTGTTGTTGCGCTGATGATCTGCTGTTTTCACTTTGCCGTAGTCTAATCATATCGATGGAAGGTGCTGTAAACGCAGATGCAAGAGCAAGATGGCGCGAGTGTAATACAGCTTTTAATAAAAAACAGTTCACTACATCACAAACAACACAGGGTTTTATGGTTGTGTTTTGCTGTGAACGGGGAGTGCGCGTGAAAATTGCAATTATTGGTGCCGGCATCAGCGCAGCGGCAGCAACAAAACTGCTGATAGCACAAGGGCAGTCAGTCAGTGTTTTTGAAAAGTCCCGTGGACCAGGTGGGCGTATGAGCAGTAAAAGAGCGTCTGCTGGTAGTTTTGACTTTGGCGCCCAGTATTTTACTGCCCGAACCGGCGGGTTTCAGCAACAAGTGCAACAGTGGCAACAGCAGGGGCTGGTGCAAGTCTGGCCTGTTGTGCCTTACAGCTTCAGCCAGAGCATATTAAGCCCCTCGGCTGATGATGAAATCCGATATATAGGCACCAGTACCATGCATCAGATGCTGGCGGCAGAGTTTACCGGTGCAACTTTGCATTTTGACTGTAAAATCAATGAATTGAGTTTTGTTTGCAGCAATGTTAGCAGTCAGAGTCGAGGACAGTGGCAGCTTTGCTCTGAACAGGGCGAGTGTTTTGGTGGTTTTGACCTGTTGTTATTAACCTGTCCACCTGAACAAGCACGCCAGTTGTTGCAAGGTGCCGCCTTGTCATTACAGATACCGGAACAAGCTTTGTTACCTTGTTGGGCTGTGTTGCTTGAACTTTCCACTCCCACCCATCATCCGGCTCAGGCAATTTTTGTACAACAAGGCAAATCACGCTGGATAGCCAAACAATCGGCCAAACCCGGCCGCCATCATGCAAGATTACAGGAAAACCTCAATGAAGCGCCTGAGCAGTGGCTGGTGCATTTGTCGCCGGAAGTCAGTGCAGTAGAGCTTGAAACCATGCCTGAACAAATTTCAGCCATGGCTGCTTTAGAGCTGAGCCAGGTGCTTGGCACTGAAGTCAAAGTGGCGGCAGCCCTTTGTCATCGCTGGTTATATGCCAGCTACAATAGCGAATTACCGCCTTGTGGTGTGTTGTTTGATCACAAATTGCAACTGGCACTGTGTGGTGACTGGACCTTAGGCGGTCGGGTAGAAAACGCCTGGTTGTCTGGTGTTCAGGCCGCACAGCAACTTTTGCAGCAACAGCTGTAACAACACTGCAGTTAGCTGTGTTATGCCAATCGGGAATTGACGATGCAACAAAGACGTTTATTAGTGCTTGGCGCCGGCAGCAGCATTGGCCGGGGTCTGCTGTATTATGCGCAAAAACAGGGGGCAGCTATTGCCGGCGTCAGTCGTTTTGCGGCGCCCGATGATTTCACACCGGATCTCTGGTTAACCCTTGAACTGCAACAAGGTGATGCAGGTGCCACACTTGCGGCAAGCTTGCCCGGGCTTTGCCAGCAGTTTCAGCCCACCGATATTTTTATCTGCCATGGTTTGTTGCAACAAGACAATGTGAAAGCCGAAAAAACTATTCGCCAGCTTGATGAACAGGCCGCCTTAACAAGCTGGTGGGTCAATTATTTATTGCCGGCGTTACACCTGCAGGCGCTGTTTGCTTATATGCAAAGCCATGCTTGCCGCGTGCTGGTGCTCAGCGCCAAAGTAGGTAGTATCAGTGATAACGAATTAGGTGGCTGGTATAGCTATCGCAGTGCCAAAGCGGCGCTGAATATGCTGGTGAAAACCACGGCAATTGAATTAACGCGAAACAAGTCGCCGGCTGTGCTTTCTGCGCTGCACCCTGGCACCACCACATCTTTGTTGTCAGCGCCTTTTGTGCGTAATCTGCCGCCAGGTCAGTTGCAAACACCCGAGCAAACCGCACAGCGCTTATGGCAGGTAGCCAGTGATCTTCAGCCTGAACAACATGGCAAATTGCTGCATTGGGATGGCTCTGTATTGCCTTTTTAAGCCATTGTTTGGTTATCGCACCTGCAGTTAAAACCAGAAGCCTGTGGTGAACAGTACGCACAACTTTTAGAGGTTGAAGCAAATCAGCTCAGGCTCTATGCTGGCTTTTTTCATAGCAGGAGCAAAAACATGGGGATCCTCAGTGGCTTATTGGGCAATGCCGCCGAAATTGATGTGGCCGATGTCGAACAGGAGTTGGCCAGCATTCTGGCAGAAGGTGAAAAGCTGGAGCAGGTTTTTAAAATTATCCGCGATTTGATAGTCTTTACCAATAAACGTCTGATTTTTATTGATAAACAAGGCCTGACCGGTTCTAAAAAAGAATATATGTCCGTACCTTATCGCTCAGTGGTGCGTTTTGCCGCAGAGACCAAAGGCCATTTTGATTTAGAGTCTGATTTAAAAATCTGGTTAAGTGGCACTGAGCAACCTATCAACAAAACCTTTAACAAAGATGGCAATATTATGGCGGTGCAAAAAGCGCTGGCCACTTATGTTTGCCGTTGATAGGTTTTTGATGATAACAGTTTAAATAAATGCGTTTTGTTGCCGTGATAGTATCAGCAAAACGCTGTCGTCTGCAGCCATTGATAAAGCAATAAAACAGAACTAAAAATGCCGCTACAATGCGGCATTTTTTTGATCAGTCAAAACACATCAGGGCGCTGCACTTAGTTTGTGGTGTTGTCTTCAATAGGCTCAGCAGGGTTGGTTGTACTGTTCTCTTTGGCTTTTTCCAAAGTCAGCTCTCTGAAACTTTGCAGACCTTTTTGAATGAGCTCATAAGTACTGTCGATATCTTCTTTTACTTTACCTTGCAGCTCGCCCATGCCATCGAGTACATCACGGGCCTCGGTAAAGCCTTTATCAATGCCGCCGCCTATGATGTCCATAAATTTGGTCATGGCATCTTCATCCGTTAAATCTTTATTCTGCTCACGGTATTGCTGATAAAAGTTAGTAGCAAAAGCCACAATACGGTCGGCCGTCGCTTGAGGCGAGGTGTCTTCAGTCTGGCTATAAGGATTATTGCCAACACCTGGTTTGTCCTTGTTGCGAGCTTCTGTGGCTCTGTCGGCGGCTTGCTCTGGTAAAGGTGGTTTTTCACCGTCATTTTTCAGGCTTTTGCCAACAGCACTCAATACTGTGCGATATAACAAACCTAACGACTTGTTTTCAGACTTTAAGCTGATATCCAGCTGGCTTTGCAAAATGCTTTGGTTGAGCTCCTGCTTGTTGGCGCGCGACATTTCTGCTGCAGTGGCAGGTCGGTTTTGTTCAGCCGCAGCTGACTGATTTGTTTTGTCGTTTTTAACCACATCATTACTGCTGGCACTGGTCGGAATTTGGGTCTGGATCTTCATTGAGGGCCACCTTCATTGGGTCTGTTTTACACTATAGCCAGCTTATCGGCCGACACCCCGGATAACTTGAGCATAAAATTGCCGGCTGTTATCAATTAAATGGCAAAGCTCCTGCACGCCAGTGAGGGTTCTTAAGCTTGCCCTGTGTAACAAATCGCTATTTGGTTGAGCAAACTGTTGATATTTAACCGCTTTAACCCCTGTGAACTCCTGCCATTGAAACAAGGTTCTAGGTTCATTTTTTGATACAGGTTGTACTATTAACCATGGATTTGCCGTTATCACCTGTTCAACACTGACCTGCGGATACGGATTTTGTCTGGTGTTGATGATATTTTGAGCGCCGCATAAACGCAGATGTTGTGCCGGCCAGGCCTGACCGCTGATAGTCGATAAAGGGTTATCCCAGATTTCGTAAAACAACGGAATGCTGGTTTTGTTGCTGTAAGCTGTGGTGATGGCCTGAAGCCGGGCGCGAAATGCAGTGGCCAGTTGTTCCGCTTTTTCCGTGCGACCGGTCAGAGCCCCCAAACGCAGCAGATTCTTTGCTATGTCATCCAGAGTTTTATTTTCAAAACTTTCAAGTTTTAAACCTAACGCTTGTAAACGTTCAACATCCGCAACCGGAGTGCCACTTTGCCAATACAAAATTAAATCGGGTTGAAGGCTGACTATTTTTTCCAGCGACAAACCGGCGTAATTGCCGACCCTTGGCAAAGCTTTGGCCGCTTCGGGGTAGTCGGCATGTTCGCTGCTGGCGATAATTTGCCCGCCAGCGTCCAGGCTATACAACAGCTCGACTAAATCCGGTGCTAATACAATCAGTTTAAGTTCGTTTGCTGAATTGGCTTGCTCTGCCTGCAACAAAAACACCGGGAATATTAAACAGAGCCAAAACAGCAGTTTGGCGGCAAAACCACTTATAACACCCAGTGTTGAGTGTGATAAGAAGGCTGTTATTGTTGTTGCAGGATGATTTGTCATAAACGCCGTTTTTAATAAAGGGACCATCTGAGTTATGTGAATACGTTACCAGTCAATACCTTGTTGCACCCGAATGCCGGCATCAAAAGCATGTTTCACTGACTGCACTTCACTGACAGTGTCGGCAAGTTCTATCAGGCTGCGGTGGCAA
>NZ_JAVBXS010000098.1 GCF_030824435.1 Rheinheimera sp.
TTTGTTTCGCACAATCTAGTCAGGTTTTCGCGACCGGCGCTCTGCATGCACAAATTAAATTTGTCCGGACTTCAAATACTTGTAGTGGATGATCAACGCCCTTTTCAGGTGATGCTCAAAGGTATCCTGAAAAGTTTAGGTATGGTCAATATTCAGTTTGCCAGCAGCGGGGAACAGGCGCTCAGCCGCTGTGGCCAAACCGAATTTGATTTACTTTTTGTCGATTACAATCTGGGTGCCGGTAAAAATGGCCGCCAGTTGCTGGAAGACTTAAGGGAAAAACAACTACTGAAAGCCAGCGCTATTTTTATTATTGTCACAGGTGAAAACACCGTCACCATGGTGATGAGTGCCGTTGAAACCGAGCCTGATGATTACCTGATCAAACCTTTTTCGCAGAGCCTGCTGAAAACCCGTCTGTTAAAACTTCAACATAAAAAACAACATTTAGCCGCTTTATATGAAGCTTTGTACCTGCACCAAAGTGCTGAAGTGATTGTTGAATGTGAAAAGGAAATAGCCGCCAACGGCCGTTATGAACAATATTGCCGGCGGGTACTGGCCGAAACTTTATTAAACCAACAAAATTTTTCAGCATTGGAAAGCCTGCTGAGTGACAGCATGCAACAACGCCGGCCGACCTGGGCCTTGTTGTTAGAAGCCAAATTCCGCTTACAGCAACAAGACCATCAACGTTGTCTGGCGTTATGTGATGAAATTATTGAACTGAACCGGCTCTGTGCTCAGGCGCTGGACATCAAATGCAATTGCCAACTGGCACAAGGGGACACAGAAGGCGCCATGCAAAGTGTCACTCAGGCAATTTACATTGCACCTTTCCAGCTTGGCCGGCAGTATTTATTGCTAAAAGTTGCCCGTGAGGCGGCAAGCCCGATGGATATGGTGCAGGCAAGCAAACAAATTTACGAACTGACAAGGCGCACCGCCAAACAAGATGTCAGTCATCTTCTCAATTACATCAGAACCATGCTTGACGCTATTGTCAGTATCGACGAACCGGCCAAACGTAATAAATTACAACAAGAAACCCTGCTGCTACTGCACCGCAGCCAGAAAGATGAACTTTTACTTAAAGACGTTGATTTTGAAAGGTTTGAACAACTTTGTATGGCCAGGCTTGATGCCATTGAGGGGCGATACCATCAGGCGAAAAAAGCCGCAGACAAAATTTGTGACAGCATCAAAGGCACAGAGCCTGATGTGCCCGATTTGGTGATGTTATTAATTGATATCGGTGAGTTCGAAGGTGCCGACCATTTTTTGGCAATGCTCAGTGACAACAATTCGCAGGATCCGGTATTGGCACAAATGCTCAGCCAACATCAACTGCACTCTGAGGACAAACGTCAACAACTGACGGCTCTGAATAAAACCGGCATGGACAGGTATCAGGAAGGCAAATATCAGGAAGCCATGCAGCTGTTTGAACAGGCGCTACAAGTGGCGCCGGGTAACACCGGCGCTGCGCTGAATTTAATTCAGGCGATGCTGCAGGTACTGGAATCACAACAAAAACAAAAGTCGCTTGCGCTTTATCAGCGCTGCCGGCAAATTTTTAAAACCATTGAACAGGAACTGCTGATGGCGCACCACCAGCAACGTTTTGCCCAGTTACAACAGCAGTATCAGGGTTACCGGCAGGAGCTGAAACAAAGCAGCTGAGTAATTATGGCGTAAGCTGAGCCATCAATTCAGCCAGCAGCACACTGGCGCCAATACGCATCAGTTCAGGTTGCGCCAGACGCCCTGTTATTTCTTCATACATAGCAACCAGCTCCACTGCCTGCGCCAGGGTGCGCACACCACCTGATGCCTTAAAGCCAACAGGTTTTTTAGCTGCAGCTATTACTGTTAACATAATACGGGCAGCTTCCATAGTCACACCCACAGGCACTTTACCTGTGGATGATTTTACAAAATCAGCACCGCATTCAATGGCAAGTTCGGTCGCTTTGATAATTTGTTGTGGTGTGACCAGTTCGCCGGATTCAATAATAATTTTCAGGCAATGTGCACCACAGGCTTCGCGAACATCATATAAAAAACTTTTTACCCGACCGGTATCGCCGGCCAATAACGCCTGGTAAGGCAAGACACAGTCAATCTCATCGGCACCAAGCATCAACGCCTGCTGAATTTCCTGCACCACCATATCCGCTGCACAATTGCCGCTTGGGAAATTAACGACTGTTGCCAACCGGCTTTGTACACCCAGTTGCTGCAGACGCTCACGGCACTGTGTTAAAAAAGCCGGATATACACAAAATGCGGCTGGCAACTGTGCCGGCAACATATGAGCAGCTAACCAATCCGCCATGTCGGCACTGGTATCGTTGTCGGTTAAACGGGTCAGATCAAGCAATTTTAACAACTGCTGCAGTTTAAGTTGATTTGTCATTATTGAGGTCCTGGATCCGGGCCGGCTGTTTGCTGTTTTTGGAGTGCCGGCTTTTTACGTCTCTGAGTCGGGTGTGCGATTAAAACAGAAATAGTTGGCATAAATAAAGCCCTGCCACACAGAAATACCAACAAATAGCGGTGTTCAGTTGGGTGTACAAGCTCACACAACAGATCATTTTGCCTAAACTCAGAACAGACAACAGCTAAATATCAGTTTTCCCGGCCCCTTGTCCCCGTCAACACAAATCCAATAAATGCTGATGTTGTTTAAACCAGCCTTTGGCCTGCTGAAACTCTGGGTAAAACAACGCCACCCGTTGCCAAAACGCCGGTGAATGATCCATATGAGTTAAATGTGCCAGCTCGTGCACAACCACATAATCAGCGACCCAAGCAGGGGCCAACATCAGCCGCCAGTTAAAGCTGAGCAGACCTTTGCTGGTACAACTGCCCCACTTTCGCTGCCAGTTTTTAATCTGAATATCAGCCGGTTGCACCTGCATCTGCTGCTGCCAATAAAACACACGAGCAGTAAACCATTGTTGCGCCTGTTGCTGATACCAGCTCTTTAACAGATCAAGCTGTTTTTGCCGGCGACGCCCGGTACTGACCCGAGCCGACAATTGCAGCCACAGAGTCTGACCATCGCGACTGACTGCACTGACTTTATCGGTGACCACTTTTAGCTGTAGTTTTTCATCAAGCAACGGCAACAACGCACTCAGCAGATAATCCGGTGTCACAACACTTTGTTGTTGTGCTTTCAGATGGCGTTCTACCCAGTGCTGCTTTTGCAAAATAAAATGTTCAATTTGCTGTTTTGCCACGGCAACCGGGGCCAACACCGTCAGAGCGCCGTTTCGGATCTGCAACGCAACGCTACGACGACGTGCCGACCGCTTCAGTTGATAAGGCAAGGAAGTAAACTGGCAAATTTCAGACAACAGCAGCATTCCCGTTGGTTATCAAAGTGCCGCAGCATAACGGAAGCAACATAATTACAGCAAGTCCGGGACTTAGCAGCCTGTGGATCTTGATGGTATGATGCCAGACAAAGGCAATTCAGACTTGGGAAAGGTTTAGGCAAACATGAAAGTTATTTCTTTTAATATTAACGGGCTGCGTGCACGTCCACACCAACTGGCCGCTTTGGTAACAACACACCAGCCTGATTTTATCGGTCTGCAGGAAATTAAAGTCCATGATGATGAATTTCCGATGGATGAAGTAAAAACGCTGGGTTATTCGGTTTATCATTTTGGCCAAAAAGGCCATTATGGTGTGGCTATTCTCAGCAAAACGCCGGCAGACAATATGTTGTATGGTTTCCCCGGTGATGAAGCTGATGCTCAGCGCCGCATGTTGATTGGCCGCTGGACACTCCCTGATGGCCGTGTTTTTACCTTGCTCAACGGTTATTTCCCACAAGGTGAAAATCGTGACCACCCAACCAAATTTCCAGCCAAACAAAAATTCTACGCCGATTTAATGCATTACCTGCAACAAAATCACAGCCCTGATGATTTAGTGGCAGTGATTGGCGATATTAATATTTCACCCCTTGATCTGGATATTGGTATTGGTGAGCCCAATCGCAAACGTTGGTTAAAAGAAGGCAAATGTTCATTTTTACCGGAAGAGCGTGACATGCTGCAACGCCTGAAAGACTGGGGTCTGATTGATACTTTCCGCGCTTTACATCCGGAGCGCACCGAACGTTACAGCTGGTTTGATTATCGTTCCAAAGGTTTTGATGATAACAGAGGGCTGCGTATTGATGTGGTGATGGCAACAGCCCCCCTGGCCGCTTTATGTATCGAATCTGACGTAGACTATGATTTACGCGCTATGGAAAGACCATCAGACCATGCGCCTGTCTGGTCAACCTTTAAACTGTAAAAGCATAACCTTGTCACCTATGCTAACACTCTGTCCCACAAGCGTTGCGGGCAGAGTGATTTAAATTAAATCAGAGACTTCAATCATGTTCTGGCTACTGTGCTGGCTAATTCCTCTGTATTTTCTGACGCTGGACAAAAAGCTTTGTTTGTTGTGGCGCCAGGCACAGATCCGCCAGTTGTTTGCAGCAACCGGGCTTTGCCTGCTGGTGCTGTGGCAAATCAAAGCGCAGCTGCCTGATGGACCAGCCCTGCATTTTCTGGGGATCACCAGCGCCACTTTGCTGTTGGGGTTGCGTCTTAGTTTATTGTTGATCCCCGCAATTTTACTCACCACTGCCATCGCCACTTTATTGGTAGTGCCGGCCAAATTGGGCACAACAACACAGCAGCTCATTAACTGGACTGTTCTGACGGTGCTGGCGGTGCAAAGTTATCTGCAGTTGTGGCTGGTGAATAAATACTGTGGCAGACATCTGTTTGTGTATATTTTTCTGACGGCTTTTATCGGCTCAGCCTTGTGTACAGTGATGTTTGTCCTGCTGCAAAGCAGCGCGATATTGTTATTACAACCCGATGCAGCTTATGACTTTAATGCTTATCTGGTGATGTCGCCATTGCTGGCACTGCCGGAGGCGATTCTAAACGGTATGGCCATGACTTTATTGCTGGTGTACCGGCCTGAATGGGTGGCGACTTATCAGCCTGCCACACCGTCGTAACCAACAAAACTACATGCCCCCCAACAAGGCTACTCAAGGGAAACGGGCAATAAAACAAGCCTGACCTTGTATCTGCAAACACAGCATACACAAATTTGGCCTGTCACCTTGAAGGAGTCTTGTTATGGAGCTGACGAAAACCTTGTTACAGCCATTGCCGGATAAAGGTTTTATCCAGCTGCCGCACGGCCAGACTTAACAAAGTGGCCAAATCGGCATAACAGGGTTTAGCTGCAGGGCGTGGCACAGCAACCCCTTGGTGCTGCATTTTATCGGCAATCTCCAGATACCACTGCAACATGGCAGGTGGTAACACAGAATCAGCCCTTTTTCCGAGCCAATACCAACCCTGCAGTGGTAAAGACAACATAAACAAAGCACTGGCCAAAGCGGGAGCCAGATAACTTTGCCCCATCCACTGCAACTGCACAACCAGCGAAATCACACTGAGCGCGGGCAACAGCTGTTGCGCTCTTTTAGTCAGGCGAATAATTTGATTTTCCGGAAAGACACTGTTGAGCTCATTGACTAATGGCCAGGTCCGACTGTAAAGAACCCCATGTTGCAGGGTGGCAATTAAACTGCGCTGCATCTGAACCCCACGACCTATTGCATTGCCTTTTACCTTAGCATAACTGCAGCTTTGTCGGCCAGCTTGCGACTACAAAGCTGCATCAGATCAGAACCTGAAGCAGAGCTTTATCGGTACATACTGTAAGTTTTCCCGACAATAACTGCGGTTTCATTCGCAAAAGAGCTGGATAAATGCACAGTCGCTTTGATTGGCATCATTAAATTGCTATTTTTTGGCATCTTCACACGTTTTTACAAAAATGCTGATATAACAAAAAATATGCCATTCGCATTAAATGTTATTTTTTAATAAGTTACACATTCTAAACAGAGAAATACACAAAGTTGTCCACAGAATCTGTGGACAACTTTTTCCGAATAAACCCTGCCTCACAGCGTCATGCATCCGAATCTGACATCGAAAAACAACGGTTTCAGAAACTTTTCACCACCAAAACCAGTAAAATCACATTTTCTTTTTTGATGTTATAAAGACCAAACAACAGCGGCACAACGCATGCCGTGGTTTTTTGACTTGCTGCCAAACACGAAAAAAACCGAATTCTGCTAGCCTTTAACCTTGCTCTTTGGGTAGTATCAAGGGATTATTTTGTCGGAGAAACAACAGCATGCCGGTGCCTTTTTCCAAAATGCAGCAGACCACTGTGTTGCCTGCAACTCAGGGGCTGACTATTCAAAGCCCGGCAAGCGGTATGGTGATGCCTTTGTCACAAGCAACAGAGCCGGCAGCAGCTGCGGGTTATTTTGGTGAAGGCGTGATGTTATTGTTGCAAGGACATCAGCTAAAGGCGCCTTTTGCCGGTATTTGTATTCGTCAGGACCAGGCAGGACAACAACTCAGATTTTGCCATGCCAATGGTTTGCAGCTCGATATTCATTTTCCACCACAATGCCTGACGCAGCATGGCCGTGGTTTTGACTGGCAGATTGACAATAAAACAACGGTGACAGCAGGACAAACTGTGCTGCATTTTGATGTTGCCCTGCTCAGTCAGTGGGTGCAGCCGCTGTATTGTCTGATCACGCTGAAACAACACAGCAGATTTGGCAACATCTGGTATCGCAGTTGCTATCACGAAGTCTGGCAAGATCCATTATTTTTTGTCGAGTTAAGCGCTGCCGGCAGTGGCCATTCGGCCTGACTGGCATTCTGACACCAGAATTTTCAGGTGTCAGGCCACTTTATCAACGCCTGAAAAAGTAAACATCATGATTAAAATTTACGGCATTAAAAATTGTGACACCATGAAAAAAGCACGGGCTTTTTTAACCCAAGCCGGCGCTGAACATCAGTTTATCGACTACAGAGTGGACGGACTGAGCCGCGATTTATTACAACAATTTGTCGATGCTCTGGGTTGGCAGGCTCTGCTCAATAGCAAAGGCACCACCTACAGGGCTTTGCCTGAAACAGATAAAACCGATTTGACGGTAGAAAAAGCCATGGCACTGATGCTGGCGCAACCCGCTTTAATTAAAAGGCCGTTGCTTGATATCAACGGCAGTTTCCATCTTGGTTTTAAAGCCGAACAATATCAGCAGTTACTCACAGGTGCACAATGAACCCAAATAGTTTTTCCGGCACTGAAGTAACAACTTCCGCTGAACTGAGTCCGGTGGTGGCACTGACGGCAGAACTGATCCGCCGTGCTTCTGTCACCCCTGCTGACGAAGGCTGCCAGCAGCTGATGGCAGATCGTTTAAGCAAACTGGGTTTTCAGATTGAGTCGATGTTTTTTGAAGACACGTTAAATTTATGGGCGCGCCGTGGTCAGGGCAAACCGCTGTTTTGTTTTGCCGGTCACACCGATGTGGTGCCTACAGGGCCGCTGGAGCAATGGCATACGCCACCTTTTGAACCCACTATTATCGACGGCATGATGTATGGCCGTGGCACTGCCGATATGAAAGGCAGCCTGGCCGCCATGATAGTGGCCACTGAGCGCTTTTTAGCGAAAAAACCTGAGCTTACCGGCGATATCGCTTTTTTAATTACCAGCGATGAAGAAGGTCCTTTTATTAACGGCACCAAAAGAGTGATTGAAGTGCTGGAAGCCCGGCAGGAAAAAATCCGCTGGTGTTTAGTGGGTGAACCTTCCAGCACTAAAGCTGTGGGTGATGTGATTAAAAACGGCCGCCGTGGTTCATTAACGGGTTATCTGACCGTTTTGGGTGTGCAGGGCCATGTGGCTTATCCGCATCTGGTCAAAAACCCCATTCATCTGGCAGCACCTGCGCTGGCTGAACTCAGTCAGCAAGTTTGGGACCATGGCAATGCGTTTTTCCCGGCCACCAGTTTTCAGATTTCTAATATTCATGCCGGCACAGGCGCTACCAATGTGGTGCCTGGTGAAATGAGCCTCACCTTTAACTTCCGTTACAGCACAGAAGTGACGGCCGAGCAGCTGCAACAGCAAGTGCTCGCCATTTTGGATAAACATCAGCTCAACTACAAAATGGATTGGGTGTTAAACGGTCTGCCGTTTTTAACGGACAGTGGTGCTTTGGTGGCGGCAGCTGTTAAGGCTGTTGAACAAACCCAGGGTTTTACCCCATCGCTGGAAACTTCAGGCGGTACGTCCGATGGTCGTTTTATCGCGCCCACCGGGGCTCAGGTGCTGGAGCTTGGCCCTTGTAACGGCACTATTCATAAAATTAATGAATGTGTCAGCGTACAGGACCTCGAACTATTAACTGATATGTACGAACTCATGTTGCATGAGATGTTGTGCCAATGAACCTAGCCAGGCTGCTGACAGGCCTTGAGCCGCCGGATTTAGTTTCTGTAAGTGTTGAAAACCAGGCTTTGCAGCTGGAACGGCAAAGTGCGGCCGCTTTGGCAAAAATGCAACAAGCGGCCCGGCTGGATGGTATTGAGCTTGCGGTGGCATCTGCTTATCGCAGTTTTGACCGCCAGGCGGCCATCTGGAACGGCAAAATGTCGGGGCACAGAGCTGTGTATGATCAGCAGCAACAACAGCTTGATATTCAAAAGTTTACTGGTTTTGCCAAACTCGAGGCTGTGTTGTTATATTCGGCCTTGCCAGGTGCCAGCCGTCATCATTGGGGCACAGATCTGGATGTATTTGACGCTGCGGCTGTTGCTAGCAATTATCAGCTTCAGTTGCAGGAGGCTGAATATCAGGCCGGTGGGCCTTTTCACAAATTGGCGATGTGGCTTGCCCAATATGCCGGCGATTTTGGCTTTTTCCGGCCTTATCAACAATATCAGGGCGGCGTGGCAGCAGAGCCGTGGCACTTAAGTTACCAACCTTTGTCTGATTTTTATCTGCAACAATTTGAACTTCTAATGTTGCAACAAGCTATTGCACAAAGTTCTTTGACTGAAAAACCGTTGATTGAACAATATCTGCCGGACATTTTTCAGCGTTATGTATTAAATATTTGTAAGGAGGCTCTGTGAGCTGGACTTTTATCGGAATGTTATTGTTAGTGGTGGGTTTAATTGCCGCCAATCTGGCGCTGCTTAAACATGGCAGCAAAAAAAATCAACGTCCACTGAAACCAGGTAAACCGCAAAGCAGCAGCCAGCAACAGCAGCAAAAAGCGCAGGCCGCAGCGACAACAGCACCAGTGGTGGTACAAAACAGTGAAAAAACAACGCCGGACCAGGATGCCACTGCATCACAAAACAGCACTCAGGATAACGACCAGAGTCAGGTGTAATGATAGACCGGCATTGATTGGCCGGTTTTAGTCACAAACGCAGTGCACAAAGCCTCGCCTGCCAAAACGAATACGCTGTTTGCTGCGGCTTAACCACAGCAAACAGTGTCAGATTTAATCTTCTTTATTGCGGTCAAAACTGGAATAACCACGGATAAACTTCTGCAACTGGTCGCGCAAATTGGGTGGTGTGCCTTTAATGACCAGCACATCGCGCTCGGCGTCATATTGCACTCTATCACCCAGCAGTTTTTGCTCAAAACTCAGACTTAACCCGGCGCCGGCACCGGAAAATTTCACCAGCGTTTTTAACTCTTTTACATCGACGGGGAATTGCTCCGCCACCGGCAACTCACGTTCAGTACAATAACGGGCAAAAGCATGGTCATCTGAGCTGTCGACTGTTGCTGAAAGCTCCTGCAAAGTCACATCCTGACCCTGTTTGGCGCGTTCTTCACAATATTGATATACCTGCTTACGCACGTCATGTTTTTCCGCGCTGTCGTAATCGCCTTCGGCCAGATATTCTTCCACCGAAGCCAGCACCACTTTGCTGCTTTGTTTAGCGTCAACGCCTTCTTCACAACCTAAAAAGTCGAGGAAAAAGTCCGCCACTTTGCGCCCTGCTCTGCCGCGGATAAAACTGATGTATTTGCCCTGCTCAGGCGACATTTGATATTCAGTTAAATCCAGCCTTGCCGCCAGCTGCATGCGGGCAATATCCAGATGTTTGGCGCTGGACAGTTGTAAATCGGCCGACACTGAAAAATGCTCTTTGCTGCCCAAAAGTGCAATAAGCAGGTATTCGTTGGCCAGATAACGGTAATGACACAACATAAAATAACCGGTTTCCGGAATTTGATGTTTGGTTAGTTCCACCACCAACTGGCCAGTGGCGAGTTCAGCCAGACTGACAAAATTACGTTCTTGTTGTTGCCACTGATGAATAGCGTCACAAAACTCCGGATTTTTACCGCTGTTAAATGCTGCATAACCTTTGGCCGGTTTGCCGTTATAAGCTAAATGCAGCTGCTCCAGCAGCAAAGCCACTTGTTGGCTGACCGGCACCAGTTCCTGACGGAAATGCGCTGTTAACTGAGCAGATTCATTGGCTTCGATATAATTAATTGCCAGCAGGTGCACATCGACAGACATAAGTTTTCCTGTTTAAATGGATTTCTGTTAATATTCTACCTGTTTCATTCAGTTAATTTCAGAGTAATTCATGCCGATCCAATCCAAGTATTCCAACCAGCAAATCGAAACCCTTGTCAACATTCTGTTGGAAACCTTGCGGCAACAAAACGCCACCACCGAATTAAGTTTGATGTGCCTGGGTAATACCATCAGCCACATTATCAAAACAAATGTACCTGCCGCCCAACAGGGTGAAGTGGCCAAACACTTCAGTCAGGCGTTACAGGACGCCGTCAGCAGCAAGGCGCACTAACTTTTTATGGTGCTCGAGCAGAACCTGTCACTTGTCAATAAAATTGACCGGTTATTACGCTGGGGCCACTGGTTTACCTTTTTTAATGTATTGCTGGCCTTAGTGGTGACCGGCAGTTATTTTCTGGCCGATCCCTTACCACAATCTGCGATTGGCTGGATTTATCTGTTGTTCACCTGGTTGGGTCATACCGCTTTTATCTGTTTTTTGTTTTTTATCATCACTATATTTCCGGTCAGTCTGATTTTTCCTTATCAGCGCCATGTGCGGGGCTTGGCCGCTTCGCTTGCTACCGGCGGTTTTGTTGCACTTATTTTTGACGCTTATGTCTATCACAGCCTGGGGTATCACGCAGGCTCTGCTTCTTATGAACAAACCTTAGATTTATTACGCCAGCAGGTGGTGACCAATTTACGCAACTTTGTGTTAATCACTGCTGCAGTAGCGGCGCTGCTTTTATGGCTGCAACTGGTACTGAGTAACTTTTGCTGGAAAAAAATTGCCCGTTTAGGCCATTCTGGTGTTGGCAAACCGGCGCTGGTGTTGTTGCTTGGTAGTTTTGTATTCAGTCACTTGCTGCATATCTGGGGCGACGCCAGCCAAAACGATGCGATTACCCGTCAGGACAATATTCTGCCTTTTAGTTACCCGGCAACAGCCCGCACTATGCTGGCGCGTTATAACTTGCTGGAAACTTCAGCAAACGCCACTGAGCTGCAACAAAACTGGCTGCAGCCAGCGGCACTGCGGCAATTACCGGTGCAACTCAGCTGCGCCGCTGCCGCCAATACAGCGCCTGTGCATTTGATCCTGCTTAACAAGCTAACCACGGTACAACAGGCACAGCTGAAACAACTGGGCCTGCGGCCAATGAATACTCACTTTGCGCCAGTGGCCAAAACACAGGCTGTGGACAATTTGTTATACGCCGACATGGCGCAGAACGAAACACAAAAAGCACCGGACTGGCTCAAGCAGCTTCCTCCGGGTTATGTCGCTTTTTATGCCGGAAACAACTGGCAACAACAACTGCCCTGGCTAAAAACACAAAAAACATCCACAACAGCTTTGTTGCATTGGCATTTATTAGACAACGACGATGAACTGACACCATTGCTGCAGCAAGCGAACGACGGCCCTTTGCTGGTACTTGAGCTACAAGGCCAAAGTGATAAATTTGCGCTTGGTGCAGCTGCTTTTTGGTATCGTTGGCCACAGTTGCAACAGATGCGCATCAGCGACGTCACTCAACATCTGGATATTTTGCCAACCTTGCTGGCCGAGCTGGGTTGTTACAACCAGCAAAACTGGAGTGGCGATAATTTATTGCAGCCACAAAGCCAAACCAAACTAAATATTCTTAATAATCAGCTGTATAGCTTTCGCAAAGACAAAATGTTGGTAGTAGAAGAAGACGGTAGTTTTAGCGTCTGGTCGGCCGGCACTGCAGTACGGCTGGAGCAGCGGCTCGATTTACCTATGCTGACCGACGCACTGAAACGTTTACCTTCACAGCAACCCTAAAGGCTGTTAGCTGCTTTTTTAGCAAGCTTATTGCAGATTTTTACTGACTTTGGGCCGCACCACTCTTTTGCCGCTAAGCTCAAGCTCCGCCAGATGAAACAGGTTGGTAAACACTATCGCAGGCGCTTCTGCTGAAAAACGCTCTTTATAGGCCAGTGCTGCCTCTGCCATCAGCTGCGCCGCCAGCCGGTCATATTGGCTGTCACCGTCATAAGACAAAGGCTCCGCAAGCTCTGCTAAACCCAGCTCTTTTTGCCGGCGCATAAAATAATTCATTAAAAACTCATATTGTTTAACGTCGAGAAAATCGCGGCAATCCATACTCATTTTTAACAACCTTTGTGAGGGTCTGTAACCCCGGGAAAACCATCACGCAGCATAGTCACGGCGGGCGGATACATAAAAATGACGCCCTAAGCTAGTCACAACTGCACCTTTGTTATCGTTACAACACCAAAACAACTTCCCCATCCTGATTGATTTTTCCGATGATCTGAAACCAATAATAACGCTGGAAAACATAAATGCGAACAACTATCATTTGCGTATTAACCAGCTTTGGATGCCACATCATGTTAAAAACCCTGAGTTTTGCCATTATGCACTTTAGTATCGCTTTTACTGTGGCTTATTTACTCACCGGCGACATTATTGTTGGTGGCCTGGTAGCTTTGGTTGAACCTGCCGTCAATACAGTGGGTTATGTCTTTCATGAAAAAATCTGGCAGCGCCTGCAACAACGTAAGTTAGCACTGCAAAGCACCAACGCTATTTTCAAAGGCTGACATACCTTCAACCACAAAAAACGTTTACACTAGCGCCCTTTCCCAACCGTCACCCCAATTCAATCTGGGAAGCAGGATTTCTGGCGCATGGCCCTTAAAGCAACCATTTATAAAGCTGAACTCGCAATTGCCGATATGACACGGCACTATTATCAAACCCATAACCTGACGCTGGCACAACATCCGTCCGAAACCATAGAACGAATGATGTTACGTTTGGTGGCATTTACGCTTTGTGCTGACGAACGGTTGTTATTTGGCAAAGGTATTTCTGAAGACAGTGAACCTGATTTGTGGCAACACAACTTAAGTGGTGAAATTGAACTTTGGGTTGAACTGGGTTTACCGGACGAAAAACTGCTGCGCCGCGCCAGCCACAGAGCCAAACAAGGTTTAGTGCTCGCTTATGGTGGCACTGTGGTGGATAAATGGTGGAAAGACGTGCAAAAAGGCGCGCAGGAGCTGAACAACCTGACTGTGGTTGCGATAAAAGCAGACGAATCTGCCGCTCTTGCTACACTTTGTCAGCGCAGTATGCAGCTGCAATGTACCATTCAGGAAGGTCAGCTGTGGTTTGCTGACAATCAGCAGTCTGTTGTGATAAACCCTATCGTGCTCAAAGCTGCCACTTCCCCTCTTTTTACGTTGGAGTAATTATGTTTTTAGGCAAACTCAACACCTTAGTGATGAAAAAGCAGGTTGAATTTGGCGTGTATCTCGATGGCAAAAGTTGGGGTGACATTCTGTTACCACGCCGTTATGTACCCAAAGATCTGGATTTAGGCAGTTCAGTTGAAGTGTTTTTATATCTGGATTCTGAGGACCAGCTGATTGCCACCACCGAAAAACCTTTGGTGATGGTAGGCCAGGTGGCACAGTTAAAAGTAGTAGCAACCACCAAAGTGGGTGCTTTTTTAAACTGGGGTCTGAAAAAAGATTTGCTGGTGCCTTTTTCCGAACAGGCAGTACCAATGCAGCAGGATTACAGTTATCTGGTGTATTGTTATGTCGACCGCAGCAACCGTATTGTTGCTTCCAGCAAACTGGATAAATTTATTGGTAAAACCACACCGGTTTATCAGCGCGGTGATGAAGTAGAAATTCTGGTCACTGAACCTACAGATTTAGGTTACAAAGCTGTGGTTGATAACGAACACTGGGGTGTTTTGTATAAAGATCAGGTGTTTAAGCCGCTGCGTCGTGGTTACCGCTGTAAAGCTTATATTGGCAAAGTGCGGGACGATGGCAAAATTGATTTGCTGCTCGATAAACCTGGTTATGCCAAAACCATCAGTTTTGCTGAACAAATTATTGAAAAATTAACAGTGGCCGGCGGTGAATTGCCGCTGTCGGATAAAAGTGAACCTGAAGCAATTTATGCCGCTTTTGGTGTCAGTAAAAAAGTTTTTAAACAAGCCATTGGCGGTTTAATGAAAGAAGGCAAAATTGAGATTGAACCAAGCCGGATTTTGCTGAAAAAATAAAAAACCACCTCCATAGGAGGTGGTTTTAAATTGACAATAAAATCTTGCCAGCCCGGGCTCAGACCATATCACTGAGCCCGCAATCAGCTAAACCTGTCACATCTTTTATCTGAGCCAGGCGCTGGCTTCTTTGGCCGTTACCGCTTTGGCAAACCAATAACCCTGACCTGCATCACAACCAAGCTCTGACAATAATTTACGTTGCAGGCTGGTTTCAATACCTTCGGCAATGACTGTTAAAGAAAGGGTTTTTGCCAGGGTAATAATGGTATTCACTACGGCATTTTCCTGAATACGCGGCCTGATGCCGGCAATAAAACTGCGATCAATTTTTAACACATCCAATTGAAATTCATGCAGATAACTTAAGCTGGAATAACCGGTACCAAAGTCGTCCAGCAACACTTTGACACCTGCAGCCCTCAAACAATCAATACTCATTTTGGCCTGTGCCATTTTATCTATCAGGGCACTTTCGGTAATTTCAATCGCAAGATAAAAAGGCTGCACCCCGGCCTGCGCCAGCAATTCCAACACCTTGTGCGAAAAATCTGCGTCGGAGAAACTTCGGCCAGACACATTGACACTGACATAAAACGGGTTGGCAAAATCCAGCCGCCATGTCGCCAGTTGTTTTACAGCAGCCTGCACCACATACAAATCAATCTGCTGCAGCAAACCCAGCTCTTCTGCCAGCGGAATAAACTCATTTGGAAGCACCAAACCCCGCTCCGGATGTTGCCAGCGGATCAGCGCTTCAAAACCCAGGGTATGTTCCTGCGCCAAATCAACAATAGGCTGATAATACAAATCAAACTGATTTGTTTGCAGTGCCGCTTTTAATTCAGTCTCCAGCTGATAATGTGCTGTAGTAGCAAAATCCATTTCTGCACAAAACTGCCGCCAAATGCCCCTGCCATCTTGTTTTGCCTGATACATGGCAATATCGGCACGACGGATCAGCTCATCCGTATCCAACTGTTCGGTACTGACATCCGCAAAGGCAATACCAATACTGGTAGAGGTTTGCAGCTGGTGTTGTTTTAACACAAAAGGCTGCTGTAGCTGCGCCGCTATACGTTCCGCCACTTCAACCACATCAGCAAAACTCTGTACATCTTCCAGCAGAATGGCAAATTCATCACCACCAAGCCGCGCCAGCGTATCATTTTGTCGTAAACAACTTTTCAGGGCATGGCCAACCGCAATCAGAAATTCATCACCAACCTGATGCCCCAGGGTATCGTTGACCATCTTAAAACGGTCAAGATCCAGATACAGCACGGCCACCACTTTGTCCGGATACCTTAAACGGCGTTTAAAGGCATGATTAACCCTATCAATAAACAAAATACGGTTTGGCAAATTTGTCAGGGCGTCGTGCAGCGCCTGATGACGCAACCTTTGTTGTACAAAAGCACGTTCCAGCGCACTGGAAATATGCTGGGATACAAAGGTCAGCAGCTCTAAATCTTTTTGATCATAACTGATGCCAGGATCGTAACTTTGCACCACCACCACACCACGCACTGCATCACCGGAGCGAAACGGCACACCAAGCCAGCTTTCAGGTGCAGAGCCATAAGCTGTCACTTCTTTGGTGCGGTCAAATTCTTCCAGCATAGCCCTGTCCGCCAGTAAAGGCCGGTCGGTACGAAATACATAACCTGTTAAGCTGTTTGCCAGAATTTCTTTGGGGTAGATGGTGGTAGGGCTGATATGTTCAGTGGTATCAACAAAATACGGAAAATGCAGCACTTCATCCTGATCATCAAACAAAGCGATATAAAAGTTTGGTGCGTAAATTAATGAGCTGACGTTCTGATGGATATGCTGATAAAAGGCGGTAAAATCTTCGGCGTCATAACTTAATGAAGCAATATTAAACAAAGCTTTTTGGACCAGCTCGGCGTATTCCAGTTTTTGAATCGACTGTTCAAGTGCCGCCAGATCCTGCAACTTACGCAACCTGCTACTGAGAATAGAAGCAACATGCTCCAGAATTTGCTGATGTTGTTCATTAAAAAAATGCGCGTCCCACTGTTCACAGTCAATAACAGCTAATAATTCGCCTTGTTCTAATACCGGCACCGCCAGTTCAGACAAACGTTCAGACACGTCTTGCAAATAATACTGGCATTGCCGGGTATCGGGCACCAGAATGCTTGTCTGTTGCACCGCGCACTGGCCGACAATACCCTGGCCATAAGCCAGCATCCCCAGCCCCTGATGATGAGGTAAATCTCTAGACCCTACAGCAGCCACCCGCTGCAGGCTTTGTGTTGCAACGTCAGCGACAAAAATAGCGCAATCTTCGAAACCAAGTGCAGCCGCCACTTGTTGTGCAACAAAAGGGTAAATCTCAGCTGGCGTCATCAGCTCATTAAGCTGCAACGCCAGTTTATTAATAAGGTGCAAAATTGATGTTTCGCGTTGCAACTGCAGATTTTGTTGCAACAATTCGTGGCGCTGCTGCAACAACTCTTTATTTTGTTGCTGCAGCTGGCACACATCAGCAGGCTGTGCTGCAGACCATTCATCCATAGCGCAACTCATCGCGCTTTATCCATAACACAGATGCCATATTGCAGAACCACCTGTTCTGGTCCATTGGACCGAACTATTTGTTTAGCTTAAGAAAGTTATAACATAGTTCGGCTCCAATGGTAAATCAGCCGCCTCAAAGTGGTTGGCGGTGACCGGGTTTACTCAGCACCAGATGCACAGCACTGGTGGCGCGTTCTAAAAAACCACCTTCACAATAACAAAGGTAAAAATGCCAGAGCCGCACAAAACGATCGTCATAACCCAATTGATGCACAGCATCACGCGCCGCCATAAAATTACTGCACCAATCCGCTAAAGTGCGGGCGTAATCCAGACCAATATCCTGCACCTGACGTATTACCAGATCAGTGTGTTGCGCTGCGGCCTGAGTCATCCGGAACATGGAAGGCAGGCAACCGCCCGGGAACACAAACTTTTTAATAAAATCCACTTCCCGCCGGTAAAATTCATAACGTTGATCGGCAATGGTAATAGCCTGCAATAACATCAGACCGTCAGGTTTAAGCAGGCTTGAACACTTGGCAAAATAACCGTCCAGATATTCATGGCCAACGGCTTCAATCATTTCAATAGACACTAGTTTGTCGTACTGGCCACTAAGCTCTCTGTAATCTTGAAATAACAGGGTTATTTGCTGCTCTAACCCAGCAGCTTCGATTTGCGCTTTGGCATAATCATGTTGTTCCCGCGAAATGGTGGTGGTGGTCACCTTGCAGCCATAATTACGGGCGGCAAAAATGGCCAGACCGCCCCAGCCAGTGCCAATCTCCATCAGATGGTCACCAGATTTCAGCTGCAACTTGTCGCAAATTAATCTGAGTTTGTGTTGTTGCGCTTCTGCCAGGCTGCTGTCAGGCGTTGGATAAACCGCACTTGAATACATCATACTGGCGTCTAAAAACAGCTGATACATGCTGTTACCCAAGTCATAGTGGGCGGAAATATTCTTTTTTGATTGTGCTTTTGAGTTACGGTTACGCCAGTTTAATAATTTCAGCGCTGGTTTACTTAAACGCGCCCAGCCAGACTCAAGTTCATCTAACAACGCCATATTGCGGGCAAAAATCTGCACCAGCGCTGTCAGGTTATCAGTGCGCCAATGGCCTTCGATATAAGATTCTCCAGCACCAACCGAGCCTCCGAGCACCAGTTTTTGATAAAAGGCAGGGTCGACCACAGTTAAAGTAATACGCAAGTCGGCATGGGGATCACCCAGCAGTTGTTTGTCATGGTCTTCTACCAGTTCAATACAACCATGTTGTAATTTGGCCAGATAGCCCAGCATCAGATTACGGCAAATTTTGTCCAGTACGCCCAGATTGGCCAGCACCGACGAGTCTGCAAGTGAAAATGTCATAATGAAGGATCCTTAGGCTGCTGATGGCCATACACAGGTAATCTTTTAAACAAAAGTTTCAGCGCATGCCAATAAATTCGAAACACCACTTGTACGTTTTGCCAGGGCGTGTGGATCAGCTGCTGTTGCAGACTGGGTTTATTAAGTTCATGCCGGGTTAAATCCAGCCAGGCACTAAAAACACGCTCACCAAGCCGCCAGTTGCTGATGCTAAGCTGCAGCTCAGTTTCTGGCTGGTTGATTTTCCATTGATATTGCATATCCAGTGGATTAAAAGGCGACACATGGAAATTTTTATCATGGCAAAACTCAGTGTCACCTTCAGTCTGAAGCGGTATTAAATAATAATGTCGTTCATTCCAGGGTGTATTACTTACTTCTGCTAGTAAATACAAAGGCTTACCATCAGCATAACAGTAGTACAAATTGAGTGGACTGAAAAATACGTTGAAGTTTGCCAGCGGGCTTAATAAAAAAACCAGCTGCACTTCTTTGTCGCCCCCCAACGCTTTCACTTTGTCTTTCACCGCCTGCGCCAAATCATCTGCACCTTGCAGGTAATCCTTGCGTCTGAAACTCCAGGCGGCAAACTTTTCCAAACTTAAATAACGACCAAAAGACGAAAGAGAGTCAAGCTGTTGTAAATCAAGCCATAAATAACTGACGTCATAACCAAAATCATGAACTTCAGGCAAATACCTTTTGTGACCAACCCGGCCTTTATACCAGGCATGCCCTGCTTGCATCAGAACCTGACTCCAAGCAAAGCGGCCACATCAACAGCACTTCTGACGCCATCTTCATGAAAACCGTTATACCAATAAGCACCACAAAAATAGCTGCGGTTGTGGCCGTTTATTTCTGCACGGCGTTGTTGTGACAACATCGTAAAATGGTTATACACCGGATGGGCATAACAAAAAGTGCGTAATATGGCTTGTGGCTTAATACGATGATCTGCATTGAGTGAAACAACAAAAGTGTGTTCACTTTCAATGCCTTGCAGTATGTTCATATTGTAACTTAAGGTTGCTTTCTGGTTGGAACTATCATCCAGTAAATAATTCCAGGAAGCCCAGGCAGCACGGCGTTTGGGCAAAATACTGTGATCAGTATGTAGCGTCACCTGATTGTCCTGATAGGCAATACCACCGAGAATTTGTTGCTCTGCCAGGCTGGCATCGCCTAACAGTTTTAGCGCCTGATCGCTGTGACAAGCAAACACCACCTGATCAAATTGTTCAATACGACCATCCGGCAATTCAACTTCTACATAATCAGCAAAACGGCGCACGGCTTTGACAGGGCTTTGTAAGCGAATGCCTTCATCACCACATTGTTTTAACATGGCCTCAACGTAACTGCGTGAGCCACCTTTGATCACAGCCCACTGCGGCCGGTCTGTGATATTCAGCAAACCATGGTTTTTAAAAAACTGCAGGAAAAACCGCAGCGGAAAGTCGGGCATTTCAGTCAGGCCGGAAGACCAGATAGCAGCGCCCATCGGCAACAAATAATGATCACGCAGCTCTTTGCCAAAACCATGTTTTTGCAAAAAGTCGTCCATTTTCAGGTCAAGATCGGTATGGTCTTCGAGCAGCATTTGTTTTGCGGTGTTATTAAAACGCACTATTTGCCACAACATACGCCAGAACGATGGTCGCAGCAGATTGCGTTTTTGCGCAAACAAACTCCAGAGGGTATTGCCATTGTATTCCAGATTGGCTGACGGTTTTTTTACGGAAAAACTCATTTCAGTTGGTTGAAATGGCACCTTGAGTTCGGTCAAAAAGCGGTTAAACAACGGATAAGTCCAGTTATTAAACACAATAAAACCTGTGTCTATGGCGTAATTTTTCCCGGCAACTTCAACATCAACAGTGGCTGTGTGGCCACCCAGATAATCATTGGCTTCAAATAAGGTCACCTGGTGTTCACGCTTTAATAAATACCAGCTCATCATTCCGGCGATACCACCGCCTATTACTGCAATACGCATGTTTTGTTCCTTCATCTTTACTGCTTAATCCTGCGCCATTTTCTGTTTAACTTTTGTGGTCAGCCAACCCAGCAACGGAATATGCCGGTACACCATATCAGTCAGGTCGTAATAATCACGATGGTAAATAATGCGGCCGTCGCTATGCCATTGCAGTGCGGTACAACCTTGCACTTCAATGTTTTTGCCAGCGGCAATAGCAGGATGGCTTAAGGTCATAGTCCAGCTGAGAAATCCCTGATTGCCTTGTACAGCCTGTTGCAAAGGCAAAAAATGACAGCTACTGAGCCTTGCATAAGCATGGGCAAAATACTGCTCCAGGGACGCTAAACCGTGAATTTCATGTACAGGGTCAATAAACTGCACATCCGGGTGATAAATAGCGGCCAGGCTTTTGAGGTTGTTGGCAGACAAAGCATTATAAAACTCAACGAACTGCTGTAAATTTGCTGAACTTTGCATAATTCCGCTGTCTTTTTCCGTATGTTCACTCACTTGTGATTGCTCCGGCTGGTTTTTTTACCGCATTAAAGATTTCAAGGGTTCTGAGCCTGGCTTTGGCGTGGTCCACCACGGGCTTGGCATAATGCACCGACATAGGCAGAGGGTGTGGCCAATGGATCTGCTTATTGCTTAAAGCCGCCAGCTCAGGCACAAATAAACGGATAAAATCGCCATTGGGATCAAATCTTTCACTTTGGGTGACAGGGTTAAAAATACGGAAATAAGGTGCAGCATCTGTACCTGTTGAAGCGGCCCACTGCCAGCCGCCGTTATTGGCAGCAAAATCGCCGTCAATCAGCTTTGACATAAAATAGGCTTCGCCCCAGCGCCAGTCGATTTGTAAATCTTTCACCAGAAAACTGGCCACTATCATGCGTAATCTGTTGTGCATCCAGCCGGTTTGATTCAGCTGGCGCATCGCAGCATCAACAATAGGGTAGCCGGTTTGGCCTTGACACCAGGCATCAAACCATTTGCTGTTATTGCCCCAGACAATAGCGGCAGTATCCTGCTGAAAGGGTTGGTGTTTAATCAGCTTTGGATAAGCCACCAGAATATGTTTGTAAAACTCCCGCCAAATCAGCTCGCTGAGCCACACAGCTGCGCCAGAGCCTTCCTGATAACATTGCTCACCAGATTCAAGCTGCAACCTTGCTATCGCTTGTTGCGCTGATATGACACCTATTGCTAAATAGGCCGACAAACCCGAAGTACCTGGTTTTGCGGGGAAATCACGTTGTTGTTGATAGTCCAACACTCTTTCACGGCAAAAAGAGCGCAACATCTCCAGCACTTGTTGCTCAGCAACCGGATAAGCAGCAGAGCTGTTATCCCCATCCAGCATGGGTGTCACGCCATCTGGCAGTTTTAAGCTCACAGTGTTCAGGCTTTTCGGTTTTGGCAAACAATAACAACCAGTGCTTTGTAGTTTTTGCAGCCAGGTCTTTTTAAAGGGCGTAAACACCTTATACACATCACCGGTTTTACTCAGCACTGTACCCGGCGCAAAACGGCATTGGTTGTCGATAAAATGGCAAGGCACCCCAAGTTCTGCCAGCGCCGCAGTGACCGCTTTGTCTCTTTGTTGCTCACGCACTTCATATTCAGTCTGGGCAAATAAAGCCTGAGCGCCTTGCTTCGCCAAAGCAACAAGCTGGGCTGAACATTGCTGATAACTGCCGCCTTCCAGCGCCAACAACTGCCCGCCGACAGCGGCAAGCTCCTGTTGCATGGCCTGAACACGACGGCGCAGCAAATCTTGTTTTATCGGCGCCATCTGGTGTTGCAACCAGGTCGTTGGTGTGGCAATAAAAACAGCAACCACAGGCAAACCTAACTCCAAGGCAGCATGCAAAGCGGCATTGTCATAACAGCGCAAGTCGTTACGTAACCATACAATAGAAAAACCGGCCATAACGTTACGCCCGCAAACCAAGTTCAGCCGGGAAAGGCTGCAGATAACGTTGAGCCGCCACATAGGCTTGTGGGTGCTGCCGCAGATGGTGTTTTAATAAAGTTAAAGGTGCCAGCAAAGGGGCATGCCCTACCCTGTATTGGTGAATAAGCTGCAACAATTCTTGCTTGGCATCCGCCGACAGCATTTGTTTAAAAAAGCCTTGCAGGTGCATCAGAACATTGGCTTGTTGTTTGCGGGTTGCCTGTTGTTTTAATGCACGGCTGAAATCAAGCAGATAACGCATCGCAAGCTCCTCAGGCGCAAATAACTTTGCGTTGGCCACCAAACGGCCCAGTTCACGATAAGCTGTGGGATGATGCGCCATGATCAAAAACTTAAACTGGCTATGAAAAGCCACCAGCTTGCCGATGCTAAAACCATCTTTCATCTGCTGCTGCCAGGCATGTATCGCATAAACCCTGGTGATAAAGTTTTCTTTAAGCTCTTCATCCAATAAACGGCCATCTTCCTCCACCGGCAACCATGGATAGGTTTGCATCAACTGTCTGGTAAAAAGTCCGGTGGCAATTTTGCCTTGTAACTCGCCTTTTTCATTGACCAGACGCACACGTTCCATGCCGCAACTGGGTGATTTGGCGCAGACAATATAACCGGACAACTGATGTAAAGACGGCAGTTTGGCTTCAGTAAAAGCCAGCATTTTGTCGGTAAAATCAATGCTACTGTCTTTGTTATTGACCAGCCGGATGTCGCCAACATCGGTTTTCATCAGCCGGATGGCTGGCCTTGGTGTGCCCATGCCAATCGCAAGCTCAGGACACACAGGCACATAAGAAACAAAGTTTCGTAAAATATCACTACAAAAAGCCGAGTTTTTATGACCGCCGTCATAACGGACTTTTTCGCCTATCACACAAGCGCTGATGCCAATTTGAATAGTCATGGTTATTTCTGAATTACTGTCGCGGATACAATGCTTTACAGTTTAACCATCGAATTGGATCAGTGTAATTTTAAATTTATGGCAAAAATCAGCAAGAAAGCTTCAGCAACAACAAAGCAGGTTGCATTGCGCAGAGAAATGAGGAAACGTCATTCGGGGGCTAAGGCCAGCTTAAACTCCAATAAAAAAGGAGCATCCCTGAGGTTTGCTCCTTTTTTCACCCTACAGACATTATTGATTCATGCCTGCAGTGCCATCAGCATTAACACTGATTATTTTTTAGCGGTACCTACTTCAACCCGGCTTTTTAACTTCTGGCCTGGGCGGAAAGTCACCACACAACGGGCGGAAATTGGAATATCTTCACCGGTTTTTGGGTTACGGCCAGGGCGCTGATTTTTGACTCGCAGGTCAAAATTACCAAACCCCGACAGCTTCACCTGGTCGCCAGCTTCCAAAGCCACTCGGATTTCTTCAAAAAAAGCTTCGACTATCATTTTGGCATCGCGTTTGCTGATGCCAAATTTGGTAAATAAACGTTCTGCTAAATCGGCTTTGGTAAGCGCCATTCTCAATCCCTCAACGTTGCGTTGAACTCATCACTAAGTGCTTGCACTACCGAAGAAATCACCTGTTGGATGTCTTTATCTTCCAGCGTGCGTGCCTTGTCCTGCATGGTTAAAGCTATTGCCAGAGACTTCATGCCCTCTGCAATGCCCTGCCCTGTATACACATCAAACAACTTTAGGTCAACTAGTTGATTTCCGCCAACTTTTCTAATAGTAGCAAGGATATCTGAAAAACGCACATCAGATTTCACAACTATTGCCAAATCGCGACGGTTTGCCGGATATTTTGACACTTCCTGAGCTAAAACAATGTGTTTTGAGCCAAAAGCTGCCAATTCCACTTCAAACAAAAAGGCTTTGCCTTTGATGCCCAGTTTACGTTCAGCTTCAGGGTGCAAAGCACCAATAAAACCGGCCGCCTGACCATTACGGCGAATGATGGCCGTCTGACCCGGATGTAATGCGCTGTGTTCACCTTTGGCAAAACTAAACTCCTGACTTGCCGATGTCATGGCAATCAAAGCTTCTACATCACCTTTGATGTCATAAAAATCAACAGCACGTTCCGCCATAGTCCAGTGTTCATTGCCAAAACTACCAACAATCACACCACCAATCACCGGCACCTGACGTACACCACCTTCGGCATTGGCATCAGGGATAAACTTCAGGCCATATTCAAACAAACGAATGCGGTTTTGCTGACGATTTTGATTGTATTGCACAGCCTGCAATAAACCTGGCCACAGATTTAACCGCATCGCCGACATATCGGCAGAAATCGGGTTTGGCAACACTAAAGCTTCAACACCAGGGAACAACGCCTGTTGTACTTTAGGGTCAACAAAACTATAGGTAATAGCTTCCTGATAACCGCGAACGACCAGCACATCTTTCAGGTTGTGCACTGAAATTTCGGCCTCAGAATGATCGCGCATTTTTAAGCTGGCCACTGGTGCAACATTTGGGATGTTGTTGTAACCATAAACCCGCGCCACTTCTTCAATCAGATCTTCGGAGATGCTGATATCAAAACGGTAAGTAGGAACTGTCACCTGCCAGCTGTTGTTATCAAAAACAACTGCAAAACCAAGACGTTGGAAAATTTCTGTCACTGTCTCTGTGGCAATTGAAATGCCCAGAATACGGTCTAGTTTTGCTCTGCTCAGACTGATTTTTGCAGGTTTTGGCAAATGTTCATCAGATTTGGCTTCCACCACAGGACCAGCGTCACCACCCACAATCTCCAGCAGCAACTGTGTTGCGCGCTCCATCGCTTTGTGTTGCAGCTCTGGATCTACACCACGCTCGTAACGGTGCGAAGCATCGGTATGTAAACCGTATTGACGGGCTTTACCTGCCATTTCAATTGGCGAGAAAAACGCACTTTCGAGGAATATATCGGTGGTCGCTTTGGTAACACCACTATGTAGGCCACCAAAAATACCGGCCATGGCCAAAGCTTTGTTCTCGTCGGCAATGACTAAAGTGGCTGGCGTCAGTTTGACTTCGTTTTCATCCAGCAGCACCAGCTTTTCTTCAGGCTTTGCCAGACGCACCACAATGCCGCCTTCAATTTTATTTAAATCAAAAGCATGCATTGGATGACCAAGCTCAAGCAGCACAAAATTGGTCACATCAACCACAGGGTCGATAGCACGAATGCCACTACGGCGCAGCTTTTCTACCATCCAAAGTGGTGTTATTGCACCCGTGTTGATGTTTTTAATCACCCGGCCTAAATAACGAGGACAAGCTTTTGGCGCTGCTAACTCAATGGCTAGCTTGTCATTGATAGTGGCGGCAACAGGGTTTATCACAGGCACTTTGACGTCCAGCTGGTTTAACACCCCCACTTCACGGGCCAGACCCATTAAACCTAAACAGTCAGCGCGGTTTGGCGTTAAATCCACTTCAATAGCGTTGTCATCCAGCTTTAAAAATTCGCGGATATTCATGCCAAGTGGCGCATCCAGCGGCAGCTCAATAATACCGTCAGAACTTTCGGCCATGCCAAGTTCAGACAAAGAACAGAGCATACCGTTTGACGGCTGCCCACGTAATTTGGCGGCTTTAATTTTAAAATCGCCAGGCAATACAGCGCCCACAGTAGCAACGGCAACTTTCAGGCCCTGACGGCAGTTGGCAGCACCACAAACAATGTCCAGCAATTCGCCGCTTCCAATGTCTATTTTGGTCACTTGTAATTTGTCGGCTTCCGGATGTCGGCCACATTCAACCACATGGCCCACCACTACACCGCTGAACTCGCCGGCAATGGCGTCGATACCGTCCACTTCAAGACCGGCCATCGAAATTTGTTCGGAAAGTTCTAAGGTTGATAATTGTGGGTTCACCCACTCACGTAACCAGGATTCGCTGAATTTCATCAATAAACTCCCCGCTTATTTAAATTGCTTCAAGAAACGCAGGTCGTTCTCGAAAAATGATCGTAAATCTGTCACGCCGTAACGCAGCATAGTTAAACGTTCTACACCCATACCAAAAGCAAAACCGCTGTACACTTCAGGGTCAATACCCACTGAACGCAGCACATTTGGGTGCACCATGCCACAACCTAATACTTCCAGCCATTTGCCGTTTTTGCCCATCACGTCCACTTCAGCTGAAGGTTCGGTAAAAGGGAAAAACGAAGGACGGAAACGGATTTGCAAATCTTCTTCAAAATAGTTATTCAGAAAATCGTGCAAAATGCCTTTGAGTTCAGTGAAACTGACGTTTTTGTCCACCATTAAACCTTCCACCTGATGGAACATCGGGGTGTGGGTTTGGTCGTAGTCGTTACGGTAAACGCGGCCTGGCGAAATAATACGTAAAGGCGGTTGTTCAGTTTCCATAGTACGGATTTGCACGCCCGAGGTTTGGGTGCGCAGCATCAGCTTCGGATTAAAATAGAAAGTATCGTGATCAGCACGAGCCGGGTGATGCTCAGGAATATTCAGTGCATCAAAGTTATGGAAATCATCTTCGATTTCCGGACCATGTTTCACTTCAAAACCAAGTTCACCAAAAAAGCTTTCAATACGGCGGATAGTGCGGGTGACCGGGTGTAAACCACCTGCTTCCAGCGTACGGCCAGGTAAAGAAATATCAATTTGCTCAGAGGCCAGCTTTTGCGCCAGCACAGCTTGTTGCATGCCGTCACGACGGGCATTTAACGCGTCCTGAACTTGCTGTTTTACATCGTTAATTTGCTGACCTGCAACTTTGCGGGTTTCAGCGTCCATCGCGCCAAGCGATTTTAACAGTTCAGTAATGCTGCCTTTTTTGCCGAAAAATTCAACACGCACATCTTCCAGTGCTTGTACATCGGCCGCTGCGGCTACGGCAGCTAAGGCGTTTTCTAATATGGCAGTTAGGTTCATCGTTATCCTCAGACCAGCCTGATTATGGTGACTTGATTAAACCGGCAATAATACACCAGAAAGTGCCATGAAGGGCTGTTTATACTGAGGTTTTTTCGGCAGAAAATGTGGTTTTTAATGCATGGCAACATGCAGGCGGAGGGAAATAGACCAATCGCATGGTTGAAACACCAGAGCAGCCAGCAAAACCGACATCGGAGGTGGCATCAGAGCTGGCTGTGCAAGCGGTTTAGTCACCCGTTTCAGACAACACGTCTTTGACAAAAGGAATCGTCAGTTTGCGCTGGTGCACCATAGAGGCTTTGTCGAGTTTGTCGAGAATATCAACCAAAGCACGTAAATCCCGTTGCTGGCGATTAAACAAATAACGCGCAACTTCATCCGGCAATTCAATGCCCCGCAGCCTGGCTTTTTGTTGCAACAGTTTTTGTTTGTCGTCGTCACTTAATAAACGCAGCTGAAAGCTGGTACAAGCCTGCAAGCGCGACACTAAGTCGGGCAAACTAATGCCTAACTGAGTTGGCGCTTCATCGGCTACTATAATGAGCTTTTTACCCTGCTCCACCATGCGGTTGTATAAATCGAACAGCGCCACCTGCCAGTGGCTGTCACCGGCAATGGCCTGAATATTATCAAGGCAGACTAAATCAAGCTGCTCTAAACCATCAAATAACCTCGGGCTGTACTGGCGAAAATCATCCAGCGCCAGCAACTGACTGGTAAGGCCAAGCTCCTGAGCTTGTACACAAGCGGCGTACAACAAATGCGATTTCCCACTGCCGCTGGCGCCAAACAAATACACCGGCAGTTGGGCTGGCCCTGGTTGCAGATATTGCCTGATAAACTGCACCGCCGGACTTGTATCAGCACCAAAAAAGCTCTGCAAGGTTTCATCGTCCGGCAAAGTCACGGCCAGGGTAAATTGGGTAGGTAACATCAGGGTTTGATATACCGGTAAAAAGTGCTGATAACGGCAGTGGTAGTACCGGAGTTGGCAACTGTGCCACTGTTTGTTTGCTGCTCCTGAATTTGCAGCTCAGCAACAGATTCAGTTGTTGCCGCGGTTGGTTCTTCAGCACCCAGCGCTTGCTCCATCGCCTGCTCTGCTGCTGTTAAAGTTGAGGCAGAATTGTTGGCTGCTTCATCCGCGCCGGGTTCAGTGGCTGGTCTCTGCAAGGCTTCATTGTTGGGTTGAATGGCAGCAGGCGCTTGTTCGGGTTGTAACTTTTTCTCCAGCGCTAAAGCACGGTAAAAATCGGCTTCAGTGGCCGTTAATTGCAGCGCTATCACCGCCTGTTGCTGGCTAAAACTTACTAACTGATGCTGGCGCACCGTCAGCATAGAAGCAAAAATTTTCTGCACCTGTACCAAATCGGTCAGGCTGGTTACACCGGCAATGGTCAGTTGCAATTGCCCTTCAGCAGTTACAGTATTCTGCTGATGCAGATTCACTGCATACTGCGCCGATAGTTCGCTGGCAAGTGCCGCTGAAAACTGCGCCATTAAAGACGGAATATCGGCTGCGGTAAATTCTTGTTGTTGCAGCTGACCATCCTGTTGTTGCTGGCGAATCAGCCGGTATTGCAGCTGACCTGTGGCATCCTGTAATTGTTCCACCAGCAAATTTTGCACCCGCTCCGCTTTATAGCGGATAGAGGCTGTGCCTAGCGCTGCCCAGTCGCCGGCCCAAACACTGCTTTCGTTAAGCAGCGCTAAATCGTCAACGTCATACAAAGGATAAATAAAACTTAAACCGTATTTTTTGGCTTGTTGCATTAGGTTTGTGCGCAGCGGATGTTGGTTTTCCAACACAAATTTGGGTTCAGCCAGTGTTTTTTCTGTCAGCCATACCAACACATCAGGGCGGCGGCTGCCCCAGACCGGTACTTGTTGTTGCGCTAATAAAGCAGTGATTTTTTGTTGATCTAAACTCACCACCAGCAGATTGCGGCCGTCGCGCTGCACCATCTGGTATTGTTTCACATAATTGCCGGCTTGTTTCAGTTCAGCCTGCACCTGACTGTTAGCCATAATGGCGTCACTACCTGTCAGTTTTAACAGCACTGCGGCAAAAGCCGCCTGTTGCCAGGCCGACTGGCTTTGGTTTGCATCCACCTCTGCCTGATATAAATCAGTCAGTTCAGCAGCAAGCACAAAGCTGGCTGATGTAGACAGGATAAAGAGGCTGAATAAAAACGCAGACAAAAATCGCATTAAAAAATCCTCAACGCGCCAGCACAGGGAACAAGCCCTTCAGGCCCAGACTGATAAATTCAACTGAAATAGCGGCCAGAATCAAACCCATCACCCGGGTGATAATATTCATGCCGGTCTGACCCAGTTTGCCGGCTATTTTACCTGATAACCGCATCAGAATGGCCAGAATTATACCAACGACAATAATTTCCGCTGAAACAATTAAATAATGTTGCCAGCCTTCTGCTCTGTTGCCGTACAAAATGATAGAACTGATGGCGCCGGGCCCGGCCAGCATCGGCATGGCCAAAGGCACTATGGCAATAGATTCTCTTTTAGTGGCTTCCAAACGTTCGGCTTCGGTATTTTTGGCGCCGCTGGTCTGGGCATGCAACATCGAAATGGCCATTAATAAAATTAAAATACCACCGCCAACCCGGAACGAATTCACCGAAATACCAAAAAAATTCAGGATCATTTCGCCAAAAAACAAGGTCACCAGCAAAATTACAGTGGCGCCTTTGGCTGCTGTCATAGCCACATATTTTTTATCTTGCGCGCTGTGATGTTGAGTTAAGGATAAATACATCGGCAGCGCACCAAGGGGGTTTAAAATGGCGAGAATACCAATAAAAATTTTCAGATAGTCCTGGATTTCTAACACTTAAAATTCCTGTGAGCTATTGCCAATAAAAAGAGTGTCAGTGTAATAACAAGCCAAGGTGCACTGCAATCAGCCACAACAGAATGAGCATTGTTTTCTGCCAGCCCAAAGGTTCAGATGCAAATATGCACTCTGTGTCCCTTTGTTGCGGCCATCAGCAGCAGATTTTGCCAACAGTTTACAACATCAGCTGATAAGGCTGACGAACAAGACAGGCTGGCTGACAAATAATAAAGCCACCATCAGGTGGCTTTATTCTCAGGGCGACAGTACAAACCTGACCGCCATTGTGCTTTACAACAAAAGCCTGGCTTAGAGCTCTACTTTTGTTTTGCGGATAGTGGCGACAAACACTTCGTAAATAGCGTCGACCGTCGCCTGATCCAGCGCATTGCCGTTTTTGTCACGCCATTTAATGGCAGTGCCTTTATCTGTTTTGCTTAGCGCCAACTGATATTCACCTTCGGCAATCGGCAATACCGGCTGCTCTTCACTGCCCCATAACGCATCCCAGAAACCCGCTTCAGGCTTGGTAAAGGTCACATAATAGACATAATCAGTGCGGTTTAAGTCACTCACTTGTAATGACAAGTGTTCAAACAACAATTCAAGCTGAGTCCAGGCCACCTCTAACGATTGGGTCGTTAACAAAACAGCTTCGTTTTTGTCATTGGTCGCCCGGGTTAACAACACATCCGGCAACTTCGCTTTAGCTTCCTGAATACGTGCCAACTCGACAGTGGCCACTTTATCAATAATACGATTTAAAAAATGTACTTCTTCCCGGCGCTGCGCAATAGGGGTAATTGTTTTTGCAGAATCGGCGTATTTGTGCCCGGCAAGCTGCACTTTAACTGCAACAGTGCGGCCATGGGTACGAGGTTCAAACTCGATATTAAAACGGCTTTCCTGAGTCAGACTTTCGCTTTTCCACCACCACCAACCAGTTTCTTCATATTCACTGACCCAGCCTGACTGCCAGCTCGTTGCTGAAGTTTTGGTTAATTCAATCTTCTGCTCAGCAAAAAAGTCTGTGATATTGCTGGTCAAAAACGGCATCAGGTCGCCGGTAAATTCATTGCGTTCAAAAAACACCCGCACTTCTTTGTCGTCTTCTTCCACCCGGGCGTTGGTGGATACAGCCAGCACCTGCATAGGCGCACGCAGCTCCATGTCGTCACCACGAACACCAGCGGCAACTTTAGCCGGAATGTCGTATTGCGCCGGTGTTTTTGGTGCTTTTAAACCAACAGGAACAGCCAGTTCTTTTACATTTGATTTGGTTTGAGCCGTTGTGGTTTCGGGTGCAGTCCATAATGAACAGCCAGATAACAGCAGGGTGGCAAATACAGTGCCGGGGATCCAATAATGCACCTAAAAACTCCTAAAGATTAATTTTGGCTTGTTGTAGCGCTTGTTCGATTACAACATGATGAATTGGTTCCAGCCGGGTTAACGGTAAACGGGCAAAATCAGAAAGAATCAGCCCCATACGTTTCAGCGCCCATTTGGTTGGAATCGGATTACTTTCAATAAATAAATCGCGGTGCAGTGCTTGCAGACTGGCATCAACAGCTTCTGCTTTTTCAGCATCCCCCTTGCGGGCTGCAGCTATCATGGCAGTCATGCCGGCAGGCGCCACATTGGTGGTGACTGAAATCACCCCATGGCCACCTTGTAAAATAAAGTCTTTGGCGCTGGCGTCATCACCACTGAGTAAATCAAAATCTGCACTGCAACTTGCTTTGAGTTGTGCCAGGCGTTCCATTGATCCTGTGGCTTCTTTGATACCAACGATATTGTTCACGCGGCTAAGCTCGGCAACTGTAGCAGCCTGTAAATCGACACCAGTGCGGCCAGGCACGTTGTAAAGCAGCACAGGTTTATTTGCCGCAGCTGCCACAGCTTTAAAATGCGCCACCATACCTTGTTGTGTTGGTTTGTTGTAATAAGGCGTCACAGTTAAAAAACCATCAATGGCAAACGCATTCAACGCTTCAGTTTTAGCCACAGCCTCAGCAGTAGAATTAGAACCGTTACCTGCCAAAATCTGACAACGCCCCGCCACTTGTTCAATCACAGCCTGTAATACTTCCAGCTGTTCAGCAAAAGGAATAGTGGCCGCTTCACCCGTAGTACCCATGATCACCAAACCATCGGTACCGTTTTGCAACTGGTAGTCCACCAGTTGACGCAGGCTGGCGTAATCCACCTGACCTGTTTCTGTCATCGGGGTAATAAGGGCGACGTAACTTCCTCTGAACATGGCTACTGCTCCGTAATTTTCAGGCTGCCTATGGTAATGACGCGGCCATACAAACACAAGCAACTGCTGAGCCTGCTGATGAATTTTCACCGAACTATGTTAAACTCGGCGCCCCTTTTCCGTTCAAGGTCGCTTGTAAAGATGGCTCAACAACTGGTGGTGACTGCAATAGGCGCCGACCGTACCGGTATTGTCAGTCAATTATCCCGGCTGGTCAGTGACTGCAACTGTAATATCGTCGACAGCAGAATGGCGATTTTTGGCAATGAATTTACGTTTATTATGTTGTTGTCAGGCGACGCTGCTGCCATCAGCAAAATTGAATATTTATTACCAAGTTCAGGTGTTGAACTTGATCTGTTGACGATGACCAAACGTACATCCGCCCACAAACCGCCACCGTTGTCGGCGCCTTATCTGCTGTGTTACACCGGACCAGATAAAGTGGGCACTTTGGGGGCTATATCCAGTTTGCTGGCTGACCATCAGGTGTACATTGGTGCTTTGCGCTCGGAAACCCATCAGGTGAACGGCATTGCTCAAACTGATACTCAGATGACGGTACAGCTACCGGGTAGTATTGATGCGGCCACTTTGCGAACTTTGGTGCTGCAGAAACTCAGCGAACTGTCATTAACCGGCAGTTTTGACATGCAGAGTTAACTGGCAAATTTCGTTTTTATTAACATCAAACCGGCCATGACTTTGTTTTGCGCCGGTTTTTTTTATCAAAGGAATCAATATGAATATGCTGACTGTGGGTCAAAAAGCCCCTGAATTTGCACTGCAGGATCAAAACGGCAATACAGTGGAACTGACCCAATTATTAAAATCAGGCGCTGTGCTGCTGTATTTTTATCCTAAAGCTATGACACCGGGCTGCACAGTGCAGGCCTGTAATTTAAGAGACAGCCAGGCCGAATTTGCCAAAAAAGGGGTTCAGGTGGTTGGTATCAGTACGGATCCGGTAAAAAGTCTGGCTAAATTTGTACAGCGTGATGCGCTGAATTTTACTCTGCTGTCAGACCCGGAACATCAGACTGCCGCAGCTTTTGGTGTATGGGGCGAAAAAAAGTTTATGGGCAAGGTCTACGATGGTATTCATCGCACCAGTTTTTTAATTGGGCAAGATGGCATGATTCAGCAGGTTTATCAGGACTTTAAAACCAGCAATCACCATGAAGTGGTGCTAAAGTCTCTGCCATAAAGCGGTTAAAACTGCCAGGAGCATTCTGTTATGAAATTGTATTATGCACCCGCAGCCAGCTCTCTCTCAGCGCACATTAGCTTGTTGGAAGCTGGTTTAAAATTCACCCCGGTGAAAGTGGATTTAAAAACCAAGTTGTTGCCGGATGGCGGCAATTTTAATGACATCAACCCACTTGGTTATGTACCTGCATTACAGTTAAAAAACGGCGAAGTACTGACCGAATGCCCTGCTATTTTGCAATATATTGCCGACCAATCACCGGCCAGCAATCTGGCGCCAGCCAATGGCAGTTTTGCCCGTTATAAACAACAAAGCCTGCTGAATTTTATTGCCACTGAACTACATAAAAATTTTTCGCCGCTGTTTGACCCAACCGCAACCGATTCAGGCAAACAAGCGGCAGTGAAAAAACTGCAACTTCGTTTTACTACAGTTGAACAGCTGCTGGCTGGCAGCTCTTTTTTAACCGGCGACCAATTTACTCTGGCCGATGCTTACCTGTTTAACGTTGCGCTTTGGTCACGTTTTGTAAAATTTGATTTAACCCCTTACCCACAACTTCAGGCTTATCTGGATCGCATTGCCAAACGCCCTGCTGTCAGACAAGCATTGCAGGACGAAGGCCTGTTAAGGCATGGAGAATAATAGATGACAACAATTCAGACTTTACCGCTGGTGCTACTGTTGACCACCATGGCTGCCACTGCCGCCGAACCGGCTTTTTTAGCGACACAACAACACAAACTGAAGATTGAAACCATCACTGAAGGGTTATCCCATCCCTGGGGCATGGCATTTTTACCCGACGGCAGGCTGCTGGTAACAGAACGTGACGGCAAACTTCGCATAGTGACAAACGGCAAAGCGGGCGAACCTGTCACAGGTTTACCCAAGCTGGCTGTTGGCGGCCAGGGTGGTTTACTCGATGTGCTGCTTGATAAAGATTTTGCCAACAACCAGACCCTGTATTTAAGTTTTTCTGAGCCTGGTAAAGATGACAGCAATAGCACTGCAGTGCTGAGCGCCAAACTGGTGGGCAACAGCCTGACCGACAGCAAAGTGCTGTTTAGCCAGCAGCCTAAATTTAACAGCAAATACCATTTTGGCGGCCGCTTGGTGCAAGAAGCCAATGGTGCACTTTTTATCACTTTGGGTGACAGAGGCAGCCGCCGTGAAGACGTGCAGCCACTGTCAACCCATATCGGCAAAGTGGTCCGGGTGATGCCGGATGGCACAGCTGCTGAGGGTAACCCT
The DNA here is from genome assembly GCF_030824435.1 of Rheinheimera sp. Classification (GTDB taxonomy): domain Bacteria; phylum Pseudomonadota; class Gammaproteobacteria; order Enterobacterales; family Alteromonadaceae; genus Pararheinheimera. The sequence continues at coordinate 34,899 of NZ_JAVBXS010000098.1, forward strand.
TTTATTGCAGATAAATCGGCCAAAGCGGAAGTCTGGTCCAATGGCCATCGTAATATTCAGGGCGCAACTTTGGACGCTCAGGGTCGGCTCTGGACCCATGAACATGGTCCACAAGGCGGCGATGAAATTAATATCACCCTGGCGGCCAAAAACTATGGCTGGCCGCTGATCACTTATGGTGAAGAATACGGTGGTGGTGTTATTGGCAATACCAAAGCGGATGGCCTGGAACAACCACTGCACTATTGGGTGCCTTCCATAGCACCAAGCGGCATGACCTTTTATCAACAAAAAATGTTTGGTAAATGGCAACATAACCTGCTGGTGGGTTCGTTAAAGTTTGGTCAGTTGGTCAGGCTTGAAATTAAAAATGATAAAGTGGCACATGAAGAACGTATCCGGATTGGCAGCAGAGTGCGCGATGTGGAAGTGGCACCAGATGGCAGCGTTTATTTATTAACCGACGAAGATAATGGCGCCATTTTAAGACTGACACCGGCCGACTAAGGCCCGCAAGTCCATGATGCCGGTGCCTGCACCGGCTTATTTTTATCTAACGCCTGATCATGCCCTGTTTAAGCCAGGACGGACGCTCGCCGCTGCCGTGACTGAGGACTTTGGCCTTTATTTACGTAGGATAATATTGATGCACCCAGCCCAAGCTTTGCCTTTGTTGTCGTTGTCAGTTTTTTGCTGCACCTTGTTTGCACCTGTGACACTGGCACAAAATCAGGCAGCCGTTCAGCAAAACGACAAAGCGGCAGAAGAAGCGCAACAACTGGAACGGCTAGTGGTAAGCGTGCAACAACAAGCCAGACCCTGGTTAAGTTCGGTGGCCGCTGTCAGCCGCTTGCAACTTGATGAAGATCCGGCTTTGGATATCGCCGCTTTATTGCGTAATATGCCTGGCCTGCAGGCTGACCAACGCGCCAACTTTGCTCAGGATAGCCGTATTAGCCTGCGCGGTTTTGGCAGTCGCAGTAGTTTTGGTGTCAGGGGCATCGAAGTGTTGTTTGATGGTATTCCCTGGTCAACCAGCGACGGTCAAAGCCAACCGTCCAGTATTCCTTTTGAGCAATTAAGTTCAGTCGAAGTATTACGTGGCCCTTTTGCCGCCTTGTATGGCAATGCCGCTGGCGGCGTATTAACTTTACACAGTAAAACCACGCTGCAAGGTGCCTCGCTGCAACATCAACAAAGTGCCGATTATCGCCAGCACAGCCTGCAGCTGGGTGATGGCCAAACCGAACTTTACCTGAAAAAACTGGATCATCAGGGCTATCGGGTGCATAACAGTGCCGAAAAACGCCAGGCTGCACTTCGCAGCAGTTATCAATTTGACGAGGTCAGGCTAAATTGGCGTTATGACTGGAGCGACGACCCGTTGCTGCAGGATCCTCTGGGGTTAACCAAAACCGAATTTTCTACCAATCCACAGCAAACAGCTGCAGTCGCCAGCTTATTTAACAGCCGAAAAAGCAGTGCCCAGCGCCAGCTTAGTCTGCAACTGACACCTGAAGATAACGACTGGCAGTTCGCAGCATGGCAGGGTGAAAGAGACATCACGCAGTTTCTGGCATTTAGTGGTGATGCACCTGGTGCCGCCGGTGGTGTAGTGGCACTGACACGGCATTTCAGAGGCCTCAAGGCGCAACAACAGCTGCAGTTTGGCCAGTGGCAACATCAGCTGGCACTGCAGTTAGAAGAAAATACTGACCAGCGCCGTGGTTATGTCAATCAGCGTGGTGTGGCCGGGGATTTGCGCCGTGATGAAAGTGGCAAAGTCAGCAATAGCGAAATAGCCTGGCAAACTGAATACCAGACTGATGCGCTGTGGCGACTGCATCTTGGCAGCAGGTTAAGCCGTATTCGTTTTGCTGTGGAAGATTATTTTATTCAGGCCGCTAACCCCGACGATAGCGGTCAAAGTTCACAACAACTGGCTGCTGTGGCTATGGGTGCCTCTTATCCCGTGAGTGAGCAACTGCATTTTTACTTCAGTGCCGGTCGTGGTTTTGAAACCCCCACCCTGAGCGAAATGGCTTATCAGGTCAACGGCAATGGTTTAAATCTGGCACTGAAACCTACCCGTAACCGCCAGCTCGATATGGGGCTGAAGTGGCAACAACAACAAACACAAGCATCAATAGACTGGTTTTATATTCAAAGCCGTGACGAACTGGTGATTGCCCAATCAGTCGGCGGTCGCACCAGTTACCGCAATGCGGCACAAACACAAAGAACAGGCGCTGAGTTACTGCTGTTGCACCCTGTGACTGAACAACTGCAACTGCAATGGAGCAGTACTTTGTTGGATGCCAGTTTTGCCGCCGACAGCACAGCAGGGAAAAATCTGCCTGGGGTCGCCAGGGTGCAACATCGGCTCGGGCTGAGTTATGACCCGTTTTTTGATCAATCCTGGTTGTTAGGCAGCAATATCAGTTATCGCAGCAGATTGTGGACTGACGATATCAACAGCATGGCCGCTGACAGCAGCACGCTACTGGATATAAAAAGCAGTTGGCAAGCTGATTGGCAACAAAGTCATTGGAGCTGGTGGCTGGCTGTTGATAATCTGACCGACGCCGATTACGCCGGTGCCGTTGTGGTCAATCAGGCTAATGGCCGCAGTTTTGAACCAGGCACACCCAGACAATTTCAACTGGGTTTTCGTGTACAACTGCTACTGGACTAGGCTAGATTAGCTGTACCCGTTATACTGGGTTCAGCCCTTGCATCTTTGCTGCGGCAGATAGGTGCAATCCGCCCTTGATAACAGCGGAAACATCTTTATTTGGAACACCCCGCACAAGGACGGCTTTGGATTTCAGCCCGGAGCTTTGTAATGCAGTTCAGACAAAGTTTAATATGGTTTTTAAGCATAGTTTTTTGCGCTCTGCCAGCGGCACAGGCCAATACCGGCAAAGTGCTCCGGCTGGGTATGTATCACTCGCCACCTTATTACCACACCGAAAATGTCAGTGAACCTCAGGGTTTATCTCTGGACTTGTTAACCCCTGTGGCAGAGTCGCTGGGTTTTCAACTTGAAGTGGTTCCCTGCCCTTTTCCACGCTGCCTGAAAATGGCAGCTCAGGGTGAACTGGATATAGTGGCAGGCTTAATTAACAACAAAAAACGACAACAGTTTTTATACTTTTTATCGCCACCTATGATGCAGTTTCATTCGGCTTTTGTATTTTACAGCCGTCAGGGCACCCCATTAAAACTAACCCAACTTGCTGATTTAAAAGGCCATAGTGTCGCAGTGATGCGGGACGCTGTTTATTTTGATGCTTTTGACAAAGCGGAAAACTTTACCAGGGTCAAAGTCAATTCTGAAAGTGTAGCGCTGGAAATGGTGGCGATGGGACGGGTGGACTATGCCATCACTGTGGAAAAAACCGCTTTGGGTTCATTACATGACGCAGGCTTGCAGTTGTCTGATTTACACCGCCAGCCTTATTTGCATCACCAAAGCATTGATGGTTATCTGGCGTTTGCCCGCAATTCCCCGCATTTTGCCTTGGTGCCCCAAATAGAAGCACAGTTGCAACTACTGGAAAAAAAAGGAATTTTGCAAAAACTTTGGCTAAAATACGGCCTGATCACACCTTAATACTGCTATTTGCGTTGTGCCGGTTTGAACTTCATGCGTTCTGCTGTGCCAAAGAGGAAAACCTTTCGCGCCAACCACAAGACATAAACTCTACCAGACATCAGGTACAAGGCGGGTCAGGTTACTGTGCCTCTTCTGTTGGATCTGCTTGAAATTGTGATCAGATCCAAGGCAACATGAAGCAGGCCTGCAGTCATATCCAGCAAAGCTGCCGCTAAATTGGCGTTACCATGCGCAGGTAGAACCCGGCATAAGCCTGGCGGATTAAGGTGAAAGGCGTATCCAGCCGCAATGATACCGGCAAAAAAGCGGTAGCTGATGCGGTGATAGATGCAGTAAAGTTATCGGCTTTTAATGCCGGATCATCAGAGCGCAAAAATCCATGAAGTTTTTGGTTGTAAACTCTCCCTGGTTTCAGGTTATCAGCCTGTCAGCCCTGTTAAGTTTTTCGGCACTGGCCAACAATAATCAGTTGCCTGATCTTGGCAGTAATGCCTTTTCGACTTTAACACCGGAAAAAGAAAAACAAATTGGTGATGTAATGATGCGCCAGACCCGCGCCAGTCTGCCAATGGTGAATGATCCCTTATTGGACGAATATCTGAATAATCTTGGCCAGAATCTGATTGCCAAGGCCGAAGGTGTGCGGTTTCCATTTCAGTTTTATTGGGTAAATGACCGTAATATCAATGCTTTTGCTACTTTGGGTGGCCATATAGTTGCCAACACCGGTACTTTGGCAGTGGCAGAAACCGAAAGCGAATTTGCATCAGTGATGTCGCATGAAATTGTGCACGTCACCCAGCGTCATATTGCCCGCTCGGTCGAAGCCCGTTCACAATCTGCGCCTCTGACTATGGCCTCAATACTGGGCTCTATTTTGCTGGCGGCGGTAAATCCGGAAGCTGGTATGGCAGGATTAATGGCATCTCAGGGTGTGGCACAACAATCTGCGATCAACTTTACCCGCAGCAATGAACAGGAAGCCGACCGTATTGGTATTCAGCTTTTGGCCAGTGCCGGTTTTGACCCTTATGCCATGCCGGAATTTTTTAATAAACTTAATGAAAAAACCCGTTTTGCCAATACCCAACTGGCATTTTTATATACCCATCCGCTGTCAAGATCCAGGATTAGCGACTCCAGAGTCAGAGCACAACAGTTTGAACAAAAATTTGTGCCGGACAGCGCCGATTTTGCCCATATCAAAGCCAGGATCTGGGCCAGATATCAGCTGGACAACGCCGCTGCTATAGCCCATTTTCAGAAAAAGCTGTCACAACCCGGGGGCAATACCAGAGCCAATCAATATGGTCTGGCTTTGGCATTATTCGACAGCAAAGATTATCAGGGCGCCGAACAGCTATTAACCAAACTCAGAACAAACGACGATAAAAACCTGTTTTATTTAGACGCCATGACCGATGTATATCTGAGCACCAACAGGGTAAATCAGGCGCTGGAAATGCTGGAACAACAATATCTGCTCAGGCCCAATAATCAGGTGATCACTCTCAATTACGCCAATGCAGCTATGCAGGGTAAATCACACCGGCTGGCATTACATCTGCTGAAAAACCTGTTGTATTACAAAAACGACACCTTTTTGGCTTATGACATGCTGACTGACGCCTACAAAGGCTTAGGCGACATGGCGCGTTATTACGAAGCCCGTTCTGATTTATATTATCAGCTGGCCAATTACCCCAAAGCTATTGACGATATTAATATGGCGCTGAATCAGCTGGGGCCGGAACATCAGCTGGAAAACCGCCGGCTGGAAGCGAAGAAAAAAGCCCTGCACACTGAATTTAGCCGACTGAAAAAACTAAACTGAGGAAACGCCCATGCTGACCATTTATCATAACAACCGCTGCTCTAAAAGCCGCGAAGTACTGTCGTTACTGGAGCAGCTGGGCCGCCCTTTTTTGGTGGTAAATTACCTGAGCGAACCGCTGGACGAAGCTGCCCTGCGTACTTTATTACAACAACTGCAATTATCGCCGCGTGAACTGCTGCGCGACAAAGAAGAAGAATATAAAAACATGGGACTGGACAACACAACTTTGCCTGATGATGTGATTATTCAGGCCATGTTGACCCAGCCTAAGCTGATTGAACGCCCCGTGGTGGTGCATGGTGATAAAGCCGTGATTGCCCGTCCAGCCAGTCGATTACTGGAACTGTTTTAATGCCGGTGACTGTTTTAGTGTTGTACCACTCCCGCCATGGCTCTGTGGCGGCGCTGGCCGAAAAAATTGCCGTTGGCGTTGAAGCTGTCGGCGCCACGGCATTACTGCGCACTGTACCTGCGCTTACTGCAGTTCAAAGCACAACGCCACAACATCCGGTGTTCACTCAGGAAGAACTACTGAAAGCAGATGCGCTGGCTATTGGCAGTCCGGTGCGTTTTGGTGTGATGAGTGCAGAGATGAAAGCATTTTGGGACAACACCAGTGCACTTTGGTTAAAAGGTGCACTCATTGACAAACCAGCCGGGGTTTTTACCTCTTCTTCTTCAATGCATGGTGGTAATGAAGCCACCTTACTGGGTATGATGCTGCCGCTGTTACACCATGGCATGCTGCTGGTTGGCGCGCCTTATGATCAACCGGCGTTGCATCAGACCCAAAGTGGTGGCACCCCTTATGGCCCAAGCCATGTAACAGGACCTGAACACAGTAGTGTTCTGACTGCCCACGAACAGCAATTGGCTGTTCAGTTTGGTAAACGTTTAGCCCTAGTTGCCGGAAAATTACAATGACCTGGTTTATTGCTTCACATATTCCGCTTGCCAGCCGCACCCGACTGTATCTGCGTTTGGGGCAAGTTGGCTTTTTGCTGTTATTTTTGCTTATCCCGCTGTGGGTGTTGTGGCTGGATCCGCCAAAAATGGGCAGCCCAAGAGTTTTATTGGCTTTATTGTGGGGACCTTTGTGGTTACCGCTGATGGGCATTTTACGTGGTAAAGCTTATACCTTTGCCTGGGCCAACTTTATTGTGATGATTTATTTTGTGCACAGTCTGACACATTTGTGGATCAGCAGTGGCACCACCTTATATCTGGCGCTGGTTGAATTAGCTGCCAGCTGCCTGATGTTTGCCGGCTGTACCTATTATGCTAAGTATCGTGGTCAGGAGCTGGGTTTAAAGATCCCAAAACTCAAAGATGATCCGGTGCGGCAATAACAGCTAAATCTGCTAAAAATGGCCCTGTTAACCTGAATTATGTTCAGGCAGATAGGGCCGGATAATCTTCTCAACAAACTGCTGTTGTTGCACTTCATCAAAAGCTTGTTTGATGGCCGCCAAATGACTGGACTTGGGGCTGAGCGCACAATAGACAGCCGGCGCTTTTGTCCAGAGCGGATCATAAGTCAGGCTGGTATCAAACTTCTGGCGGGTCATCACATAACCGTATGATAAATCGACCGTCATCACGGCATCTAACCGCCCTTGTGCCAGTCTTGTCAGATTACTTTCCAGCGAATGGGCGTCATCCCGCACTAATAATTCTTCAGCAAAAGCCTGTTCCAGCTCCGGATAAACAAAACCACGGATAGTGCCAATACGTTTGTGAAATAAGTCACTGAGCTGACGGTTGGGTTTGCTGTCGCTGCGCCGGACTATATATTGTGCGGAATAAAACAAAGGCCCGACCCACTCAAGTTCTTTGGGTTTACTCACCCATTCCGGACTGATAAAACAGCCTAAATCTGCTTTACCTGTGGCTATCCAACTTTCGACTCTGGCGCGTGCCAGTGGTAGATAAACCACAGGTAAAGTGGTTATTTTGCCTATTTCATCAATAAGTTGTTTACTGATACCGCCGCTCAGGCTGCCATCCTGGGAAAACATGGCATAAGGAACAGCATTAGTGTCGCTGACCACTGCTTTAATTTCGTTGCTCTGTACCTGTGGGGTTGCAGCCAATAAGGCCATACCCCACAGTGCCATCTGTATCCGCTTTGATTTCATCAAGTGCTTTTTACCCCTGACATCAAGATCCTGACAGCAGGCCGGATCATTAGTGCCTACAACGACAGCCCTTGTAATGGCTAAAACTCAAAGTTAACCATAGCAAAAATTGTCTGTGCTGACAGTAGTTTTCAATCCGAAATGGCCGTTGCCACGTAATCTTTTACAGCGATAACAAGGTGAAGAAAATATGTGGTCTGAAATAGCCTTATTCCCATTAAGTCAGGTGGTATTGCCAGAAGGGCAAATGCAACTGCGTGTGTTTGAACCACGTTATATCCGTCTGGTGAAAGAAGCCTGCGCCGGTAAACGTGCTTTTGCCAGCGCCTTATTGAATCCTTATGTGGCGCAGCAACATCAGGATAGGATTTTTAAAGTGGCGACTCTGGTGCGGGTGACGGATTTTAGTCAGCTTGAAGATGGTTTGCTGGGCATTACCATTGAAGGTACTGAACGGGTATTGATTGAACAACGCTGGCAGGAAGAAGACGGCCTGCATGTAGCAAAGGCACGGATTTTACCGGCCTGGCCACAACTGCCTTATCTTGCTGCTCATCAGCAGATCCGCGATGAACTTTGCACTGTGTTTCAACAAAACCCGGCGCTCAGTTTGTTGTACCCCACACCACAATGGCAAAACAGCAACTGGCTGGCGCAACGTTGGCTGGAAATTCTGAATATGCAACCACCGTTGAAATATCAGTTGATGGCGGCTGATGGCGCTGAGCCCACACTGGATGCATTACAACACTGGTTGGCAGCTGACGCAGAGCCCGCTAGCAGTGCAGGTTAAATAACCAACACTGACAACCCGGCTCAATAAAACAAATGTTAGTTAATACCAAGGTACTTGTGCACCTGCACACTTAAACGCCAGTTATTCGCCATACAAGCTTCAATGGCCAGTTTGGTGGCTTTGGCTTTTTGGCTTATCGGCTGCAAATAGATATATTTACCTGTGGTATCAAATGTTTGTAATAACTCTTTTAATTCTTCCACATGTTTTTCCATCGCCACAGGGTGTTTAATTTCATTGGCACGCTCGAGGCAACTGGTTAATACCGGATAACCACCTTTCATATTCACTTTAGGCGATACCGTTACCCAGGTGTCTTTGGGCGCCAGAATTTCAAAAGTACCTGAAGTTTCAATCTGAGTGCTGAACCCATGTTGATGTAATAACTCACAAAGCGGGTTTAAGTCATACATACAAGGTTCACCGCCCGTGATCACCACGTGACGGGCGCGATAACCACGCTCAACAAACAAAGCCAGAATACCTGCTGCATCACTACTTGCCCAATGATCAGAATCGGCTTTTTTGGCTGTGGTATCACCCAGCTGGATTAACAATTCAGGCTGTATTTCCCAGGTGTGTTTGGTATCACACCAGGAGCAGCCGACAGGACAACCCTGCAAACGCAAAAAAATGGACGGTGTGCCGGTGTAGTTGCCTTCACCCTGAATAGTTTCAAAAATTTCGTTAACTTTATACACGCTGAGTTGATTTCCTTTAGACCTTGGCGATTATGCAGTACAATGCGCGCCCCAAATTGCTGACCATTATAACGGGAGCTGCAAGAATGCCGCAAAAAGTTGTTGTGATTTATTCAGGTGGCATGGATTCCTTTACCGTGCTGCACAATGCCATTCGTGCCGGCCACCAAGTGTATGCCTTGTCTTTTAACTATGGTCAGCGCCATGTCAAAGAGCTGATTTGTGCACAAAACGTCTGTCAGGAGCTGGGCATTCATCACAAAATTGTTGATATTTCAGCGATTAACCAATTGATTGGTGGCTCGTCGCTGACCGACGATATTGAAGTGCCGGAAGGCCATTATGCCGCCGATAATATGAAATCGACCGTGGTGCCCAACCGCAATATGATTTTATTAAGTCTGGCTGTGGGTTATGCGGTGTCGCTGGACGCTCAGGCAGTTTATTACGGTGCTCATTCAGGGGACCACTTTATTTACCCGGATTGCCGTCCTGAATTTGTGCAAAAAATGAATGATGTCTGCCAGATAGCCAACTATGAGCCTGTTGATATCATCAGCCCTTACCTGCAACAAACCAAAATTGAAATTCTTAAAGACGGTCTTGCGATGGGTCTAGATTACAGTAAAACCTGGACTTGTTATAACGGCCGCGAAAAAGCCTGTGGTAAATGTGGTTCTTGCCAGGAGCGGCTGGAAGCTTTTGCACTGAATCAGGTGACAGATCCACTGCCTTACGAATAAAGCTGTTCCGGCCACAACCCTGGTGGCCTGCCCCGGCTCTTTGCCGATAGTCAGGCACAGAAACATCTGTGCCTCTTATTACTAACCGTTAAGCCACAGCCTGTGGTTGTGCTGCCGGTGAATAACGGCGCAACAGCTGATAAAAAGCCGTTAAAGCCGCACTTTGTTTATCGCGCTGATAAGCCAGATACATCTGACGGCTAAAACCCTGTTCGCTCAGCCTTTTAACAACAATCAGCCCCTGGCTGACAAAAGGTTCCGCCAGCCAACCCGGCAGCACAGCAATGCCCTCGCCCGCCGCCACCAGTTGCAACATCTGACTGGCATGCGCCACTTGTCTGAGTTCACCGCTAAAAGCTGTTTTTTGTAAAAACAGCCGGAATAAATCCTGCCGCTCCGGTGGGATCGGATAAACCAGCAACTTTTCCCGTGCTAAATCTGCGGCTGTCACAAACGCAACTGCTGCCAGCGGATGTTCAGGCGCGATAAAAGCAAACAACTCCAGTTCAAATAACGGCAGATAACTCACTTGCTGCTCCAGCCGTCTGTCTGTGGTTAACACCAGATCCAACTCATCATGCAGCATAGCTTCTATCGCATGATGCTGAATATCAGTTTCAAATGTCAGCTGCACCTGTGGCCATTGCTGGCGAAAGGCTTTTAACGCCGGTAACAACCAATGGACACAGGCATGGCACTCCACAGTGAGCCGCAGTTGTTGCGCCGGTAACTGACCGCTTTTTAGCTGCTGCCAGGCGAGGTCAAGTTGCGGTAATACGGTGGTGGCGACATCCAGCAACAATTTGCCCTGGGCGCTGAACTGCACAGGTTGAGATTTCCGCACAAACAAACTGGCTCCCAGCATTTGCTCGGCATCTTTCAGTTGGTGTGACAAGGCCGACTGGGTAACAAAAAGCCGGCTGGCCGCGCCCTGTAAAGAGCCGGTTTGTTGTAATGCCAGTAAAGTGCGCAGCAGTTTGAGCTCAATCATAATGAATTTTTCTCACGTAACAGAGGCTAGTTATTCAGTTGTGGCACCACAGCATAACCGGCAATAATAGACATATCAACATCTAGACGTCCAAATGAGGGAAAGATATGTCAACAACACACAGCCTTGGTTTTCCGCGTATCGGCAATAAACGCCAGTTAAAACGTGCTTTAGAGCAATATTGGCAAGGTGAAATTTCACAAGAACAACTACAAAACATTGGTGCTCAACTGCGTGCTGATCACTGGCAGTTGCAACAACAAGCCGGTATTGATTTAGTGCCGGTCGGCGATTTTGCTTATTACGACCATGTATTAAACACTTCGTTGTTATTTGGGGTAGTACCAAAACGTCATCAAACGGCAGATGGTCAGATTGATTTTGACTGCCAGTTCCGCATCGGCCGTGGCCGCGCGCCTACAGGCCCAGCCGCCGCTGCCAGCGATATGACCAAATGGTTTAATACCAACTATCACTATCTGGTACCGGAATTTGACGCGCGGCAACAATTTAGCCTGACTGATTTAAGTTTGTTCAACCAAATCAACGAAGCAAAAGCCTTGGGGTTGAATTTTAAACTGGTGTTGCCAGGCCCTGTCACTTACCTGCATTGTGGCAAAGTGGCTGAGGGCGTCGATAAACTCAACCTGCTGCCGGCTCTGCTGAAGGGTTATCAGCAACTGCTGGATGCCCTCAATGCCGCCGGCGTACAGTGGCTGCAACTGGATGAACCTGTGTTGGCACTGGAACTGTCTGCAGACTGGCTCAGTGCTATTCAGACCAGCTACCGCAGCTTGCAAAAAGGTCAGCTGAAACTGTTACTTACCAGCTATTTTGGTGATATTTCCGCTTATTTACCCCAGCTGGTTGATTTACCTTTTGACGGTATTCATCTGGACTTATGCGCCGAGCCAGTGGATTTAACCAAAGTTGCAGCGCTTATCCCCAGCCACTGGGTGTTGTCGGCCGGTATTATCAATGGCCGTAATATCTGGCGCGCCGACTTAAGCAAAGCTTACCAGGAGCTCAAACCGCTGTTTGCACAAAAAGGCGACAAACTCTGGCTTGGCACTTCCTGCTCTTTATTACATAGCCCTGTTGATTTAACCCTGGAAAAACAGCTTGAGCCCGAGATCCGAAGTTGGTTTGCTTTTGCCCGGCAAAAGTGCGAAGAGCTGAAGTTATTACAACAAGCTTTAAAAAGTGACGACACCAGCGCCATTGAACACTACAGCGCGCCTGTTAAAGCAAGGGCACACTCGACCTTGGTGCACAAGGCACAAGTGCAACAAGCTTGTGCCAAAGCAAAAACCGAAAAATCGGATCGCAGCCTGCCTTTTGCCAGCCGTATCAATATTCAGCAACTGAAACTGCAACTGCCGCTGTTGCCAACCACTACTATTGGCTCATTTCCACAAACACCGGATATCCGCAAATTAAGAGTGGATTTAAAAGCCGGCCGTATCAACGAGCAGCAGTATCAGCAGCACATCCAACAGCAGATTGCAAAAGCTGTACAACTGCAGGAGGAGTTAGGTCTGGATGTGTTGGTGCATGGTGAAGCAGAGCGCAATGACATGGTGGAGTATTTTGGCGAGCAGCTGCAGGGTTATGTCTTTACCCAGTTTGGCTGGGTGCAAAGTTATGGCAGCCGTTGTGTCAAACCACCAGTTATTGTTGGTGATATCAGCAGGCCGAAGGATATGACAGTCCGGTGGACAGCTTATGCTCAGTCGCTGACCAAAAAACCAATGAAAGGTATGCTGACAGGCCCTGTTACTATGCTGGCATGGTCTTTCCCAAGGGAAGATTTAAGCCGTGCTGATATCGCGTTGCAGCTGAGTCTGGCACTGGCAGATGAAGTCAAAGCGCTGGAGCAAGCCGGTATTCAGATTATTCAGATTGATGAACCGGCATTTCGTGAAGGTTTACCGCTCAAACGCAGCCAGTGGCAGCAATACCTCAACTGGGCAGTGGACACCTTTAAAAGGTGCAGTACCCATATCAATAGCAGCACACAAATTCATACCCATATGTGTTATTCGGAGTTTAACGACATTATCGGTGCTATTGCCGCTATGGACGCTGATGTGATCACCATCGAAACCTCACGTTCTAATATGGAGTTATTGCAGGCTTTTGAAGATTTTGCTTATCCCAACCAGATTGGCCCCGGCGTGTATGACATTCATTCCCCCAATGTGCCGGATCTTGACTGGATCAAACAGCTCATTCATAAAGCGGCCGGCAAGCTGCCGGTACAACAACTCTGGGTGAATCCGGATTGTGGTTTAAAAACCCGTGGCTGGCCTGAAACTGAAGCAGCACTCAAACATATGGTGCAGGCTTGCAGAGAACTACGGCAGGAGCTGGCGTGACTAAATAATATTTATCAACAATAAGTTAAGCCATCAACTCCGGATGAAACCCAGAAATAGTGCGGGTCTGCTGCCGGGTTGTATAAAAGCCATTGCTCAGGCCTGATTTAATAAAAGCGGATGACCACAAAGGCAGAGCAAGCCAATAAAAAAAGACCACAACAGTGGTCTTTTTTTATCAGTTCAATTCCGGCATTAACGCACCGGCAATTCAATTTTGGCAAACATCCGGTCAATTTCTTCCTGATTTCGCAGCATATTGGCTTTTTCCACCATTTCCTTGGTAAGGTGTGGCGCAAAACGTTCAATAAAATCATACATATAAGTGCGCAGGAACGAACCTTTGCGAAAGCCTATTTTGGTGGTGGAAGCGGCAAATAAATGGCTGGCGTCTATCGAAACCAAATCTTTATCCAGCTCTTTGTCCATCGCCATAGAAGCAATGACACCAACCCCTAAACCCAGACGCACATAAGTTTTAATCACATCGGCGTCTGTTGCAGTAAAGACAATTTTTGGCTCCAGCCCTTTTTCACCAAAAGCACGATCAAGTTCAGAACGACCAGTAAAACCAAACACATAAGTCACAATAGGGTGTTTAGCCACATCTTCAATTTCAATACGGTGATCCAGCTGCGCCAAAGGATGGTCGTGACGCACTATCACACTGCGGTTCCAGTGATAACAAGGCAACATCACCAAATCAGAAAATAAATGCATGGCTTCAGTGGCAATCGCAAAGTCGGCATCACCACGTGACGCTGCTTCTGAAATTTGTTGTGGTGTGCCCTGATGCATATGCAACGACACCTTCGGAAACTTTTTGATAAAACCACCAATCACGTCCGGCAGCGCATAACGGGCCTGGGTATGGGTAGTGGCAATATTCAGTTTGCCTTGATCAGGCAAAGTATGTTCTTTGGCAACTGCTTTGATACTTTCTACTTTAGCCAGAATTTGCTGAGCAATTTCAATCACATCACGCCCGGCAGGTGTCACATGGGTCAGATGTTTACCACTGCGGCCAAATACCTGAATACCCAGTTCATCCTCCAGCATCCGCACCTGCTTACTGATGCCGGGTTGTGAGGTGTACAAACTTTCCGCCGTCGCGGATACGTTAAGATTGTGATTTAACACTTCGACAATATAACGTAACTGTTGTAATTTCATGTGTCAGGCTTCCGTTATTGACATATGATTAGCCATATGCGCGGATGATGTGATTATTCCAGCCAATTCAAAATTTGGCGTTTAGTATAACCAATAGTAGCTAAAAACCTGCCTAAGCAGTAGTTCTTTTTACTGACATTGGTTGAGTGACAGCGGTAAAGGAACTGAAATATCGTGGAACAGCCGGAAATTGATTTTGCCACTGTACTGGCCTCTGCCGTACACGACATGAAAAACTCATTATGTATGCTGATCCAGTCAATGGATTTGTTGCAGCAGGATTTAGCCCCCCATTCAGAAACCGCCAGTCAGGAACTGGCCCGCATTCATTATGAAGCGTCCAGACTGAACAGCAATCTGATGCAGCTGTTGTCGTTATACCGCATCGAAAAAGAACAACTGCCTTTACATCTGGACGAATATTTTGTTGAAGATTTACTGGATGAAGTACTGATCAAAAACGAGATGTACAGTCAGCAAAAACAGATTGCAGTTCAACTCGACTGTGCGGCTGATCTCTGTTGGTTTTTTGACAATGATTTGGTCGGAAATCTGATTAATGATATGTTCGTCAACGCCTTACGTTATAGCACCACCCAGTTATTGCTCAAAGCCAGCATCATTGATGACTATCTTTGTATTGAATTGCATGACGACGGTGAAGGTTTTCCACAGTTTATGCTGGAAAACAGCGACAATAGTATGATGCATTTTAATTTAACAGCCGGACGCACAGGTTTAGGCTTGTTTTTTGCACACTTAATTGCCAAAGCACACCGCAATCAGGGTCGGGTTGGTCGTATTGAGTTATCAAACGGTGGCCAATTTGGTGGCGGCGTCTTTAGGTTGTATCTGCCCTGACGGGCGGCAGAAGATTGGTAATTTTGCCAATTTCTGTTTAAGATGCAGGTGGTAAACCAAGTCAGAGGTTCAGATGGTTTTGACCATGATCATTGTTCTGGTAATAGCATTAGTGGTTTTTGCTGTTATTTCGAACGCAATACAACAACACAAAGAACGGTTAGCCACGTTAAAACGGGCTGAGTTCTCTAAGTTGCGTGGCATGCTGGAAGATACCGAAGAAATTCTGCTGAATGCCGCCAATGTGCCTCTTACCCCACCTATTTCGCAAATGCTGCTTAAACGTATTGCTTATACCCTCAAAGCTATGGTTGAGCTGGAACCCGGCTCGCGCGATTTAAAAAGCCGGCTGGCCGACACCGAAAAAAAGCTGGAAGATATGGGAAGTCACACTCAGGCTCTCAACGAACACATCACCTTGCCTGATAACGACAAACAAATTATTGGCATGATCCAGGGCATTAAAAAACTCAGAACCATTCTGCGGGCAGAACATGCCCGCGGCAATATTGATACCCAGATTGTAGTGCAGGAAGACAGAAGACTGGAAAACCTGCAACTGCGTATTAATGTTGAAAGTCAGATCAAAAGAGGCAACCAGGCCCGTAGCAGCGATATGTTAGGTTCTGCCCGGCAGTGTTATGAAAAAGCCCTTATTACCCTGTCCAATGCCAGCCATGTGGACGAATATGTCACCTCACGCCGTAACGAAATGACGTCATTGTTAGCAGAAATTGCCGAAGAGCTAAAAGAAGGCAATTTACGGGACCGGCAAAAACGTGCCGAAGCGGAAAATAACGACCTGGACGTGTTATTTGCCCCTAAACGCAAGTGGTAACTTGCGGCCGCTTAAGTCTGACGTTTGATGCGAAATTAACTTAACCGCAGCAGTATCCATCCCCCTTTTATCTCCTTTATCGTTTTATTACTTTCGCTTTAGTTATCGGGCAAAATCAAATTTTTGCAGCAGCTTGTGACGTCAACAGCAACTTATTAATAAAACCAGCATTTGCACTGAACAATAAAACGCATCTTAAATCAGCCTGACATCAACAGCTTTGTAAAAACAACAAAGGCCACTACTGTGGCCTTTTTAGCTGATGGAACCAAAGCTTAAGCTTCTGCTTTGCTCTCTTGCCATTTACCGTCTTTAAACCATAAAGACCAGCCGGTTGCTTTGCCGTCTTTTTCCGACATCACATATTGCTGTTTGGTTTTACGGCTCCAGCGCACTATGGTTGGATTGCCGGCCGGATCCTGAGCCGGCGCTGCGGTCAGATATAAAAACTTCGGCACTAACCTGTCTTTAAATCTTTGCAGTTCAGCCACCAAAGGTGCTCTGGTTTCGCGGGAGCGTGGGAAAGTGGACGCAGCCAAAAACAAACCTGCAGCACCATCACGCAATACAAAATAAGCGTCTGACTTTTCACAGGCCAGCTCCGGTAAATGAACCGGATCTTCTTTTGGCGGTGCTGCTTCACCGTTCTTTAACAGTTTGCGGGTGTTTTTACAGTCGCTATTGGTGCAGCCAAAATACTTACCAAAACGGCCGGATTTTAACTGCATGTCAGAGCCGCATTTTTCACATTCTATCAGCGGGCCGTCATAACCTTTAATTTTAAAGGCGCCACTCTCCACCAGATAACCATCACAACCCGGGTTATTACCACAGACATACAACTTACGTTGTTCGTCCAGCAGGTACGAGTCCATCGCGGTGCCACATTTGGCACAACGTTTTTTGTGACGCAGCACTTCGGTTTCAAGTTCGTCTTCGTCGGCCACCAACACAGCTTCATCACCTGGTGTCAGGTTCATGGTGGTGGTGCAACGCTCTTTCGGTGGCAGGTTATAACCGGAACAGCCTAAAAACACACCAGTGCTGGCGGTACGGATACCCATTTTGCGGCCACAACTTGGGCAGTCAATATCAGTTAATACAAACTGATTGGTGCGCATACCACCTTGTTCTACATCCGCTTCTGCTGTTTTCAGCTTGCTTGAGAAGTCGCCGTAAAATTGATCCAGCACTTTTTGCCAGGCCAGTTCACCGTGCGCTATGTCATCAAGTTTTAATTCCATATTGGCGGTAAAATCGTAATTCATCAGATCGCTGAAGTTTTCCACTAAGCGGTCTGTGACAATTTCACCCATTTTTTCGGCGTAAAATCTTTTGTTTTCGACCTTCACATAACCACGTTCCTGGATAGTCGAAATAATGGCAGCATAAGTGGAAGGACGGCCAATACCGCGTTTTTCCAGTTCTTTGACCAGGCTGGCTTCACTGTAACGTGCCGCTGGTTTGGTAAAGTGCTGGGCTGGCAATAACTGCTCTAGCTGCAGCGTTTCGCCGACTTTTAAATCCGGTAATTCTTTTTCTTCTTCGTCTTTGCGTTTTTGTGCTGGTTGCACTCTGGTCCAACCGTCAAAACGTAACACCCGGCCTTTGGCTTTGAGCTCAAAGTCACCGGCCTGCACGGTAATATTGGTGACATCGTACAGCGCATTTGGCATCTGGCAGGCAACAAACTGGCGCCAAATCAGCTCATACAGCTTCTTGGCGTCTGCTTCCATATCACCCAACATACTGGCCTGAATATTCACATCAGAAGGACGTATGGCTTCGTGTGCTTCCTGCGCATTGGCTTTGCTGCCGTAACTTAATGGCTCTGCTGGCAGATACTTTTTACCAAACTGCTGTTCAATAAAATCTCGAACTGCGCCTACCGCTTCTGTCGACAGATTGGTCGAGTCGGTACGCATATAAGTGATATAACCGGCTTCATACAAACGCTGCGCCAGCATCATGGTTTTTTTCACGCCATAACCCATGCGGGTACTGGCGGCTTGTTGCAGTGTAGAGGTAATAAATGGCGCCTGAGGTTTGCTGCTGGACGGTTTATCTTCGCGTTCAGTCACCTGATAACTGGCGCGCTGCAACAGCGCAACAGCGGCATCGGTCTGCGTTTTATTGTCAGGTCTGAAGGCTTTACCGTTTTGGCGTACCACTTCCAGTTTTAACGCTGCTTTTGCCGCTGAAATGGTTTCAGCATCTACTGTCCAGTATTCTTCCGGCACAAAAGCTTTAATTTCGCGTTCACGTTCAACCACTAACCGCACTGCAACAGATTGCACCCGGCCAGCAGATAAACCACGGGCGACTTTTTTCCATAACAGCGGGGAGACCATAAAACCAACAACACGGTCTAAAAAGCGGCGGGCTTGCTGGGCGTTTACCCGGTCGACATTCACCTGACCAGGTTCTACAAAGGCATTTTTAATGGCATTTTGGGTGATTTCGTTAAATACCACCCGTTTAAATTTCTGTTCTTCACCGCCGATGATCTGTTGCAAATGCCATGCAATAGCTTCTCCTTCGCGGTCTAAGTCCGTTGCCAGATAAACTGTGTCAGCTTTTTCAGCTAAAGCTTTGAGTTCTTTAACAACTTTCTCTTTACCTGGCAGAATTTCGTAACGCGCTTTCCAGCCGTTTTCCGGATCTATGCCCATGCGGTCGACCAGCGCCAGATATTCTTTCTGCGCTTTTTCCAGTTTTACGTCTTTTTTGCTTTTTTCTTTGTCTTTATTGCTGCTGGTTGGCAAGTCGCGGATATGTCCCACGCTACTTTTTACAATAAAATCATTACCTAAATATTTATTAATTGTTTTAGCTTTTGCCGGTGATTCGACTATTACCAGTGATTTCGCCATCGTTGTTCCGAGATCCCTAAACTTTGGTGGGCATTCTACATGTCTTTTTAACGTATATCCGCAAACTCAAGTTGTGACAAGTGAATAAACTCATTATTATTCGGTTGACCCTGTCTTTACAGGGTCATTCTGCCGGTTAAATCAGCAGAATATAAAATGAAGCAATCCAATAACGGCCGCAAAAACAATAAAAACAGTGCCCCTTCCCAACTGAAGGAATAAAGCAAAAATGAAGTACTTTGAAGCAAACTTTGATGGCTTAGTTGGGCCAACGCATAACTATGCCGGTTTATCTGTCGGCAACGTTGCGTCACTTAACAACGCCAAAAATACCTCTAGTCCAAAACAAGCTGCATTGCAGGGCTTGCAAAAAATGAAAGCGCTGGCCGATTTAGGCATGGTGCAAGGTGTGTTAGCACCACAAGAACGTCCCGACGTTTATACATTACGCCGGCTCGGTTTTAGTGGTACTGACGCAGAAGTGATTGCCAAAGCAGCAAAACAGGCGCCCTCTGTGTTCAGAGCTGTCTGTTCAGCGTCCAGCATGTGGACAGCCAACGCAGCGACCATTTCACCCAGCAAAGACACAAAAGACGGCAAAATTCATTTTACCCCGGCCAATCTGACCAATAAGTTTCACCGTTCGTTAGAGCCTGAAACCACGGGCCGGATTTTAAAAGCCATGTTTAATAATGAGCGCCATTTTAGTCATCACCAGCATCTGCCGGACAATGACCACTTTGGTGATGAAGGCGCCGCCAACCACACCCGTTTATGCAGTGAATATGGCGAAACAGGTGTAGAACTGTTTGTGTTTGGCCGTTACGCCTTTGATTACAACAAACCAGCGCCACGTAACTTCCCTGCCCGTCATACTTTTGAAGCTTGTGAAGCTGTAGCCCGTTTACATGGTTTGTCGGATGACAAAGTGGTGTATATCCAGCAAAGCCCTGAAGTGATTGATCAGGGTGTGTTTCACAACGATGTGATAGCGGTAGGTAACCAAAATGTGTTGTTTTACCATCAACAGGCTTTTGTCGACAGCACACAGAAACTGGATGAAGTAAAACGCAAATTTGGTGATAAGTCAGAGTTACATTTGATTGAAGTACTGGACCATGAAGTGACAGTACAACAAGCCATTCAGACTTATTTGTTTAACACTCAGGTCATTACCCTGCCGTCCGGCGAAATGGCCATTATTGCCCCGACAGAATGTCGCGACCATCCGCAGGTTGCTGCTTATTTAGAACAGCTGACCGGCCGTGGCACGCCTATCCGTCAGGTGCATTATTATGATGTAAAACAAAGTATGAGAAACGGCGGTGGCCCTGCTTGTCTGCGTTTACGTGTTGCCATGAGCGAAGCGGAAAAACAGGCGGTGAATCCAAATGTGCTGCTGGATGACAACTTGTTTGCCCGGTTAAATCAGTGGGTGAACAGCCATTATCGTGATCAGATTTCAGAAGCAGATTTGGCAGATCCATTGTTGTTGAATGAAAGCCGCGCTGCACTTGATGAACTGACTAAAATTCTGCAACTGGGTTCGGTCTATCAGTTCCAGCGTTAAGTTCACTTTGCCATGGCGCTTTAAGCCTGGTGTTTCATAAAAAGTAAAAGGCTACCTGGGTAGCCTTTTTTATTAACTTTGACCCGTCCTAAATAACGTTGACACTTTTTATCCTGAACCGTGGAGAGTGTCATGAATGCAATAGCCAAGCGTACGCAAAAAGATTATTCCCTTGCCTTTAAATTAGCGGTGGTGGC
>NZ_JAVBXS010000015.1 GCF_030824435.1 Rheinheimera sp.
CTGGGTTATGGCGACATTACACCTATAGGTGTGTCGCGGCTGGTGGCTGCGGTGGAAGCTTTTACCGGCAGTTTTACCATAGCGCTGTTTGTGGTGGTTTTTGTCAAAAAGATGACAAGGTAAGGGGGGCGGTTAACGTAACCATTTGTTTTAAAACTGTTTCACCGCCAAATTCACGCCTGTATTGCCTGTGGCTCAGAGCTTTGCTCTGCAGATGTTTAGTACAATAAATAATCAAATGAGTTACATAAATTCACATTTATGTTTCACTTTGACATTTTTTTGCTAGAGTAGCGCCCGCACTGACGCATCCACCTCTTTCAGGGACGTATCCCATGTTAAAATTTACTGTTTTATCGCTGGCGCTGCTGGCTTCTGCTGCCGCTGTAGCACAGGACACTGCTGCATTATCTGCTTTTTCTGTTCAGGCCGATTTAGGTTATGCCCGCCATAAAGTCGGCAGCGAAAGTGACAACGAATCTGGCAGCGATGTTGCGCCTGCCCTTGCTTTAACTTATCAGCTCGACCAGAACTGGTCGGCCCGCCTGCAATACACAGATCTGGGTGAATTTACCGTATTAAGCGGTAAGAACAGAGGTTACGAATCAGGTGTCTGGTTTAATTTTGATCGTGATTTAAACAGTTCAGCCAATTGGCTGGGTTTAACAGCGCAATACCAAAGTGAACAGCTGGTGGGCCACTGGTCTTTTGGTGTGCGTTTAGGCGCATCTTTCTGGAAACAAGAATTTACCTTAAACGACACTATTACCGCTGTATCAAACCCGCAGGTAAACCATCTGGTTGGTCAGAGTTTTAGCGAAACAGGCAGCGACAGCGGTGTAGGTTTATTGGCTGGTGTTTTTACGCAATACCATTTTACCGAACAACTGGCATTAACTTTTGATTTGGATTTGGCGCCCTTTAGCAGCAAAGCCGCTGAAGATATTTCGATTTTCCAGGGCATTGATGACATCAAAGCTGACTACCATGTCAGTCGCCTGGCTGTTGGTATGCAATACAGCTTCTAAGCCGCGTTTTAACGCTGTAACCAAAGCCCGGTGAGTGATACGAACCGGGCTTTTTGTTTTTTTCTGGAGCAAAGTACTCATGATATGCCTGCGGCATGGAGCGAAACCCGGCATAACGCCAGCAGCTGCAAGCTGGAAATCAAGCACCGCAACAACAAAGCGCCCATATCCCGACCGGATAAAACCAACCCGCTGTTGAATTATACCCCCAAGCCCCCCATCTCCACCCTTGCCCTTAAGCCGATTAGGAAATCACCATGCTTTATGATTTGACCGTAGTGCAATTTAGCAAAATGCTGAACAACCTCGATGCCATTCTGGATAAAGCAGAACAGGCGGCCAGTGCGAAGAAGTATGATGTGGCTGTGTTATTAAACGCCCGTTTAGCGCCGGACCAGTTTAATTTTATCCGTCAGGTACAAATTGCCTGTGACACCGCCAAGCTGGGTGTTGCCCGTTTAGCCGGCGTTGCCGACAGCGCGCCTAAACATGCCGATACTGAAAGCACTTTGCCTGAGCTAAAAACCCGTATTGCTGAAACTCTGGCTTATTTAAAAACTTTTACGCCGGCCGATTTTGCCGAAGCGGCTGAGCGTCACATCAGCCAGCCACGTTGGGAAGGTAAATATCTGACAGGTTTTGAATTTGCCGTACAACACGCCATGCCAAATATTTATTTCCATATCAGCACCGCTTACGCCATTTTGCGTCACAACGGTGTGGATGTGGGTAAAAAAGACTATCTGGGCGCTATGCCTTATAAAAGCTAACCATGCTTAATCAAAATTAACAAAAGGGGTCAGCAGACCCCTTTTTTGATGCCGTTTGCAGGCTGCTGTAACCTGTTGTATTGATCTTGTGCTGATATTTTGTGTTTTTTGCTGCTGTAGCCGGTTTTTGCAAGCGGTTTTATGTTGGCTATTCAAACAGGCGCTTTGCCGCTAGATTAAATAAAGGCACAACAACAGCAGGACAAAAGCACGATGAATAACTGGTCAGCCCCGGCGCAACAGGCGCTGGTTACTGTTCCCGACTGGGTGCAAAGCCTGGTGAACTGGCAACAACCCTACCCCGACGACACAGCCAAAATGACACTGGCCATAGAGCTGTCGCGGCAAAATGTGTTAAAAAAAACCGGCGGCCCTTTTGGCAGCGCCATTTTTGACCGCGCCAGCAACCAGCTGCTGGCTGTTGGCGTGAACCGCGTGTTACCACTACATAATTCCACCTTACATGGTGAAACTGTTGCCATTATGCTGGCAGAACAACGGCTTGCTGCTTTTACGCTGGCGTCAGACACTGGCCGCGAGTTGTTTACCTCTTGTGAACCATGTGCCATGTGTCTGGGCGCCGTGCTCTGGAGTGGTGTAAACCGGTTGGTGTGTGCAGGTACTGCCGCAGACGCCCGCGCTATAGGTTTTGATGAAGGGCCGGTGTTTAACCAGTCTTATCAATATTTACAAAATGCCGGTATTGAAGTGGTGCGGGGTTTTATGCAAAACCAGGCCAAAGCAGTGCTGGATTTTTATGCCAGTTCAGGCGGTACTATTTATAACGGCCGCAACGGCTGAAAGTGAATATGTTGTTGCAGTTTTGGGTTTTGTTCACCCTGCTTTTGTTTTATCATGCGCGCCGTCTGGCAAGGGATGCACTCTGCCAGCGTTTTTGTTGATGAGCAAAGGAAAGAACACATCATGAAATTTAAATTCGCTTTAGTAACAACTCTGGTATTGGCTTCTGCTGCGGTTCAGGCTGACTGGTTAAAAGCAGCCACAGACTCGGTCAAAAGCAGTGTAACTGACTCGGTCAAACAAAGTGCCGATGGTGCCAAAGATGCCGCTTATGACAGCGCAGTGCAGTCTGCTTTAGGTTTAACTCAGGGCAAAACCAACAGTGCTTATGTGCTGGAAAAACTGGGTGAACCAGTGACAAAAAGCAAAGTAAACGAAAAAGATGTCTGGAGTTACGACCTGTCGAAACTGCAACAAACTTACCCGGCCTTACCAGCTTTGTTAGCTCAGTACCCACAAGCGCCAAAAGCTATTGATCTGACTTTTGACAAAGATGTGGTCAGCAACATCAACATGATTAAAGCTGAAACAAAATAACAGCTGATCTCAGCAGATTATATTGATCTGCCATAGCTGAACAGGCCGGGAAACCGGCCTTTGTTTTTCACAATCCGGCAATCGCCAGAGGCTCATGCGTTCATTCGGCAAGACGCAAAATTGTTTGCGTCTTGAGATCCCGAATTCACCCCTGCGGGACCAGATGAAGCTGTCCACAAAACGGCAGGATAGCCGTTTTGCACGGCAGAGCTGCCGAAGGCGAGCTACATGGATGTGGCGAGTGTAAAACGCTCCTGGCGTTTTTTTAGGGGTTCAAGTAGCTGAAAAATAGGGGGTTTTGCATTGCAGCAAACAGGTTTTGGCGATAACAAAGCGCAATTTTGTGTGTATCTGGCAAACAAACCAGCTATGCCTGAGTATCAGCAACTGGACTCTGTAATGGCGTTAGCGCCAGGTGATATCGACCGGATTTACCGCCATTGTGGCAATGGTTGGCGCAAAATTTTTAATGTTTATGCCAAGCTGTTGTTTGCGCTGGATAAACACCAGTTTTCTTATGCACAACATGCCAGCAGCTGGCAAGAGTTCCGCGACAACCTACTGCTGCAAAAACACAGCAATACCGCTTTGTTATTTAGCCCGCCGTTGTTTGATTTGGCCTTGCAACAGCACAATACCATTCACATTATTGCTGGCCGTACTTATGCCAAACAGTTATTGGCCGAAGGCCTGCAAGCAGAGCTGCAGTGGCTGAATGAAGAATTTGCCATAGACCCCAACCGCAAACTGCTGGTCACGCCCTTTTTTGATTATCGCCAGCTGAATAACGAAAAAATCGGTTATACAGCTGCGCTGTTGTTGTTATTAAAACAAGGCAAAACATTTGCTTAAAACCTAAACCAACGTCGTTTTAAACCACAGGCAAACACAAAAACCAGCAAAAAAGACAACAGCTGCCAGACCCGAAGGTGCAGCAGCCGCCCTATACCCAATGTTGGGCCTATTCCGGTTTTAATAACAGCCCGTTGTCAGCTTCCAGCAGTAGTTGTTGAATCACACCATGTTTATCGGCCGGGCTTAACGCCAATAAAATACGGACAAAATCCATAGCGCTGGCAGGTTTGGCCGGATAACGGTGTTGTTGCCATAACTGCTGTAACGCCTGAGTGATCAGCGCATCTCCAAGTTCAGCGCGCAATAACGCAAACATCAAAGTGGCGCGTGAATATTGGTCATAACTTTCATCAGCATCAATCAGGCTTTTTTGTTCGGCCCTGCTGCCCGCCATAGCCCTTTGGTAACGTTGTTGCTCAAAATCGACCAGCGCCAACATGGCTTGCTGGCCAAAATGTTGTTCTATCAACACCAGTTCGGCATATTTGGCCAAAGACTCTACCAAAAAAGCACCATCACCAGGCACACCATTGCCAATACCATGACCAAACCATTGATGTGCCATTTCATGCACGGCGCGCCGGTATACCTGACTAAAACCGGCATCAGGCGCGGCAAAAGCACGCAGGCCAACCCTATGATTAATCAGCACTAACTGTGGCAAGGCGTAACCCGTTGGGCCTATATCCGGCATCATCACCAGTCGTAATGCATCACCCGGGTAAGGACCAATCTTGGTATGAAACCAATACAAGGTTTGGCTGAGTGCCTGCATGGTTAAATCTGTGTTTTTGTTAAAATAAGGACTGTAAATTTCCAGGCTGACACCTTGTTGTTGCTGCTGTTTCGCTTGCCAGGGCACAGCAACAACAGCGGGTAAATTCCGAATGGCATCCGTGGTTTGGTATTGGAAATACTGCAGGTTATGCTCCCGCCATTGCCGTATTAACTTACCTGCTGCCACAGCTTGATAACCATCCGGCACTGAAACCACAGTTTCCAGCTGCGCCCAGTCGTAACGGGCGTTGGCCGGTGTGGCTGTTGCCGCCAGCACTGATGGTTGAGTTTCTGTGGCCGGCAAAGGTGTTAAGCCAAATTTGGCGCGGCTTTTATCGTCTTTCAGCCGCAGCTCTGGCATAAAACCCGGTTGTGGCAATACATGTAATAAACGCAGATAACTAAATTCCGGCCTAAGTACCTGATGTATAGGCGCTGGTGCTATTGCCTGTTGGCTTAGCTTCAATTGCAGCTGAAGTTCTGTGCTCTTGCCAGGTGCCAGTGCTTGTTTAAACCGGTAAACAGGCTGGTTGTAGCCCGCAGGCTGTTGCACCAGTTGGGCACTCTCAAACCGGATTTGCTGCAGCGCCTGCCTGTCGGCCAGATGACCTGGCAAAGTCAATAACAAGTCGGTAATGGCTGTTGGGTGTGGGTTGTGCAGTGTTAGTTTCGCCTGAATATCGGCTTGTTGCTCCAGCGGACTTAACCTGATCTGCAGTTGTACTTTGCTGACCACAGGTTGAGGTTGTTGTTGCCAGTGTTGATATTGTTGTTCATAAGCGGCGCGCTCCGCCTGACGTTGCGCTGTGGTTTCCAGTGCACCTGCTTGTGTTAATTGTTGATGGATATCTAAGCCCTGAGTCAGCCACAACAATGCCAATATTGCAGCCAATAACAGTGGAGCTGTATTCAGCTGTAGTTTTGGTGCACTAAAGCCCGTGCCTCTATGGTAAAACTGCAATGCCAAAAACCAGAAACTAAGTGCCAATAAGGTCCAAAACAACCAATAAGGCCAAAAACCGCCCTGCTTTATCTCGCCGCCAAAGCCACCAGCACCAACAGAAGCCTGATAAGCCCAAAGTGCATCCGGCATTTGCAGTTGCGTTTGGCCTATCTGCCAGAGCGGATGTGATAATTCCAGCAGTTGTGGCAGTGGTGACAACGCCAATAACAACAGTACAAACACCAGCACATTTGCCCGCACCGGCGATTTTAACAAAGCATGACATGCCAGTAATAACATGCCCCACATCAACAGTGGCAACAGCACAAACAGACCTTGTTGTTGGTATTCCGCAGCCTCAATTGGGATCTGCAGTAGCATTTGTGCGAAAGCCACCCCACTAAAACTCAGCAGCACCAACAATAAAGTCAGTAGCCACAATACCACCAGCTGACTACCCAGTTGCACCCAACCGGACACTGGTGAGGTGGCAATCAGGCTGTCACAACGCAACTGCCGGTTGAGCCAGCTGAGCTGACTGGCCCAAAGCGCCAGCAGTAAAAGGCCAAATCTTGGCAGCAGATCCCAGTTGATTCTGTTGAGGGCATCGCGGCTGTCCGGCTGCAGTTGGCTTTGTGGTTCGGCATAACTTAAACCGGTAAATACTTCACTAAAAACCAGGCCACTCAGCACCAGCAGCGCCAATACAGTACTGCGCTGGCGTAACAACTGTGTCCATTGCAGCCTGATCAGGCTGATCAAACTGTGCAGATTGCATATCACAGGGGGAATTGGGGTGAAAGTGCCGGCACTGCGGCCTGACTGCGCCTGCAAATTTGCTGATGGTTCTGTTTTCAGAACGCTTGTTCTGGGCTTGTTGTGTTGTGTTGCGGATTGAAATTTACCGGATGAAACAACAGCCAAAGCGCGCCAAACCAACAAGATACTAAGGCTCACAATCAGCAGACGGTTTAGCAATACGGCTGCACCAGGGCTGATGGATGCAGAGTTTTGCAATTGTGCCAGCCAGGGCGTCAGCGCATAAGGGTCCAGATAAAACATCAACTGTGACAACAGCGGTGATATATCGCCACTTTTGGCCATCACAGGCGAGCCGTTGGCGGCGGCAAGCAGCATATAACCGATAAAACAGCAGGCCGTCAGCAGATATAACAGTGCAATTTGTGTGGTGTGGCGGCTACACCACAGCTGCAACGCCACCAACAGCAATAAAGCCGGCACTTGTTGTAGCAAAAACAGCAAGATAGAAATGCCACACAAAGCACCCAGGCTAAAGTTGCTTTGTGCTGGCTGCATGCCGCCCCAGACAGCAGCTGCTGCCAATATTAACAGCAACAACTGGAAACCCAGCGTCAACAGCAATAAACCACCAGCCCGGCTCAAACACCATTGCTTTTGGCTCAGTGGCGTGACGCCAGTCAGTTCGGCCATGCCATATTGCCTATCCCGTAAAAATGCCAAAGGTGCCAGCACACCGACAAATAGGGGTTGCAGCATCATCAGCAATTTAGTGTGGCTAATCAGCAACTCTTTATGAGGTTGAGCGCTTTGTGGCGGGTTGCCTATGGTCGCCAAAACCGCAAAAGCCAAAGCCAATAACAACACCAGCCAAAACAATGGTTGTACCCGATAAAACCGCCATTCATTGGCCAGCAGCGCCGGTAACTGCGGTTGATACAAGCTGTTGTTCTGTGAGGTTTTTGGGTGCAAACAATCAGCAGAAGCCAAAGGGTTTAACATCAAAGCTGCTCCTGTTTGGCTTTAGGATCAGTAAGTTGCGCTTCAGCAGCTGCCAGGGTTAAAAAATAACAATCCTGCAAGGACGCCGTTGCCGTGCTAAAACCGTCGCCGGGGCAAACTTCGGCATACAGTCGTTGTTGTGGCACACCCCGTAAATAACTTTGTTGCAACAGCTGAGCTTTTAGTGGCAAGGCATCGGCAGGCAAGGCGGGAAGTTCACCCTGATATAACCAGATTTTACCTTGTAGCGGTGTTATTAAAGCTTCGGTATCACCCTGCAACACCATTTGCCCCTGCTGCATAATGGCGACCTGAGCACACAGCTGTTCTATATCGTCGACAATATGGCTCGACAGCAGCACCAGCCGGTCGCGGCTGATTTGTGCCAATAAATTATGCAGTTGTTGTCGCTCCAGCGGATCAAGACCTGCGCTGGGTTCATCGAGGATCAATAACTTTGGGTCGCCAAGCAGTGCCTGCGCTATACCAAAACGCTGGCGCATGCCGCCGGAAAAATGCGCCGCCGCTTTATGGGCCACTTTGGTTAAGTTGGTGAGGGTGAGCAACTCTGTGATTTGCTGTTGCCTGCTGGTTTTATCTGTCAGTCCTTTCAACACTGCAATATGCTCCAGCAAAGCAAAGCAGGACAGATGCGGATAAACGCCAAACTCCTGCGGCAAATAACCCAATTGGCAGCGTAACTGTTGTGGTTCTTTTAATATATCCAGACCATTAAAATGGATTTGGCCACTGTCAGGCTGCTGTAAAGTGGCAATAGTGCGTAACAAACTGGATTTACCGGCGCCATTTGGGCCCAATAAACCAAAAATGCCATGGCTGGCGTTGAGGTTTAAGCCCCGCAGTGCCATGGTGCCGTCCGGATAAGTTTTATTTAGTTGTTGGATATGCAGCATAAAAAGTGCCTTCTGGTGCTGTGCTGTGGGCTACAGGCTAAGGCGCCCTCTGTGAAGGGCTCAAGCAGGTAATGACCAAGAGCGCAGTTCAAATGACCAACAGCCAGATTGCAGCTGTAGGCGCAGCAACTGCGGTTTTATCAGGCCAAAAGCCGTTTTTGTCCGCTGACAGATGACAAGGCCTTCGAACGCAGGCAGCATAAGGGCATTGTTTTGCCTGAAAATTCCAACGATGCAGCGACTTGCCCCCCTCAAGCCCGATGATTTATTTGCGCTATTGCCGGTGTTGCTGGCCTGGTTGTGGGCAGTGCTGCAACCTGCCATGGTGCAGGAAAAGGCCGATTGGTTGTTGTTGTGGCCACAAGCCGGTTGGTTGTTGTTGCAGTATTTCCCTATGTTATTGGCTCAGGCAGTGGCGCAATTTTTTGCCCGGGATTTTGCATTTGCACCGCGTTTTAGCCATGGGCTGGCAGCAGCGCCGAAAACAACATCAGCATTAAAGATGACGTTGCTGGTGCTGTTTTGGCTTGTTGTGATGTTGTATCCGGCTGTGATGGCAACATCTGGTTTTGGCAACTGGTTATTGGCGCCAGGTTTAAGTCTGTTGTATTGGCTGCATTTTTATTATCTGCACAAGCTGCAACAGGCCCGGCGCTGGCAATGGTTCTGGTCGCTGGATGGGGTCTTGGCGCTGTTATTGCTCTGCTGGACAGTCGGCTGGACCTTGTTATTGGTGTCGCATCAACCCGGTTTGGCACAGCAGCCAATACCAGTAAAGCTTGATTGGCCGCGCATCCTGCAAAACCCGCTGCTCACGCTGCATTATTTATGGCAGTTCAGCCTGTTGGCAGCGCTGATGTATGGTTGTTATTGGTTCAACCGTTATTGGCTGGTGCGGCGTATTCTGGCCCGGCATGGTTTGTTGCCTTTTGTGATGCTGAGCATTGGCCTGATATTATTCAGTTATGTGCCGCTGGCGGCTTTGTTATTGCAACTGCCAATGAATGATGTTGCAGTGCCGGCAGTGCCGGCTGGCAGTCAAAACCCCTTTGACTGGTACAACTTTAACTTTATGTTCTTGCAGTGGTTATTCACCACGCCGCTGATCCTGGCTTTTGACCGGCAGCAACAGGAAACCAGCCTGGCGCAAATTCAGCATCAACAAATTCAAACCGAATTGCAGTTGCTGCAACAACAAATTAATCCGCATTTTTTATTTAATACCTTAAATAACCTCTATGCCCTTTGTTTAATCAAGTCGGATGACGCGCCAAAACTGATATTACAACTGGCTGATTTATTAAGATATGTGGTGTATCAGGGCCAACAGAAACAAGTGACTTTACAGCAAGAGCTGGAGTATCTGCAGCATTACCTGGCGTTACAACAACTCAGGGTCAGCAATAAAACCACCTTAAAGCTGCAATTGCCGGATAACACCAGCCAATACCAGTTACCGCCTTTGCTGCTTATTATGCTGGTGGAAAACGCTTATAAACATGGTGTGGAAACCTCAACTGAAGCTGGTCTGGTGGAAATTAAGGCCAGCATTCAGCAGAACCGGCTGTATTTTAGTTGCCGTAATAGTTGCCCTCCCGTTGAAGACAAAAGTGGTAGTTTCAGCGTAACGGGCAACACCACAGCCACAACAACTGGCCTTGGGCTGGAGAATTTACGCAGGCGGCTGCACCTGTATTTTGGCGACGCTTTTTATCTGCATAGCGCTGCACAAAAGCAAAGCACAGCGCAGGGCCCAAGCGAAGCGCAAAAAAATAGCGAAGCGCAAAACAGCTGGTTGGCGGAATTAGAATTGCCGCTGGCATTAATCACAGGAGCCGCAGATGCTGAAGTTGCTGCTGGTTGATGATGAACCTTTAGCCCATCAGGTGTTGTTACATCATCTGGCGCAGTACACCGATATGCAGGTGGTGGCGCAAAGTTACAACGCAGCACAAGCGCTGGCGGTGCTGGCAAATCAACAGATTGACCTGATGTTGCTGGATATTCAGCTACCGGTTTTAACCGGCCTTGAAATGCTGAAGCTGCTGGCGCATCCGCCGCAGGTGATTATTACCAGCGCTTATGCCGACTATGCGCTGGACGGTTTTGCACTGGATGTCACCGACTATTTACTTAAACCCATCAGCGCCGAACGTTTAGCTGTGGCATTGGATAAAGTGCGGCGCAAAAACCTGTTGCTGGCAGCGGCAACAGCCGGAAAAAGCAGCATTCAGACGCCGCAAGCCACTGATTTTATAGTGTTAAAAGTAGACAGAGCCTTGCAGCGTTTTGAGCTGGCTTCGGTCTGTTGTTTTGAAGCTTATGGCAACTATGTCAAAGTCTGGCAAGGCGAGCGTATGACGCTGGTGAGCAGCACCTTAAAACAGCTTTGCCGTCAGTTACCTCCAACAGTTTTTGTGCAGGTGCATAAATCGTTTTTAGTGGCTAAAGCGCATGTTGTCAGCCGCGACAGTCAGCAGCTGCGGTTAAGCAATCAGATGATGGTGAAAATTGGCGATGCTTATAAAGAGCAGGCCAGACAGTTGTTATTGCCGGTTGCAAACTGAATCAGCAAAAGGCCCCTTGGGTAACAACAAACAACAGCGGTGGGAGCAACAAGGGCATAGTTCAGTGTTGGCTGAGATCAGCTGAACAGATGCCCTTTTTTGTCAGTGTAAAAGTTTAAGCAAAAATCTTCTGTAATAAACCCTGGCGCCAGAGCACCCAGCTGGCCACCACTATCACCACTAAAATCAGCCATAAACCCGAACTGCTTTTTTTCTCGTAAGGGTCTATTAACGAGCGGCTGGAACCGGCCGGAATAGTGGCCAAAGCTGTTAAGCGGGTACCAAATTTAATACTGAGTTTGGCGTTGGTATTCACAGCCCAGCCATTGGCGTCGAGCAGCGGCGCTAAATTACGGGCGCGTAATTTAAACCAGGCCAACAGCATAGAAGGGCCTGAGATAAACAACACTATGCCACAGAGCGCCAGCGGCATTTGCCACCACACCAGCCCAAGAAAACCTGTCACCACTGCCGCTAATGCTGTGCCTATAGCGCCTATCGCTAAACCAATAGCAGCAAAAATACCGGCAAACTTGGCCACATCAAAAGGTGCTGCCGGTTTGGCAGGGGCCGGCGCTTCTGCCACTTTGGCGGCATCACCGACACCAGCGGCACTTTTAGTTTCAATTTCTTTGTCTTTCGCGGCAGCAAATTTCTGAATTTGATCCGAAATCATGCGGCCGATACGCTGGTAAGGGGTAAAAAAGGCTTCACGGATACTGATAGGGTTGCTGACAATCTGGGTCACAGTGGCATCCCAATCCTGGCCTGCCATATCGTAAAACACGCCGTTACGGCCGACCATTAAATTACCGGCATCGCCTGCTGTCATAGCGGCCACCACAGAGCGTTTTTCACCAGTGGCGCTGCGAACACAATCGATATACAACAAATAAGTACCACTTAAACCGGCCAGTTTGGCGTGTTTGGCAGCGTCATTGACGTTCAGGCATAAGTCGCAGCTGCGACCATCCAGATACAAACGGCCATTCTGGAAAATGGCGGGTTTTTCCAGGCTGTAAAAGTTTTCTAAATTGACAAAGTTACGCAATAAATCACGTAAATAACGCTGATAACGCACCAGTTTATCAACATCAAGTACAGACTCAGCTTCGGCCTGCTGGGCTAAATCAGCGTCCATCAGCGCATAAGCTGCATTGAGTGTTTGTTCGTTCAGGCAGGCTGCCAGCAGTTCAGCTTCCAGCGTGGCGGCATTGCTGTTGGGCTGTAAAGTTTTCCAGTCGTTGTAAGCGGCAATAGCGGCTTTTAGTTGTTGCCACTGAGCGTTATTAATGTGTTCAGTCTGACCCCAAACCGGCAGTGCCAGAGTGGCAAGTTCAGCCAGATCAGCCGCCCAGTGCGGGTGTACGCCTTTTTGCAGCGGCAATTGGCCTTTGGCGTTGATATGGGCCAAAGGCAAATAATTGGTGTCAGAGCTGGCTTCAGATAATAACTGCCGGGACAGTGCTGCATAATCTTCCGGCGCGCCATTCAGTGGCTCAGCGGCGCGTTCGTCATAAGCGGCCAGCTGGCAACGGGTAAAATAATCTGTGACTTTGGCGTCCAGTTTTTGCACAAGCTGATAAACCAGTTCGGTATCGCCGGCAAACACTGTACTGATGCTGCTGCCTTGTTGCTGCCATTCGGTATATAAACGGCCATCAGCAACAAATTGTTCCAGCTGGGTTTTATCAATGCCAGGTACACCACTGCGATCCATACTGGAAATTTCCAGTCCCAGCAAAGTGTTGATCAGCTGCTGTACGTTCGGGTCTTGCGAAAGCTCTGCGGTAATAATACCGTCGCCGTTGAGCTGATGCGCCGGAAACACCAGCGCCATATCAGCGGTGTCGTCCACTGTCAGGCTGGTGGCGTCACTTTTGCCCAGGTTTTGCAGCATACGTTTGGCTGAAGCCAATAACTTTTGCCCTGCTTCGTTATGGCTGTTGATGGCCGCGAGTGGCAGCTCTTCACCTGATAACAGCACTTCAGGTTGTTGCAATACCGACAAAGCCCAGCTGACGGCCGCTTTAACTTCATCAATACGCACCCGGCCATCGTGGTCAGTATCCAGATAAGCCATAGTGCGGCTGTCAAACTCCAGTCCTTTTACCGGACAACTGAGCGCCGCCCAGAGTTTTGGGTCCAGGGTATTTAACTGCTGCCAGTCGGCAATTTTATCAAGACGAACCTGATCAAAACCGCCGGAACGAAAAAAGCGCCACTGATGAGCCATGTAATTTTCCTTATTAACAGGGGGTTCCCGGAAGGTGCCAGCACAAACCAGACTAAAGACTTAATATTTCACGCTTTTTGCGATGCGGCAAGTTGAGGCCTTGAAATTTGGCCGGATGGCTGGGTTTAGCGGTTAAAAAAGCTGCCACAGACGCTTTGTTGTGTTCCGGCCCTGTTGCCGAAAAAAAAGCCCGTGGTAGACGGGCTTTTGGTTGTTACAGCCTTAAAGCATTAAAAGCGGTAGCGGGCGCCCAGTTCAAATGAACGTTCAGGGCCAACATAAATGCCTTCACGCAGGCCGGTGATATAGCTTTTGTCGGTCAGGTTTTTCACTGAAGCAAACAGGTTAAACTGGCTGCTGACGTCATATTGCGCTAACAGATCCAGTACAGTGTAGGCCGGTAATAAACCACCCCAGATACCGCTGGCGGCATTGGCTGGAATATCAATTCTGTTGCTCGGGTCACCAAACTGCTCACCACGGTGATGTAGGTTCAGTGCAAAATTCCACTGTGCCAGGTCGTAGTTCAGGCCAAGGTTTGCCACTACTTTTGGTGCATAAGGAATACGGTTACCCGCTGTGCTGCCGGTTCTGAATTCAGATTCCGGTACCCAGGTCAGGTTAGAGTCCAGCATCAGGTTGGTCGCCAGGCTATAACCCAGGCTGAATTCCATCCCATAATGACGGGTTTCACCGGCGTTAGAGCGTGACAGGTTTGGATCGCTGTTGCCTGTCACCACCTGATTGCTGAAATCCATCACAAAAGCGGCTACGTCATAACGCAAAGCTTCTGCAGTACCCCGGACGCCCATTTCGTAGTTGACTGAACGTTCGCCGTCCAGTTGTTGATCTTTCAGGCCATCCAGCGCCACGTTATTGGCCGCTGGTGAAAAGGCACGGTACACACCACCATACAACTGGTTGTTGTCCAGGCTGTAGGTAAAACCTACACCAGGTAACACTTCAGTGTTGTTGGTTTTAGCTTCGTTGTTGTTTTGCAACAGGTTCAGCCGTTTTTGTTCGTAAGACTCAATACGGACACCTGGTGTCACCGCCAGCTGTTCGCTCAGCTGAATACGGCTTTGCGCATAAGCGGCCACACTGTCAGCAGAGTCCTGCAGATGACCGGCCAGAGTGCCACTGCGATCAGCTGTGCGGGTGGCGGTAATACGCTGATCATCCGACTCTTCGCTCATCAGGCGCAGGCCAAATTCAGAACTGCTGGCTAAACCGGCCAGCTGATGTTCCACACTCAGCCGAGATTCGATACCTGAACGTTCAAAAGCGCGGTTATTACCGGTCAGATTGTTGGTGTAAACCCAATGACCAGCTGCGTTTGAAGCTGCGCTGTTTACCGCATAACGCCAATAATCACGCGCCATGTCGCTCCAGTAAGCCACAGTGTTTAACGTGATGTCGTTCGTAATTTGCCATTCGTGGTTCAGGTCAAAGGAGGTACGGTCAATTAATAAAAAGTCGTCCGGTGCCGGGTTGGTGGTTACACCAGCCTGATATTCACCCAACAACAGACCACGGTAAGAGATATTGGCGTCGTTTTTGTGATGAGAAACTTTAATGCCGACTTTTTGGTTATTGGCAAACTCAACACCGGCTTTGGCCAGCAGGTCGGTCATGTCATAACCTTTGTCCATAAAGCCGTCACTTTTGGCGTGGCTGGCAATAATACCGGCATAAGCGTCGCCTGAAGCATTGCGGTTACCGGCTTCGATGCTCAGCTCGCGGGTATTAAAAGAACCCAGCCGGCCAGAGAGTTCAACACCATCATCCGGTGTTTTGGTCTGGTAGTTCACTACACCACCGATAGTGGAAGGACCATAACGTAAAGAGGCAGAACCTTTTAAGACTTCAACAGTGGCAACCCGCTGAATACGCGGATTAAAATAACGTTCGTTGCCGATAAATAAACCTGGCGCTACAGGTACACCATCTTCCAGCATCAGAGATTTAGACTCGCTGGCCGACAGGCCACGGATACCAAAGTTGGCAACTACAGCGGTTTCGTCTTCGGTTTTGATATTCACACCAGGAATACGGCGCAACACGTCTTCGGTCGACAGTGGCTGGATTTGTTTGATCTGTTCCAGGCTGACCAGATTAACGGTACCGGTTTCCAGATAATGGGCATCAGCGCTGCTGGCGGTAATTTTGATCACTTCCAAAGTAGGTGTGGCTTTTTTCTTCTCAGCTTTTTTCTCAATCACTGACACTTCATCAAGGGCGACGTTAGCAGCATCAGCGGCATAGAGGGGTGATGCAACACAAAACAGAGCTACGGCTTTTGCCAGTCGGGAATAACGCAGGGTGTTGGCAGACATCTAAAATACTCTCCTGATAAGAAACGCGCTGATACTAACACAAATAGTTCGCATTAACTCAAGATTTATTTGGCTGAGAGTTGCTGTTGCTGTGGGTATTGCTGCAGGAAAAACGATGGGAAACAGCCCGCCAGCTGCCGCCAAAGCTGAAGTTAATACCCTGCGGGGTATGTTGTGTTGTGCCTGGGAGTACCTCTTTTCCTCTGTTGGTGTGATGTTGTGATTTCGGATCTGGCAACTCTGTGATTGCATTAAGTCGGGGAGGCAGGCGTGATGTATTGATCTGTTATACCAAGGTTGCTGTCACAGCGAGTATGGAGTGTTATGCAGCATCAGCATCAGCATCAGCAACACAGCTCAGTGTTATTGACACAGCACAACCTCATTAAAAGTTTTGCCGGCTTCACCTTGGTATTGTGGCTTAAAACGCAGCAACAAAGGCCCTTGTTGTTTAATCTTCAGGTCCCTGGCAGGTCAGTACCAGATGTTTACGCATATCTTTTAAAATCACACCCCGTTTTAGCATTAAAGTGCTGAGCCGTTTTTGCCATAACAACAACTGGGGTTGTGCCAGCACCAATGCTTCGTCTGACACCAACTGCAACCGCACTAATAATGAGGCCGGAAAAGCTTCGTATTCCAGACTAAACCAGCCCTGGATAAAACCGGGCAGCTCAAGGGTGGCTTGTTGTTCCAGCGCTTCGACGGCGCTTAATACAGCTTTTTGTTGTTTCAGTTGCACTGCTGAGAGTTTTTTCATGTGGAAATCCGGACTGTGGCTTCAACCACACTATAAAGATGGGCTGATGATAAAAGCCAAAGTGTTGTGCGGCAAGAAATTTAGGGCGGCAAGGCATTTGCCGGCACTCAGCATAAAAGCTGCTTTGAGTGCCTGGCATCGAGCTGTCATTGCGCCGGTTTTGTTCAGCCTGGTTATTTTGCCAATAGCGGTTTTAAATATTGGCCGGTATAAGATTTTTCACAGGCCGCCACTTGTTCCGGCGTGCCGGCAATTAAAATTTCACCGCCGCCGTTGCCCCCTTCTGGCCCTAAATCTACCACCCAGTCGGCAGTTTTCACCACGTCCAGGTTATGTTCTATCACCACTATGGTATTGCCGGCGTCACGCAGTTTATGCAGCACGTTTAACAGCTGCTGAATATCGTAAAAATGCAGGCCTGTGGTGGGTTCATCGAGGATATACAGCGTTTTGCCGGTATCACGTTTTGAAAGTTCCCGCGCCAGTTTGACCCTTTGGGCTTCACCACCGGAAAGTGTGGTGGCTGACTGACCAAGCCGGATATAGGTTAAACCCACATCCATCAGGGTTTTTAGTTTGCGAGCTATGGCCGGTATCGCTTCAAAATATTGATGTGCATCTTCTACCGTCATTTCCAGCACTTCGTGTATGTTTTTGCCTTTGTATTTCACTTCCAGCGTTTCACGGTTGTAACGTTTGCCTTTACACACATCACAAGGCACATACACGTCGGGTAAAAAGTGCATTTCTACTTTAATCACACCGTCGCCCTGGCAGGCTTCACAACGACCGCCTTTGACGTTAAAGCTAAAACGCCCGACCTGATAACCGCGCGAACGGGCTTCCTGGGTGCCAGCGAATAAATCCCGCACTGCGGTAAAAATACCGGTGTAAGTGGCCGGATTTGAACGGGGCGTACGGCCAATCGGGCTCTGGTCAATATCCACACATTTATCAAAGTGCTCCAGGCCTTCAATAATACGGTGTGGCGCCGGGTCGTCACCCTCGCCTTTATTCAGCACCTTATGCGCCACTCTAAACAAAGTGTCGTTAATTAAGGTGGATTTACCCGAACCTGACACGCCGGTAATACAGGTCATCACGCCAAAAGGTATGGTTAAATCGACGTTTTTCAGGTTGTTGCCGCTGGCGCCTAACACCTTTAATTCTTTGCCTTTTTTACCCAGATGGCGTTTATCCGGCACTGCTATTTTACGGCTGCCGGATAAATACTGGCCGGTCAAAGAATCTTTAGCCGCTTCAATATCGGCCAAAGTACCTTGCGCCACCACATAACCACCATGCACACCGGCGCCAGGGCCAATGTCGATAATATGGTCGGCCAAACGCACAGCGTCTTCGTCGTGCTCCACGACTATGACTGTGTTACCCAGGTCGCGCAGATGGGTTAAGGTGCCAAGTAACCTGTCGTTGTCGCGCTGATGTAAACCAATGGATGGTTCGTCCAGCACATACATCACCCCCACTAAACCGGCACCAATCTGGCTGGCCAGGCGGATACGTTGTGCTTCACCACCGGATAAAGTCTCGGCGCTTCTGGAGAGGTTGAGATAATTCAAACCAACGTTGACCAAAAACATCAGCCGATCCTGAATTTCTTTGAGGATTTTTTCGGCAATTTGCGCCCGCTGACCGGTCAGGCTGAGCTTGCTGAAATACTGATGACAATCGCCAATGGATAATTCAACGATTTGTGGCAAGGTGGTTTTGCCAATAAATACATGGCGGGCTTCTTCGCGTAAACGTGAGCCGTCACATACCGGGCAACATTGACTGGCCAGATATTTGGATAATTCTTCCCGTACAGCGTTGGATTCTGTTTCGTGATAACGCCGGTCCATATTGGGCAAAATGCCTTCAAACGGATGTTTGCGAAGTACGATGTCACCGCGGTCGTTCAGGTATTTAAACTCAATGTCTTTGCGGCCACTGCCGTTTAAAATGGCGTTTTGTTGTTCTTTTGTCAGGCTGCTAAAAGGCGCATCAACGTCAAAACCATAATGTTCGGCCAGCGATTTTAACATCTGGAAATAATAAAAATTACGTTTGTCCCAGCCACGGATAGCGCCGCCAGACAAACTTAACTCACTGCTTACAATAACCTTATTGGCATCAAAATATTGTTTGACGCCAAGGCCATCACAAGCCTGACAGGCGCCAGCCGGATTGTTAAAAGAAAACAAGCGCGGCTCAAGTTCGGCCATCGAATAACCACAGGTTGGACAGGCAAAGTTGGCGCTGAAAATCAGCTCTTCACTACTTTGGCCTGGTTCCACATCCATTGGTGCTACTTTGGCAATACCACCACTGAGTTCCAGCGCAGTTTCAAAACTTTCGGCCAGGCGCTGTTTAATGTCGTCGCGCACTTTAATACGGTCGATCACCACTTCGATGGTGTGTTTTTTATGCAGTTCGAGTTTTGGCGGATCAGACAAATCACAAATTTCGCCATTAATGCGTGCGCGGATATAACCCTGCGCCGCTAAGGTTTCCAGCGTTTTTACGTGTTCACCTTTACGCTCCTGCACCACAGGAGCCAGCACCATCAGCTTTGTGCCTTCAGGGAAAGCCACCACTTTATCCACCATTTCGCTGATGGTTTGGGCTGCTAAAGGTAAATCGTGGGTTGGGCAACGCGGCTCGCCAACCCGGGCAAATAATAACCGCAGATAATCGTAAATTTCGGTGATGGTACCGACAGTGGAACGTGGGTTATGCGACGTTGATTTTTGCTCAATGGAAATAGCCGGTGATAAACCTTCGATATGATCAACATCAGGTTTTTCCATCAGACTTAAAAACTGCCGCGCATAAGCTGACAAAGACTCGACATAACGACGCTGGCCTTCGGCGTACAAAGTATCAAAAGCCAAAGAGGATTTGCCGGAGCCGGATAAACCTGTGATCACTATCAGTTTGTCACGGGGAATTTGCAGCGAAATGTTTTTTAAGTTGTGGGTGCGGGCACCCCGGATATCAATTTTGTCCATCACAGTTCCGGTTAAGCGGCAAGCCAGGTTATGCAATAAGGCCAAAGTTGGCCTGGGGTTATCGATGTTTGTTGCGCTGAAAAAAGCAGTTGCCAATGAGTTTATGTCAGCGGGCTGTTGCTGGATCAATTTCAGCCCAAATGATTTCACTGTGACGGCTAAACTGCACTGCAAGGCACTGTATATAAATACAGATTTTTTGGCAAGGTAGAAAATAAATGCAGGCTGGGTTATTGCCGCAGCCTGTATGGGTTATTGCTATGGTGTTTTTAGTTATTGCAGTGGCGCTCTTAATTAAGCTGCACTCTTAGTTAAGCTGCGCCTGGTAACCTGCTTCTTCCAAAGCGGCAATCACATCGGCAGGGTCTATTTCACTATGCACCTGCAAGGTCTGGGCTGGCAGGTCAATCTCAAACGCCAAATTAGCCTCCAGCTGATTTAATGCTTTGGTGATCAGGCTTACACAGTGGTTACAGGTCATAGTTTCAATTTTTAACATAAACATCAGAATGTCCTTTTAGGGTTGCCGCGCACGGCAAGTTTAGCTTGTGGTCTGGTCTGGCTTGTTGCTGTATTTCAGCTGAGCCAGCGCACAGTCTGCGGCTTGCCATCATGTGAAGGTCAAGGCTGTTTTAAACCTCCTGGTAAAATATCAGTGTTTGATGCTTTTTGTTGGTGCTATAGGCAACTCAGGGTTTTTTCAGCTGATGATGCTTTTTGAAATTCCTGCTTGACCTTGCCATGATGGCAAGCTTTAGCCTGTTGTTGCGTGTTAATTTCAGCTGTTGGCAACAAGGAGACAAATCAATGATGCGGTTACAAATTAAAGGCATGAGTTGTATGTCTTGTGTGGGCCGGGTGGAAAAAGCCCTGGCCAAAGTTGCGGGTGTCACTGCAGTTTCGGTCAATCTGGCCACTGAAACAGCCACTGTTGAAGGTGAGCAGCTCAGCGCTGCTGCTTTGCTAGAGGCCGTACAACAAGCCGGTTATCAGTTGCAGCTGATTGAGCAACAAGTGGCTATAGCCGGTATGAGTTGTGCTTCTTGTGTTGGCCGGGTGGAAAAAGCACTTGCTGCATTGCCACAGGTGGTTAGCGTAAACGTAAATCTGGCGACAGAACGAGCGCAGTTGTCACTGCTTACTGCAGTGGACGATGCGGAACTTGCGGCAACACTTAAAAACGCCGGATATCAGCTGGCGTTGCCACAGCCTGGCACTGAAGCCAATCACCACAAAACGCAAAAGAACAGTCAAAACCAGCATTTCTGGCAAAAAGATAGCTGGC
This sequence comes from Rheinheimera sp., assembly GCF_030824435.1. GTDB lineage: Bacteria > Pseudomonadota > Gammaproteobacteria > Enterobacterales > Alteromonadaceae > Pararheinheimera. Next base: position 20,582 of record NZ_JAVBXS010000015.1, read on the forward strand.
CGGTATTTGGCAGTGCATTGCTGAGCTTGCCTTTAGTGTTGCCGATGTTTTTGATGTTTTTTGCGTTTTGGTTTGATCTTGGGTCGGCCGATAGCTGGATGTTGCCGCCGGTCTGGCAATTTTTGCTGGCAACACCTGTGCAGTTTTATTTTGGTGCCCGTTTTTACCGTGCGGCCTGGGGGGCGCTCAAAGCCAAAACCGGCAATATGGATTTATTGGTGTCTATTGGCACCAGTGCCGCTTATTTTTTAAGTGTGTATTTATGGTGGGATTTTACTCAAAGTGGCCATCAGGCTCATGGTATGGCCATGCCTCATCTGTATTTTGAAAGCAGTGCCGCTGTGCTTAGTCTGGTGTTGTTGGGTAAGTATCTGGAACATAAAGCCAAACAACACACCACAGATGCACTGCGTGCGTTGGAAAATTTACAACCTGCAATGGCCTGGGTATGGCAAGCCGACACTGCTGCAGGCCAGCCTCCACTGGTTGCCAACCAAGACGACAGCACAAGGGCGGCACCAACAACCCGGGCAGAACCTGCGCACAACAACACAACAGCAGGTGGCTGGTTTGAGCGGGCGGCAGCCTTGGTGAACAAAGGTGATTTAGTTTTAGTCAAACCAGGTGAAAGAGTGCCGGTGGATGGTCTGGTTGAGCTTGGCAGCAGCCATGTCGACGAAGCTTTGATCAGCGGTGAAAGTGTGCCGCTGACGAAAAATCCCGGCAGCAAAGTGACTGGTGGTTCGGTCAATCTGGATGGGGTGCTGCATATCCGTGCCACTGCTGTAGGTGCTGAATCGACCTTGTCGCGTATTATCCGGCTGGTGGAGCAGGCGCAGGGCGCCAAAGCACCGGTGCAGGCTTTGGTAGATAAAGTCAGTGCTGTGTTTGTGCCTGTTGTGGTGCTGATTGCCTTCGTAACTTTGTTTGGTTTTGGCTTGCTGGCCGGTGACTGGGTGCAGGGTATTTTAAATGCGGTTGCCGTGCTGGTGATTGCTTGTCCTTGTGCCCTGGGTCTGGCAACGCCAGCCGCTATTATGGCTGGCACAGGCACTGCGGCGAAATTCGGCATTTTAATTAAAAATGCGGTGGCGCTGGAGCAAGCTAAAAAAGTCACTTTAGTGGTGTTTGATAAAACCGGCACCCTGACCCAAGGCAAACCTGTGGTGCAACAGCTGCAGGCCTTTGCTTGCACTGAACAACAAGCAGCTTTGTGGGCCGCATCTTTACAACAACAAAGTGAACATCCGTTAGCGCGTGCTGTGCTGAATGACGCAGCGCAACAACAGCTGCAGTTATTGCCGGTATCAAAGGTGCAGGTAGTTGCAGGCCGCGGTATTAAGGGTGAAGTGGACGGCCGTACATTTTTGATGGGCAGTGGCGGCTGGCTGACAGAGCTTGGGTTGACGTTACCAGTTGATTTAATTGCCATTGAAGGTGCTTCAGTGTCCTGGTTGGCCGAACAACAAGGCAGCAGATATCAGCTTATCGCACTGTATTGTTTTATTGATCAAGCCAAAGTCGGTGCAAAAGCAGCAGTGGCCGCTTTACAACAACAAGGGATCAAGGTGGCTATGTTGACCGGTGACAGCAATGCCAGCGCCCGCTATACCGCAACACAGCTCGGGCTAAGCGAGTTTCGGGCTGAGATGTTGCCCGGTGATAAAGCCAAAGTGGTGCAGCAATTTCAGCAGCAGGGTGAAGTGGTGGCCATGGTGGGTGACGGTATTAATGACGCACCAGCGCTGGCACAAGCCGATTTAGGTATTGCCATGGCGACAGGCACCGAAGTGGCGGTCAGTGCAGCTGCCATGACCTTAATGCGCGGCGAGCCGGCGCTGGTCAGTGCTGCCCTTGAAATTTCGCGACAAAGTTATCGTAAAATTCAGCAAAACTTATTTTGGGCTTTTATTTTTAACAGTCTGGGTATTCCGCTGGCGGCTATGGGTTATCTCAGCCCTGTGATAGCAGGTGCAGCTATGGCGGGCAGCAGTTTATTTGTGATTAGCAATGCGCTGTTATTACAAGGCTGGCGACCCAAAACTTTGCCACAACAGCAACAGGAGGCAAGATGAGTACTTCAAGCTTGCTGACCATAGGTCAGGCATCGGCCCAGAGTGGTGTTTCAGCCAAAATGATCCGCCATTACGAAGAGTTGGGCTTAGTGACAAGCGCACGCACAGCTGCCGGTTACCGGCTTTATAACTCGCAGCAGCTGCAGCAGTTGGCGTTTATCCGTAAAGCGCGGGATTTAGGTTTTTCCAGCCACCGTATTAAAGAGCTGTTGTTATTGTGGCAAAACCCGGCGCGGCCAAGCCGCGAAGTGAAACAGCTGGCAAATCAGCATCTGGCTGAAATATCAGCCAAAATTGACCAGCTGCAACAAATGCAGTTGTTGTTGCAACAACTGGCAGACGCTTGTGACGGCAATGATGCCCCCCATTGTGCCATTTTGGCGGCATTGCAGCAGGACAAGCAGTAATAAGCTTTATTCCGGGGAGGGGCTGACCTTCACAGCCGCTGTTGCAGATAGCGGCTTAACCAATAATCCAGACTAAAATAACGGCCGCCCCCCAGCTGCGACAGACTTAACAACATCAATAAATAAGTACTGGCAAACTCAATACCGTTGTTGAGGATCACCAGTTTGCCACTCGACGTCAGCCATTGGTAATCGCCATGTTGTTGCAAAATGGCATTGGCTGCTGCCAGTTTTTCCGGTGCTGCCAGCACCCGCTCGTTATACAACAAGGTGCCGTCAGCCAGCCAGCTATTGGCATCGGCCACCGCCAACCAGCCATAAGGGGCGTGCACCGCTACTATAGCCACCAGCATAGTAACAATCAGCGGCAGGCAAACCAGCCGTGTGAACAAACCAAACAACAATAACAAAGCACCGCCAAGTTCAGCCGCTATTGCAGCAACTGCCATTAGCTCAGGCCATGGCAGCCCAAGGCCCCAGTCGGGGTTGCCAAACCAGGCCACAGTGTCGGCAAAATGTTGATATTTTTGCCAACCCGCCTGAGCTAACACAGGTGCCAGATATAACCGCAATAACAAAGGCACCAGAGCGCCAGCCAGAGGTAAAGGCAGCAGCCGCTGTTGCAGCTGTTGGTAACAACAATAAATTTTATTTAAAAACACAAGCAGGCTCCTGTGGCTGATGTTCAGCGGCATAAGCCAATAGAACGGTGTGGCGCTGATTTTCTTTCAGCGCAGTTGTGGTTGGTTTGCATTGTGTTGCGGCTAAGACTAACCTCGGCTGATGAAAGTAGTTTTTTATGCCTGCCTATGACAGCTGAACAAATTTACATTCTTGGCATGACGCAGCTGGCGCTGGTGTTTTTTTTGGCCTGTTATCGCTTGCGTGGTCAACCCCAAACTGCCGGCAGCCTGGTTTTTTTGCAGCTGGCATTTTTAGCTGACACTATCAGCTGGTTGTTTTATCTGTGGCCTGAATCTGTGGCTGCAGTGGTGCTTTCCAACGTCTTTTCTTGTGTCAATTTATGGTTAATTGCTGCTTTTGCCATACGCCGCTCTGCGTTAAAGCTGCCGCTGTTCTGGCTGGGAAGCGGTTTTTTGCTGCATGCCTTCTGGTACAGCTATTTTGCCGTCGTGAAACAACAACATTTTGTCTGGCATGGTCAAACGGTGGCAACCTTAGTGGTGCTGGTACCTGTGATACTTCTGATGTTATGGCATAAACCAGAGCGCACCCGCTCTGACTTCTGGTTTGCGCTGACGCTGATGGTGTGGGTGCTGGTGGTACTGATACGTTCTTTGTTATTGCTGCTGGCGCCAGACTGGTTATTGTCGGGTCAGTTGGTGACTCAAGCTATTTGGCCAGGCGTGATGGCTGCTTATGCGGTTTTTGCCCTGACCGGTTATCTGGAAGAAAGTCAGCTGCAACTTAAAGGTGAAGCAACCCATGACCCTTTAACCGCTTTGTTAAATCGCCGTGGTTTTTCCGAAGCTGTTAATGCAAAACTAACAGTGCTGGCAACACAACAACGGCCAGCGGCGTTGTTAATGATGGATCTGGATTATTTTAAACAAATTAATGACCAGTTTGGTCATGACATGGGTGATGAAGTGCTGATTGCCGTGGCCAATACCCTGCAACAACAACTTAAACCGACGCAGTTATTGGCACGTTTTGGTGGTGAAGAGTTTTTATTATTTTTACCTGAACATAATGCTGCTCAGGCACAGTCAGTGGCACAACAACTGATGTTGGCAATGGCAGCTTTAAAGGTGCCACAGTTGCCCGCTTCCGGCCGGTCCTTGTCTTTGAGTATTGGCATTGCGATCTTTGGCCCGGATTATGATTTATCCCACCAGTTAAAAAATGCCGATTTAGCCATGTATCAGGCCAAACAAAATGGCCGCTGCCGGGTAGAGTTGGCCGCCGGCTGATTCTGTGATTGCCATACCCGCATAACGCAGTGCTGTGCTACAATGCCGCCCTTTTGTACCGGCCGCCTTCCGTTGGCCGGTGTCCAGCACGAGATAAAAGATTCATGCAACAGTTAACCGCACTGGAACGGCGCACCGCCATCTCGCTGGCGCTGGTGTTTGCTTTTCGGATGTTAGGCTTGTTTATGCTGATCCCGGTTTTTGCTATTTATGGCAAAGATTTGATTGGCTTTTCACCGTTGTGGATTGGCCTCGCCATTGGCGCTTATGGTTTAACTCAGGCTATTTTGCAAATTCCGATGGGTTGGTTGTCAGACCGCTGGGGCCGCCATCAGGTGATGTTATTGGGCCTGACTTTGTTTGCTATAGGTTCAGTGGTTTCGGCTTTGGCTGATTCTGTTTATATGGTGACTTTTGGCCGGGTGTTGCAAGGCATGGGCGCTATTTCCGGTGCTGTGCTGGCGCTGGCGGCCGATTTAACCCGCGAAGAACAAAGGCCCAAAGTGATGGCGGTGATAGGCGCCACTATTGGTCTTTCTTTTGCAGTGGCCATGATAGCCGGGCCTTTAATAGCAGCTGCTGCCGGTTTGCAGGGCATTTTTTGGTTTACCGCAATATTGGCTTTTTGTGGTGTGCTGATTGTCAGTTTTTTAGTGCCTAAAGCGGCGCAGCAGGCCAGTGAAAGTGAAGCTTTGGCCAAACCAGGTTTTATTCTGGATTTGTTTAAACATCCGCAGTTATTACAACTGACAGCAGGTGTGTTGATTTTACATCTGATGCTGACGGCAGTGTTTGTGGTGGTGCCGCAGCAACTGTTAAGTCAGCAGTTATTGTCGGAACAACATTGGCAAGTGTATTTACCTGTGCTGCTGGGCGCTTTTGTGCTGATGGTGCCGATGATGATGTTTGCCATGCGTAAACAACAGGAAAAAGGCTACTTTTTATTTGCCGTTGGCTTGCTGGTTGTTAGTTTATTGTTAATGCTTGGTGGTGTGCAGTTGTGGCTGACCATCACAGCGCTGCTGTTGTTTTTTGTTGCTTTTAACTATTTAGAAGCCAGTATGCCGGCGCTGGTGTCGCGGATAGCACCAGCCGGACAAAAAGGCACCGCCATGGGTATTTATGCCAGCGCACAGTTTTTTGGTGCTTTCCTTGGTGGTGTGATTGGTGGTTCTGTTTCAGGGAATTTTGGCCTTTCTGCCGTGTTTGCTGTTGCCGCCGGAATTGGTTTAATATGGCTGGCGATTGCCCGCTTTATGGTGGTACCAGCAAGAGCACAACGGCTGACATTTGCCGTGGTGGTGCCTGATGAACAAACGGCAAAACATTATGCCACGCTGCTTAGCAAAGTCGCAGGCGTGCAGGAAGCCACAGTGGTACTGGCAGAACAACGTTGTTATTTAAAGGTCGCGCAAGGTGCTTTTGATTTAACACAAGCACAGGACTTATTGGCAACTGGTGCAGTTCAGACCGGTGTTGCCAAAAACGAAGACGCTTGACCCGGTGGCTGTTGCCACCAAAAAAGAATGACTTTTTGTGTGTTGATGTCTGATCCGGTAACGGCTTTACCACTCAGGCAGCAAGGCGCAGAACAAATCAGATAAAAGCTCAAACTGAACCACTCTGGTCGTTATGTCAGGCCGGTATATCAAGCCGGTGCTGCGCTACAACTTTAGTTGCCGCAGCCGTTATTCAGTCTATTAATCAGAAGGTAACACTATCATGGCTACAACTATTACAGGCAAGTTAAACAAAGCTGCAACTCAGTTCCAGGCGGGTGAATCCACCGGTTTTGGCTTGCGTCTGGGAGTGAAGTACTACGACCGTGAAACCAAGATGGAACAGTGGTGTAACTACGAAGCTGTGGTGTTTGCCAAAGCGCCGGCGCAAATTCAGTTTTATCAGCAAGCGCTGGTGGAAGGTGCCATTATTGAAATCAGCGGCGACAAACAGCGTATCCGCCAGTTCCAGGGTGCCAATGGTTTAAACCTGTCGATTGAAATTCTGGATGCCAAACTGGGTTTTGTGTCCGGTGGCATGGCGCAGGGTCGTCCACAACAGGCAGCTCAACCGGCTTATAACCAGGCACCAGCACAACCTGCTTACAACCAGGCACCAGCTCAGCCAGCTTATAATCAGGCACCAGCACCACAAGCCTATAACCAGGCACCAGCTCAGCCAGCTTACAATCAGGCTCCGGCGCAACCTGCTTACAACCAGGCGCCAGCACAGCCAGCTTATAACCAGGCACCGGCGCAACAAGCCTACAACCAGCCACAACAAGGTGGTTTTGGTCAGCAGAACCGCGCACCAATGGAACCAAGCATCGATTTTGATGACGATATTCCGTTCTGACTTAAACCTTTATAATAATATAACGTAAACGTATAATATTTAACGCAGGTAATGAGTGAATTCAAACACTTACCTGCGTTTTTTACTTTAAAAAAGTGTAATCAAACAAATAATTAACATCTGCCGATTCTACACCTTTTATTTTATAACGTAAAAATTTGATTGCTTTGGCGGGGATTTTTTCGTCAAAAAGTCATGCATTATTATAAAAGTTTTATTTACTTTCCCCCCCCTTCAATGTCGCCCCTCATGACGTGCTTGTTTGGCCTGCTTTTCGGATTTTCCAATAAATACTTGTAACATAATAAAAGTATGTTCATGTTTTAATTTAGTTTTTTGACTTTTCAAAAGACAGTGCTACAGTCCTGGCAAGCACATCAGGAGGTATCAAGATGACGTATGCTTTAGGTCAGATAGTATTGGTCAATGGAGAGCGGCAAGTCCTCATCGATGATGAGCATGATCTTCCTCCGATCCTACCCAATCATTACTTCGCACAGATAATCAATCAGGCCTTTAGCACAAAGCAGCGTCGGGCCAGGACCGTCATACTGATTTTGAATTGGGCACGGGAATTAAAAATTGATTTGTTTGACCGGATCCGGTCGGGCGAAGGCTTCACATATGCTGAGCAGAATTCACTGGTGTTCAAACTCCGCTTACGGGCGGAACCTGATGAATACGATCCGTATGTCGGTGCTGATACTTATAAGGACCGATGCCGGGAGCTCCGGACTTTTTTTCGCTTTCTTGCGCGAACATACGGTGACACCCGTCTTGAGGCGGAACCCTATCTGATACGAGTGCTTTCCTGGATTGAAGATTTGTTCGATTTTTTAGCAGCTCATTACGTGGTGATTCCTCCTGCCAAACGTGAAGGATTCTCACATACTGAACGACAAGCCATGCTAGAATTGGTCCACCCATTGAATGAAAAAAATCCGTTCCAGTTGCGGGTTCGTGAACGAAACTGGTTAATCATCAATCTGCTCTTCGAAACAGGGATCCGAGTCGGCGAATTGCTGTCCCTCCGTTGTGACGCTGTTGTGACAGAGATGGACGTGAGTTACGGCATGTTGCACTTTCTGGTGGTCAATCAAAACGTATACCTCAATGAAGATCCCCGCAGCATACCGCCAGATGCCAAGACGACCTCAAGAAAGTTGCCTATTTCAGAAAAGCTGGCGATGAGGATTGATCACTATATCAAAACGGGCCGACGATATCGGGGGCGTAATGCGCAGCGGGCTGCGGCCTTTCTGTTTCTCAATTCTGATAATCGACCTGCACCGCTGAGTATCGGTGGGTTTTATAAAATTTTGTCTCGTATTGAATCCGTCGGAAATGCGGACAAGCCGGTGTTTTCGGATATTCAGGCGCACCGTTTCCGTTATACAACGATAGAGGATTTAATGCGGCTCTTGGACGTCAAGCAAGACAACGAAGAAGAGTGCAAGAAGATCCTGCGTTATATGGGGGGCTGGTCATCAACCAGTGATCAGTATGAACATTACGCAGCGAAACAAATCATATTTTCAGCACACTTGGCCTTGCTAAAACTTCACGATGAGCTTATTGTTAAATTCGACCGGTGAGTTCCCTCACTTGCTGGTGTTACTGGAGCTACCAAAAAATCCTCCAGAAACCATTTGTCGCTATCAGGCAAATGCAAAAAGGGCGGTGTATTTCACAATACACTCACTGTAACGGACAGAAGGTAAAAAATTCTCAAAGGGCTGACCGACAAAGCGGTAACCTTGAAAGCGCCTAATCAGTACAACAGTGTGATTAGGGTAAGGCATCAACCATTTTAAATTGGGTACGTTAGTTAATTACATCTTGGCAGACGCGCGAACCTTAAAGGTTCACGAGGGTCGCTAAACCGGAGTTTGGTCTGGTGAAGCGAAAAATAGCCGATGAGCCTTTGGTTCGTCTGGCGATTCCTAGGCTACCTGGTCGTTAGAGCAGTCACAAACATGCTCAATGACTGGATGATGTTCTATTGAATGTCATGAGTAGTCTATTTGCCGAGAGAAATGACTATGATGCAGTTTGATCGTTTTGCTCGCTCTTCTGAGCGTGAAGCCCGCAGTCTGCCGTTCATTGAACGCCGTCCTTACACTCCATTTAACATCCCTGTTGTTCAAGCAAGACTCCGGTCGGTTGATACATCTCGCGACGTTTGGAGAATCGGGGAAACAGCGTCTGAAGTGCTCAATTTTGAGCGACTCACGACCAAAGTTAATCCTCCAAAAAATCTGCAACGTGACTTTTTTGATGTCGATGTTGAGGACGAACACGAGGTAAGTGCTCAAACGGCAACTCCACTACCGGATGAGTTGCTCAACAACCTGAAGTATTTTCTTGCACGCCAGTTACCTGGCAAGTCCCCGCTTACGGTGGGCAGTATGTTCTCTGCTATTGTTCATTTCCTCTCTCAATGCGATTGGGAAGATGTGGGGGAAGCGTCTCTCACCGATGTATTGAGTGAGCAGCTTATTGATTACATTTATGTCAATCGCTCTCAATCAAATGAATATGCGCTCAACGCACTGCGGTACTGGTATCGGCGCAGCTACCGGATGGGTCTCTCGACATTTGAATACCAGACAGCCCAAGCGCTGGGTGTATTCAAATTCCGGGGAAACCTGAAAGGCGCCGATGTCCTCAGCTATTTCCCCCATCGAAGTCCGCTGACTGCACAAGAGTTGGATGCGTTGCACCAGGTCTTGAGGGAGGCTCAAATCGATGTCTCCCATGACAGTTACCGAGGGCTTCTGAGCGCATGGCTATTGATCAGTCTCGGACTTCGGAGCAAGCAATTAGTGCTGCTCATGAACTCGGACTTTTTAATTAATGTCGACCAGCACAGCGGCGAGAAGACCTACGTTCTGAACGTTCCTTCAGTGAAGAAACGACATGAATTACCTCGGTCGCGGTTCAAATCCCGGCAACTGCCCACGTTTCTTGGTGAAATGCTGGAAAAATACATGCATCACAAGGAATCAGAAATGGCGCAGCTTTCTGCGATGTTTGCGGACATTGGTGGAGACATCCCGCCATTCGCTAAGCAGCCAATTTTTGCAATTTCGCGTTGGAAAATAAAAAAGCGGTACGAGGAACGTCGCGTGCATCTGCCTTACCTCCAAAACCTTCCATCAGATTCTGTCTTAAACATGTTGCAGAAGATGTTTGGTGTGATTAACACGGTTCGAGTCCGGGACGGCAAAATGCCTTTTGATCTCAAAATAACGCCGCGGCGGTTACGTAAAACATTCGCAACCCGCGCAGCAGCGACCGGCGTCCCTATTATCGAGTTAGCGGAACTGTTGGACCATGAGGATCTCCAGCATGTCATGGTGTATTACCAGCTGGGATTGTCCTTTGCTCAGAAGCTTGACCGAGTGTTTCAGGAGCAATTCAAAGACATTTTGTCTTACTTCAAAGGTCAGATCAACCTCACGACGTTGATCAGCCAAACGGTACCCAATACTGTTTTTGGGCCTGACAAATTGCGTCGTTTGGTTGGTATTGGCATGTGTGCTAAAGGGGCGCCATGTGATTTGACTCCACCTAACGCCTGCTATGTGTGTCCGAAGTTCGAAGCCTGTAATGACCCAACGCGCCATCGTGAGGTGCTGGACAGTATGAAAGCAGATGTCAAAGTCTGCTTTGGCGAAGATGCGCCTCCAGAGCTACTCAATGCCCCACACATCAAAGCATGCGAAGAATTAGTCAACACATTGGAGGCGTGCCATGAGTAAGTCAAATGCACTGTTAAAACTTGACGTCATTCCCGCAGAGTTGAAGCAACTTTGGGCGCACGATGACTCTAAGGTGGAACACTATGAGAAATTTGTGTTCTATTGCCAGAAACAAATTCGCCACGTTTTTCCATCGGTCGACTGGTCGACGAATGTGTGGGAGATCTCTGAATACGAGTCAACACAATCGGCTCGGCGAGTCTCACACGATAGCAATGTTCTTTTCACCCGTTTTAACGGCTTGGGGAAACAGAAGAAAATAGCTGCGGAGGCGCAGGAGCCTTTTACGCAGCCGTTTCGAGATCTCGTGAAAGGGATCATCGTGTTAAACCATCTTGGTCGCGCAATAACACATGATGCGCACATGGTATGGATCCGTGCATTCCGATATCTGTATCACGTGTTTACAGAGCATCAGCTTCAGGCGATCCACCAGATCAATGGGCTTCACTTTGATCTCGCGATGAAAATGGCTATGGATCGGAATGAAGCCGAGTCCACACTATATCGGACCGGTGAGCATCTGAGCGCTATTGCCGACAAACTGAACCTGTTTGGTCTTTGCATGGTGTTTGAATGGCACAATCCAATCCCCAGGCCCGATAAAACTGGTGGGACAGAGCAACGTCATGTCCGCCAAAAGACGTCGCTTCAAGAAGCCGAGCAGCTCCCTAAATCCGCCTACCTGACTCATTTAGCAGCGCTGTGGAAACATTACGACGAACTGCAACCATCGGACAAAATACATGTCTGTATGGGGATCGTTTCACTGTGCACCGGTCTTCGGATGGACGAATTCTGCGGTTTACATGTGGGATGTATCCCGAGTAAAGAGGAATACGAATCGGCACCTCTTGAACTTACCTTTGACGGTCGGGTCGGGAAAATGTTGCGCATGAGCGTATTGGCTCGAAAGCGGTTTGTATGGGATTCAAAAATTATCCCCAATAGTCTTACCGACACCGTGTTTCTCGCGGTTGATCGTTTGAAGGCTCTGAGTACTGAAGCCCGGTATTATGCATTAATGCTACTCAATGAGTCGTACTGGCCTGCGTTGGATGGATTTGACGAAGATGAGATTGTTCTCGCCACAGATCTCGCCGCACATTTCAAATTAGAGAAAACGTCTAATTTGATCACACAGCTCGGGCGCCTTGGCATTACCCGACACATCAGCTCGGCCCCCAAACGCACAACCTTCTGTATTCGGGATATTCATCAGGGAGTATCCCGTGCGTATCGAGAGGAGTTGAAATCGGTCGCTGATGGCTTTGGTCCACAGGCGAGGATGATTAATTATTGGGACCTCTTGACGCTGCAGTTCAAGTTTGAGCACAGCAGAGGCTCAATCAAAATGTTCCCCATTCCGGTGTCAGGTACGCAGATCCAGGACGCTTTCCGGGGGCGTAACTATATCAGCCGGCTGTCAAAAGAAGAAAAGCGGATCGAGACGTTATTTGAACGCTATCAATTTGATGGGTTGGTCCTCGAACCAGGCGGTATTCGAACACATCAATTCAGGCACCTGCTAAATACCGTCTTACAGCAATCAGCCCAGTTTGATCAGGAAGATATCGCCAAATTTTTTCTGCGTGCAGGCGTTCGCGATAACGAATGGTATGACCACTCATCATCAGAGCATCTCGCTGTTCAGGGGGCGAGGAAGCTGCATGAATTCCAGGCGAAATTTGCACCGAAATTTGAATCGAAAAATAACGAGCTGGATGCCAGTCAGGTCGTTGGGTTGATCAGTCGGTTTCCGTTGCTTGGGCCTGAGGAATTGATGGCGGAGCTCGAATCCAGAGGCTCAAGCCATGTAATGCGTATTGGCCGCTGCAGGCATGACTACACGCAAGAGCCTTGCGGCAAACACTATGCCTGCCTCAACAAATGCAAACATTACCGTAGGCAAAAAGGCAATCCGCTAGAAATTGCACGACTCCATGAGATGAAGGCTGAAGCAGAGTTGCAAGTTGCGGCAGCGCAGTTTGATACGGACGACGGTCTGACGAACGCCCATGTGTGGTTAGCACACCATCAGCGACTCCTTGCGGGATGCGATGCAGCATTGTCGATTGAACAGGATGACCGGTACGAAGTAGGGCAAATCGTGGCGATTTTCCCCAATGGCCGCGATAGCTGTGAAGCCTTTTAAACCAACTTAAGCTGTTGCCGGCGCTTTGCGCCGGTATTAAGGAGTATTGATGCCAACCGTGAAATTAACTGATGCTGTGGTCGACAAGCTTGTGCATCTTTGCAACACCTATGCAAGCGGGGTGCTGGGCGAACGATTCGGCTGGCAGGATTTGGAGCGTGTCTGCGGTCTTCCTTATCAAACCCTGGGTAAGAATCCCCGTATTTTCCAAGCGTATCACGAGGCGAAGCAGGCGTTACGAAAGCTTCGGGGTGCTCAAGTAGCCATCGATCCTGTCAGCAAAATGAAACCTACCGAGCTGGAAAAAAGGTGTGCTCAATTAGAAGAGCAGAATGCCGCACTTGAAAAGAAGTTGAGACTGTATGAGCTGAGGTTTGCGACGTTCCTGCATAACATCGCCAAACAGGGGCTACAACCTGATGCTTTTGAGAAACCCATTCAAGAGAGCCTCAAATATGCAGCAAGGAAGAAGAATAACATAAAATCGATAAAATAATGTCGATTAAAATTGACATATGTCAATCATTGTCTACGATCTTAGTGAGGTGACCTGCCAAGAGACCTCAGACCCAATAGCATTGAACGCCATGGATGGCCCCACTAGGAGCGCCATTCATGAGACCCAGAGCCCCCCCACATCAAATCAACCATCTGCATTTGTGACGAAATGCCGGCATCCGCGACCACTTTGAATAGTATGGTTTTCGCAGGAGCCAGGGATACTGTCACGTGATGCGGCGTACGTGTTTATCAAGGTATTGCATTTGTAAAAGGCTCTGAGGGGAGCAGCCAAATGACAGAAATCACGACCATGAGCATGTTCATCAACATGCAAGAACGTCAAAAACTCTCGCGGCGTATTCAGAACGTTGTCGAGTCACTGTTAGCTGCACTGAACATTGACCCGTGTGGGCGGCAGCTGATTATGGCCTGCGGCACAGGTGAAGAGCGCACTAACCGCGAGGCCCTGATTGCCTGGATGAGGAAATCCATTTGTTGTGAACAGCGATTGGATTCGTTTTCAACGGAGCAGATCGCTCACGAGCTGCGGCATCACTTGGAGCGCTGTATTGGTTCTTGGTGTGATTAATGGTCCTGCTCGGATGGAACATGCTCCATCAGCTGCTGGACTGGAACGTCGAAAAATGTGCACAGCCGGTCGATGACATCTGTCGTCAGGTTACTGCCACGCTCGTGCAACATTTTTGACAGAGTGGCTCTGTGGATCCCTGTCGCCTCTGCCAGTTGGATGATCGTGAGTGTTGTGTCGTTTTTGAACTCGTAATCGTCCATGCAGCGACGTAGGTAGTAACGGATCATATTGTTCTCCTGTGATGAACGGATGATACACAAAACTACAGAGTAGGAAAATCGAACAAAGTACGATGTGGTGGATAGAATCATGGAATTAAACACGCAGCTATGCTGGCTCGGAAATCTGGTGTCAGAAGACCAGTTGAACGAAATCGCTCGGGGGATTAAACAAGATCGGTCCCACAACCGGTTTCTGTACCCATATACAAAACAAGGTGAGATCGGTTTTTTCCCACTCGAAACCGTTGAACAGCAGGCATTCTGTCAGCATTTGGCTCACCTTGGGTGTATTCCGTCCATGCTATTGGTCGGGTACTCGCTGTCGCTCGATTACATAGGAACGCCTAGGGTCATCTGCCCACTCGCAAGCGCGGAATATTTGTTTGCTGGGATCAGTGCGTTTTTAATACATCACCGTGATCCTGGGTTCGAACGCGAATTTAAATACTTTTGGGGCAACTATTGGTTCCATGAGATCTGCCGGCATGTGTTGGCGTGGTTTTTGGTGAATGCGCCGGACGACTATACGCACCCAGTGCGTGAGTTTTGCGAGTGGTGGGTAGCTAATACCGGTGGCACAATTCATCGCTTGGATTCGTGAGGACTTCACATGGATACCTACACAGCGGTTCCTGCGCATGAACGTAGGGGGTTAAACGGACTGGTGTTGATTGATATCAGCCGACTGGCATATTCATATGGTGTGGCAAACGATCGACCTGTGGTAGTGGCCAAAACGTCATTGCGCGGTGATTTCTCCGACGGATGGTGTTGCTACCTGGAGGAGTTCGGGACTAGAACCATTCTCCTTAAATCAGCAGACTCCGACATTTCGCCAGAGTCAGAAAACATTGACCTTATTGAATTACTTGGTCACGGACTGACGGTTATGCCGCAGCAGAAGTTGATTTTTGTGTGTCCCAGGTGCTGCGCGGGACTTACTTATGTTGACTTGAAATTGGCCTCTTCTTGTAGTTAATCCGTTTATCAATAAGCTGACTACGATTCATGGCGTTATCGGATCTATTAGTGGTTAGTTCAATAAATGAACGAAAAGCGATAGCAGTTATATCCTGCAACAGCTTTAAACCAGAGCAAGAAGCGGGTCCTTACCAGTAGGCTAAGCAATCTTATCGTCAGCCCACCATAGGCGGCTAAGTGCCAATCGCTGACGATGGTAATAGAGATAGTCGAATCGCAGCTTTTCACAGAAAGCGGACATGATTGCCTCTGAAAGTGAACAGCAGCGTTCGAAAAACTTGAGAGATCGGCGTATTGCCAGAACGTTAAAACAGCGAGCATCCTGTATTTATAAAGTCAGACATGAAAAAAAGGCCTGAATGAGTAGACAACTACACTCCCACCAATCGTCAACTAAACTACATTTTCAGGGATTTCTAACACAACGCTGAAGTAATTATCATCACTAATATGCCATGCCAAATTCATTCGATGGAGTTCTACTACTTTTCGTACTATGGATAACCCAAGACCAGACCCGGCGATATCCTGATGAGCTGCATGCCGGAAAAAACGCTCTCCCAATCTCTTCAGTTCAGGCTTCGAATTATCGGGGAACTGATTAGTAATGGTCAGTTTGTTTTGCGTGAGCATTTCCGAATATACCACCTGTACCACGCTATTTGGACGGGCATATTTTGCTGCATTGTCCAGCAGATTTCGCAAGACGCACTGAAATAGGGCGGGTTCAACAAACAATATGACTTCTGAGCCAACGTGAATATCCCAGCAGACATTATCAAGGTGTTTGCCATCGATTTGTGCCATCGCATCGGAAATCATTCCTAACAACGGTATCTGCCTTTTGTCCAGATGACTTAAATGCTCTAGCTTCTGCATTTCCATCAGTTGGAAAACCAAATGTGACAGGCGTTTAGTACTTTTTTGGATAGCTTCATTTGCCAACATAATCTCATCCATTGATTGCGATTTGGCTAAGTTATCAGTGTGAAGCTGAAGAATGCTAAGGGGCGTTCGAAGTTCATGGGATGCATCGGCGATAAACCGTTTTTCTTGTGCTATGTAAGATTTGAGTTCACCCAGCAAAGTATTCACCGCATGCTGAATAGGCTGCAGCTCTCTGGGTAATTCCATTTTTACAGGCTTTAAATCAGCAGGATCACTGCCGGCAAGTCTTTCGGATAATTCGTTGATTGGCCTTGTTCCCAAATAGACTGTCAGCCACACCAGTATAAAAATGGGAATTACAGCAAAACTAAGTGGTAATAACTGATCAATGGTTAGATGAAAGCTGAGTTCACCACGAACATCCTCACGTTGTGCTGTAAATACCCAGACCTTTAAGTCTTCAGCAAATAAGCTAAAGCCAACCCATTCATAGCCATCAAAATTGACAACATGATAACCGACTTCCATTGGTTGCAATGGATGCGTGCCGGCATTCGCAGAGCGCAACAGTAGCTGCCCGTCCTGACTCCATACCTGGACAGCAATTTTACTCTCATATTTGTGCCCTTCTGGGTGGCGCTCCTGTGCAGAAGTGCGCTCGATTCCATCTTCAATAATCCGTGGCACTTCAATAACGGTATTTGAAACGGAGGTAGCAACTGTTCTTTCGAGTAACAAGTGACGGACCAACCTTGCATACTGGGCAAGCTGCGCATCAAATAACTCATCCAATTCGTGGTGAGTGCTATAAAAAGTACTGACGCCGGTCACGCTCATCAACAGCAAAATGACGCCGTTAATACTTAGAAGCAGCATGCGGCGCAAACTTTTAATTTTCATCGTGATTCTTCAGTGTGTAACCAAAACCGCGGATTGTTTTAATCACATAAGCGGCGGTTTTCTTTCGAATATTGTGAATATGGACTTCCAACGAGTTGCCCTCGTTATCACCATTCCAACCTGTGTTGATTTCCTCCAAATGCTGCTTGGAGACAATTTTTCCCTGATGTAACATCAGCTCTTTGAGTAGCAAAAACTCACGACTGGTCAGGTGGACGGGCTTATCTTTAAAGGTGCAGCTATGTCGCTGGATGTCTAACAAAAGTTCATGACTCATCAGAATATCCTGATGTCGCTGCTGATGCCGTCTAAGAATGACCCGCAAGCGCGCTTCAATTTCTCTGACATCACAGGGTTTAAGCACATAATCGTCAGCTCCGGCATCCAGCGCTTCAATTTTGGTTTCCAGATGATCCCACGCGGTCAGTACCAATATTGGCAGTGATAGTTGTGCGGACCTGAGGGTTCTAATCACCGGCAGTGCGACCCCATCAGGCAAGCCAAGATCGAGGATCATGACATCAAATGTACTGTTTTGAGCAGCCTGCAAAGCCTGCTTCCCAGAGATGCAATGCTCTACGCGATAGTGCAATCGTTCAAGCGCAACGATCAGACCTTGCGCAAGCAACTGATCATCTTCGACCAATAAAATACGCATAAAGCTGACTCCAATTTAGATCAGGATAATGCTCCAGACTAAGAGCGCTGTGACAAGCATGGTTAATACTGCTGCTGAGCCTATATCTTTTGCCTTGCCACTAAGCTCGTGATACTCGGAGCCAATCCGGTCAACAACGGCTTCTAGTCCTGTGTTCAGGAGTTCAACGACCAATACTAGCATTAGGCTTAACACTAACAGTGCTCTTTCAACCGCGCTGACATCAACCCAAAAAGCAAATGGCAGCAACACCAGCAATGCCATCAGTTCTTGTCTGATCGCAGCCTCAGAGTGCCAACTGCTGATAAAACCCTGTTTTGAATAATTGGCCGCACTGATAAGTCTGCGCCAGCCCTGATGATGATTTTTCATATTTTTAACTCCGTTTATTCTATGTTAAATCACTAGCCTTAAGGGAATCTTAAGTTTGGGTGTTTAGGCTACCTATCGTGGTGAAAAAAGGACGAAATGAATGCAGCATGGTGTTTTTAACAAATTGATGAGTGCTTCTATCTGGGGGCCTTATGTGCACCTGGTCCGGATGATTTGGATTGGATTATTCAGTTTAAGCGTCAGTCGTCTCGCATTGGTGCTATGGCAATATGAGCGGGTGGAGCCGACGCAGTCATTCGGTATGATTATGTTGCAAGGGGTTCGAGCCGACTTCATTTTAATGTGCTTATTGGCGGCTATCCCGGTACTACTGTCGCTGTTTCTGGCCTGGCCGCCGCTCAAACGCAGTTGGTTCCGTTTTACCTATGGCTGGAGTCTGGTGGTCTTAATTGCCGTTGTCTTTCTTGAACTCTCCACGCCGTCTTTTTTACTGCAATACGATATCAGGCCCAATCGTCTTTACGTTGAATACCTGAAATACCCTAAAGAAGTGTTTTCGACCTTATGGCATGGTTTCAGATTACCCTTGGTCCTTGGGATTGCGATTACAGTAGGTCTTGCCCTGCTATTTCGGCGCTTACTGCGGGTTGCTGATGCGGATCTGCAACTATGGCCGGTCAACCTGCATACATTAATCTGGCCTCTGGCAGTCTTTATCGTTTTTGCCGGGATCCGCTCGACTACCCAGCATCGTCCTGCCAATCCGGCCATGTTTGCCATCACCGCGGATGCCATGGTCAATTCACTGGTGATCAACTCTGGCTATTCGGTCCTGTACGCCATCTACAGCCTCAAGCATGAAGCCAGAAGCACTGAGGTCTACGGTAAACTGCCAGAAGATGCGATGGTTGCACAAACACGCGACTGGCCATGGCTGAAAGACTACCAGTACACCAATCCGGAATATCCGACATTGCACTGGCAGCAAGCGCAAGTCAGCCGGCAAAAGCCACTGAATATAGTTATTGTGCTGCAAGAAAGTTTAGGGGCGACTTTTGTGGAGTCACTTGGCGGTGTACCAGTCACACCGCATCTTGAAAAACTGAAAGCCGATGGTATTTGGTTTAATAATTTATACGCCACCGGGACTCGTTCAGTCAGAGGTATTGAGGCGGTGGTCGCGGGTTTTATGCCCACGCCGGCGCAGAGTGTGGTGAAACTATCCAATAGTCAGAATGGCTTTGCCACGCTGGCATCGGTCTTACAGCAACAAGGTTATCAGACGCAGTTTGTGTATGGTGGGGAAGCCCATTTTGACAATATGCGCAGTTTCTTCACCGGTAATGGTTTTAGCGATGTCGTCGATTTGCCACGGATGAAAGCACCGCAGTTTGTTGGTAGCTGGGGAGCCAGTGATGAGGATTTGTTTAATACTGCACATCAACAGTTAATACAGATGCATGCCAAAGGCCAGCCATTTTTCAGTCTGATCTTTACCTCAACCAACCATGAACCTTTTGAGTTTCCGGACGGACGGATTGAATTGCACGAGGAACCCAAGTCAACGGCAAACAACGCCGTCAAATACGCGGATTGGGCGATGGGTCAATTCTTTGATAAAGCGAAAGCGAGTGCATATTGGCAGGATACAGTGTTTTTGGTCGTTGCAGACCATGACAACCGAGTCTACGGCAGTAATTTGATCCCTGTGGAGAAATTCCATATTCCTGGGCTTATCCTCGGAGGGCAAATCAATGCTGGCGTGATAGAGCCTCTGGCAAGTCAAATTGATTTGGCGCCCACTTTGCTGAGCCTTGCAGGTGTTTCTGCCTGTCATCCGATGGATGGCAGGGACTTTATTGCGGATCCAGCAAGCCCAGGACGAGCGCTTATCCAGTTCGATAATTTGTTTGCCTTGATGACAGACGAAGATTTGACCATTTTACGGCCAAATGACACGGCGCTGATTGGTCATTACGATAAGATAACGCGGCAGCTAAACCTCAAATCCGGCGCGGCTGACGAGTTGAAGCAGCAAAAGGCTTTAGCCCATGTGCAGCTGCCGTCCTACCTCTACCGGGAGCGGAAATACAGCAGCAGTGTCAAATGCCAGTGAGCACATGATTGAGCCCTGGACACTAATTCGTTTGCGACAGATGGCTGTCAAAAAAATGTTCAACTTAAGTCAATCTTAAGTATCACTGTTTAGGCTGCATGTATCTGAACACAACATCTTGTCAGGGCATGCAGCAAATTCAATTCCGGGACTTGTTAAATCATATTGTGATGCCGACCGCATTTTTTGCCGTTGGTTTTGGCATTTTTTATGGGGCCGGGTTCGACTTTGTGCTGGCTTCTGCCATTTTTGAACTCGAAGGCGGCCAATGGCGATTAACTAACCATTGGCTATTCAGCGATGTGTTACATAGCGGCAGCCGCCTTCTCAATAACATCATCCTCGCTAATTTGCTGGGTTTTTGGCTATACCAACAGTTATCCCGCAAGAGCAGCTCTGAACGCACCATTGCCTTGACCAAACTAGTGCTCAGCTTGCTGCTCAGTTTTACTATCGTCGCCCTGCTTAAGCGTATGCTGCCGGCTGAATGCCCTTGGGACCTGCAACAATTTGGCGGCAATTTACCATTTATTGGCGTGTTTGCTGACAGACCCGCCGCTATGCATCCCACACAATGTTTCCCAGCCGGTCACGCCAGTGTGGGCTATGCCTGGGTTGCCTTGTACTTTTACTTTTTGCCGGTGTGCCCAAGAAAGGCTCGCATTGGCCTCACTACCGGTTTACTGATCGGTTTATTACTTGGTGTTACGCAGCAACTGCGTGGCGCACATTTTCTCTCACACGACTTGACCACGCTTTGGCTCTGCTGGGTTGTCAGTAGCCTAGTGTATCTGACTTATCCAAATCGCATGACTCCATCGTACGAAACCTCTCAGGAACAGCATTATGTATAAATACTTACGCCGCTATTATCCCAGCCTCGTAGTGCCGGATATCCAACGCCCGGCACAAAGCTGGCATCCGTTCCTATTGATGCTGGTCGCGGCTGCAAGCATGACGTTGATGCTCAATGGTCCCTTTTATACTGCACTGCAGGCACATATTCTTGGTCAAGCCGGTTTGCAATTGACACTGATTTTTTTGGTATTTCTGCTCAATCTGATGTTACTGCTGTTGATTGCGCACGGCCGTATGCTGAAGCCGGTTGTGTTGTTGCTATTTTTAGCTGGCAGCTTGAGCCTGTATTTTAATCAGGCTTTTGGTGTGCTTATTGACAAAGATATGCTGCAAAACGCCATTGAAACCGATCCAGCGGAAGCCCGCGGACTGCTCAGCGGCGGACTTGTGCTTCACTTGTTGCAGTGGATGCTTTTTCCTTTACTGCTCGTCAGCCTGGTGCGTGTGCAACGTTTATCGCGGAGGATGTATTGGCAGCACCTGTTGGTTGCTTGCACGCTATTCATTGTCACACTGACTGCCGTAGGCGCAACACAATACGCCGAGCTTGCGTCCTTTTTTCGAAATTTCAGAGCGGTAAAACATCTGGCTTTGCCTGTCAGCCCGATCATTGCCGGTATCTCTCTGGCGGCGAAATCAGTCAAAGCACAAGTGCCGCATGAATTTCATGTGCTGGCCAGTGATGCGACGCGTCAGCAGTCAACAGGCCGGCCAAAGCTATTGGTATTGGTGGTCGGGGAAACTGCCCGGGCCGATCATTTCCAGCTCAATGGTTATCCACGTGCAACCAACCCTTTGCTCAGTAAACTCCCTGTGATGAGTTTTAGTCAGGTGAGTTCATGCGGGACCGCTACCGCACATTCTGTCCCCTGCATGTTTTCAGTGATGACCCACGATAACTACGATGAGGCAACAGCAAAAGCCAGTAGTAATATTTTGGATATCCTACAAGCGACGGGTATTACTGCTAGCTGGTTCGATAACAATTCAGGCTGTAAAGGTGTCTGCGACCGGATCCCGTCGGAGTTTTTGTTTCAACAGCCCGACGCCCGCTGTAAAGATGGTCAGTGCCTTGATGATGTTTTACTAGATGGGCTTGCCCGTGCACTCACAAGTAAGTCCGATGGTGACCGCATTATTGTTATTCATCAATTGGGGAGCCACGGCCCTGAATACTTCAAACGAAGTGCTGGGTCAGATAAAGTTTTTGCCCCTGAGTGCCAGGACAAACAGCTACAGCTTTGTGACCGCGCTGAAATAATCAACGCTTACGACAATAGTATCGTTGCAACGGACCGGTTGCTAGCGACCATCATCGCACAGCTCCAGCAGCAGGAAGATTACAATGCCGCCATGCTGTATATGTCCGATCACGGCGAGTCCCTGGGGGAAAATGGCGTGTATCTACACGGGTTGCCTTATTTTATGGCACCTGAGGAACAAACCCACATTCCGTTAATCTGGTGGATGAGTAGTGGTTATCAGGCGATCACCAAATTAAACGCCGATTGTTTAGCGCAATCCCGTGATAAACAGCTCAGCCATGATTATCTGTTTCACAGCCTGCTTGGTATTTTTTCTGTAAAAACCAGCCTTTACCAACAATCACTCGATATGTTCAGCGGTTGCAGAATCAGCGATTAGCGTACACAGATAGCATGGCAGCAAACAACCAACGGCGGTGGGATATGACAATCGGACAGTTCACAATGGTCAATAGCGATACCAAGCGCCAAGCACAGCACGTCATGCTGATGTGCCTTCTCTTGGGCCTGCCAGGTACTGCGTTAAGCGCTGAAACCACGGGGGCTGCAGTAGCGACAGATTTTGTTAATAATAGTGCCCAACCAGACAAAGACCAACAGGAAGTGACACTGGCAGATCTGTGTGGGATGTCAGTCCCCTCAAAGCAATCAGATGAAACCACCGTAACTCGCCCCGACTGGCCTTCGACCCTGCAAGTAGGACAAATTGATTTTCGTGTGAACCCGATTTTTGACGAGAGCGACCCCGACACATTTTGGCTGCACCGCTTTGCCAACTGGATCCATATCAATTCAAAACCATGGGTGCTGGAGCGTGAATTACCTTTTAACACGGGCGAGCAAGTCAGTGCGACTGATCTGCTCGAAGCAGAGCGATTGTTGCGACATAAAAGCTACCTGCGTGATAGCCGGATCAAGGTTCTGCCGGAATGTAATGCCGATGGCAGTCGCAATGTGCAGGTTGAGACCTGGGACACCTGGAGCTTGTTGCCGACCTTAGGATTTGGTCGAAGTGGCGGTAGCAATAAATACTCTTTCGGTTTTAAAGAAGAAAATCTGTTGGGCCTTGGTGTCAGGACCAGCTTGAAGTATCAGTCCAATTACCTGCGAACCGGCTATGAGTTCAGGAATGAAATTCCGTTGTCGTTGTTTGAAATCAATGGCCTGGAGCACAGCTATGCCTGGCTTGAATGGGTCGATAATGATGATGGTTCTAGACAGGCGTTCCAGCTTGAACATCCGTTTTATAAGGATGATACCGAACTAATGTGGCGTTTAGGCTGGATGCGTTACGACCGGCTTGAACAAATTTTTCATAATAATGCACTGGAAAATCAGTTCCGCACGGAGCAAAAACAAACCGAGTTGTCTTACGGTCGGCTGCTATCCTTTAGCGATCAGACCAGTTGGCGTTTATTGCTAGGGTATACCGAAGATAGTCATCGTTTTATGGAAGATCCTTTGCATCAGAGTGCGGCGTTACCTCAAAACCGGCTCTACCAATATCCATGGGTTGGATTTGAATACATGGAGCATCAATACAAAACGCTGTCGGATGTATTTTTGATTAATCACACTGAAGATATTCATCTGGGTTGGCGCCATCAGGTCCGTTTAGGTGTACAAACGTCCGATCTTGCACCGGAGAAACAACTTGGGTATCACTTTGAGTGGCAGGCAAGTAAAGGTTTTGGTGATCAGAACCACCTCACGCTACTGAATAGTCGACTATCTTTGCAAACTGGTGCAGATAGTGGTAATCAGACCGAACTCCGTTTGGAAATAGAGGATGTTTATCGCCTGACCCCACGCTGGGCAATCTACAGTCACCTGAGATATGACCAGCGCAAGCAGAACTATCTTGACGACCCACTGGCGCTTGGCAGTGAAGATGGGGTTCGCACCGATGGCGGTATCCGTGGCTATCCGGTGCAGTACCAGCATGGCTTACGCAGAGCGTTGGCCACTGCCGAACTGCGCTGGTATCCGCAAATAACTCTTTATCAACTGGTGGATGTTGGCTTTGTGGCTTTTGCCGATGCTGGACGGATTTCAGGAGGCAAAGTCAGTAACCCATTTGTCCCGATTGATACAACCACAGAACATCGTTTTGACTTAATAACCCCAAATAGTCAGCAATCCTGGTTAGGAGCCGTTGGCATAGGGGCGCGTTTTTATTCTGCCCGCTCAGCCAATGACAACGTCATTCACTTGGATTTGGCCAAGCCTGTTGGAGCTGGAAATGATGTCAACTCTTACGAGCTGCAGTTAAAAGTGGAGCAGCGGTTCTGATGGCACAAGCCTCGCAGCTTCATATATTGGCAGGTCGGAATTTTTCATCATCGGGAGAACTTCGATAGAATTTTCCAGTATCACTGACGTTACTGTTTTACGTCTGTGGTTTGATAAACCATCAATAAGCAAAGCTCAAAAACGAATGTCCGAAGATAAGGCAGAGTCGATATTCGTTTTTTCGAGATTCGTACTATTTGAACAACTTTAATTCGCTTACTGCTGATCTCAACGTCACTGGGTTACTCTGAAAGTGTTCTATTAAATCATAAATTAGTAGACACTTTAAAATCCACCTCTTATACTGTCTATTAAATCGTCAATCATGTAGTTAGTAGACAGTTTGTCTACTATTCGATTTAGGAGACATTCTGATGCGTCTTTTTGGTTATGCTCGCGTTTCAACCAGTCAGCAGTCCCTCGATATTCAACTGAAGGCTTTGGCTGAG
The DNA here is from genome assembly GCF_030824435.1 of Rheinheimera sp. Lineage (GTDB taxonomy): Bacteria > Pseudomonadota > Gammaproteobacteria > Enterobacterales > Alteromonadaceae > Pararheinheimera. The sequence continues at coordinate 45,326 of NZ_JAVBXS010000015.1, forward strand.
CATGGTGTTGAACCATATAGGATCTTCAGCGATAAAGAATCTGGCAGTCACCTCAAACGAGAGGGGTTGCAAACGCTGTTAATGAAGGTGGAGAAAGGCGATCAGGTACTTGTCAAAAAACTCGACCGGTTGGGTCGTGACACCGCAGACATGATCAATCTCATCAAGGAATTCGACAACATGGGGGTAGGTGTTCGTTTCATTGATGACGGGATCAACACAGAAGGCGAAATGGGCAGAATGGTTGTCACGATTCTGTCAGCTGTTGCCCAGGCAGAGCGGCATCGTATTTTGGAGCGGACCAATGAAGGACGGCAGGAAGCAAAAGCCCGGGGCGTTAAGTTTGGTCGGAAGCCAAAAATCGATAAAGCCAAAGTTATTGATATGAGGGCTGCAGGCAAATCTGCGACGGAAATATCACGCGAGCTTTCTATTGGTCGATCCACCGTTTACAAAATTTGCGGATGATTATGAATGATCCGAAAATGGAAGCGTGGTTCCAATAGTCTGCTATCACCGGTAGAGTATGAAAACAGTAACCAAAAGTAGCTGGGTAGTGTCTAGTCTGTTGATGGCGAACGACGGCTTAGTGTTTTTTATCGTGATTGCTTGCTCAACAAGATACAATAACCTCATAGCGAGGAGGACTACATTATGGCAAGTGCTGACCAATTAAAAGCGCTGCTCCAGTCACATTTGGAGGGCGACGAAAATCGTTTTTATTCCGTTGCCATGCAAGTGGCGGCTCATGAAGCAAAGCGCGGCCACGGTAAGCTTGCCGAAGAGTTGCGTTTGTTAGTTGATCAGGCAAAATCCCGCCGTGCTGTAACCTCGGATAATAAAGCCGTACCTATCAGTAGGCCAAAAGGCGAGCTGGCTAATCTGTTATCTGTGAGTTATCCCAAATCACGGTTGGGCGATATGGTACTGAATGGCGAACTGACCCAACAGTTGGAGCGGATTATTCGTGAGCAGCGTCATGCTGCGGAAATCTTATCGCATGGTTTGTCCCCGAGACGTAAACTGTTGTTGGTAGGCCCTCCTGGCACAGGCAAGACGATGACTGCATCCGTGCTTGCTGGTGAGCTTGGTTTACCTTTGTTTCAGGTTCGTTTGGATGGGTTAATCACCAAATTTATGGGCGAGACAGCTTCAAAGCTGCGGCAGATTTTTGAATCCACCCATCATGCCCGTGGTGTCTACTTTTTCGATGAATTTGATGCTATTGGTTCTCAACGTGGTTTGGCAAATGACGTTGGTGAAGTACGGCGTATACTCAACAGCTTTCTGCAAATGATAGAGCAGGATGACTCACACAGTCTGATCATCGGCGCTACTAACCATCCGGACATTTTGGATAGTGCGCTGTTCCGTCGTTTCGATGATTTGTTGCATTACGAACTACCTGATGAGGCTCGTATTGCCAGCGTGCTTAAGTCCCGTTTATGTCGCATGGCAATCAAAAATACCTCTTGGAAACGTTTGGCTGACAAGGCTTTAGGGTTGAGCTATGCAGAGTTGACTCGGGCAGCTGATGAGGTGCTTAAAACTGCTCTGATTGAACGGGTCGAAACGATTTCAGAAAAAGATGTTGCTCAGGCCATTGAAGAGCGCAGGAAACTATCCAATCGACTAAATAAAATCGGTTAATAAAAACGAAAAGGACATTCCATGGCGGAAAGGGAACAGAACAACCACCCGCATTTTATATTCCAAAATAGTGCTCGCGTAGAAAGTTTCAAATCGCCACCCACAGGAGGCGGCGGCTCTGATATCCCAGCCAAAGACAGAAACTCGCACGGTGGAGGCTTGCTTGAAAAGCTCCATCAACTGACTCCCGTACTGGCCGAAGCGGCTGCTCTACAGCGAGAGGCGGGTGTTGGAGAAGGCATCGGTCTGCAAATTGAGTTTGAAAGCTTTCCTGATGTTGAGTTGGCCTTTGAATCTCTTGCCAGAGAGCGCTCTGGCATAGAACTGCGGAATGTCAGACAAGACAACAACAAAACTTTCGCTACTGTGTTTGTTCCAGATGGAAAGTTGGAGTTTTTCGAGAAACTTATCACCGATTATTTGGACGAAAATAACGATAAAAAGAGCGGTCCTGCTCATAGCAAATTGATCAATGCTATTTCTGAAATTCGTGCTGCGACATTACAGGCCCTATGGACTGATACTCCAGATTCTATGCCGACGAGAGATGATGAGCATCTATGGTGGGAAGTTTGGTTGCCAACCAGAGGTGACAGGCAAGGGATAGTAGATCAATTTAAAGGTATGGCGGCCGGACTAGGTTTTCGCAATGCGCCTGGAGTGCTTCACTTTCCAGAGCGTTCCGTATTGTTGGTATATGGCTCTGTCGGCCAGATGAAGCGCTCAATGATGACTTTAAACAGCATCGCTGAGTTACGTCGTGCTAAGGAAACCGCAGAGTTCTTTGATCAACTGACTCCGCAAGAGCAACCCGAATGGGCGGCTGAACTCAATGGACGTTTAACACTTCCTGCAGATGGCGCCGATGCTCCACATGTCTGTTTGTTTGATACCGGTGTTAACAATGGACATCCACTACTACAACATGCTTTATCCAACGACGATAGGCACACTGTGGAGCCGGCTTGGGGAGTGGATGATGCGGAAGGGCATGGTACTGAAATGGCAGGACTTGCCCTATTCGGAAATTTGACGGATGTGCTATCAGAGCTCGGGCCGGTTTCTATCCCATATCGTTTGGAGTCCGTTAAACTACTACATGAAAACGGCGCCAACGGTGGAGACGCGCAGCTTCATGGTTACTTGACTTCCGAAGCGGTAGATCGCCCAGCTATCACTGCACCACATCGAAAGCGAGTATTCAGTATGGCGATTACAGCCAGAGATAACCGTGATCGTGGGCGCCCTTCGGCCTGGTCAGCAACTATTGATCGACTTGCTTATGATGGTGATGCACAAGGTGAGACTCCAAAACTGTTTGTTGTGTCGGCAGGCAATATCAGAGACCCAAATGCGTGGATAACATATCCTGATAGTAATACAACTGACGGTATTCATGACCCTGCACAAGCCTGGAATGCACTAACTGTCGGTGCGATGACCAACCTCGTAAGGATCACTGAAGCAGATGCGCTGCATTATTCCCCTATTGCAGAAATAGGTGGTTTAAGTCCTTTCAGCACGACTTCCCAGACATGGGAACCTCATTGGCCGTTAAAGCCTGATGTGATGTTCGAAGGAGGTAACGCGGCAAAAGATGCTTTAGGCGCTTCTTGGATGAGCAGCTTAAGCCTCCTGACGACTCATGCAAACCCAACAGAACGTCTGTTCACAACGAGCAATGCAACAAGCGCGGCTTCTGCTCTTTGCGCACGCATGGCCGCACAATTAATGGCCCGGTACCCAGAGCTATGGACTGAGAGTATTCGGGGCTTAATTGTGCATTCTGCCAAGTGGACCTATGCGATGAAACGTATGTTTCTTCCTCCTCGGGGTGAACCCACCAAAGCACAAACAACACAATTGGTAAGGCATTGCGGCTTTGGAGAGCCTAGCATCGACAGGGCCATGTGGAGCGCTGATAGCTCGTTGACAATGATTTGTCAGGAGTTTTTGCAGCCATTTAGGCGGGAAAAGGGAGAAGAACCCAAGCTGCGCGATATGAATTTGCATCGTTTGCCATGGCCATTAGCCGAATTGGAGGCGCTTGGAGAAACGCAAGTCGAAATGAGGGTGACACTGTCTTATTTTATTGAGCCCAACCCGTCTGCTAGAGGTGTTACCTCTCGATACAGATATGAATCACATGGCCTTCGTTTCGATGTGAAGCGGCCGACCGAGAGCGAGGACGCATTTCGCTCCCGGATAAATGCAGCAGCCAGAGATGATGAAGATCGAATTGTTAGTAACGATACAGACGCTAACTGGTTAATAGGAAAGAAGAACAGACATAAAGGCTCACTGCATTCAGATATTTGGGTGGGCAGCGCGGCAGAGTTGGCGAGTCGGGGCGTTTTAGCTGTTTATCCTTCACTTGGTTGGTGGAAAACAAGGCCTGCACTTGAAAGATATGGTCAGCGGGTAAGGTACTCTCTGATTATTTCTATTCATGCGCCTGATGTCGATGTAGATTTATACACGCCTATTGCGAACATGATTGGTGTGGAAGTTGTTATCGAGTAGGCCTTCGGCGATATCAGTCTGCTCGTAGCCAGGCTACCAGAGGTTTATGGGGGAATTCATGATGAAATATATAACATTGTTCCTGACGTTGATTCTAAAGGTTTTCTTTTGGCTACTTACATCTGCACAAGCAAATTCGGACGACAAGAAACAGATTGATTGGTTAGATAACCCTAGATCTGACCCTCTCCATTATGGCGATTGGGAGGATTACAATGGCAATATTTACTCCAAAAACATCGATGGCAACCATTATGATCAAGCGGGCAAAAAGTGGAATGAATAAGTACCAGTCATCGTACTCGGCTCACTTTAGGTGCCAGTAGAAAGACGACTCAGTAATTTTTAGTCATCGTCGCAAATGAATCAGGAATAGCTCAAGTGTATTTACGCGCACAGGGTGAGGACTACGAGTCCTGCTTTTTCCCTACGGGCGCTAATATTTCTCTGAGCTCTTCCGGAATGGCCATCGGCTTAAAGGCACAGGCGTTCGAACGCCCCGTATTGCCAAGTGGCAGGCGATTAAAAAGATGACCAAAAGGTGTTAACAACAACCGATAGCTTAGGCCTGCCAGTTCGCGCCAGTCTGCGGTACAAAGGGCCAACCAGAGCATCTGCAAATGACACAAAACGTCTTGTTGACCAAGGATGTGGGCGTACTCCAGGTACGTAAAACTTCTCTCATAGTCCTTTGATTTGCGCGCTTGGTCGGCCAGCGCCAGGTATTCAAAATAGGCGAGCAATACCTTTGGTTCCATCACTATCCCTGGTCAATTAAAATGCAGTTTCTGCTGGCTGCATTATGATACATTTAATGCTTAAAGTAACTTTAGAGTTGGTGAAAGGCAATGAAAATTGGTGAACTGGCGGCGCTGGCCGGATGTGAAACGGAAACCATCCGATTTTATGAAAAACAGGGATTGTTAGCCGCTCCGGCAAGAACCGCCTCCGGATATCGAACCTATCAGCAGCGCCATCTCGAAGATTTACAATTTATCCGGCATTGCCGGGCCTTTGATATGAGTCTGTCGTTGGTCCGGCAACTCCTGAAGTTTCGTGAAGCTCCCAGCCAACCTTGTGGGCAGGTAAATACGCTGATCGATGAGCAATTGGGGCATTTAGACACGCAATTAACCCAACTTCATCAATTAAAAGCGGATTTACAGGCATTACGGGCGCTTTGCCAGGATGACCATCAGGCCAAAGACTGCGAGATCCTGAAAAATCTGGTGCATCCATGTGCCAGTGATTGTGTACAACATCGGTGAAAAAACTGTTGACCTTAAAGTGGCTTTATAGTTTTTAATGGCGGTATCTTGTTCAAAGTGAGGCCGCTATGTCAGATTGCCAATGTAAAGCCCAGGTGCAAGCCTCTGAAAATGCTCCGTTGCCTGAGTGTTCTGTATCAGATTTGCACCACAAAACCCGCTACCACATTCGCAAGATGGACTGCCCCTCAGAAGAAAATCTTATTCGAATGGCGCTTGGCGCGTTGCCACAGGTGCTACAGTTGCAATTTTTCCTGCAAGACCGGCAGCTTGATGTGGTGCATCAAGGCGGTACGGACGCCATCACCCAACGTCTGGAGTCATTAAATTTAGGTGCAGTACTGCAAAGCTCAGCGCCGTTTCAGGCCGACCCAACAGCGTCAGTTGATAACAGCAAAGCCGATGCAGACGAACGTAAGTTATTACAGCGATTGTTGGCGATTAATGCCGTGATGTTCGTCACAGAACTTATTGTCGGAGTCTGGGCACAATCCACCGGCCTTATTGCCGACTCGTTAGATATGCTGGCCGATGCCGCTGTCTACAGTGTTGCCTTGCTGGCTGTTGGCCTTAGCGCCGCCAAAAAAGTCAGGGCTGCCCATCTTTCAGGTTGGTTGCAGGCGTTGCTTGCAGCCGGTGTGTTGTTCGAAGTAGCACGACGGTTTTGGGCTGGCACTGAACCCATGTCGACGCTGATGATTGTAATGGCGAGTGTGGCACTTATAGCGAACACTTTATGTCTTTATCTCATCTCACAGTCACGCAGTGACGGTGCGCATATGAAAGCGACCAAAATATTCTCGACCAATGATGTTCTGGCGAACCTCGGGGTGATTGTTGCCGGTGGCCTAGTCGCCTGGACGGGATCGGGCTATCCGGATTTAGTGATTGGCGGTATCATTGGGATAATTGTCCTTGATGGTGCAAGACGTATATTAGCGCTACGCACTTAACATAAAGGATTGTTGTGTCTAAATATTCCCGATGGATATTGTGGTTTATGTTTACGATTATGCTTAATCATGCTTTTGTAGCCTGTGACAGCATTGTCGTACATTTACCGACAGAACATCATAATCTGATTTCTTTCGGGGATAATGCTGCGCACCAACACAATGAACATCAAACATCTCACGCCAATGAGGCCGTCAATGATGTTGACGACCCACATGAGCCCCATGTGCATGTGATGTGTTTTGTCGCTTATATGACAAGCGCAGCGGCAGAGTCCGTTGTTCAGACCATCGTTCCGTTTTCCCGTGCTGAAGCCTTCAGCATGACGTACGCTCCTGCTGTGCCCCCGCCAAATGCCTGAGATCATCGTTTTTAGTTAACAACGTGATTTTACATTTGACGGAGAATTTCTATGTCCCGCCCTTATTGCAAAGGCGCTGTTGCCTTGGCATTGCTGTGTGTCGCATCTTTTTCGGTGACGGCGCAAGAGCTTGCGATCACTACAGCGTTAGAAAGAACTTTAACGAGCAGTCCACAACTGCAACTTTATCCTTATCAGCTTCGGATTGATGAAGCTAAAACCCTACAAGCTGGTCTTAAACCAAACCCTGAGCTTGGTGTTTCTGTGGAGAACGTCCTTGGAAATGGCAGCCTCAGCGGCGTTAAAAGCGCAGAGCTTACGCTGACACTGAGTCAGGTCATTGAACTTGGCGACAAGCGTCAGCGCCGTCTGGAGAGCGCAAGTGCAGGGAAAGCACTGACACAGGCCCAATACGAACTCGACCGGGTGGATGTTCTGGCCAAAACCATGACCGACTATCTGGATGTGTTGGAATTGCAGACGGTGCGCAGCTGGACCGCTGAACGCCTGGTGATGGAGCAAAACGCACTGCAGGTCGCGACAGAGCGGTCACGGGCAGGACTAGTCACTGACGCGGATGTATTGCGGCTGAAAAGTCGGGTGCTCAAAAGCCAGATGGATTTAAAAGCGCTCAAAGCCGAACTGCAGGTTGCAGTACGCCAGTTAGCCGCCAATTGGTCCAATGAACCGGATTTCGATACGGTGCAGGGGCAGTTGGCGGTGTTGCCGATGCTGCCATCGCTCAATGAGATGCTGGCAGCGCTTGATAGCTCGCCACAACTTGGGTTCTATCTGACACAGGAGCGTTTGGCGGGCACGCTGCAAAACCTGGCGATCGCCAATGGCCAAACCGACCTTACAGTCGGGGCTGGGGTGCGCCGTAACGAGCAGCTGAATGAGAATGCGTTTGTGCTCAGTGTCAGCATGCCTCTGGCACTTTCAAACCCCAATGCCGGTGAGATTGAAGCAGCGAGGGTGACTTCAGAGCGTTCAGCGCATCAGTTAAAGCTCAGTCGTCAGCAATTGCAGCTCTCTACGGGCCGGTTATATCAGCAATTAACCCTGCTTTCAGAGCAAATCCATGATCAGCAACAGGCCATTCTTCCGGCGGCGGAGTCGGTCGTGCAAAGTACACTCAAAGGGTATGAGACCGGCATCTTTGATATGACGGATTTGCTCTCTGCCCATGAAGATTTGCTAAGCGCCAAACGCAACATGATTGACGCTCAGGCCCAGTTTCACCGTCAGTTAGTCGAACTCGAACGTCTGGTGGGAATGCCTTTAGTGGTCAACGGACCTGCTGCATTACCATCCCGCATGAAGGAATAACAATATGATGAATTACATCCGTTTTATATCAACGGCTTTACTGCTAACGGCATTCACAGGGTTTTGTGGCCCGTTACAAGCCAGCGAAGAGCATGACCATGCTGACGAACACGCACAAACCGAAGAGAGAAAAGGCCCCAATGGCGGGCATTTACTGGAAAAAGGCTCGCTGACACTGGAAGTTGTGCTCAGTGAAAACGGCGGCAAACCAGAGTTTCGTTTATTTGCATCTGATAATGGAGAGCCTCTGGCCCCCGGGACTTATCAGGCCGGACTGACACTGGAGCGTCTGGGAGGTCGTCGGGATGTGCTGACTTTGCGCCCACGTGGTGACATGCTGGTCAGTCAGGAGCCGGTCGCAGAGCCGCATTCATTTGAAGTGGAAGTTGCACTCAGTGCCAAAGGTCAAAATCATACCTGGCACTTTGAGTCCTACGAGGGACGCACCGAACTTGAAGCGGATGTGGCAAAAGAGTCCGGTTTAATCAGCGAGCCTGTGACTTCAGGTCGTATTCGCACTCAGGCGCATTTGTTTGGTGTGGTATCGGTGATCCCAGAGCAGCAAAGCAGGCTCAGTGCGGTCTATCCGGGCGTCGTGCAAAGTGTGGCGGTGCGGATTGGCGACAAGGTCAAAGCGGGTCAGGTTGTGGCCACGGTACAAAACGCAGCGACATTAAAAAATTACAGCATTAAGGCGTTGTCGGACGGTGAAGTTACTAACCGGTTTGTGAATCCCGGAGAAAAGGTATCGGACCAGGCGTTAGTGGAGATCAGTGATTTATCCACCGTGTATGTCGAAATGTCGGCCTTTCCGGGGGATACCGCCAAAATGGCGCGGGGCAATCCGGTGGTCGTGCGTGATGTTCATGGCGAAGAGCAAACGTCCAGCCAGATTGAATATATTGCACCACAAATGACCGGTGGCCATATCGCCAGGGCCCGTGCCGTTGTGCGCAATGACAACGGGTACTGGCGTCCGGGCATGCACGTTAAAGCTGATGTGGAAGTGGCCTCGGTGGAAGCACGCCAAATCGTGAAGAAATCAGCCCTGCAGGAATTTAACGGTGAAACCGTTGTGTTCATCCGGGTTGGCGATATTTATGAAGTGCGAATGCCGGAATTTGGTGCCAGTGACGACAGCTTTATCGAGGTGTTGTCAGGTCTGGAAGAACAAGTTGAGGTCGTCACCCAGAATAGTTTTTTAATCAAAGCCGACATCCTGAAGTCTGGCGCCAGCCATGAACACTAGGAGCCAACCATGATCCAGAATATATTGCGACTATCGCTCAGTCGCCCGTGGATGATGATGGTCTTCGGACTGCTGATCCTCGGCGTGGGCGTTTGGCAGACA